>CAXXYG010000016.1:0-594341 GCA_963666575.2 Prolixibacteraceae bacterium
ATTAAAAGATAGACTTATTAGTACTTGGAGAAGAAGGGA
This sequence comes from Prolixibacteraceae bacterium, assembly GCA_963666575.2. Classification (GTDB taxonomy): domain Bacteria; phylum Bacteroidota; class Bacteroidia; order Bacteroidales; family Prolixibacteraceae; genus JABMQB01. Next base: position 40 of record CAXXYG010000016.1, read on the forward strand.
TGGTTACAAAGAATATAGTCCACAATGGTATGATTATGAAGACCAGGCAGGAGAAATTGTTGATAGGCTCATGAATGAATTTGGGTTATATATGAGTGAAATATCAAAGTGGTATTAGAAGTTTTTTTTCAAGGGGAAAAATAAACGTTAATAATCATATTGTTTTGTGGAAATTGCATTTGGGGATATATTCAGAAAAATATTTTATCGTAAAGTGACAAATAAAGTTTCATATTTTGTATTAAGTTTAATATTTAACAAAAATCTTATGAGAACTAAAAGCGAGACTAACAATAAATTTGAGTTGTCATCAAAGAAGAAAGTTGAAGATGTAAAAAAAATCCAACCTGTTTATGTAAGTAATGAGACTGCTTATGAAATGACTCTTGAAGCACAAGGAACTCTTTTGTACAATGGTCAGTAACTATAATAAGAAATAAATTCTAATCTTAAATTGGAATTTATTTCTTATTTGTTTTAATAATGGAAACCTACAAATTATTACCAGAAGTAGTAGTAAAGAAATCTAATGATTTTACTTTATTAATTAACTCTGCTCGCCCCTTCTGGATGGCATTTGGCTGTGATATGTACGATTATATAGTTCCTGATATTAGCAATTCGGAAATTGGAGATTTGCTATATGAAAATGGATTGTGCCAGAGAAATAATAAAAAAATCCTTCCAAAAATCAAAAAGGTTAAATCAAATCTGAATGATATAGAAACAGTCCTTGTATTAAGTATAACAGAAAGATGTAATCTAAAATGTGAACACTGCTATATTGATGCTGGAATCGGTGATTCATCCAAGGAGATTAATTTAACGCAGATAGAAGCTATTATAAGATCTATATGTGAATCTGGGATAAAAGAAGATATTTCTGCAATTACTTTAATTGGAGGAGAGCCTTTATTAAGAAAAGACATTGTTGAAATCATTGAGAAAATAAGTGAATTCGGTTTTAACATAATTATATCAAGTAATTTAGTCTTTTTGGAAGATAAAGTCCTAAATGCAATAGTTAATTGTAATGCATATATTAATATATCAATTGACGGTCATATTGGAAGTATACATGACGTGGTTCGTGGAAAGGGTAGTTTTGAAAAGACCATTAATAATCTTAATAAACTTAGAGATTTAGGACATAATAGAATTGGATTTAATGTATTTGTTTCAAATCATAACATCAATTACTTAGAGGATATTTTTATCCTAGCAGAAAAATACGATATTCATAAACTTAATGCTAATATTTTAATGGCTGTTGGTAGAGGGAAGAAATCAAGATTCAAAAGAATCACTCGCTTTGAACTTTATCAAAAATTATTTGATTTGGCTTCTAAGTCTGAAAAATACGAGAAGATGCTTCAACCCTCGAATTTTGCAAACAAGGTAATTGGAGTTGCTAATAATTTCCGTGCAATTAGCTGTGGAATTGGAACGAACAAAGCTATATATGTTGACTCCAATGGAGAAATGTATCCATGCTCAAATAGTGTTACGAGAGAGTTTAGGGTCGGGAATCTAACAACCGATAATTTCTCTGAATTATGGAATGATAGTAAGGTCCTTATTGAATTAAGGGGACTAAATATTGACAACATTGAAAATTGTAATACTTGTTATTTAAGATATTACTGTGGGGGAGATTGTAGAGCTGAAAGTTATTATAGAAGTGGTAGTCTTGCTAAACGTCATCATAATTGTGAAGATATTCAAAAAACAATTATTAGCTTAATGGAGATGTTGTGTAAAAAACCAGATTTATTTAAAGAGAAACGTAGAAGTATGCTTAAAAATGCTTCCATATAGTCTACTTGGAAATTAAATCAGGAGAAACTCTAAATTTTGTATTAAAAGATACTAAGTATTTTTATGAGTTAATTATATTAATGGAAGATATTAAATACTCATATAATATACAAGAAATAATTTAGGAAATGATAAACGCAAATAATAAAGATAATAGATAGTCATCTGTAAAATGTAAAATGTATATGAAACTTATCTTCTACTACAAAAAAGAAAACAGATATAGTTTCAACGCACTTGCTGGTTCGCTTGAAAAAAATAAAGAAGTGCTAAATAGGTTGAAATTATACTTTTTAACAAATGAGGAAGACCTCTTTTCAGCGTTAAATAATTCATCAGATGATGGACAAAAAGTTGTTATTTGCTTTTCCTATGCAACAATGCAAGTACCAGAGATACATCCGTTAATTAAAAAAATTAAATTACTTCATTTAACAAATACATTTATTATTGCAGGAGGACCGCATCCAAGTGGAAATCCTTATAGTTCTCTTAATTCAGGAGCTAATCTGATTGTTCGGGGAGAAGGAGAAGAAGTTTTCCCAGAAGTATTACTTAAAATGCTTAATAATGAAGATTTTTCTAAGGTTAAAAATTTAGCATTTTTTAAAAATGGAGAATATAAATTTACTGGATATAATAAAAATAAGGTAAATCTTAACTTATATCCTCCTTTCTCAGACGAGTTTAAAAAATTTGGGCCAATCGAAATAACCAGAGGTTGTCCATATGGATGTAAGTATTGTCAAACATCTTATTTATTAGGTAATATGCCTCGCCATAGAAGTGTTGAACAAATTATTGAACATGTAAAAATAATGAAAGACCTGGGACTACTTGATTTTAGAGTTATTACACCTAATGCCTTTTCATATGGTTCATTGGATGGTAAACAACTCAATATTGAAGCAATTGAGAATTTATTATCATCTGTAAGAAGTTTAATTGGGGGAAAAGGAAGGATATTTTATGGAAGTTTTCCATCGGAAGTAAGACCGGAACACGTTAATGATGAAACATTAAGAATAGCAAAAAAATACATCAATAATAACAATTTAGTTATTGGGGCCCAGACAGGCAGTCAATCTTTACTTAATTATATAAATAGACAGCATAAAGTTGAAGATATTTATAATGCTGTTGAATTATGTATTAAATACGGTTTCAAAGTAAATATAGATTTCATTTTTGGGTTACCTACTGAAACTGAAGATGATATCAACGAATCATTAATTATGATAGAAAAACTTTGTAAAATGGGAGTTCGCATACATGGACACACTTTTATGCCACTACCCCAAACGCCTTTTAAAAATGAAAAGGGAGGTAAAATATCAAATAAATTAAAAAAAGAACTTAGGCGTCTTGTATCAATTGGGGCAATGTATGGGGATTGGGAAAAACAAGAGTTTTTTGTAAATAAATGATTTAAACCCTCATGAAATTTAACATAAAATTACGTAATTTTATATCAGATAATTTCGAAACGATTAAACATTATTATTTCCCAATAGTATTAGGAATAATAAGTTTAGTTGTAACAGTTGTATTTATAATTCTTGGGGAAAAAGATTTAAGAACAATTTTAGTAACAATTGCTTCTTTAGTAATGGCAGTTTTAACTGCTTCTTATTCTTACTATAAAAAAAAGGCAAAAGAATTTACTGACAAACTTATCCTTAAATTTTTTGCTTGATGATGAATTTCGTTTTGACTACCTTTTAAATTTTATGATTGGTAGAAAACCAAAAAGAATGTCTGTTCATGATACAACAGACATTTTATTTAATAGGATTGAATATTTTAGGAAAAAAGGAGATGTTGAGATTAATAGAAGAATAACAGAATCATTGCCTGTATTATACTATTTAAGCAGACAAAAGTATTGGAACCTTGTTGAAAACTTAAGAGAAGATTATGACCCATTAAGATGGAAATCAGATAATAGAAGAAGAGTTATTGAATCATTTGAATATGTTATTAATAATGCTGGGTATGATAGTAGAATTTTTTCGTATTTAGCACCAAAACAAAATGATGAATTATTAACTAGTATTGCTTCAATAGAAATCCTTGCCAAAATAAAATTTCTATTTGGAAAAAAAAATAGAATAAATAAACAATTAGAGAATTGCTTAAATGTAATTACTAGGTCACAACACTTGAACAATAAAACAAAAAAACTTTTATGGAAAGAATGGGAACTATTTTATTTAGTTAATAGTGATCTTAAAAAGGCAAAAAGGTTATTTGAGAGTTTTGCAAATAGTAAGAACATATATCTACAAATTATTGTAGCAAGAAATTTTAGATTACTTTGCAATGGTTCTGAAAATTGTTTTAAAAAAGAGGAATGTAAATCCTCAAACCCTAATTATTCAATTCATTTTATTAATAAATTTCTTGACAAAAGAAAACATAAAAATATAAGAAGGCCTTTAGCAAAAGAAGATTCATTGGAATGCCTTGTTTTATTATTACAGAAACGTGGATATGAGAATATTGCAAAAGAGATAATTTGGAAATTATTGAAAGATGAAGATGACATTATTAGAATAACAACTTTTGATAAAATATACCGAATTAAGGAAATAAATCCGTTTTTTGCAAATGAGATAATTACATATTTAGACACCCATGAAACTAATGAAAAATTGAAAGAAAGAGTTTTTAACATTAAAGAACATAAGTATGATTTAGAGCCTTTTAACTAAATTAGATTTTCAGCTTTTTCTATAATCTTGGCTAGATTATTTTCATCTATTGAAATAATACCTAATATATACAGCTTTTTGTAAGATTAGAGAGAATAACATCTATGTGTTTACTCGTGCATACATGCACACGCGTGCACATATCCCGCGCGTTTAATTTTAAACTATAATATTGTCTATTATTCAACAACAATTATATCACCTTTTTTCTCCAACTCCTTCTTTATTCTCAATTCAACAGTTTGGCTACAATAATTTATAATATCAAAGACTAAATCATACATATCTTCTTTGGAAAGTCTCAATTTACCTTTTCGGAGTTGATATGCTTGTTGAACTATATTTTCCTGTTCAGATGTTAATTTTAAGGTAATTGAAGCTTTAACAATGTCTTGAAATCCAATAGGAAAATTTCCATTGAGAAATTCTAAGCTCAAAGTAGCAAATAAACATGCTTTGTATGTCATTTCCTTTGCTTCTATTAAGTTTCCAGCTCGTAAGGAAAATAGAGATGATAATGCACGCATTGTGGTAAAACAAGCTTCACGATAAGCATCTAATAGAGTGATAGATGGCAACGGTAAGTTTTCAATTATTTTTTCTCCCCAAATGGTTTTTGCAGTTAGTATTGTGCGACGAATGAAAACCGACTTAGTAAAGGGAGTTTTTAGATAACCATTTTTTAATCCATTTATGTCGTAAGAATAAATTCGTATACGTATATCTCCAGTAGAATATTTTTCTGCAATATGTCGTAATGTTTTATTAGTTACATCTTTCTCTTTTTCTCGAAGAACTCCAATTTCTAAATCAGATGTCCCAGCTAAATAATCAGAAGTATTATAACTACCATAAAGGAATATAGAAGTTGGATTAGTTTTATCTAGTATTAATGTTTTTATTTCCTCAATAAGCCGTTCCATGAATTTATTATATCAAAAAATCCTCTCAGAAAATAGCTTTATTAATTGAAGTGGTTTAAAGTTGAATGACTAAATTGAGCATTAATTTTCTTACTACTAATAATTCACAACAAGAAAATATCATGTTTTTTGTTTTAAATTTAATTGTTTGTACATGCAAGTAAATCAATTATTTAAGCACTGTGATTCAATTCAGCATTAAACAAGTTCAATACTAAAAAGGTAGATTAATTTGTATTTGCAAAATGGAAATAGAGTAGATTATGAAGTTTATTCTTTTTCTACTTTTGCGGAATCTTCGTGTAATGAAAGATATATAATAATCAACCTTATAACAATTTAAGGTAACTATATATTGGCTTTACACAAGATTGAAATTAATAGCTAAAAACCATTACTGAAGCTTAACTTTGGTATTATCAAATAAAGTAGAAGTTTTTACATTAAAGTATTTTCCAGTATTCCTACAACGATATTTATTATCTTTACATGAATAGATTCTTGATGTTGTGTCAAATGGAGAAACAGTATTTCCGTTCCAACTTAAGTCTTCCAAATGGTCAATACAACTTTGTTCTGTTGTAAAAGCTTGTAAAAGGTCTATTATTGAATTGAAATCTTTGTTAATCATTGCTAGAGATATTTAATTACACAAAACCTAACCTTAATGGTGTAAAGTTGTATGTAATTACCTAATTAAATTCAACAATCAACTCAATGATCCGGATCAACTGCTCTATATCTCACCCTCACCCTATACCCCCTAATCCTTTTAATCTCTTTCTCTTCACTTTTGATTAAAGAATCTAAAAACTCTGATATCTGGTTAGGATTAAAGAATTTTATTTTACTAATATCTTTAATTTCACAGTACACTACTTCTCGAATTTTTTCTAAATGCTGTTCATTTTTTGAAATTGAACAAACAAATGAATAACCAGCATTAAGGCATTTTTGAATATTCTTAATTTCATATTCAACTGAATTAGACACAGCAATCTCACAAGCAATTTTAATCGAATCTTTAACTAAGGAAACATCAACACGGCCGTTTTCAACAACTTCTTCAATAGTGGCTTTAAATCCTCTCTGTTCGGCTATTTTCTTGATAAAAGTCTGTAAATATCTATGTTCTTTTAATTCTTCTTTTTTTACTAAGGTATTGAGATATTCTTTTCCTTTTTCTTCAATATTTGATTCTGGCTTTTCCTCTTTTATTTCTTCTTTTAGCTCTTGAACCTTTGCCTGTTTTAAAGCCTTTGGTTCTTTGAAATCAGGCAAAAGCATATTTAAAACATCTTCAATTTCTGAAATTCTTTTTGAGTATCTTTCTCTTGAATTTTCTGTAATAATTTTTTGATTCTCATTGTCACTAACTTCCTTTAGAAGAAAGGTATTTAAAGAAAAGTCATTAGTGTTTTTCCCAACTCTAACTATGGCTTCACCTATATTTAAATTCTGTAAATCATTATTATCAAAACCTGAAAACCCGGATTCTAATTTTTTGGCATCAAAATCACCTAATCTAAAACAAATTCTAATATTAGAATTCGAAAGAACAGAATTACCAATATCGGTGTCTTTTATTTGATTCAATTCTTGATGAGCCAAAACTAAACCAATTCCGTATTTTCTTGCTCCTGATAATATTGAGTTTATCGAGGGTGTTATAAAATTCTGAAATTCATCTAAGTAGATATAGAATGGATGTCTTTTTTCTTTAGATAACAATTGTCTGGCTTGGGCGACCTGATATATTTTGGATAGAATCAAAGTTCCAAGTAAATAACTGTTTTCTTCTCCAATTAATCCCTGAGATAGCTTTATCAGTAATATCTTTCTTTCGTTAAGAATTTCATTAAAATCTAGTCCTTCTTTTTGGGATAAAATATATCGGATAGTCTTCGGTCTTAAAAATGTATCAAGTCTGGTTAATAACGGGCTAATGGATAGTTTTTTTAATAAAACAAATTCATTATTCCAGTAATAATGAATACTCCGATCATTCACAGATTTTAAAAACTCTTTTCTGAAAGTGCTCTCTATTAAAAATCTTTTCAATTCGATTAATGTTCCTCCTTTATTTGAATTTAAAAAGGCATTAATTGCATTTGATAGGACAGAGGTCATTTGATCACCCCAAGAAGTAGAATGTCTTCTAAAAGCTTCAACTAAATCAGAAGACAAAACAATTTTCTCAACTTCTGTTTTAGCTGATAATAGGTTAAAACCAAATGAATATTCATTATCTGATGGATCAATTAGAACCACATCATTTAACCTATTCTCAGGAATATGGGGAATTATTTCATCTATGGTATCGCCGTGGGGGTCAAAAATTGTACATCCATTTCCTTTCTTAATATCCTCAATGAAAAGACTTGAAATTAAGGTTGATTTTCCTGTTCCAGTTGCTCCTATAATATGACTATGCCTTAATCTTTGATCGTCATTTAAAGTAATTTTCTTTTCAATTCCTAAATGGCTATTTACACCAATCAAATATTTATTACCAATAAATAAATCAGGAGCTACTTTTGTTTTACGATCACTACAAATAAGTTTTGGGGAATCTGGAAAATTAATAAAGGATATCATTTCCTGACTATTCATTATCATTCCAAATCTATTAGTCCCTCTCATTTTTAAATTTTCCAAGTGATATTCATAATCATAGCCTTCATTATTCAATGGGATTAGAGAATTAAATTCCGACCTAGAGGCTGATTTAATATCAAGAATTAACTCATTAATTAGCTTCTCAGCACTTTGAGGATTTTTTGATTGGACAGCTAACCGAAAGATTACTGCAAATAAAGGAGCTGATACTTTATCCTTGGCACAAGGCAACATTTCAGGAGAATCAGGAAAAAAATTATTATTCCCAATACTAACTAAATTTAAAATACTATTAACCCAGGGCTTTTCTACACCCTTAAATATTATTTGAAGGATTACTACATCATTTTCCTTTAAGTTGTCTAAGACAGTCATTATGCTGATCAGAGAGCCATTTGTAGTATTAATTGGTCTCATAAATTCTTCATCATAACCAAAATCTACAATTAAAGCTTTTTTGTCAGAATCAAGTGGAAGTTGCTTAACATTTGAAGGAGTAATTATTGAATTAGGGAAATAGGCATATAATAAATTAAGTGTCCTTTTATAATCTTCAATTGTACAGACTATCTGAATTTCGATTGAATTATACCTACCAATTATTTCAAAAGAAATTTGACTATCACTTTCTGAGAGCATATTCAAAAACTCTATTGTCTCAGAATTATTAAAATCATATTTTACTGGAAAGGATATTTTTATTTGTTTAAGGAATTGATTGTATTCACATTCAAAGGGTGGTTTTTCTTCTTCAATTTCTTCTTTGACTATAGGTTTCTTTTTTGAGAATAGTTTTTCAAATAAGGTTGGAACTTTACCATCATCAACATATTCATCTTGTTCATAGGAATGATAGAAATCCCGATATTTGGGTTCTAAATTAACAGGATAGGGGAATAATAGATAGCCTCTACCTTTTAACTCCCAATCATAGAAGTTAGCAACCGCCTTCTCAGAATTCATTATCTGATATTGATATTATTTAGGATAGGTTTTCTTTGGTCTTCGGTTAACCTAATTCCTGTATCCTTAGTTATCTTATCAATTACGGCTGTTTATATTAATTAGGAAGTAATCCACCTTTCAATCGAAAAGTATACCACTTAGTGATAACAGAATGGGATTAAAATCTCGTTCATAAAGCATGATAAGTATGTATACTAAACAAGAAATCATCATCCGTAGCCATCGAGAGGGAAAGAGCCAACGCCAGATATCACGAGAACTCCACATTAATCGTAAGACGGTCAAAAAATATATTGAAGGTTATGAGAATCTTCAGAATGGGCCTATCAAGCCGGAACTGGCACTTTCGACTTATTTGACTAGTCCTGTGGTTTATACAGTAGGGGCAAGGAGTAAAGTCCGCTTGACTCAGGAAGTTCAATGTTTTATCGATAATCAGCTTGAAGAAAACCGCAAGAAAATCGGGCAGGGTATGCGAAAGCAAATCCTGAAAAACATCGATATACTTCAATTACTTCATGAAAATGGGTTCGATGTTGGCTATACCACCGTTTGTAATTACATCCGCGAGAAACTGGGGAAATCAGCAACCAATCAAGAAGCTTTTATCCGGCAACAGTATGAGCCCGGTTCGGTATGTGAGTTTGACTGGGGCGAGATAAAACTAACTATAGCCGGAAATCAGAGCCGTTTTCAACTTGCTGTATTTACCTCTGCTTACAGTAATTACCGCTATGCCCTTGTTTACAAGCGTCAAGATACGCTGGCATTTATGGAATCACATGTTTCATTTTTTGAACACATAGGTGGTGTTTACCACCAGATGGTTTATGACAATATGCGCGTTGCGGTAGCCAAATTTATTGGCAAACACGAGAAAGAGCCCACCAGGGCATTGCTTCAGATGAAAGGGCATTACCAGTTTAGCCACCGTTTTTGTAATGCCTACAGCGGTAACGAAAAAGGGCATGTTGAGCGCAGTGTAGAATACATCCGCAGAAAAGCATTTGGTTTTAAAAGCGATTTTGCCAATCTGGAAGAAGCCGAAAAATACCTGGGGCTAATTATCACCAGATTAAACAACAGTAAACAGCAATTAAGCGGACGCACTGCCATGGAGATGTTTGCTGATGAGAAAGGCCTCTTATGGCAATACTCCGGGCCATTGGCATGTTCTGATTCCGTGCAACTGAGGATCGATAAATATGCCACGTTCAGCTACTGTACCAACCATTATTCGGTATCTGACAAGCTGGCCGGGTGTTTTGTCGATGTTAAAATATTTAGCCATAAAATTGAAGTTTACTTCGAGAACAAACAAGTAGCAACTCATGTGCGTGATTATGGAAAACATCAGTGGGTCATCTCCATTGAACATTATCTGGATACCCTCAGGCAAAAGCCCGGGGCTTTGGATGGAAGTGTTGCCTTGGCCTGCAGCCCATACCTGAAAGAACTATATCGGCAATATTACCTTAATGCCCCACGCGACTTTATCGGCCTGCTCCATTATTGCCGCCAAAATAAAATTAGTGAAGAAAATCTGGAAGCCACCGTGTTGCGGTTGGTCCGTCTTTGCACCCAAAGTGTAACAACAGAGAAGCTAACGGCTCTTCTGGGCAATAAACCCGGGGAAAGTGCCAAACCGGCAGCCGTAAATAGCCAGACGGCTTATATGGCTCAAAAACAACTCAAACAAATTACGGCATTAATGAATTAATCCTGAACAAAGATGAAACTACAAAGCGAAATAAAAGAACAAATTATCCGGTACAGCAAAGAACTCCGGTTACCTGCTTTCCGCAGTGAGTTTGAACAAGTGGCACAGGAGTCGGCCAAAGATGGTGCTGACTATGAAACATTCCTTTTACGGCTAATGGAACGGGAATATGATACCCGCTTAGAAAACCGAAAAAAAGCACAGGTCAGGCAGGCTGGTTTTCCTGCCAAACTATACCTGCACGATTTAAAGCGTGATTTACTCCCGGTTGATGCAGCAGAGAAACTTACCTTACTCGAACGGCTTGACTTTGTAGCTTCCGGACGAAATATCATACTGGCAGGAAATCCGGGGACTGGCAAAACTCATATTGCTACCGGGCTTGGGTTGAAAGCCTGTTTGCAAGGGTATAAAGTTTATTTTACAACTGTTCACCGATTGCTTACCCAACTACGTGAATCGCATGCACAGAGGGCACTAAGGCAAATGGAATTGAGGTTTGAAAAATATGATTTGGTCATCTGTGATGAGTTTGGCTATATCTCTTTTGATAAACAAGGAGCCGAATTGCTGTTCAACCACCTCTCGCTTCGGGCAGGCCGCAAGTCAACGGTCATTACCACTAACCTGGGATTCGACCGATGGGAGGAGATCTTCGGTGATCCGGTACTCACTGCCGCTTTAGTAGATCGGTTAACACACAAAGCACATCTGGTAAACATGAATGGTGAATCGTACCGCTTAAGGGAAACTACTGAAATGATGAAAAAATGAAAAATCAGCAACAAAAAATCCGGGCACCAGTACTCTTCTGATCGGGGTACCCCGATCAGAAGAGTACTGCCTTTTTTATTTAATTAAAATGGTATACTTTTGGACTGAACTACTGGTATACTTTTCGGTTGAAATAAACATACGGCTAAAACAGAGTGTTGAGCATAGGTCATAAACATTGAGGCAGAGTCAATTTTATAATATGTTTTTCTATAAAATGACCTCCTAATCCATTCTCCGATAAATGGAAATCTCGTATAAAAATCTTCTCCACTAGAAATTTGGTATATCAACCACCAAGAAACAAAACAGCCATCACCAAACGGGGCGAAACATATATCGTAATAGTAATCTTGCCATTTGATTCTTAAATAAGTTCTTTTGCTAGAAAGTACACCACCAATAGTTATATCAACTTCTTTATAGAATAATTTATCTACATCGTGGCTAAACATTTCTTTTTTCAAGAGTTTGTAGAACTCTTTCGTAGAGAATTTGAAGTTTGGTAATAATTGAGACCAATTAGAATGGTATTCTTTCCGAGGTTGTTTAAATACCATAACTAAGACTAAAATAACTACAATAGAAAGGATTATTAAATCAAGCATAATAAATAATATTTGGGTTATTATGAAAAGTTAAGGAAGATATTCTTATTAGTCAAGAAATACTCTTGTTATTTTGCTTCTATTTGATTTATTTTTATGAATAAAGATGTTTATTTTGAGAGGGGATAAGGAACTGATAATTAATAACAAAAAAACAGGGACTAATAATCCCTGTTTTTTTGTTATCCATAAAATAGAAATTATTATTTCACGGTTTAACAAATATTGATAAGGCTACACCTTCAGTAAGATTAGTTACTTTTTTATTTTTCCATAATCTACCTTGTGGAAAGGTACTAGTATATTCATAGCCTGCAACATATACATCAGTATCATTTACAGCTATTGCTTTAGAAAAAGCAAGATATGAGCCATTGGTTAATTTAACTTCTTTATTATTCTTCCAGTATTTTGCTACATATTTATCAGAGTGATTTTTTTCTTGTCCTGTTACATATACATCATTATTCACTACTGTTATTGAGCTTGCCTGGGCATCAAAAGAGCCGTCAGTTAGACTTACCACATTACCATTCTTCCAGTATTGGGCCACCTGTTTGCCTATTTTCATGTCGAATTCATACCCTGCAACATATACATCATTACCACTCACTGCAATTGAATTTGCTACTGTAAATGTAGTCCCATCAGATAGGTCTATTTTTGACCCATTCTTCCAATATTTAGCCAGATAAGTTGCCCCTATAACTTCATATCCTGCCACATATACATCATTATCTTTCACGACAATGGAAGTTGTAAATGCAAGATTTGTCCCATCTGATATATGTATGCTTTCTCCATTTTTCCAATATTTGGCAACACTCATTCCAATATATACCTTATCCGCTATCAACTGGTCGTGTCCGGCAATATATACATCATTACCAGATATATAAATTGAACTGGCCTTTGAACTATTTAATGAATTTGGGAGGAATATTTCAACATTATTTTTCCAATATTTAGCTCTAGTTCCGGTACTGTCTGATTCATATCCTGCAACATATACATCATCTTTATTTAAAGATATTGATAAAGCAAAATTATTAATTGAAACATCGGATAGAATTGTTTCTTCTCCATTTTTCCAACATTTAGCAATCTGTATTCCTGTGCTACTTCTCCCAATGCCTGCCATATAAATATCAGGTTCATTAATAACAGGAATTTCTGGTTCTATTTCTGTCTCATCTTTTGTACAACCATATATGATTGTAAAGGATATTAATACTATATAAATTAGGATATTTAAAGTTGATTTTTTCATTATTCTAATAATAATCATTCAGTGAATTCAACGACATATCCTGTTGCTGTTACTCTACAAGTTCCGAAAAAAGCAAGCATCGAGTATTTAATTTCAACAGTTTCGTTGATTATAGCTTTTGAGCTACCTACGATATTTGATTTGTTTAACATATCGACTTTAGCTTCTGAAATAAGAGATTTTTGAGGCTGTTCAGCAATACCAAAAATGTATCTTCCTTCTGATTTTCCTTCAACCTTACCAATGATCTTGAAGTTTTTCTTAGCCAGAACAACTTCAGTAGTATTATTATGTGAGTTTAGGGTTAGAGCTTTATCAATAGTAGCGCAACTAGAGAATAAAAGAGTAATGCTGATTAGTAATAGTGCAAGTTTTTTCATCTTAAATATTTTTATTGTTTAACAAATTCTTCCATTTCACCGAACATAAAAACCTTTATAGTTTGATCTATAATAGTTCCTGTATATGGATAATCATTCTCACCTAATAACTCAATAGTGTTATCTATAATTGAGTAATTGCTAATCCATTGAAGCCATTCTTCTTCAGGAGTATTCGCTTCTTCTTCCCAGAATTTATAGGTTGTTTTAGAAGCAAATTTTAAGTAATAATTACTTTGAGATTTCCACGTTGTCCCAGATAAGTTTTTGGGATTGGTAAAATCATCTTTGTTGCAACTACTGGTTAGGATGAATAGAAAACCAGTAAGCAGGATTGAATAAATCAAGATTTTGTTTTTCATAATGTGAGTTTAAAAAGTTAAAAATTATGTGTAGACAGGATTTTATATGCCCTGAATGGACAAACAAATATATAAAAAAATCTAAAACCGAACATATATGTTCTGATAATTTATTGGTCTGACCACTACCTTTCTCTTTTATTTTGGGAATGGGAATACAAGAGGACGATATACAGTTACAAATTGGAAATAGAATTACTCAATTAAGGATTGAAAGGGGTCTAAAGCAGATAGATTTAGCAATTAATTGTGGAATTGAAGATAGTGCTTTACGTAGAATTGAAAAAGGTAGAACAAATCCAACAATTAAAACTCTCCTAAATATCGCTAATAATCTTGATGTTGAAATAAAAGATTTATTTGATTTTGAATAGAAAAAACCTCCCTTATACAAAGGAGGCTTTTATTAAATTCCCAATTCATCGGCTAAAGAATAATAACCTTCACTAGTTAAAATTATGTGATCTAAAAGACATATATCACATAATTTACAAGCTTCTTTAATTTTCCTCGTAATTAAAATATCACAATCAGAAGCTTTTAAATTTCCACTTGGATGATTATGACCAATTATAATACCAGATGAATTTGTTTTGATTGCTAGTTGTAATATTTCCTTGATATTAATGCAGGTCCCAGAAGTTGTCCCCATACTAATTTTTGAAACTCCAAGTATACTATTATCTCTACTTAATAAAGCAACCATAAAGAACTCTTTAAGATCAATTTTTTCTTCTGTGATTAACTCTCGAAATATTCCAGTAATATCTTTACTACTGGTTACTTTTCTCATTAATGAAATAGCTGGTCTTCTGTAAATAACATCTACTTCACAAATCTCATTTAGTTTCCCCATAACATATAAATCTTTAAAGTTTAGGGATATTTTAGTTTATTATGGTGGATGAAAATAGAAGTAAAAAATTGTCATTCTAGCCATTTAATAGTTTTCGCATTAAATGGTTTAGATGGTATTCCATCAATCATAAGTTTTAGATAGATTTCATAATTTGGTAGGTTAATAATATCAATAGTTTCAAAAGTTGGATAGAATTCTTTTGAAAAATATGAAGCATCAGAAATTCCTAATCGAAAAGCTATTATCGTTCCCACATTCCCCAATACAGCATCTCTAATTTCATCACTTAGTTGAGCCAAGTATTGATGAGCCATTATCAAAGAGAGTTTAAACTTTCTTAATTCTGAAAGCATATTTACAAGAGAAGGAGTTGTGTAATTTTGAAATTCATCTAAATAAACAAAGAATGGAACTCTTCTATTTTCCTCAATATCAATTCTTGAAAAGGCTGAAAATGATATTGAATTTAAGATTAATGAACCTAAAAAGAATGATACATTTTCTCCTAATATTCCTTTTGAAAGGTTAATAAGTAGAATCTTTTCATTATCCATTATCTCTCTGAAAGTAATTTCATTTGTATTATCAATCAATAATCTCTTAATAGCCGGATATACAAGGAAAGTCCCAACCTTATTTAATATTGGCAAAATGTCATTTTTGTTATACTTGACAAATTCATTAAGCCAAAATCTTTTTATGTTTTCGTCAACAATATTTTCAATACAACTATTCCTGTAATCCTCATCATCTATTATCCTTATGATATCTGAAATATCGGCTTTTTCTTGGTCAAGTAGGGTAAGGATAATATATCTTAGAATATGTTCAAGTTTTAAACCCCAGGCCGACTTCCACATTTTTTGAAATACATCCAATATCCCCGAAGTAATTAAGGATCTTTTTTCATAGGGAACTTTAACAAATGGATTAAACTTGAAATTATGATTCGGATTAGTAATATCAAGATATACTATATCCTTTTTCCTTTCCGGTGGTATTTTTGAGAATACTTTTGTGATTAAATCTCCGTGTATATCAATCACACAAAGACCTCTACCAAAATTTATATCTTGAAGAATCTTAGTTTGGAGTAGGTTTGTTTTTCCTGTTCCTGTTTTTCCAATGATATATGTATGTAGAAGTCTATCTTCTTGTTTGATACCAAAAAGAACCTTCTTTCCTTTAAAGTTAGTTTTTGCAAAATAGGTTAACTGATTTTTTAAATTAGTCACCTTGCAATTATATTCTTAAAAACTTAAACTAATAGAATAGAGAATATGCTTTTATAGCTCTAATATTTGATTTGAATATTAAAGAATGAACAACAAATCAAGAAAATACTTTAAATTTGGATATGTAAGGTTGGTTAATAGAAATATTCTTTATTTATAGATTATTAATATGAAATTACAAAAGAAAACATTAGAAAAGCTTCGAGATTTAATAAATGAAGAAACCGAATATCGTTCTGGCCCTAAATTGGTTGATTTTTTTAATGACTTGGGGTTTAGAGATTCATATGGGAGGGGTTTTCCTTCTAGGTGGATTTTTACTGATGAAAAGTTATCAAAGATTAATGGTACTCCAGAACTAGATAAGTGTATAAAAAAATTGTTTTCTCCTGTTAATTTTATTGGTAGATTTTCGGAATTAGATGTATTTATTAAAGGTTTCAATCAGTATCTGGCTTTTGATAAATGGAAAGTAGTTCGAAATGAAGCTGAAATTACCTTTACTCGAAATGATAAGATTAATTTTGAAGAACCATCTAATAAAGGTGAAATAAAAGAAGCAGATTTTTTAAAAAAGGAATTCGATGAGATTTCTATTGATTTTCTAGAACTTGATGTTGTAATTACAAATTCTTTAAACATAAGACTTATTGAAATAAAGAAATGCATAGAAGCAAAAGCACCTTTATCTGTTATTTTTCTTTGTGGTAGTACATTAGAGGGTGTTTTACTTGGAATAGCTTTGAAGAATCCCCAAAAGTTTAACCAATCGAATTCTGCTCCAAAAGATAATGTTGGAAAGATTAAACAATTTCAAAATTGGACATTAAATAATCTTATTGATGTTTCTTATGAAAATGGTTTCTTAAAAGAAGATGTTAAAAAGTTTAGCCATACATTAAGAGGTTTTAGGAATTATATTCATCCTTTCGAGCAAGTTAGTTCTAAATTTGACCCCGATACACATACTGCTCAAATTTCTTGGCACGTATTAAAGGCCGCTTTATATCAGATATCTATCAAAAAGAAATTATAATAATCATTCTTATCTTTTAATATCTGTGTCAAGATTATTTTTTATTTCGTTGATTATGAGCTTAATATTGAGTATTATTGTATTTAGGTAAATATATTATATGACTTCACCAAATACAAAAAAAGAGTTAATAGATTTTCTTTGGGAATGGGCTATCCCTCGTGGAGCTTGGAGCCAAATACTTGTTGATAAGATTACAGGGAAACAATCAGCATTAGATAATTTTGAAAGAAAATTTATTTTCGATCATTATCTTCAAGATATAGGTTTTAGATTACCCGATCCTCTTCCATCAATTTCTATAACTAAACCTGAATATTTTCCTCCCTCAAAGAAGATTTCACTTACAAAATTATCTAATATTAAAGGTGTAAATCGTTTAGCTGAAAATCAAGTAATGGAATTTAGCCCCCATTTAACTATTGTGTATGGTAACAATGGTGTTGGGAAAACTGGATATAGTAGAATATTAAAATCTTTAGGTTTTAGTTTCGATAGAAAGAATAATATTCTTTCAAATGTAAAAGAAAAACAAATTCAACAAAGTGCCAGAATAGATTTTATAAATGATGGTGACCCATTTTACTTTGATTGGGTAGGTGGATCTCCAACAGATAAGTTAAATGCAATTTCTGTTTTTAATAGTAATTGTGTAAATATATCCCTTTTAAATAGAAGAGAACTATTGGTTTCTCCTCAAGGGTTTTATCTTTTTAAATTAGTAAAAGATGAATTAGCAGAATTAAATAGAATCCATTCTAATTTTTACACTCAATACCCAATAACTATATTGTGGAAAGATCAATTAACTGAGAACACACCACAATATAATTTTATAAATACATTAGCTTATAATTCAGAACTAGAAAAACTTAATGAATTATCTCAATTCACAGAACTTAATCAAGTTGATTTAACAAGGAAAGAGGATGAATTAAAAGACCTTAACAGTAAGATAATAACTGCAAATCTTAAAAATGTAAATCTTATCATTAGTGAAATATCAAGAGTTATTGTTGATATTGAAAATACTAAAGCTTTATTAACTAAAGATGATTGGGAGTTTATTATTAAATGTAATTCTATGCTTGAAATACTTAATTCCAAAGCCCAATTAAGTATCACAAAATTAGCAAAGATGAATAATTTAGAATTATTTAAATCTAATGAGTTTATTACTTTTTTAAGGTCTGCTGATGCATATATTAAATTGCTTAACAGAGAGAATTATCCTAATAATTCTGAAGATACTTGTGTTTACTGTAAACAAAAGATTCAAGATGAACAATCAAGAAATTTAATAGATAGTTATATAAAGGTTTTAAATGATACTACTCAAAGTGAAATTGCAAAATATATTAAATTTAAACAAGAAGTTATTGACCGAGTATTAAAAATTAAGGAGAATATAGTAATACATCAGCCCTTATTGGGAGTAAATGAGAATGGAGAGATTATCCAATCAAAAGAAATTATTGAATTTAACTCAAAAGTTAAATTATTCAAGAATCACATTATAAAAGACACTGTTAATTCAAATTTTAAGTTTGATATTAACTATACAATATATATCGCTCATTTCAAGGCATTACATCTCAAATATACTGAAGAAAAAAATATTTATATCGGTCAGTTAAATAACTTATCTTCAGTTGAATCAAAATTGAAAAATGAGATTGCTGAACTTAAGGATAGAAAAATGCTGTCAAAACAGAAGCAAGAGATTATTAAGTGTATAAATAATTTTTCTGTACATAGGTTACTTGATAGAAATAGAAATAAATTTAATACAGACTCTTTAAGTCGAAAAACAACTGAAGCAAGACAAGAGCTTGTTGCAAATGACTTTCAACAAAAATTCATTAATGAATTAGTTCGTTTTAGAAAGAAACATTTAGAAATTGATATAGGTTTTTACACAGACCGTGGAACATCACATATTAATCAACAAATTTCAAGTTATAATATTAACGATATATTAAGCGAAGGGGAACAAAAAGCAATTGCACTTGCAGAATTTCTAACTGAATTACAGTTGGATAACAATGCTGCCACTGTTGTTTTTGATGACCCTGTAAATTCTTTGGATCATCATATTATCGATGATACTGCCCGTAGGTTA
This sequence comes from Prolixibacteraceae bacterium, assembly GCA_963666575.2. Classification (GTDB taxonomy): domain Bacteria; phylum Bacteroidota; class Bacteroidia; order Bacteroidales; family Prolixibacteraceae; genus JABMQB01. The sequence continues at coordinate 19,446 of CAXXYG010000016.1, forward strand.
ATCGATTTATCAAGAGAAAGACAGGTAGTTGTTTTTACTCATAGTATTTTATTGTATAATAATTTTTTTAGTCTACAGAAAAATATAATTAGTCAAGATTTAGACTTTAAATTCTACAATGTTTATACGAATAAAACTCATACAGGAATCCTACAAGATGGAATTCAAATTAATAGTGTAAAAGGATTTATTCGTAAAATAAATGTACTATTAAGTTCTGAAGAAAGTGGGCGATTAGAGAATGAAATTGCAGAAGAAGGTTATGGATATTTACGATCTGCACTTGAATTATTTGTTACGGATATAGTTTTTCAAAACACCGTAAAGAGGTATAGAAAAAATATTATGATGACTAAATTACCAGAGGTAAAAGGAGATCTTATTGAAAAATATAAAGCAAATATTGATGAATTATTTTCAAGAGCAAGCGGATTTATTACAGGACATAGTGATCCCACAGAGGTTCATACACCACCAACTATAAATGACTTAAAGAGTGATTTTATACTTTTTAAAGAGATTAAAGAAAAATTTATCAAGTCATAGTAAGAATTATCTGTTTTTCGATATCTTTTTCTTTGTATTAATTATGAAATAATACAGAACGAATAATCGGATTTATTGATCCTAGTTTTCTTATGTTATTTATAAATAACATTTTCAATATTTATTTTTCTATACAAGAAGCCTAGTGAGGACTAATTAATAATTTCGAAAAACAGTTCTTGGTATGAGGAGTTGGAGATATGGAGTGAGTTATTGACAATCTGTCGAGTTCGTTTTGTGTTTCGATTAGCTCACACAAAGAGAATAAAGGTTAAATATCTACATTTTACTTTTATTCTATAAGGTCTTTTTTAGGTTCGAGAGAGCTTTTTTCAATTGGTAGTTTGTGAAGTCTCTTTTATACACAAAAGTGTTTTTCTTATTGTAATATCAAGGCTTTTATTCAATAAAGTTAGGTTCGAGGCTAATTCTCTGGTTATTTTATTTTTATTATAATCATCGCCATTTTTGAATTTTGTTAGAGCTTCTAAGGCAAAATTTAAATCCTTTTTTTTCTGGGAAAACCATTCAATATTCTGTCTTTTTGTTTGAATTATCTCAAAATCAACTGATGATATTTCATTTTGAATTTTTAATCTAGATAGATTAAATTGTTCAGAACTAATTTCTCTATCTGCTCTTAATTCAACTAATCCAGACATTCTTTCTTCTAATTTAGCTTTTTTGCTTTTTAATTTTTCAATGGCTTTTAATTCTTCTTTTTCACTATCTCCATTCGTATTTTTTAATGCCTTTATTGCCCAAGAATGTATTTTTTCATTAATTGATATTTTCTTCAAATTTTCTGTAATAGCAATATCAATCTCTTTCCTTGTTATTGAGCCCTGAGAACACTTTCCTTTGCTTTTAGTACAATGGTAGTACAAAACATCAATAATGCTTGGATTGTCCATTTTAGACAACTCTGTGTTACATTTAGGACAAGCTGTATGAGTCTTTATTGAATATTTTTGTTTACACTTAGTACAAATTGCTTGTAACTTATGGTCTGGGGTGACAAAACAACCACACTCCCCGCATTTAATAATTCCTCGATATGGAAAATTATAATCTCTATGTCTTGCGGAGATATTATTTTTCTTTGAAAGCATAATCTGAGTTTTTTGAAAATCTACTGGAGCAATCATTGCTTTATGTTTTCCTTTGAATCTTACTATTTCATTATTATTATCTTTCCAATTAAAATATCCACAGTAGAATGCATTCATAAAGATTCGATAGTATGTGCATTTTGAATAATATCTGTTTACTTTATTTCTCAACCCCATTGAGTCAGCCCTTCTTTTAATATCAGCGATAGAATAGTCTCCTGTTAAGTACAATTTCCAAAGTTTCTTAACTATAGGAAATTGTTCTGGATTTGGAATTATTTCATCATCCAAGCCTAAAGAATAATTTGGTTTGTGCATATAACCAATTGGAAGTTTTGTTATTGGATACCAGCCCCGTTCAGCTTTCTTTCTCATACCTCTTTTTACGTCTAGACTTAAATCTTTCACATATTGATTTGCCATACCAAATTCAACTTGCATCAACAAAACATTATCTGAAGGATTATAATCCCTTTCAAAAGTTTGAATGTGCTTAATAATATTTTGTTGCAACATCCAACTTATTTGTCCTCCATCTATCGGATTTCTAGCTAAACGATTCAGTTTCCAAGTAAGAATGCCTTGTGCTTCTCCTTTATGAATTCTCTTTAGCATAGTATTAAATCCTAATCGACCTGGTTCTTTTGCAGATTTTGACTCTGAGATAATATCAACAATTTGGATATTATGTTTCTCAGCTATTTTTTTAACCTCTGCAATCTGATCCTCTATGGAAGCCATTTGTCGGTCTTCCGACTCACTAGATTTCCTTGCATAGAGAAAATATTTTAAATTAATATTTCTCATAGCAAAATACAAAAAGGGATAACAGAGCAATTTAAGTGTGGTACACATAAAATTCTGTTACCCCTTTTTAGGCTTAAATTGTATTCTATGTGTACCAATTTTAGTATATCATATCCCATATTAATTTCCACGATTATCAATAACTAGAGCAATTAACCGGATTAAGCTTAATCCCTGCTTTATGGCTTCATCTTTTGAAATATCTTCGTTAAAAGTTTCCTTGTAAATATCCCTAAACTCTTCAATTTGTTTATCATTTAATTCAATTGGAATATTTAAAATCATATATTGATTTTATTGTATTTACAGCAGATTGAAAGCAATGTTTCGTTGTCGATTTCTCATTTAATCTTTCCTTTCATTAACTCAATTTTGCTTTACTATTGTAAAAATGATAAAAGCGAATTTTACTCCAACACCAAACATATTATTCGATAAATTACTGAAAGAATTAAATACTTCAGAACTTAAAATATTGCTGGTAATAATTAGGCAAACTCACGGTTGGATTGATAATAAAACCAGAAGGAGAAAAGAAAAGGATAGAATTACATACAGTCAGTTTATTATAAAAACAGGACTCTCCAGGAGGATAATATCTAATTCCATTAACTCACTTTCTCAGAAGAAGATAATTCAAATTACAGATTACTCAAATAATGCTTTAAATAAACCAAAAGACAGAAAAGGTAAAACCCATATTTACTACTCTCCATTGTTAGAACATATGCAATCATTACACATCTCTACCAGTGCAACTAACGACACAAACATATGCAATCAACGACATCAACCAGTGCAAAATAGGGTATATAACAAAAGAAACTATAACAAAAGAAAAAGCACAAAAGAAAGAGAAGATAATTTAAAACATTTTAAAGAAATAATAGAGGAGAAAAAATTGAATTGGAATATTAAGTAAAAGTTTGGTTATGGTTTATCTGAATTTTTAATTCAGATAAATCTATCACGAACTTTAAACTAAGGATTTCAATTTTTTTGTCACATAAGCAATAATTCACTGCTACTTTCAACTTTAAAATTTTGTAAAATATAGAAAAGCAATTTTAATATAACTGGTTGCTAAAAAATATTATGCAAAATTTATTAAAAACCTATCGTAAAAAAACAGAGATAACAATCGGAGACATTGCACAATTATTAAATATGAAAGATAGTTCAACTCTTTCAAGATGTGAAAGAGATTGTCGAAGACCAAGTCTTGAAATGATTTTTACCTATCATTTTCTTTTTAAAGTTTCCATTGAAAAACTATTTGAAAAAGAAGTAAAAATACTTCTTTTGAAAATTCAAAAAAATCTCCCCCATTTAATCCAAGAGCTAGAAAAACAGAATAAAACTAAAAAGGTCGAATCAAGAATTTTGTTCTTGAAATCATTAGAAGACTTAATTGATAAAAGAATATGATTGATACCAGAACTATATCAATTCATCCAAATACAATTGGTTTTGGGTATGTAATATTAAATGAAAAAGGAGAAATTATTGATTGTGGCATTGTTTCAATTCGTCCAATAAACAACAATAAATGCATAAAAAAGATATGCGAGATTGTTACTTATTATCAGCCAAATATTCTGATAGTTGAAAATCCAGAAAACTCAAACAAATCGGAAAGAGTAAAAAAACTGATTAAACAGATTTGTGAAGGAGGAAAAAATAGATTTAAGATATTCAAATATACTAAAGCCGAGGTGCTAAATACTTTTGAAATTTTTAAAGCAAAAAACAAGTTTGAAATTTCAAGAAAAATATCAGAAGTATATCCTGAATTGAAAAGCAAACTTCCTGAAAAAAGAAAAGTATGGGAACCTGAAAATTATTATCAAGGAATATTTGATGCTATGGCCTTAGTTCTGACTCATTATTATTTAACTGAATAATGTGAAATATTGAACCATAATAAATGTTTATAATCAAAAACATTTATTCTAATAACACCTCTGTTTCATCTCTATCGCAACTATAAAATAGTTAAAACCAATTTGTCGCCCTCTTACTGCTCTTTCATAACTCTCTTGTCATTTATTTGTTAGTATCTTGGTGCTGCGTTAGCGTTTTGTAAATGTTTTATTCGTCTTTTGTAAATGTTTTGTAAATGCTTTACAAATGTTTTGTTAGTATTTCGTCAATCTCTATCTTATCTTGTCCTGTTTTATGCTATAAGAAAAATAAATAATTTGTATTTGTTTTTCTTATAAATAATAATTACATTTGCTAGTAAATATTTTAGTGAATTATGATTGAGCTTGATTTTTTTGATTCGTCTAGTAAATATGGTGTTATTAAGGCTACTGTTCATAAAACAGGAAAACTTGGATTCAGCTCAGGGGCTAGTAAATTTATGAATATTGAAAATATCAAATTTTTCAACATAGGTCTAAATAAATCAGACGATAATGATAAAAATCTATATTTAGTCGCTATTGAAAATGAAAATGAAAAATCATTTAAAATCGTTAAGGCTGGAGATTACTATTATGTATTCATTAAAAATATATTGAGAGAACTTAAGATTGATTATAAGAATGAAAGTATAATATATGATATTGAAGAAATAGAAAATAAGGAACAGACTATATATAAATTGATAAGAAGAGAAAGAAAATAAAAAAAGGTCAAGTTCTGTATAGGAAATTTGACTTGACCTTTAAGTATATTTTTAAATTGCATTTCAAATATACGTTTTAAAAATGAAAAGTCAAATTTCCTTGTCGGGTAAATTTTCTCCACTCGAATTCCAAATATGGAGGGAAATTTAATACGTATAAAATGAGAGCACCTATTGGAACGACAGCAGGGACAGGTCAAAAATGTCCAGAGAGTGGAGTTTGGAAAGTTGTTGGAACACCAACAACCACAGCACCAATTGCCAAAGGAAACACAATGCCGCCTTATAGTGGTAAAGCTGTTACTTGGAAACTTATTAACTATGCTTAGTTAAAGCAAAGTTTCGAAAAATTTAAGAGAGTCTAATGGGCTCTCTTTTTTCATTTAAACAAAATAGTTTAAATAAACTCATAATATTTTCACATTTGTTATAATCAGCATACGAGCATTAACATATTTGTTTAATAATTTATCTCTAATAAAAGATAAAAATATTATTCTGTTATCAACACATCTATGTTTCATTGCTTTTTTGTATCTTTGAAATAATTAATTCATACAAAAATGAAAAAACAAGTCGGTATTTGGATTAGAGTATCCACCGAAGACCAAGCCAAAGGAGAAAGCCCTGAACATCACGAAGCGAGAGCTAGAATGTATGCAGAGGTTAAAGAATGGGAAGTAATAGAAGTGTACCATCTTGAAGCCGTGAGTGGTAAAGCAGTATTACACCATCCCGAAGCACAAAGGATGCTCAATGATATTAAAACTGGTAAAATCACTGGTATTATTTTCTCCAAAATAGCCAGACTTGCCAGGAACACTAGAGAGTTACTTCAAATAGCCGATATATTTAAAGAATACAATGCCGATTTAATTTCATTACACGAAAGTATTGATACTTCAACACCTGCAGGAAGATTTTTCTATACTCTAATTTCAGCTATGGCTCAATGGGAAAGAGAAGAAATTGCCGAAAGAGTTTCCGCTTCTGTTCCAATCAGAGCAAAACTTGGAAAATCATTAGGTGGGGCAGCCCCATATGGCTATGAATGGAAGGATAAAAAACTTATCATCCACCCCGAAGAATCAACAGTTAGAAAACTAATCTATGACCTATTCCTTGAACACAAAAGAAGAAAAACCGTTGCAAATATTCTAAATGAAAGAGGATATCGAACAAGAAATAATTCAAAGTTTTCAGATACAACAATTAACAGATTACTTGAAGACCCAATTGCCAAAGGATTAAGAAGAGTAAATTACACAGAAAGCACAGGAGAGAATAAACAGTGGAAATTAAAGGATAAGGAAAATTGGGTTTTTAATGAAACACCTGCAATTATCACAGAAGAAAAATGGGAATTGGTAAATTCAATCCTAATTGAACAATCTAAGAACAGAAAACAACCGTTAAATAAAAAGACTCATCTTTTTACTGGATTTATTTCTTGTTCCTGCGGACAAAAAATGTATTTGCCATCCAATAATCCAAAATACACCTGTCAGAAATGTAAAAATAAAATTCCACAGGATGATTTAGAAGAAATTTTCCACCAACAACTAACAGATTACATTATCACAGAAGATAATATCAAACACTATATTGAGGCAAGTGAAACCATAATTAAAGAGAAAGAGAATAGACTAAGAACCTTACAGAAAGAAGCCCAAAGGATACAAATAAAGTTAGATAATCTATTGGAACTACATTTGAAGAAAGAAATAGCAACCGAAGGCTTTAACCATCACTACAACCCACCCTTTGAACAATTACAACAAATACAAAGACAAATACCTTTAATTGAAGGTGAAATATTAGGTTTAAAACAAAATGAAGAGAGTGGTAAGTACTTATTCAATGAAGCCCAAACCCTATATAGTAATTGGACTTCTCTTAACAGAGAAGAAAAAAGAACGATTATTGAGTCCATTCTGGACTCAATAATCGTTCATACCGAAGATATAATTATCAATCTAAAATACCTTATGCCACCCTCTTTCGGGAGTGTAATCTAAACTCTGTCTGGTAATTTTCTTTCATTCAAATTTAATTTATTTTCTGGATTATTAATCGTAAAAGCTTTTTTGAACGGGATTTGAGTTCTGTCAAGGGCGGTGAGGCACGAGCCGTTCATATACCCTTGACAGGTTTTGAATCTTGTTCTTTCTTTGCTTTTTAGAGATTAAAATCAGAGGTCAAGTTTCATTCTGTCGCCAAATTTTATTTTCAGTTGTTGTGCCGTAAGCCCCCAGTTCTGGAGTGGCTGGGTCCATTTTTTAGAGATATTTTCAGTTGCCAGATAAATCAGTTTCAGTAAAGCCATATCGTTGGGGAAAGCACCTTTTGTTTTGGTTACTTTCCGTACCTGACGGTGAAACCCTTCCACTGGATTGGTCGTGTAAATGAGCCTGCGGATTTGCTCATCGTACTGAAAATAAGCCGATAATTTATCCCAATTGGTATTCCACGATTTGATGACAACGGGATATTTGTTTCCCCATCTTTCTTCCAGATTGATAAGTTCCGTTTCTGCCTGGTCTTTATTGACCGCCTGATATACTTTTTTCAGGTCTTTCATGAAAACCTTCTGGTCTTTCGAGGCTACGTATTTCAACGAGTTCCGCACCTGATGAACGATGCAGGACTGTATTTCTACTTTCGGAAAAATGCTTGCTATGGCTTCTGAAAATCCTGACAAGTTATCAATGCTGGCAATTAAAATATCTTCTACTCCTCGGGATTTTAAGTCGGTCAGTACACTAAGCCAGAAGTTAGCCCCTTCACTTTCGGAGATATACATCCCGATCAGGTCTTTTCGACCTTCTTTGTTTACTGCCAATACGTTGTACACAGCACGGCTTACCACTCTGCCTTCATCCCTGACCTTGTAGTGCATCGCATCAAGCCACACAATCGTGTACAGCGATTCAAGTGGTCGGCTCTGCCACGCTTTAACCTGTGGGATAACTCGCTCTGTTATCTCGCTTAATGTGGAATGCGAGATGTCTACATCGTACATCTCTTTGATGTGGTTGGAGATGTCACGAAAACTCATCCCCAGACCATATAACCCAATGATTTTTGGGGCAAGATTATCTGCCAGTACTGTTTCCCGTTTTTTCACCAGTTGTGGTTCAAAACTGCTGTTGCGGTCTTGTGGTGTAGTAATCTCAATTTCTCCTGAATCGGTTTTCAGGGTTTTACTTTTCTTCCCATTGCGCTTGTTGCCTGAAATTCGCTCAAAATCATCCAAATGGGAATTCATCTCCGCATCAAGGGCACTTTCTATAAACTCTTTTAGTAAAGGTGCAAAAACACCATCTTTTCCTGTTAGGGATTGTCCTGTGCGTAACTGCTCAATGGCTTTGTCACGCATCTCTTTAAATTCTTCGCTTTCCATAATTTCTCTGTCGTTACAAAATTAATATTGTTAGACAGAGTTCATTTTACAGTCTCCCTCTTTCTTAAACCAAACAAATGGTCAACACAACTCCATGGATTCATTGATGAAACTAGCATAAAACTAGCAGGATATTCCACCGAAAACTTTGCCCTCGAAATAGTGATATTCCTATCTTCGAGGGGCTGCCGCATTACTTCAAGAACAGTTCGTTTAAATTCGGGCAGTTCATCCAGAAAAAGCACTCCGTTGTGGGCCAACGAAATTTCACCGGGTTGCGGATAATTACCACCTCCAACCAAAGCCACATCACTGATAGTATGATGAGGCGAACGAAACGGTCGTTGGGTCATTAACGATGTTTCTTTGGCAATTTTGCCGGCAACCGAATGTATTTTTGTGGTTTCTAATGCTTCAACCAAAGTAAACGGAGGAAGAATTGTCGGAATTCGTTTTGCTAACATGGTTTTCCCCGATCCCGGAGGGCCAACCAATATTATATTATGCCCACCCGCAGCGGCAATTTCAAGGGCACGTTTGACATTTTCCTGCCCTTTTACATCCGAAAAATCAAGCTCTGCATTATTTACTTTCGCATAAAACTCAGAACGGGTATCAACAATTTCCTGTTCTAAAACTAATTCATCGTTAAAAAAATCAATAACTTCTTTAATGTTTTCAACGCCATAAACCTTAAGTGTATCAACTACAGCTGCCTCACGAACATTTTGTTTGGGTAAAATAAATCCTTCAAATCCTTCTTTTCGGGCATTAATAGCAATAGGAAGTACTCCTTTTATGGGTTGCAAATTACCATCAAGTGACAATTCACCCATTATCATATACCGCTCAAGTTTTTCAGGATTTAATTGTTCGGATGCTGCCAAAACACCAATTGCTATTGGTAAATCATACGCCGACCCTTCTTTACGAATATCAGCAGGAGCCATATTAATGATAATCTTCTGACGGGGCCATTTATAATTATTAATTCGCAAAGCCGATTCGATTCGCTGTTGACTTTCTTTGACTGCATTATCGGGCAAACCTACCAACATAAATTTTATGCCTTTGGTAACATCAACCTCAATTGTAATTGTAGTAGCATCAATTCCGAAAACAGCACTTCCAAAAGTTCTGACCAACATAGGCAAGTGGGGATTTAAAATTAACTATACTAAAATTACTGAATATTATTCAGAAATAAAAGGTGTAACCAAAAGTTAATAAGGAGGTTCAGAAAAATAGGATTAATACAGTTTTTTACGTTTCACAAAATAAGCCAATAAAACCTGCTTAAAATCTTCGTTTATATCGGCTTCTGCCAGGTCAATTTTATACTGCCCGCATTTTACCTTTAATTCATCAAAATAATCAGTTACAATTTTCTGGTAACTGTTTTTTATTTCTGAAGGATTAAATTTTAGGTGGTGCCCGGTTTCAAGGTCAACAAACCGGTGAGGGCGGTTATCAAAATCAAATTGGCGTTCCAATTTATGATCGGTTACATGAAATAAAATCACTTCGTGCTTATTGTAGCGTAAATGCTGAAGGGCGAAAACAGTTCATCGGTATCACTACTATCCAACATATCGCTAAAAATAACTACCAACGAACGTTTGTGAATATTTTCGGCAATCTGATGCAGGGCATCAACAGTGTTGGTTTTTTTTCGCAGATTGTAACTTTCGGGCTGAATTATTTCCGATAATTTTCCATACATCACTTCGGCATGGACCGAAGAGAGCCGCGCATTAGAATGGTATTCAATTTCGTTTGAAAATAGTGTTAGCCCAACTGCATCGCGCTGTTTACGAAGCAGATAAATTAAAGCAGCAGAACAATAGACAGAAAAAGCCAGTTTATTCTGTAATTTTTTATCGCCTTTCGAATATGGAAAAAGCATGGATGATGAAGTATCAATTACAATCTGGCAACGAAGATTGGTTTCTTCTTCGTATTGTTTAACAAATAATTTTTCGGTGCGGGCAAACAGTTTCCAATCGATGTGTTTGGTCGATTCTCCCTGATTGTATAAACGATGTTCGGCAAATTCAACCGAAAAACCATGAAAAGGGCTACGGTGTAAACCAGTAATAAAACCCTCAACTACCTCATGTGCAATAAGGTCCAAGTTATCAAACTGGTGAAATTGTTCAATATCAAAAATGTTCTTCACAAAACAACAGGGAATAAAAATTCATCGGGCAACAAAAGTCACCCGATAAAGATATTTTTAACGTTATTATTAAAGTATCGCATCTAATTTAGCAACAAGAGCCTGCTTTGGTACAGCTCCTACTTGCTTATCAACTACTTCGCCACCTTTAACAAATAAAACAGTTGGGATATTGCGAATTCCAAATTTTTGAGCAACAGCAGGATTTGAATCCACATCAACTTTCCCTATCACCGCTCTACCTTCGTATTCACCAGTCATTTCTTCAACAATTGGAGCGATCATCCGGCACGGGCCACACCAAACTGCCCAAAAATCAATCATTACAGGCTTATCTGAATTTGTTACTAATTCTTCAAAATTTGCGTCGGTTATTTCAATAGCCATATTTTTTATTTTTAAATAATTATTTCAACGTTTACAACAAAATTAATTAATCCGATAAACAATACCAGTTTTATTATCGAATAACTTTAGAAAGTTATTACTAAGATCGACTCTGGTATTCCGAGAAAAAAGGCTAATTTGCCTTCTATTTTCAGTATCGACAATATTAAATTTTAACAATGCAGAGCCTTTATTGTTTTTTGAAACCATTAAAACTTCGTCAATAAAGGGCTGGTTTATAGATTCGAGAGGTAAGGTTACCGTAATACTTTTGATATTGTTTTTTCGAACTTCTGACAATAACTCAATCTGGTTAATTTTAAATTCGAAAGTTTCCCCATTAAATCTTCGCTGTACACGGCCTTTCACCATTAAAAACAATCCGGGTTTACAGTACTTTCCAAAATTGACATAATCTTTCGTAAAAAAGAAGAAAGAATAGGAATCGGTATAGTCAGTCAAAGTCATAACACTGTAAGGATTGCCATTTTTAGAAACAGCCTCACGTGCTTCGCTCACCATGCCGCCAAATGTCAGGTCTCTGTCTTTGTAAGCTTCAACATCATTATTAATATCCTTTAATCCCACATCCCGTGAGCAAAAATTTTCGATTTCCAGCTTATAATCATCAAGAGGGTGGGCTGTTAGATAAATCCCAACCAGGCTTTTTTCTTTTTCAAGCAGAATAACTTTTGCCCACTCATCGACCTGTGGCACAGGCGGTTTCTGCACCATCGATTCAGAATTTGAACTCCCAAACAAACTTTGCTGCATCGATTGGCTTTCGGTTTGGACCCTGTTGCCATACCGAATTAATTTCTCAACAAATGTAGAGTTGTCATTTTCATCATCACCAGCAAAAAATTGACTTCGTTTAATTTCTTTTAATCCATCAAAAGCCCCGGCCATAGCAAGTGCTTCAATATTTTTTTTATTAACTGATTGTAGATTTACTCTTTCAACAAAATCATAAACATCTTTAAATGGGCCTCCTTTATCGCGAGCTATTATAATATCACGAACTGCTCCTCCACCAACACCTTTAATCGCAGCCATTCCAAATCGTATATCGCCTTTTGGAGTTACAGTGAACTTATTGTAACTTTCATTTACATCAGGACCAAAAACATTCAGTTTCATCCTGTTGCACTCCATCATAAATTTTGTGATATCAGCAATATTACTCAAGTTCCGGCTAAGGTTGGCAGCCATAAACTCTGCCGGGTAGTGCGCTTTTAGGTATCCCGTTTGGTAGGCAATGTGAGCATAACATACCGAATGCGATTTATTAAATGCATATGAGGCAAATGCCTCCCAGTCTTTCCATATTTTCTCAATTACATCATCTGGTTCTTTTTGTGTTTGTCTACATTCATCAACAAATTGTTCATTTGCTTTACACCCATCAATAAATTTCACTTTTAACTCATTCATCACTGAGATGATCTTTTTCCCCATTGCTTTACGCAACGAATCAGAATCACCCCTGGTGAAGTTTGCCAAAAGCCGTGACAAAAGCATTACCTGTTCCTGAAAAACGGTAATACCGTTTGTTTCATCGAGGTATTTTTTCATCATAGGCAGATCATACTCTACCTTTTGGCGGCCGTGTTTTCGGGCAATATAGTCGGGAATATATTCCATGGGGCCCGGACGGTATAATGCATTCATGGCCACCAAATCTTCAAAACGGTTTGGTTTTAAATCCCGTAAATGCTTTTTCATTCCGTCTGATTCGAACTGGAAAATAGCAGTAGTTTCGCCATGACTAAACAATTCGTAAGCCAAAGCATCGTCCCATGGAATTGCCTCTATATCAACATCAATGCTTTTCGAAAGTTTTATATTATCAAGAGTTTCTTTTATTATCGAAAGTGTTTTTAATCCCAGAAAATCCATTTTCAACAACCCAATACTTTCAACATAACGGCCATCATATTGTGTTGTATAAAGCTCCTCTTCTTTAGTGGGCATCAAAGGAATATGGTCCGATAAAGGGTCACGGCTAATAATAATTCCACACGCATGCACTCCAGTTTGGCGCACAGACCCTTCTAATGCTACTGCATATTTTAGAGTGCTTTTTATTAATTCATTATCTGACTTTAATTCATTTTTTAGTTCAAAACTTTCTTGAAATGCTTTTTTGAAAGTCATCTTGGGAGCATCAGGTACCAATTTTGCCAATCGATCGGCCTCAGGAAGTGGAAGTTTTAAAACACGTGCCACATCACGGATGGCCATTTTTGTAGCCATTGTCCCAAAAGTACAGATATGCGCTACTTTATCCTGCCCATATTTTTCAGTTACCCAATCAAGAACCATTTGGCGTCCATCGTCATCAAAGTCAATATCAACATCGGGCAATGAAATACGGTCTGGATTTAGAAATCGTTCAAACAGTAAATCATATTTTATGGGATCGATATTTGTAATCCCGGTACAGTATGAAACAGCAGCTCCAGCAGCTGAACCCCGCCCGGGCCCAACTAATACACCCATTTTACGGGCTTGATTTATAAAATCCTGAGTTATTAAGAAGTACCCGGGATATCCCATTGTTTTTATGGTTTCCAATTCAAAATCGAGGCGGGTACGAACATCATCCGGAACAGGATCGCCATACCTTTTTTTGGCTCCTCCATATGTCAAGTGGCGTAAAAATGCGGCTTCAAATTTTATTCGTAAAACTTTACCATATCCCCCAAGCCGGTTAAATGTTTCTTCGCCAAATTCTTCAAGCAACAACTCTTTTGAATACTTTTCCCGGAATTCTTCTTCAGTACCAAAATCCGTAGGGATTGGGAATACAGGCATTATAGGATCAGCATTCAACTCATAAAACTCAACTTTTTCTATTATTTCGGCAGTATTGGCTAATGCTTCAGGAACATCGTTGAAGAGTTGATTCATTTCGGCCTGGGTTTTAAACCATTCCTCTTTCGTATACCTCATCCGATTAGGATCATCAACATCCTTCCCAGTATTCAGGCAAATTAATAAATCGTGCGCATCGGCATCTTCCTTCTCCACAAAGTGGACATCGTTGGTAGCAATAACCTTTACCTGATGCTGTTTGGCCTTCTCTAAAATTTTCTCGTTAACAAGAACCTGCCTGTCATAAATATCAATTCGTTGAGCCGGAAGTTCAGAGGGATGCCGCTGTAATTCAAGGTAATAATCATCTTTAAAAACCGACTTAAACCATTGAATGGCTTCGTCTGTTTTATTTTCTTGCCCATTCATTATTGTTTGGGGTATTTCACCGCCTAAACAAGCCGAAGAAATAATTAAACCCTCGCTGTATTTTTTAAGCAGTTCTTTATCTATCCTTGGTTTATAATAAAATCCATCGGTACTTGCCTGCGAAATAAGTTTTACTAAATTTTTATAGCCTGTTTTATTTTTCGCTAATATTATCAGGTGAGCTCCTGATCTATCTTGTTTATCTGATTTATTTCGAATTGTCCTACTGGCAACATAGGTTTCACAACCCAATATTGGTTTAATCCCCTGTTTTTTACACTCATTATGAAACTCTTTGATTCCGAACATGGTTCCATGATCGGTAAGTGCAAGAGCATTCATTCCGTCTTTTTTAGCTTTGGTTACCAGCCTGTTAACGCTGGCGGCGCCATCTAAAATTGAGTATTGTGAGTGTACATGTAAATGTGTGAATGGTACCATTTTTCCCTCCCCTTTAATCAATCAAATTATTTTACCACCTAAATTTAATAGAAATTAAGGCAGCTTTCCATTACTTGTTAATAAAGTAGAATAAAAAAGCCCGGTTTAAAAACCAGGCCAAACTATAAATGAGTTTAAAATTGTTATATCTCAACTGATATTTTCTTCTGAATTTCGACGAATTCTTCAGAGGTAAGCTTCAATTTTTTAGAAAAATTCAATAAATCAGCTTCGTTTTGTAACGGTATTAAATGGATGTGTGCATGAGGGACTTCCAAACCTAATACCAAAACACCAACCTTTTCGCACGGAATTGCTTTTTTAAGCCCTTTTGCCACTTTTTTAGCAAATTTCTGTAATCCTATGTATACATCATCATCGAGGTCAAAAATATAATCAACCTCTTTTTTAGGAATTACTAAAGTGTGCCCAACAGCAACAGGAAAAACATCTAAAAAAGCCAGATAATTTTCATCTTCGGCTATTTTATACGAAGGAATTTCATTGTTGGCTATTTTTGAAAATATAGAAGGCATATGCTTTTAAATTGTGATATCTATCAATTCAAAAGATAATATTCCTGATGGAACTTTAATTTCAACAGAGTCGCCCACCTTTTTTCCCATCAAACCTTTAGCAATTGGAGTTTCAACTGAAATTTTATTCGCTTTCAGATCAGCTTCAACTTCAGGCACAATGGTATATTGCATTGTGGCGTTATTCTTTTTATTTTTAATCGTAACCTTATTTAAAATCTGTACTTTATCAGTACCGATTTTTGATTCGTCAATAATCCTGGCATTAGCAATTTTTCCTTGAATTTGCGCTATTTTAGCTTCAAGCATACCTTGGGCATCTTTTGCAGCATCATATTCGGCATTTTCCGAAATATCACCTTTTTCAATAGCTTCTCCAATTTGTTTTGAAATTGCTGGACGTTCAACATTTATCAGGATATCCAAATCCTCTTTAAGCTTTTTAAGGCCTTCTTGAGTTATATAAGCTACCTGTCCCATATTATATTATCTTTCATGTTTATTCTACTATAAATAAAAACAGAAAGAATCCCGATCACGCCGGGATTCTTCCTGTAGTGCAAATTTAATTATTTTATTTAAAAATGAACCACTTAACAACAAAAATAAACAATTCCTTTAATTAATTTTCGAAATATTTTCTGTTCATTATTTCAGAAAACACTACTCCCTTTTTAATTGTAAAATCATCTAAAATAGATTCTTTTACAGCAATCTTCCCAATTTCTGATTTTTTTATTTCATCTGAAATAGTTGATTTTTTTATTTCACTTTTAGAATAATCCTTTTTAATAACTTTTTTTGAGGGGGCATGATAATTTTCATCCAATTCAACCTCTACTGGTTCAGCCACATTATTTTCTCCATCTTGTAGTAAAACATCCCAAAAATTGCCTTCCGAAACAGCACCACCCGCTGCTTTGGGGCTAGTCTCCTCTACTTTCTTTTTCTTTAACTGCCCAATTGCTCCAACAACCATAATTGCCAGAGTTATAATAATTACTACAAGATCATCCATGTAAATGAAATTAATGAATAATAAAATGTATAGTTTTGCTGTTTATTTAGTAAAAGTATAAAAAATGAAGGAGTTGGTTTTAAAATCTGTTAGGTATTTTTCATTTGTTCTGATTTTTCTTCTTGCAGGAATTTCATGCAACAAAGATCAAAACTCACTTATTCCTTCCATCCCTTTTTCATATAGTATCAATTTAACGATTCACAATGAAGTATCCATACCCGGCAACTCCATTTTTATCTCAGGGATTGGTTTTGGTGGTGTTATTGTTTATTGTGAATTAGAAGGTTCATATCATGCTTTTGATGCAACATGTACACATGAAGTACTTTCGAATTGCCACCTTGGAAACGACGGAGTTATAGGATCACTTTCGGAAGCTTGCCCTTGTTGTGGTTCTGAATTTATTCTATTGGGGGGTGGTTATCCATCGAAAGGGCCAGCAGCAGCCCCATTACGAAATTACCGTACAACTGTTTCAAACGGATTCCTCAGAATTTACAACAATTAAAAAAGGGCTCTTTTCAGAACCCTTTCCTGACTTCTGACGCTATCAAAAAAAGACAAGATTCAAAGATATAATTCACAGATATTGAGAATGTTGTGATTTTGTATATATGAAAATACCGCACTAACGCGTACTTTTGTGGTATGTATTCGGTACGAAAAGTAAAAACCAGGTCAGGCTCAATTGCCTTGCAAGTGGTGCAATATGTTGCTCACCGTTCCATTATTATCAAACATATAGGTAGTGGAAAGGACGATATAGAAGTTCAAGCTTTACGTAAAAAGGCCTTTGAGTGGATTGAAGGGCATTCCGGGCAATTATCCTTATTCCCGGACCAGAAACAAAAGATATTATTGGTCGATAGGGCTGATTGCATAGGAGTAACACACCATTTTGCTTTTCGTTTTTTCATGAGCTGCCTTGATGAATGTGAGTTGTCCCATTTGCCCCGGTTATTACTTGATTTTGCTATTATCAGGTTAATTGAACCAGCTTCGAAACTGCGGTCGATAGAACTATTACAACACTATTTTGGGATACAGTACTCACAACGCATTTATCGCAATATCCCTAAATTAACAAACTATAAGGCCGACATTGAGCATTGCGCCTATAATGTTGCCCAAAAGAAATTTAAGGAGCCCTTCTATTTTGTTCTGTACGATGTAACCACTCTTTATTTTGAATCCTTTAAAGCCGATGATTTTAGAATACAGGGGTTCTCAAAAGACAATAAATCACAACAGCCTCAAATAGTAATCGGGCTTTTGGTAACTCAATCGGGTTTTCCTTTGTCGTACGAGGTTTTTGCCGGAAACACCTTTGAAGGAAAAACCATGCTGCCGATAGTTGAACGGTTTATTGCAGGACACCCCCAGGTTAAACCTATTATTGTGGCAGATGCAGCCATGCTCGATGAACAGAGGCTTTCTGAACTCAGGGAAAAGGAAATATCATACATTGTCGGTGCACGGTTGGCCAATGCGAACCTTGATTTAGTAAAACGTATTCACAATACACTGGATGGGAACCATGGCACAAAGGCCCGTTTCTCTTCGATACATGGTGATTTGGTTTGTGATTTTTCAACCAAACGGTATAAGAAGGAGTTGTATGATTTTAACAAGCTTGTTCAAAAAGCTGAAGAATTGGTAGCCAAACAATCCCTGAAAGTCAGGGCCAAGTTTATCAGAAAGGTCTCCAAAGAGAAAATAGAACTGAATACCGCATTAATTGAAAAAAGAAGGTTATTGCTGGGAATAAAGGGATATTGTACCGACTTATCTGAGCAACAATTATCTAACGAGCTAGTAATATCACGCTATCACCAACTATGGCATGTAGAACAATCATTCCGAATGAGCAAGTTTGACTTACAGGCACGGCCTATTTATCATCAAAAGCATGATGCAATTAGGGCCCATATATTGATTTGTTTTGTTGCATTGATAGTAGAAAAATACCTGGACTTAACAACCAAGCTATCGCTTAGGGAAATACGCTTTCTTGTAATGAACATTACTGAAACCCATATACAAGACCGCGTAACAAAGGAAACATTTATCTTCAGGTCACCTACCAAAGAAATTTTGGAAACCCCATTAGCAAAGTTGATATCAAAATGGAAATTGCTACCGCACTAATCGTCAGAAGTCAGGACGAAATTACCGTACAACTGTTTCAAACGGATTCCTCAGAATTTACAACAATTAAAAAAGGGCTCTTTTCAGAACCCTTTTAATATCTTTTAATACCTGTAATGCTCTGGTTTATAAGGGCCTTCTTTTGTTATCCCCAAATAAGCCGATTGCTCATCGGTTAAAGTAGTTAATTTAACACCCAATTGTTCAAGATGTAATCGGGCTACTTCTTCATCCAATTTTTTAGGCAGCCTATAAACATCAATTTTATAATCATTTAGCCAAAGGTCAATTTGAGCTAAAGATTGGTTTGTAAATGAGTTGCTCATTACAAATGATGGATGGCCAGTGGCACAACCAAGGTTTACCAATCGTCCTTCGGCCAGTACATAAATTGAATGCCCATCGGGGTATATATATTTATCAACCTGAGGTTTAATATTTAATTTTTTAATACCCTCCCATTTTTCGAGTTGAGCCATCTGAATTTCATTATCGAAATGACCAATGTTACATACAATTGCCTGGTCTTTCATGTTAGCCATATGCTCGGCAGTAATAACATCTTTATTACCAGTAGTAGTAACAAAAATATTTCCTTCTGAAAGAGTATCTTCCATGGTCTTAACCTCAAAGCCTTCCATGGCAGCCTGTAAGGCACATATTGGATCAATTTCAGTAACAATAATCCTGGCACCATAACCTTTCATCGATTTGGCACATCCTTTACCAACATCGCCATAACCTGCTACAACAACTACTTTTCCGGCGATCATTACATCTGTTGCACGTTTAATTCCATCGGCCAACGATTCACGGCACCCATACAGATTATCGAATTTAGATTTTGTAACCGAATCATTCACATTGATGGCAGGAAACAATAATTCACCAGCATCTTTCATTTGATACAAACGGTGCACCCCTGTAGTGGTTTCTTCCGAAACTCCCTTCATCTCTTTAGCCACATTGTGCCAAATTCCTGGATTTTCGGCCAAAATACTTTTAAGAATTTTATTCAATTCAGCTTCATCTTCTCCATCAACAGGCTCATTAAGCACTGAAGAATCATTTTCGGCGGCATACCCTCTATGAATCATCATTGTAGCATCACCACCATCATCAACAATTAAGTTTGGCCCTAAGCCATTTCCAAAATCGAGGGCTTGTTTTGTACACCACCAATATTCTTCGAGAGTTTCACCTTTCCATGCAAAAACTGGTACTCCCGAGGCAGCAATTGCAGCAGCAGCATGGTCCTGAGTTGAAAAAATATTACAACTTGCCCATCGAACTTCTGCACCAAGTGCGACCAAAGTTTCAATTAAAACTGCAGTTTGTACCGTCATATGTAGGCTACCCATAATGCGGGAACCACTTAAAGGTTTTGAGGCTTTATATTGATTTCTGATGGCCATTAAACCTGGCATTTCCATTTCAGCAATATCCAATTCTTTCCGGCCAAAATCGGCAAGTGTAATATCAGCTATTTTATAATCAATCTTTTTGTCCACTGTAATTGTCATTTTATTTTTATTTTTTTTGCAAAAGTAATTATTTATCAAATATTTTAGGAGGAAACAGATATCAAATTTTTGAAAACAAATTAATTACCCAAATCAGAAAAGAATTTCACCCTTATTAATCGAATATCTTCTTCTGAATATTCATCTTCTCCCAACTCTTCTATTGCCGAAGAAATTGAATCATCTTCCGCCTCTCTGAAATATTCAAAAATATCTTCCTGATGATCTTCATCCAGAACATCATCGATATAATAATCAATGTTAAGTTTTGTTCCTGAATGAACAATAGCTTCAACCTCTGAGATAACATCTTTGACTTCCAATCCTTTAGCGTTGGCAATATCTTCGAATGAAATTTTCCTATCGATACTTTGTATAATAAAGACTTTTAATTTTGATTTATTTGCCACCGACTTAACAACTAAATCCTGAGGCCTTTCAATCTCATTTTCATCAACATACGTTTTTATCAACTCAATAAAACTCTTGCCATACCTTTTGGCTTTCCCCGGGCCAACACCTTGTATTTTTTGTAATTCTTCAAGTGAGATTGGGTATTGAATTGACATATCGGCAAGGGAGGGATCCTGAAACAAAACAAAAGGAGGAAGGTTTAACTTTTTGGCATTCCTTTTACGTAAGTCTTTAAGCATAGCAAAAAGCTCAGGATCACCACTAATAGCTCCTGCTGGCGCACCACTTTGAGATTCAATGTCTTCTTCATAATCATGGTTTCGGACAAGCATAAAGGTTTTGGGTTTAGCCAAAAATTCATGCCCTTTTTTAGTCATTTTTAGCAAACCATAATTTTCAATGTCTTTACTAATTAAACCTGCAATCATCGACTGCCTGAAAACAGCGTTCCAATATTTCTCATCGTGCTCATGGCCAATGCCAAAATGTTTTAATTCATTGTGCTTAAAAGATTTTATGGCTGCAGTATTTTTGCCGGTAAGGATATCTGTAATATGTTCAGCCTTATATTTTTCATTCACTTCTAAAATTGCATTTAATCCAATCACAATTTCATTCGTTGCATCAAGTTGTTCTTTGGGATTCAGGCAATTATCACAGTTTCCACAATTTTCGGTTTGGTATTTTTCGCCAAAATAATGCAACAAAATAATACGCCTGCACAACGCCGATTCAGCATAAGAAACAGTATCAAGGAGCAGTTGCCTCCCAATTTCCTGCTCAGCAACGGGTTTCCCATGCATAAATTTTTCCAGCTTTTGAATATCCTTATAACTATAAAAGGTAACACATTTGCCTTCGCCTCCATCACGCCCTGCACGCCCAGTTTCCTGATAATACCCTTCAAGGCTTTTGGGAATATCATAATGAATAACAAACCTAACATCGGGTTTATCAATTCCCATCCCAAACGCAATGGTAGCAACAATAACATCCACTTCTTCCATCAAAAACTTATCCTGATTCCCGGAACGGGTTGCTGCATCCATACCAGCATGGTAAGGTAATGCCTTAATATTATTTACCTGGAGAGTAGCTGCAAGTTCTTCAACTTTTTTACGGCTCAAACAGTAAATTATTCCTGATTTACCTGTATTTTCACTAATAAATCGAATAATTTGAGTTTCTGTTTTAACTTTTGGCTTTACCTCGTAATACAGATTGGCCCTGTTAAATGATTCTTTAAACAGCTTAGCATTTATAATGCCAAGGTTCTTTTTAATATCGTGCTGAACTTTTGCAGTGGCTGTAGCTGTTAATGCCACTATTGGAGCATCACCACCAATTTCATTTACAATAGGCCGAATCCTCCTGTATTCAGGGCGGAAGTCATGCCCCCATTCCGAAATACAATGAGCTTCATCAATAGCAAACAATGAAATTTTAATCTTATTAAGGAATTCTATATTTTCTTCCTTGGTTAATGACTCGGGAGCAACATACAATAGTTTGGTTTTTCCATTTGTGACATCTTCTTTTACTTGATGGACAGCTGCCTTCGAAAGGGATGAATTTAAAAAATGAGCAATATTATCCTCAGTCCCAAATCCTCTAATCGCATCTACTTGATTTTTCATCAAAGCTATCAAAGGAGAAATTATTATTGCAGTTCCATCCATTAACAGGGCAGGTAATTGATAAATCAATGATTTACCACCACCAGTAGGCATTAATACAAAGGTATTTTTCCCTTCCAGAACATTTTTTATAGCTGCTTCCTGCTTCCCCTTAAACCTATCAAACCCAAAATACTTCTGCAGGTGTTCTGTTAATGATACATCCTTATACATATAAAAAAAACTAATTTTTTTTCTATTAAATCTTCAATTCCAATTCTAATTTATTAAAAGTTAGCGAAATGGCAATATTAATATCAATTTTTATACCAGATCTTAATTTAATACTAATAAAAACGTCCAAGATAAACGGTTAATATTTTGAAGTATTTATATTTGTGAAGTTTTTACAAATAGAAAAATAAAACCATGGCCGACAATAATACCAAAGAAGAACACTCAACTAAAAAAAATAATAAAAAGAAGCCTCAGGCTGAAATGTCATTTCTTGACCACCTTGAAGAATTTCGTTGGCATATTATCCGTTCAGCAATAGCAATTGTGATATTTGCCATTGTTGCATTTATAAGCAAGGGTATTATATTCGATAACATTATCCTTAGCCCACGTACACCAGAATTTTGGACCAATCGAATGTTTGCCAAGCTGGGTGACCTGGTTGGGTCGGAAGCATTAAAAATTAACCAGGTTCCGCTTGAGCTAATAAGTATTAAAATTGCCGGCCAGTTTTCAATGCATATCTGGACTTCGATTATCGCCGGATTTATTATTGCCTCTCCATTTGTTTTTAACGAATTCTGGAAATTTATTAAACCTGCATTATATGAGAAAGAAAAAAAATATGCCAATGGCGCTGTTTTTTTTACTACTTTTTTATTTATGTGCGGAATACTATTTGGGTATTATTTGATTATTCCATTGTCCATCCATTTTTTAGGCACCTATAATGTTAGCGGCGATGTTGCTAACCAAATTAACCTCCGGTCATATATTGGTTCTATTACGTCAATAACAATGGCGTCGGGTGTGGTATTTCTTATACCGGTTTTTTCGTACTTCCTGAGTAAGGTTGGAATTTTGACACCTACTTTTATGAAAACCTACCGAAAACATGCTTACGTTGTTATGTTGCTTTTGTCTGCAATTATTACACCACCCGATATTTTCAGCCAGGTTATGGTTTGTTTTCCCCTGGTTTTTTTATATGAAATTGGTATAATGATTTCGCGGAGAGTTGTTAAAGATCGTGAAAAAGAGTTTGATGAGATGTAATTCCCATAAAACTTAACGTTATAACTTATATGAAACTTCGAGCAGATAATATTGTAAAGAAATACCGCAAACGGACAGTTGTAAAAGGCGTAAGTTTTGAAGTCAACCGTGGTGAAATTGTAGGGCTACTTGGTCCCAATGGCGCAGGAAAAACTACTTCCTTTTATATGATTGTCGGATTAATAAAACCCTATTCAGGAAAAGTATATATTGACAACGAAGACATAACTAAACTCCCCGTCTATAAACGTGCAAAAAAAGGCATTGGCTACCTTGCGCAGGAGGCTTCGGTTTTCAGGCAACTGAGCATCGAAGATAACATAAGGGCCGTGTTGGAGATGACCACTTATACAAAAGAATACCAGAGAGATAAACTGGAATCGCTCATTGAAGAATTTGGGTTACAACATATCCGAAAAAGTAAAGGCATTCAGCTATCGGGAGGTGAAAGGCGCCGAACCGAAATTGCCCGGGCATTGGCCATCGACCCACAATTTATTTTATTGGACGAACCTTTTGCTGGTGTCGACCCAATTGCAGTAGAAGATATTCAGAATATTGTACAGCAATTAAAAGAAAAAAATATCGGTGTTTTAATTACCGACCATAATGTTCATGAAACACTTCGGATCACCGACAGGTCTTATCTGTTATTCGAAGGATCAATAATGAAAGCAGGATCGGCCGAAGATTTAGCAAACGATGAAGAAGTACGAAGAGTTTACCTGGGGCAAAACTTTGAATTACGCTAATAACACATACATTGTTTATATTCTTTAAATTTTCTTTTCAAGTTTAAAAAAAATTACTAGATTTGCGCCGCTTAATGCGGATGTGGCGGAATTGGTAGACGCGCTAGACTTAGGATCTAGTGCCACACGGCGTGGGGGTTCGAGTCCCTTCATCCGCACAATATGAAAGGAAGGTTAAATTTATTTTTCTTTTGAAAATAAAAACCTTTTTGTTCAGCTTGTCAAAAGCAAGCAAATAAAAAATAACCGCCTGGCTTTCTGAATAAGGATCGCCGGCGGTTTTAGTTATGTATTGTACACACTTTTATGGTACATTTTATGAACTTCCTCAAAATTTTTATTTACTATTCTTATAAATAAGAATCAAATGGCAGATCAATACGTACCCTAATAAAAACTAAAAAATTTAAGCATGAATATTACCAGGGAAAACAGTGACAATGTTAATGCCGTCATTAAAATTTTGATCGAAAAGTCTGATTATGAAGGGCCTGTAAAAGAGGTTTTAAAAGACTACCGCCAAAAAGCAACAATCCCGGGTTTTAGGCCAGGGAAAGTCCCAGCTGGTTTAATTGAAAAACGATTTGGGAAAGCTATTCTTGCTGAAGAAGTAAACAAACTTCTTTCTCAAAATTTATCGAAACACATTGTCGACGAAAAATTGCCTCTATTGGGAGAACCTCTTCCAAATGAAGACCAGCAAAAAACCATTGATTGGGACAACGATGAAAATTTCGAGTTTGTATTTGATGTGGCACTTGCCCCTGAAGTACAAGTTTCACTTGATAAAAAAAGAAAATTCGAATATGTGTCAATCTCCGTTGACGATGAAATGATTGACAAACAAATTGAAGCTGTAACCAATCAATTTGGTGAAAACAAAGCTTCAGAGGTTGTTGAAGAAAAATCATTGGTTCGGGGAAACTTTATTCAGTTAGATGCTGAAGGAAATGAATTGGAAGAGGGTATTAAACCTGAAGCCGTTTTATTAGCCATCGATAAAATTAAAGATGAAGCCATCAAAAAAGACTTCCTTTCAAAAAAAGTAGAAGATATTATAATTTTTGATCCTGTTAAAGCCTTCGAAAATAAAACAGAAGTGGGCCATATGTTAACCATCAGCCCCGAAGAAGCCGAAGTTTTAGAGAGCAATTTTAAATATACCATTACCGAAGTACTTGAGTTTGTTTCAGCTGAAATAAACGAAGAGCTTTTCAAAAAGGTATATGGTGAAGAAACGGAAATAAAAACTGTTGAAGAATTCCGTGAAAAAGTGAAGGAAGAAATTGCACACAACCTCTCTTATTCTTCCGATCAAAAATTTGCCGTTGATACACGCAATGCTTTAGTCGACAAAATAAAGATTGACCTTCCTGAAGCTTTCTTAAAAAGATGGTTAAAAGCAACTAACAATGAACTCACCGATGAGCAAATTGAAAATGACTTCGATAGTTTTATGAAAGACCTTAAATGGCAATTAATAAAAGATAAAATTATTAAAGACAACGAAATATCAATTACTGATGACGAAGCAATGGATTTTGCCCGTCAGGTAACATTTGCCCAATTTAACCAATATGGTATGCACAATATGCCTCCCGAGCAACTTGATTCGTTTGCAAAAATGATGCTCGAAAAACCAGAGGAAAAAGAACGCATCTTTAAAAAGTTATATGAAGACAAAGTAATGGCTTCTGTAAAAGAAAAAACAACCATTACCGATAAAAAAGTAACGCACGAAGAGTTTTCAGGATTAATGAAATAAATACTTTTTTATTTCAGAAGTTCCAAATACATTTTTTTTAACTTTGTAAAACCGGCATTACATCTTACTATTAGATGAGAAACACCGGATTTACAAAGTTTTTTTATAGGAGGATATACAATGCCAAATCAAAACGAATTTAAAAAATACGCGACTAAACACGTCGGTATCAGCAGCTTGACCATGAGCGATTACACATCTGTTTATGGTAATTATATTTCACCAACCATCATTGAAGAACGCCAATTAAATGTAGCGTCGATGGATGTATTTTCGAGGTTAATGATGGACCGTATTATCTTTTTAGGCGTCCCAATTGACGATACAGTAGCAAATATCATTCAAGCTCAGTTATTATTCCTTGAATCAACCGATCCGAGTAAAGATATTCAGATCTATTTTAATTCACCGGGAGGTTCAGTTCATGCCGGATTAGGGATTTATGACACCATGCAATACATTACTGCTGATGTTGCAACTATTTGTACCGGAATGGCCGCTTCGATGGCTGCTGTTTTATTAACAGCCGGAACCAAAGGAAAACGTTCTGCTTTAAAACATTCCCGGGTCATGATTCATCAACCAATGGGTGGTGCTTCAGGGCAGGCATCGGATATTGAAATCACTGCCAGGGAAATCAAAAAGATTAAAAATGAATTATATACAATCATTGCCGAACACTCCGGACAGGAATTCGCTCAGGTTGAAAAAGATTCAGATCGTGACTACTGGATGACTTCGGAAGAAGCCGTTAAATATGGTATGATCGATGAAATTCTCTACAGAGATAAAAAATAATCCATGACAAATAAAGCAAATACGGACAAGTGCTCATTTTGCGGCAGAGAAAAAAAGGATGTTGAACTTTTAATAGCCGGAATTGATGGACACATTTGCGAACGTTGTGCTGAGCAGGCACACTCCATTATTCTGGAAGAAGTAAAAAAAGACGACACTTTCGACCTGAAGGGTATCAAATTAATGAAACCCAAAGAAATTAAAGACTTTTTAGATCAATATGTCATTGGCCAGGACCAGGCAAAAAAAGTACTTTCTGTTTCAGTTTATAATCATTATAAAAGGCTAACCCAACCTGTAAATGATGATGAAACAGAGATTGAAAAATCAAACATTATTCTTGTAGGAGAAACAGGGACTGGCAAAACATTGTTGGCCCGCACTATTGCACGTATGTTGCATGTGCCATTTACAATTGTTGATGCGACTGTTTTAACTGAAGCCGGATATGTGGGCGAGGATATTGAAAGCCTGTTAACACGCCTTTTACAATCGGCCGATTACAATGTTGAAGCTGCCGAACGTGGTATTGTTTTTATTGATGAAATTGATAAAATTGCCCGCAAAAGCGACAATCCATCGATTACCCGCGATGTATCAGGCGAAGGAGTTCAGCAAGGATTATTAAAATTGCTTGAAGGGTCAATTGTAAATGTTCCCCCACAAGGAGGGCGTAAACACCCTGAACAAAAACTGATTCCAATCAACACCAAAAACATTCTATTCCTTTGTGGCGGTGCTTTTGATGGAATTGAACGAAAAATAGGGCAACGCATGAACACCAAAGTAATTGGTTACAGCGCTTCAAAAGATACCGAACGTATTGACAGGGAAAACCTACTTCAATACATTTCACCCATGGACTTAAAATCGTTTGGATTGATTCCTGAGATTATTGGAAGGCTTCCTGTTTTGGCCTACCTCGAACCTCTTGACAGGGAGGCTCTAAGAAATATTCTTACAGAACCCAAAAATGCGGTTATTCGTCAATACCAAAAATTATTTGAACTTGATGGCATTGAGCTTCAAATGGAAGAAGATGCTCTAATGTATATTGTTGATAAAGCTATTGAATTTAAATTGGGTGCACGTGGTTTACGGTCGATATGCGAAAGTATAATGATTGATGCCATGTTTGATTCTCCTTCAAACAGTGAAAAAAGCCTTCCAATATCTAAAGAATATGCCGAAGAAAAAATGAATAAGTCTAATATTCAGAGGCTTAAAGCAAGCTAATTCAAAGAAACATATAAAAATTAAAACCGGGTAATTCCCGGTTTTTTTATTCCCCCAAAAGGCTGCCAGGTAATTCCTTAGTAGCCTTAGCTCCAAGTGATTTTATATTTTCGGCCCTTCGTACCAGATTACCACTACCACTCGATAGTTTATTCAATGCCAAATCATATGTTTTTCGTGTTGTTTCCAAATTCTTTCCAATATTTTCCATGTCTTTAATAAACAGGACAAACTTGTCATAAAGTGCTCCTCCCTGCCTCGAAATTTCAATTGCGTTTTTAGTTTGATTTTCTTGTTGCCAAATTGATGCAATGGTGCGTAATGTTGCCAGAAGTGTTGAAGGGCTAACAATTACCACTTTTTTATCCCACGCTATCGAAAACAAGTCCTGGTCTTCTTGAACAGCCAAACTAAACGACGATTCAATGGGGATAAATAACAATACAAAATCGGGAGAATTTAAGTTTTTAAGGGTTTGATAATGTTTTTCGCTTAACCCTTTTATGTGGGTTTTTAAACTCAAAACATGCTCTTTTATATATTTTTCTTTTTCTTTTTCATTCTGGGCATTTACAACTCTTTCGTATGCCACAAGCGAAACTTTCGAATCAATTATAATATTTTTTTTGTCAGGTAAGTGAATTACAATATCGGGGAACTGACGCTTGCCTTCATCATTCACATCCGAAAATTGTTTTTCATAGCCATCTTTTCCTTCGTTTAGCCCCGACCTTTCAAGTATACGCTCAAGCACTACTTCTCCCCAATTACCTTGCTTTTTTACATCGCCTTTTAAGGCCCTGGTTAAGTTTTTTGCTTCGTCGCCAATTTGGGTGTTTAATTCAGCCAGTTTTTTTAGTTCAGCCTTTAAATCAACCTGGTCTTTTAGCCCTTTTTGGTAAGTATCTTCTACCTTTTTTTCGAATAACTGAATTTTTTCTTTAAGGGGATTTAAAACTTCACCCATATTTTTTTGATTTACAGCAGTAAATTCTTCACTGTTCTTTTTAAGGATTTTATTGGCAATATTTTCAAATTCGGTTGTAAATTTTTTCTGAAGGTCTTCGTAATCAGCTTTTTGACTCTGGAGTTTTTCGGCCAGATTCCGAAACTCAACTTTGGCAGCTTCTAACCGTTGGTTAAGATGAAGATTTTCTTCTCTGAATTTTATTATTTCCTGATTTGTTTTTTCTTTTTCCGAAGAAATAATTTCTAGCCGGTCGGTTACCAATAAGTTGCTTTTTTCGAGTTCTACAATTTGAGATTGAAACGAATTTTCAAGTTCATTTTTTTCGAGCAAATGCAGAGCTTCATTTTTCTGGTTTTTAAATTTGTTTAATACAAATGCCAGCACAAACCCGGCACCAATACCAATAATTAAATAAATTGTAATCTCCATAATCAGGATTTTTTATCAAAGATAAACATTCGTTGAATTGAAGTGTAATTGGCAACTATATAATACAAACAAAAAACCCTGGCACAAAGTACCAGGGCTTTAAAAACTATGTAATAAATATTTTATGGTACCTTATAAACTATTGAATTAATGTTCATTCCGGCACCTACTGATACAAATACAATGTGTTCGCCACTGTTAATAGAATGGCCTTCCAATTTTCCTTTCATTACCATATCATATAAAGTAGGAACTGTAGCTGTTGAAGAATTTCCTAATTTTGATATACTCATGGGCATGATTCCTTCAGGAATATTTTTCTCTTTATAAAGTTTAAACAAACCACTTAACATGGCGTCATCCATTTTTTCATTTGCCTGATGAATCAAAACTTTCTTAATATCCGAAAGGTGAATTCCTGCTTTTTCAAGGCTGTCTTTTACAACCTGAGGGACATGCTTAATGGCATAAATATAAAGTTTGTGCCCAACCATTTTTAAATACAGATTATCCTGACTGACCTCAGGATTTGAGGAAGGCCCAAAATTTAACAAACTAGCAAACTTATAAGAGTCTGTCCGGCTCGAATGGGCAATAATTCCTATGGGTTTCCTGCTTTTTTTTGCTTCAACAATAACAGCACCTGCCCCATCGGCATAAATCATCGAATCACGGTCGTGAGGATCAGAAACCCGCGAAAGCACATCGGCTCCAACTACTGCTCCCCTTTTGTATAAACCACTACGAATATAACTGTCGGCTATAATCATACTTTGAGTCCAACCGGGGCATCCCGATATTACATCATGTGCAATACAGTGAGGATTTTTTATTTTTAGTTTTTCTTTTACTTTGTTGGCAAGCGATGGCAATAAATCAGAACTTATTGAGCCATGTGGGACATCACCAAAATTGTTGCCAATTATAATAAAATCCAATTCTTCAATATCAACGTTAGCCGTAACACAAGCTTCTTTAATAGCAATGGCAGAAATATCGGAGGTTACCTGATCTTCTTTTACCCATCGCCTCTCTTCAATATTCGTAATTTCATGGAATTTCTCAATTATTTCTTCATTCGCTTTCTCAAATTTTGTTTTCGAAGAAGGATCATAAAACTCCCAATCAAGAAACTGCTCATTTTTTACCTTAACAGGTGGAAGATAACTTCCTGAACCAATTATGGTTGTATAAAATTTTTTAGCCATAAAATTTAATTATGTTGCCACAGCAACTATTCTCATTTATATTTTTTCAACTCAAAACGTTCACCATCAAACACACCATACGAGTATTTGTTTATCCATTCACCAAGTATTACAAAATCCGAATTAGGTGCTAAAGGTTGTTTTACCAATAAATGACGGTGCCCATATATAAAATAATCAAAATGCTCTTTCTCAAGAATTGATTTAGAAAACACAAATAACGGCTCTTCATTTTTTTTATCACTCTCGCCAATTTCATTATTTGTCAACCTGCTTTTTTTTGACCATGCATGCCCCACTCCAACAGTAAAATTAGGGTGAAGGCGTGCAAAAAGCCATTGTAATATGCTGCTGTGAAAAAGTTTACGTAATAATTTATAGCCCATATCACCAGGCCCTATTCCATCGCCATGTGCCAAATAAAACTTCTTCCCTTCCAATTCAACTTTAAACTCTTTTTTATGCAGAATTACTCCTAATTCTGAAGGAAGGTAGTCAAATACCCATACATCGTGATTTCCGGTAAAAAAATGAACTTTAATTCCTGAATCAGCCAACTCAGCAATTTTACCCAACGACCTTGTAAAACCGCGTGGCACAACCTTTTTAAACTCAAACCAATAATCAAAAATATCGCCTAGCAGAAACAGTTCACTGGCATCGTCTTTTATTTCATCTAGCCATTTAACAAATAATTTTTCTCGTTCTAAATTATTCGTAAGAGCAGGAGCTCCAAGATGGATATCTGAAATAAAATATATTTTCTTCTTCTGGCTCAATTTTAAAATTTTTTCTCAATTAAAATCTGACAAAATTAAAAGAATTCTTTACAGAGTGTATTTTTTTTAACTTATAAATTCAGAAACCTCTTTTTTAATAAAAATCATTCAAATAAAAAGATGCATGACATGATAAGTTTTACATTCTGAATTAAATCATAAAGGGATAACTAAAATAAAAATCAATATTGTTTAACGGAAAAAATGGATACATTATTTTTACTAAACATCAAAAAGATGTTGCTAATTAAATAACTCGTTCAACTTGGAAACAAGTCCAGGGCCCTTTAAATTTTTTCCGATTATAACTCCCTCTTTGTCAAGAAGGTAATTAAAAGGAATTTCTGTTACATTGTATGTCCTTGTGGGAACAACACTACCCTTCATATCACCAACATTAATCCACGTCAGTTTATCTTTCTCGATGCCTTCGATCCACTCAAAACGGTCAGTATCGATACTTACCTGATAAATTTCGAATCCTTTTTTCTTATATTGTTTATATACTTCCACCAACACTGGATTAATGATCCGTGAATTCGGATTGCTGGCAGCCCAAAAATGTAATAATACTACTTTCCCTCTTAACGATGACAATTTAACATCCTCGCCATCAACATTGGGAAGGGTAATATCAGGGCTATTTTCGCCTTGCTCCTCAATCATCCGCTGAACCAACATTGCTTTTTCCTCTTTCATCAATTTAAGCGTATTTTCATACAACGATTTTACCAAAGGCGATTGAGGATAGATTGAATTTAATGCCGAAGCAGCAACTTTTAATGGTTGAAGGTCTTTTACCACATAGTTATTATCATCAAACTTTTGATACAAAGCAAGTACACTCGCCATTGAGAATGCATTTGTTCTTACAAATTCAGTTGAATAATCAACCTGGTCTTGTACAATTTTATTGTAAGCAATATCATTTTGGGCCTTTATTACATTATAATCAATACGCCCCTGATTCAAAGCATTCAACGAAGCAATAGAGTCAAGTTGTTGTTTTGTATTGTTAAGTTTTTCGTTAAGAGATTTTACTAAAAGTGACCCCAACGAACCTCCTACTTTGTACTCTTCTGAGAAATTAGCAGCATCTGCTTCAACTGTCACATTTTCAGTCGAGTCAACCAGTAACGTAATAAATTTATTGTCGGATAATTTTAACAAATAGAAAGTAGGGATACTCACATTTGATTTAAATTCAAATTCTCCTTTTTTATCAATTTTAACTGAATCTATAGCTTCTGAATTTGTAACAAAAAGTTCATCCAGATAAATCATCTGGCCTTCGGCATGTGTTATTTTACCTTTAATTACACATTGATTTGGCTTTTGGCAGCCCCACACAAAAACAATTATTCCAACTAATAAAAAATAATACTTTGTTTTATTCATTACTAAAGTTTTAAACGCAGTAAAAATAATAATTTCTAACAGATCAATTATAAAAGGCCACTAAGATAATTATTTTATACTTTTGGGGTCAATTTATTTTGTTTTGAAAGTATATACAGATATAAAAAAATTTAAGGCTATAAATCCGGTGGTCACCATTGGAACTTTTGATGGTGTCCACCGTGGGCATCAGAAAGTATTGGCACGGCTCAACGAAATCGCAAAACAAGAAAATGGTGAATCAGTATTATTTACTTTTTACCCACACCCCAGGCTTGTTATTTCTCCCAACGAAACCAATTTACGATTGTTAACTACATTCGAAGAGAAAAAAAACTTACTTGAAAAAATGGGAATCGACCATCTGATTGTTTACCCTTTTACCAAAGAATTTTCGAGCCTTTCGTACAGCGATTTTGTTAAAACTATTTTAGTTGATCAAATTAAAACCAAATGCCTTGTAATTGGCTACGACCATAAATTTGGAAAAAACCGTGAAGGAGGTTATGAATACCTAAAAAAGTGCGCTGATAAATATAATTTCGGAATTGAAAAACTGGAAGCGCTCCTTCTTGAGAATGTAAATATTAGTTCTACAATTATCAGGGAAGCTCTTGAATCAGGCAATATTGAAAAAGCCAACGAATTTCTTGATTACCAATTTACCCTCAACGGGACTGTTGTTGAAGGCAAAAAACTGGGTAGGACAATTGGATTTCCAACTGCCAATATCGAATCATCAGATTTATATAAGTTAATTCCAAATTACGGCGTTTATGCTGTTCAGGTTTATATTAAAAACAGGCTTTACAATGGTATGTTAAATATTGGAACCCGCCCTACTTTTAACAAAAATGCTGATAACAGGAGTATCGAGGTAAATATTTTTGATTTTGATGACACCATTTATGGAGAAACCATTTCGGTATTTTTTGTTAAAAAAATCAGGGATGAGCAAAAATTTGATGGTGCTGATTCTCTAATCGAACAATTGAAGAAAGATAAAACTACCGCACAGGAAATCCTATCGCCTATTATTCATTAAATAAAATATCGCAGGTTATGGGTAAATGGTCAGAATAATTAACAGGTATAGAAACAAAATTATACGAATCGAAGTTTTTGCTGTGCATAATATAATCGATTCTGAACGAAGGTAAATCACCAATATATGTGCGGCTGATTCCCTTCCCTGATTTAACAAAAGCATCAACAAGTTTACCTTTCACTTTTTGATAAGAATAAGAAACAGGTGTGTCATTAAAATCGCCGCAAACAATTACTGAATAGGGTGATTCATTAATGCATTTTCGGATATTACGTGCTTGCTTTGCCCTCATCTGAAATGCCCTTTTAAACTTCGATCCCATGGCTTTTACCTCATTTAATCCTTCTTCTTCGGTAAATGTCGATGATTCAATAATTGAATAGTTTTTAGGATCAATCCGGTATGATTGTAAATGAATATTAAATACCCTAACCGTATCGCCCTGGATAACAATATCCGTATAAATTGCCATATTCCCTGAACCTTCAAACCTGATTTCCTGCATATTCACAATTGGGAAGCGGGTCATAGTAACGGAACCTCCTGTAGAGCTTGTGCGGGCATACTGATAGTGTTTAACAAATTCAAATTCATCAAGCAGTTGTTGTATGTTAAACACCTTATTGGTCCTTAATTTTACTTCCTGCAAGCAAATAATATCGGGTTTTATTCTTTCCAACAGGATTTTTATACTATCGGCATTATCTTTCAAAGAAACTGCACCTACTCCTGTAAAATGTTTAACATTATACGACAATAATTTTACGTTGGCTTCAGATTCTGTTTTACCCGAAAACTGAACGTATCGATTTAAAAAACTAAAACCAATTACAACAATAAATGCCGATAGAATACTGTATTTGGGTTTAAATAAAATCCAAAAAACTATAAAAAACAGGTTAGCAACCAAAAAATAGGGATAGGCTAATCCAAAAAGAGAAGGTATCCAAAATTTATCGGGAGCAATATAAACCGACAAATAGGAAATTAGTAAACAGATGACAACTCCAAGGTTTACAATCACAACTAATTTTAACAAAAAACTTTTCACTTTAATACCTCACTTTTGCTAAAACACAAGATAACAAATTTACATAATTACTATAACACTTGATGAAATATAGTTATCAACGGAGATCAGGAAATTACATGTAAAACACCGTTTAATTTTATTTTATAATCAATTTCCTGTCTTCAACAATACTGTTTCCAAAATTTAATTTATTGGCAATTTGAATATAATCGATTAATAAAGGATTTTGTCCGCATAATTCAGCAGCTACAACATCGGCAGCCACAATATCGGTTGCTATAATTTGAATATCGCTGCCAACATTTTCGAGTAACATATCTTGCTGAAAACATTCAATAACATTAATTGAAGGTTTAGTATAGTATAAAAATTCAGCAAGGCAACTATTAATCTCTGAATTGTAAAAATCCCAATCCCAGGCACACCCCATTAAATTTGAAATTCCTGCAGACATATTAATTTTTGCGTGTCGTTTTAGAACCGATAAATTAATAACCACATCAGCTTCAAGAATAGATTGGTGTATTTTTACAGATTTTAAAATAGATGGTTCTTCTAAAAATACTGTTGTATAATACCTTTCGTCGTTTGCAGGCATCACCCTTGCTCTGGCATCCTTAGCAACTCTTTCAATGCCACTGTTTTTGTAACACTTGGTCCATTGATCAACAGTGTGATCAAAAACAACCACCTGCCTGGCTTTGGCCTCATAACACAAATTTATTATATGCTCCACCAGTTCAGGACTTGTGTTTATTTTATTTCCCGGTATTTGATCCCAAGACATTGCTGGTTTAATGACTATTTTCTGGCCTTTTTTTACAAAATTCTTTATGCCTCCCAATTGAGCAATTCCTTTATCAAATTGTACCACCGCCGAATTTCCTTTTGATAAAATTATTTTATCGTTCCCAATTCCAGATGTAGATTGACCCTCAACATTTATTGAAAACACCATCAGGAAAACACCAATTATAGTAGGAATCAGAATATTTTTAGGGCACCGCATATTGTTCAATTTTTTTTGAAAAATAATCATTTGATTTAATTTTTAATGGCTTTAATCATTCTGTTTTTCCCATTAATATCTTTTCGGAGTTCAATTTCTGAAAAATGAAATTTTTCAAAAAGTTGGCAAATTTGTTCTCCAAAGATTTCATTAATCTCAAAAAACACCCACCCTCCTTTATTTAAATTAGAAACCGAAAAACGAATAATTGTTTCATAGAACAAAAGCGGGTTTGAATCAGCTACAAACAACGCCAAATTTGGCTCATAACCTAATACATTCTGCGACATAAACTTTTTTTCCAATTCTCTTACATACGGAGGATTACTAACCACAACATCGTATTTTTCCCACTGATGGGCTTCCCATTCTAAAATATTTTGCTCAATAAACAGGATATCGGTTGTATTTTGTTTGGCGTTAATCATGGCAGTATGAATAGCTTCCGATGAAACATCAACCGCAGAAACCAAACATGCAGGCAAATTCTTTTTTAAAGCTATTGCGATACACCCGCTTCCGGTTCCAATGTCAATTATTTCTGAACTGTTTTTTATCTCCGATTTTAAAATCCAATCAACCAGTTCTTCCGTTTCGGGCCGAGGAATTAACACCGAAGGATTTACCTGAAATGTTAATCCAAAAAATTCGGTTTCGCCCAAAACATATTGAATGGGTTCATAATTTTTAAGCCTTTTTACAGTTTTTTCTATTTCGAGTAACTGTATTTTTGAAACTTTATATTCTTTTTTTATTACCTGGTCAGTAAAGGATAAACCGCATATTGAACTAAAAATTAACGTAATAAATCCCGAAAGTTCATTTTCGGGGTACAGATTAGCCAATTCTTTTTTAATAAATTCGGATGTTGCCTGCATTGTACTATTTTTGACAAAGTTAAATCTTTCTTTGTAAGATGCTGCCCGACGAAAAATATATGATCCGCTGCCTTGAATTGGCTAAACTTGGAATAAGAGATGTTGCTCCAAATCCGATGGTTGGCTCAGTAATTGTTCACGACAATACAATTATTGGTGAAGGTTACCACCGTAAATACGGAGGGCCACATGCCGAGGTGAATGCTATTAATTCGGTCAAAAATAAAAAGCTTCTCTCCGAAAGCACCATTTATGTTTCATTGGAACCGTGCTCACATTTTGGCAAAACACCTCCTTGCTCCGATTTAATCATAGCCGAAAAAATCCCCAATGTTGTTATAGGTACTATCGATCCAAATACATTAATTGCCGGAAAAGGTATTAAAAAACTCAAAAAAGCCGGCATCAATGTAAAAGTTGGAATTTTAGAAACGGAGTGTACTGAATTAAACAAACGTTTTTTTACCTATCACATGTACCAACGGCCATTTATTACATTAAAATGGGCTCAAACTCAGGATGGGTTTATTGATATTATCCGGAATGGAGATAATTATGGTGAAGCGACCTGGATTTCAAATAGCATCTCAAAAATTTTGGTACACAAAACGCGTTCGGAAGAAAATGCAATTCTTGTCGGAAAAACTACAGCACTCAAAGACAATCCTTCTTTAACAACAAGAGAGTGGGCAGGAAACAATCCTACCAGATTGGTAATTGATAAGAACCTTAATCTTCCAAAAACATTAAACCTATTTAACAATCAAGCTCCAACAATCGTCTTTAACGTTCAGGAAACAAAAGAAGAAAAAAATATTCATTATTTAAAAATAGACTTTTCAGAAGAAATTGCACCGCAAATTCTTACGGTTTTATTTAATCTCGAAATTCAATCGCTGATAATTGAGGGAGGCACAAAAACTCTTCAGCAATTTATTGATTTGAAATTATGGGATGAAGCACATGTATACACCGGTCCCATATTTTTTAACTCAGGAATTCAAGCCCCAAAACTGCCCGAGAAGCCAATTTGTTACGAAATGCTTGATGAAGTAAGGTTGTCAATTTTTAAAAAGTAATAAAACAGGACCTCTAAAAACTTATACTTTTAGAGCTATTCGTAAGAATTGGTATTTTTAATTTGTGCTCCACATATTGAAAATAGCCAAACAACTTATGGTTCAGTGCAAAACCATAATCAGTACCAGGTTCATACCCTATAATTGTCTCAAAAAAATGATTGTTGCTACCTTCCACAACTTTGTTGTTCCACTCCGACACATACATTTTATTCCAGGTTTCATAATACGCCTGATTTCGGTAGAGAGTTGGATTATTCTTTAAAGTATACCAGCTATCAAATCCTGTATCAAAAATTAATAATTCGTATTCAGTTGAATCATGACTATCAATTGTATTGTTAGCAGGCGAAATTGCCACCATACTTTTTTTGCCTGCACACGCGGCTAAAATAAGGACAAACATCAAAAAAAATAATTGTTTCATCTCATTATGATTTTATAATTTTAGTGGTATTCGATGTATTATATAATTTACAATTTATCTTTACGTACAAGTTGTCAAAATTGTTTTTAAGCGTAATTTTTTCGACATTAGATTTTGATTTATAAATTAATGGAAAACCTTGGAGAATTTATTCCTGATATCCTGGAAGTAATTTCACTACTATTTCTGATAACTTCCATTGCCATAGCTGTAATAATTGTGCTCGAAAAACGGTCGCCATTTAAAACAGCAGCCTGGGTTCTTGTATTGGTATTACTCCCTTTTTTTGGCCTCTTTTTTTACCTCTTTTTTGGTCAGGAGTTCCGAAGACGTAAATTATACACAAAAAAAGGCATTAAAGAATTGGCAAAAATTCGCAAACTAACAGCCAATCAGGTAAAACAAATACACCAAAATCATTTAAACCTTGATCAGAAAATTATTGAAAAAGCAAAATTAATTGCACTTCTGCTCAATAATTCCGATTCATTGTTAACTACCGGAAATAGCCTAAAAGTAATCAATAATGGGGAAGATACTTTTGACGAAATATTTACTAGTTTAAAAAACGCTACTCATCATATTCATCTTGAATACTACATTATTGAGGATGATGAGATAGGCAACCAGCTAAAAGACATCCTGATTCAGAAAAGCCAGGAGGGTGTGGAAGTTAGAGTCATTATTGACGATGTTGGAAGTTGGGGATTAAAAAAGAAATTTATTAGGCAGCTCACTAG
This sequence comes from Prolixibacteraceae bacterium, assembly GCA_963666575.2. Taxonomy (GTDB): domain Bacteria; phylum Bacteroidota; class Bacteroidia; order Bacteroidales; family Prolixibacteraceae; genus JABMQB01. The sequence continues at coordinate 58,299 of CAXXYG010000016.1, forward strand.
TGCCGGTATTGAGTTTTACTCATTTATGGAAGTCCGTTTCCCCCGTTTAACATCAAGAGCCAACTACCGTAACCACCGGAAGATCCTGATTATCGATGGAAATGTTGGATTTTTAGGAGGCACTAATTTTGCCTACCGTTATAAATATGGGTTACCAAAAATTGGCCCCTGGCGCGACACACAACTAAAATTAACTGGCGATGCGGTTTCTTGTTTACAAGTCATATTTGCTGTCGATTGGTATTTTGTTTCTAAAATTCAATTAAAAGGGAAAAAGTATTTTCAACCTTTTTCAAATTCCTCAGGAATTCCGGTTCAAATTACTCCAAGTGGCCCCGATTCTGATTGGGAAAGTATTGGACAAGCTTTTTTTGCGGCAATTACCGATGCTAAAAAATACGTTTATATTACAACCCCTTACCTGGTTCCACCTCTTCATATTCTTGAAGCGCTTAAAACAGCAGCCCTGGGAGGCATCGATGTCCGAATCCTTATCCCTGAAAAATCGGATGCCAAAGTGACCAAGTGGTGCTCATTTTCGTTTGTAGGGAAATTACTCGAGGCCGGGGTAAAAGTTTATTTTTATCAAAAAGGATTTGTACATAGTAAAGTAATTATTTCTGATGATATTTTTTCATCGATAGGTACCACCAACCTCGATTTTAGGAGCATTGAAACCAACCTTGAAATAAATGCCTTTATGTACGATGAAAAAGTAACAAAAGATTTAAAACGATCATTTATTAACGACCTTTCAGGCAGTCGCCAAATAAATATGAATGAATGGGGCCAAAGGCACTGGTTTAACAAGTTGCGCGAATCGTTGGCTCATATTGTAAGCCCTCTGCTTTAACCTTTAATACTAATCTCTTCCAACTTTGAAAGGTTGGTTATTTTAATATCTTTTCCCTCCAATAATATAACTCCCTCTTTTTCCAATTCTTTTAAAAACTTAATGGCACTTTCAATCGAAATAGAAGCAAAATCAGCAATATCCTGACGGGTCAGGTTCAGAAATATTTCTTCTTCAAGAAATTCATCATTAGCCAGATAAAGCAAAGCCGAAGCCAGTTTACCACGCATTTGTTTGTACGAAATATTTTTTATCAATTCGAATAAATGCCTTTCTGTCTGGCTGTTTCGGGAGGTAATTTGAAGTGCAAACTCCGGATTTTTTATCAATAAAAGTTTTAAACCCTCCTTATCAATCATACAAACCTTCGAATCTTTTAATGCAATGGCTGAATAATTATAGACATTCTCTCCAAAAATGGATGAGAAAGCCAGAAAATCGCCGGCCCGTGCCAATCTGATATTAATTTGTTTTTCGTGGCCTGTTTGTAAATAAACCTTCACCAATCCATCGATGATATACATCACATAAGGAGCAAATGCCCCCTGTTTAAATAAATTCTCTCCTTTTAAATATGTTAGCTGTGTTTTTTTATTTTCCAAAAAAGCCAGGTCTTCTCTATCTAATTCAGGGAAGAGAAGTGAATTTTGTTCAAAATCGTTTAATGTATTATCGTCTTTGTTATCCGACATAGTAAAATAATCAGCAGTAAAATTTCGTGTAAAATTATGAAAACCTAAACAAAATAACCCCTATACACCCTATTAGTTTACTACAATTTTAAACCAACAAAATACCCACTGTGATTTGACAGGAAATAAGCTATCATATTTCAGCTTTCTGTGTGAAAACAGCCAATGCCTTTTTCTTGCCGAAAAAACAAGCTTCATGTATTTTTGTCGTATAAATAATTAATAAAATGAAACGCATAGCAATTCCGGTAAACGATAACATACTAAGTGAATATTTTGGGCAATGCAGCCATTACGAAATATTTGAAATTGAAGGTGAAAAGATTACACACAATAAAGTGGGATACCCACCACACCACGATGTTACCAGATTACCGGAATGGGCAGCACAACAAGGAATTACCGATGTTATTACCTATAAAATTGATAACCGTATAATTTCGCGGTTTATCAATAACAAAATAAACCTGTTTATTGGTGTACCATTATTATCACCCGATATTTTAATCGATGATTATTTAAATGGCAGGCTAAAATCAGACGAAAAAATTATTAAAGAGATACAAGACTATCAAACTGAATTATGAGCAACTACAACAAAATAATTAAATTTTTGTCACAAAAAAGAACCTGGATTCAGGTACTGATTGGTGTCGCTCTTTATATAGCCATTAATAAATACAACATTTCGTTGTGGTGGGTGCTCGGCCTTGGAACTGTAGTTGGAGTTATTTGGGGAAAAGTTTTTTGCCGCTGGATGTGCCCAATTGGAATTTTGATGGAAGTAATGATGAAATTTAATTCCAGTGAATCTTTCAGAAGTATGTACCAGTACCATAAAATTGGTTGCCCTATTGCATGGATTTCGGGCTTACTTAATAAAGTCTCATTGTTCAGGATTCAGATTAATACTGAAACCTGCAAAAATTGTGGACTCTGTGACAGTGCCTGTTATATGCCAACTATAGATAATAAAAAATTCAGCTTGTACAAATCGGATAAAATAAGTCCGGCTGAGAACTTTAGCTGTTCAAAATGCTTGAGTTGTGTTGCTCAATGCCCCAATGGAAGCTTAAGTTATAAACCAATATTACCATTTATAAAAACAAAAAATATTATTAATAATTAAAATTTAGAAATCATGAAAATGTTACAAACAAATTTGCACGAAATTGAGACTGCAGCAGAACTTGAAAAATTAATCAACGAGAACGAAAATGTAATGGTTTGTTGTGGCCGGATGGGGCCAATGTGTATCCCTGTTTACGATGCCATGGAAGAGTTGGAAGAAGAACGTAAAAACATAAAATTCTTTACTATGGCTTTCGATAGCCCTGAGGCACATATTATTCGCAATGCTCCTGAATGCCGTGGATTTATGGGATTACCATTTGTAATGTATTACAAAAACGGAAAAGTGGCACAAGCAAAAACCAGTATTCAAAGTATGAAAATGATTACTGACGTTCTTGATGCAGAATTTGCCAACTAATTATAAAAGTTGATATTTTTTTCTGTGGACTCTGTGTTTTCTCTGGTTCCTCTGCGGTTTAATGATTATAACCACAGAGACCTCAGAGGTAGCCACAGAGATCACAGAGCAACTTTAGAACATACCTTTAAAAACAAAAAAACCATGAACGATATTTTTGATGTAATAATAATTGGTGCCGGAGCCGCTGGATTAACCGCCGGAATTTACAGTTCGCGTGCCAAACATTCGACACTTATCCTGAACGAAGGGGCAGTTGGAGGACAAATGGTTTTAACCAACGAAATCGCCAATTATCCGGGTGTTGAAACCACCAAAGGATATGTTATGTCGAATATCATGAAAAAACAAGCCAAAGATTTTGGCTGCAAAATAAAATCAAATATTAAAATAAAAAAATACGGCCTCGAGGGTGAAATTAAAAGTGTGGAGTTGGAAGACGGCCGTATTTTCTATTCAAAAACAGTTATATTAACTCCCGGCGGGAAACCCCGATCGTTAAATATTCCGGGTGAAGATACATTTAAAGGAACGGGCATTTCGTACTGTGCTACTTGCGATGGTGACTTTTTTACCGGAAAAGAAGTAGTGGTTGTTGGTGGTGGAAATTCAGCCCTCGAAGAGGCTGTAACTCTCACAAAATTTGCAACAAAAGTAACTATTGTTCATCAATTCGATCAGTTCCAGGCATTTAAACATGCTATTGAAGAGGCTAAAAACAATCCTAAAATTCAGTTTATTATGGAATCGGAATTACGGGAATTTTCGGGCAATGGCAATTTGCAAAAAGTAGAAATAGAACATTTACCTACAGGGAAAAAATCGGAACTATCAACCGATGGGGTATTTATTTTTGTTGGTTACCTTCCCAATACTGAATCGTTTAAAGGGATTGTTCAGCTTAACGAAAGAAATGAAATAATCACCGATACAAATATGAGTACAAATATACCGGGAGTATTTGCGGCTGGCGATTGTATTGTTAAAAAATACAGACAAGTTACTACTGCGGTTGCTGATGGAACAATTTCGGCATTGGCAGCTTCAGAATATATAAGAAATAACAATTAAAAAAATACAAACATGGCAAAACAAGAAGTAGAAGTAAAATGGCTTGAGAAAATGGCTTTTGAAGCCGAAGTAAATGGGCACAAAATAGTGTTGGATGCAGCAGCCGAAGTAGGTGGAGAAAACAGAGGCGCCCGCCCAAAACCATTTATGATGGTAGCTTTGGCAGGATGTACAGGAATGGATGTAGTTTCGATCCTGAAAAAAATGCGGGTCGAAGTAGATGGTTTTTCAGTAAAAGTAGAAGGCGATTTAACCGAAGAACACCCTAAACAGTTTTATAAAATGCACGTGATTTACCAATTTATTGGAAAAAATTTACCACTGGAAAAACTGGAAAAAGCAATCAGTATGTCTGAAGAAAAGTATTGTGGAGTTAGTGCTACTTATAAAAAAGCATTCAATATTACTTCAGAAATCAGATTATCAGACAATTAATAATTACAGATTATACCAAACAACATGACAATAGCATTGTATATCATTGGAGGTTTAGTTGCAGCATTTATAATTTATGCGGTTTATTCGTTTAAAAAAATGAAAAAAATGCCCAACATTGAAGCCAGTAAAAAGATTAAAATCCTGAACAATAAAAATTTTAAAACAGTCATCCGCAGTGGTATTGTACTGGTCGATTTTTGGGCGCCCTGGTGTGGACCCTGTAAAATGGTAGCACCTGTTTTAAACGAATTAGCCGAAGAAACCACCAAAGCAACCATTGCCAAATTAAATGTCGATAACAACCAACCATTGGCTCAAAAATACAAAGTGAGGAATATTCCAACCATTATTATGTTTCAAAATGGTAAAGAAATTAAAAGGTTCACTGGTGTAAAAACAAAAAAGTTTTTAATAAGTGAGATTGAAGGAGTTGCTTAATAGATAATTAGCCACCAAATTTATGATTTGCCATCACATTTATGACTTACCACCACATTTTATGTGGTGGATTTTAAATTATCCCAATTTTCCGCATTTCCCAAAAACAGCGTTCGGTAGCATTTATATCAACCGAAGCATCGTGTGCTTCATCAAAATCGACGCCAAATAATTTGATATGCAGCTCCGACAATTTTGGCCATTTATACCCATAAGGCCCCGGAAGCCGGCAATAATTTGTTGATGCCTGCATGGTGCATAATTTCTTTTTTCGATCAAAATCACTTCTGATTCCTTTTCTCAAAAATTCGGCACCCACAATTTTTTCATCAAAACTGATGTTATGCGCTACAATAAAATTTGCTTGTTCTACTAAATTATTAAACTCAGTAAGTACATCAATAAGTTTTACTCCTTCGTTTATAGCTTTTTGTGTTGATATTCCATGAACCCTGGCAGCTTCAACCGGAATTATAAAATTTTCAGGCTGTATAATATAATCGTTCGATTGAATACGGTTTCCTTCACTATCACATAAAATCCATGCGATTTGAATCATTCGTGGCCAATTATTCAGATCGCTTACAGGAGCTTTCCAGTTCCGGGGAAGCCCGGTTGTTTCAGTGTCAAAAAATAGGTACATATTTTTCTTTCTTTAGGACTATTTACTAATACAATAATCAAATTCGGCATTTATTGCCATTAAACTTTACAAGTGTTTATACCTGAAAATTAAACATTAATTACCCAAGTGGCAAAACAAGGGATATTTTTTATAGGAAAAATATTTTAATTAGAGTGTGTCTATAAATCTGGCAATTTTAGCTAATACATTACTTACATTTTTAATCCTCAATATTCTTTATTCCATATTTCTTAGAATCTCGTCTCGCCGGTCATCATAATCTTTCTGAAAATCATGAATCTTCCCATCGACCTCAATAACCAGTTTTTTCTCGGCACAATAAAAATCAGCTATAAAAAATATACGCCTGTTATTTATAATTTCATAAACAATAGGATGTTGCCGAAGAAATTTTAAGCCTTTAAACCTTCTTTTACGAAAATTTGCCCACAACAATCCTTCTTCGGGAGTCATATTTTTTCGAAGTTTTCTTGCCCTGTCAATAGGTGATGGGAATTCCTCCATTTTAATGTTTTTTGACTCTCCCTCTTCTCCCTCTCTACGCGTAGAGAGGGACGATAATGTCGTAGACATTATCAGGGTGAGTCATTTCATTAATACTTTCTGTTTCTTCCCAATAAGTTACAAAAACATTTTTTACGGTTGATAAATGAGGTTTACTTTTCTTGTAATAGGCTCTGGGTTTTGCTTTTATATTATGCTAACCCACCCTAATCCGGCAAGCCGAATTCTCCCTCCCTTCACGAAGGGAGGGAAAAAGGGTGGGTCAGAATAATTTTTTAGTTTTTGTTGATTAATATGGAACTTCCTTAACCTGTAGAATGAGAATCCTTCTCATTCATTTTGAAACCTGATTTAGAAAATAAGGGGCCCTGTACCCACGACACAATAATAGAATTGCTATTCCTATAATATTCAATTGTTAATTTATAATTTGCCACCAAATATAAGTGGTGACCAAAAAAGTTTACACATCCACCTATTGACTTGTATTTACTTTTTACTTAACTTGTATATGTTCAGCACTATACAAAAACTTATAAATTAAAATTAAGTAATAACTCAAACATTTTAATAATCAAAAAAACTTTAAAAAAGACACCAAAATGGCATGCTCCCCGGCATATCACCACTGTTTTAAATACCGAAAAATCCGGCCACCGCCTTGGTGAAATGGGTATATGGAAAAATAAAATGAGTTATCCTTTGGGGACTTTTTTGTCACCTTTTGAATCAATCAACGTGATAATTGAGTAGTAATAACTCATTAATCGGGGTTTAAAAATAAGTTAACTTAAATAACCAAAAATGGATAATAAAATAAATTATTCGATACCCGAGGAAGTAGTTACACAAACTACGGAAAAACTTTTGGAAGCAGTTACTTTGTTACAACCATTCATAATTGCTTTAACTCCTGAAGAGAGGCGTAACCTGCCAAAAATGAGCGATAAAACTCAACCATTTGTTGAGAAATGCCTGAACTATACCAAATCAAATCCGGAATTTGCCCCGCCTTATATGGATGTAGATGAATTAAACGCCGACATGGCTGTTTATCGGCAATTACGGCCTATTTACAATATCATCACTAAACTTAACAATGGTTTGGATGATACCACTATGCAGGCCGGTGCCGAAAGTTATGCCAATGCGCTTAGTTATTACAATTCAGTGAAACTAGCCGCCAAAATGGATATCCCCGGAGCAAAAGGGATTTACGATGACCTCAAAAAACGGTTTTTAAAATCGCCTGAAAAAGAAACACCCGCTGAAGATGATACGGAATAGGGGAAAAGCCGTGTTATTTGTTTTGTTAGGCACCCGTCAGGAATGGCGGGTGTTTTTTATTTTTAAATGTTGAATAGCCACCACATTTATGTGGTGATAAAATTATTCAGAACAGAATTGGCTTTAGCCAAAAATTAACTACATATTCAAATCTAAAACATTTGGGCTAAAGCCCGGTCGCCCCTTATTATTATTTAAACGGCATAAATGCCGTTCCTAATTATTCCTGTTTTAATATAACTTACACGTACTCTTCAAAAAGACTCGAACTTTTAAGTCGATTAGTATGATAATTTAAATTATTGCCCCAATCAAGAACCCTTAGGAATATCTCGACCATCTTTTTTAATTTACGTTTTACCTTTTTGCTGAAATCCTGAATTATTTTACTAAAAATTTTTAATAATCTGCTTCAGGCTTGCCTTTTTTTGGTGAAAGCTTTTACCAATTTACTGAAATGCCTCACCTTTTTTATTTTATGCTGAACCAATTTTTTTCAGCGTTTTACTTTTTTGCTGAAACAGAAATTATTTTTGGCACAACAGAAATTAATAATTATTCAAAGGAATAGCTATTTGGTTCAACCTTGAATATTTATTATTCGCGGCTGAATATTTTAGGTTCATACTAGAGGTTTTTATATGGGAGGGGGTACTTCGGAAGTACCTCTTTGGTCTTCAGGTGTACTTTGAATATTTAGAATTGACCATCATTAAAATCTCAAAACATTTCAACATTTGCTGACTCTCCCACTTAGCCCCCTCAAAGCGTATAGAGGGACAATCAAATCGTAGATTTGATCAGGGTGAGTCAATTTGTTAATACTTTCTACTCCTTTCTCAGCAGGTTATAAAAATTATTCCTTTCTGTTGATGATTAAGATAATTTTTTGCAGCTGGCTCTGGGTTCTACAATATGCTGACCCACCCTAATTCGGCAAGCCGAATTCTCCCTCCCTTCTCGAAGGGAGGGAAAAAGGGTGGGTCAATGTGAAGTGAATCAGAATGAATCAATAAATCTGGCAATTTTAGCGAGTACATCACTTACATTATTAATTTCTTCATTTTTAATCCTCAATACTCTTAAATCTAAATTTCTTAGAATCTCGTCTCGCCGTTCATCATAATCTTTCTGAAAATCATGAATTTTTCCATCAACTTCAACAACTAGTTTTTTTTCAGCACAATAAAAATCAGCTATAAAAAACAATCGTTTGTTATTGATAATTTCATAAACTATTGGGTGTTGACGAAGAAATTTTAAACCTTTAAATCTTCTGTTACGAAAATTTGCCCACAACAATCTTTCTTCAGGGGTCATGTTTTGTCGAAGTTTTCTGGCTCTATCAATAGGTGAAGGGAAGTCTTCCATAGTATAAACACTTTTTAATTCTAACTAATATATGCCGTTGAAATCATCAAGGTCAGTCCGTTATACATTTACCTTTCCAAATTACAAGTTATAAAATCATTTGAAAATCATGAAATTTGAGTATTTAAAAAATCTTCAATATATTTCATCCTCTTCCTCGTCTCTCTCTCTACGTGTAGAGAGGGACGATTATGCCAGAGGCGTAATCGGGGGAGTCATTTTATTAATACTCTTTATTTCTTTCTCAACAGGTTATAAAATTATTCCTTTCTGTTGATGATTAAGATAATTTTTTGCAGCTGGCTCTGGGTTCTACAATATGCTGACCCACCCTAATTCGGCAAGCCGAATTCTCCCTCCCTTCGAGAAGGGAGGGAAAAAGGGTGGGTCAATGTGAAGTGAATCAGAATGAATCAATAAATCTGGCAATTTTAGCGAGTACATCACTTACATTATTAATTTCTTCATTTTTAATCCTCAATACTCTTAAATCTAAATTTCTTAGAATCTCGTCTCGCCGTTCATCATAATCTTTCTGAAAATCATGAATTTTTCCATCAACTTCAACAACTAGTTTTTTTTCAGCACAATAAAAATCAGCTATAAAAAACAATCGTTTGTTATTGATAATTTCATAAACTATTGGGTGTTGACGAAGAAATTTTAAACCTTTAAATCTTCTGTTACGAAAATTTGCCCACAACAATCTTTCTTCAGGGGTCATGTTTTGTCGAAGTTTTCTGGCTCTATCAATAGGTGAAGGGAAGTCTTCCATAGTATAAACACTTTTTAATTCTAACTAATATATGCCGTTGAAATCATCAAGGTCAGTCCGTTATACATTTACCTTTCCAAATTACAAGTTATAAAATCATTTGAAAATCATGAAATTTGAGTATTTAAAAAATCTTCAATATATTTCATCCTCTTCCTCGTCTCTCTCTCTACGTGTAGAGAGGGACGATTATGCCAGAGGCGTAATCGGGGGAGTCATTTTATTAATACTCTTTATTTCTTTCTCAACAGGTTATAAAATTATTCCTTTCTGTTGATGATTAAGATAATTTTTTGCAGCTGGCGCTGGGTTCTACAATATGCTGACCCACCCTAATTCGGCAAGCCGAATTCTCCCTCCCTTCGAGAAGGGAGGGAAAAAGGGTGGGTCAAAGACTGAAGATAATCAGATCGAATAATTTTTTAGTTTTGTCAGATAAAATGAAACTCCTAAACCAGGAGAACGAGAATCCTTTCTCGTTCATCGTTCATTTTAAAACCGGATTTGGAAAATCCGGCTCCCTTAAATCCCACTTCCTAAAACGGCAACTTCCCCAAATCCAAATTTCCTCCTGAAAGGATAATCCCTACTTTTTTGTCTTTTACTTGTATTTTGTTTTCGAGGATTGCAGCCAAAGGTACTGCCGATGAAGGTTCGATGATTATTTTCATCCTTTCCCAAATCATTCGCATGGCTTCCACAATTTTTTCTTCCGATACAGTAACTATATCATCCACTTTGTCCATAATAATGGTAAAGTTTCGTTTGCCAAGCGATGTCAATAAACCATCGGCAATAGTATTTGGATTTTCAAAAGGAATAAGTTGTTTTGCCTGAAACGACCGGTATGCATCGTCGGCTCCGGCAGGTTCGCAGGCAATTATTTTACAATTAGGTAAAAGGTGTTTGGTTAAAATGGCAGTGCCACTCAATAGTCCTCCCCCACCAACCGGAGCCAAAATCATATCAAAATCGCCATAATCTTCAATCAGTTCTTTTGCGGCCGTTCCCTGCCCGCTAATAACATTAAAGTTATTATATGGATGAATTTCGGTGGCACCGGTTTCAGAAATAACTTTTGCCAAGGTTCTTTCGCGTGCCAGAAGTGTGGGTTCACAAAACGTGATTTTGGCACCATAACCTGCTACTGCCTTTTTTTTGATCTCCGGTGAATTAACAGGCATTACAATAAAAGCAGCAATGCCTCGCATTTTTGCAGCCAAAGCCAATGCTGCTGCGTGGTTCCCCGACGAATGGGTGGCCACACCCTTTGAAGATTCCTTTTCCGACAGAGAAAAAACCGCATTACAAGCCCCCCGAAATTTAAAGGCCCCAACTTTTTGAAAATTCTCACATTTAAATAATAATTCGCCTCCAACAATTTGGTTGATACTACTTGATGTAAGCACCGGAGTTCGGTGAACATATTGTTTAATTAACTTATGCGCAGCAACAACATTTTTATATTCTGGAATATCACTTTTTACCATCGCCTCCAAAAGTTTTATTCATAAGTTTGTAATCAGTATTATATATCGATTGCCCCGAAAGCTTTTTCATCCGTTTTAACCCAATATAGTAGAGGTAAACCACAAAACCCGCAAAACCTATCAGGAGCCATTCCAGTTCAGCCATTAAAATAAAATCGTAGATACCGTGTAATAAAATGGGCACATACAGAGCTTTTTGACGCAATTGTTTCTGCTCTTTTTCATAAAACTTAGCCAATCCAAAGTAAAAACCCATGGTAATTCCAAATATAGCATGTGCCGGAACCGCAGTAATAGCTCTAACCAAACCTGTATGTAATCCACCATCAGTAACGTACATCACATTTTCAACTGCGGCAAAACCAAGGGAGACAAAAGTGGCATAAACAATTCCATCAAATTTTTCGTTAAAGGCTTTACTTTTCCAAAATAATAAAAATAGGGCAACGTATTTAAAAAATTCCTCCGATAAAGCCGCTACCACAAATGCATTATAAAAAGCTTTTCCCAATCCAGAAAACAGGGAAATGAACTGCATAAAAAAACTTTCAACAACCAGAATGGGTAGAACAATCAAACCTCCTGCCAATAAAGCTTTTAACAATAAACCCAAAGGTTCTTTTTCGTATTTGTCGCGGTAATAAATGTAGCAGGCAATAATAATAACCGGAGCCAGAGCAATCAGGAAAATATCCATTTGAAAAAATTATAACTCACCTTTAAAAAAATCAGCCGGCACACCTTTTACTCCAGGATGTGTTTTAAAAACTCCCCCAGCATTGGGAAACCGTTCCAATTCTTTATCGTTTGTGTCTTGCCGGGCAGTAGTTATGTAAAGAGTTCCCAAATCCTCACCACCAAAAGCGCACGAAGTCACATTTTTTGCCGGTACTTCAATTTTACGAATTAATTCTCCGGTTTGAGGATTCCAGCAACCTACAGCCGATCCGCCCCACAAACAAATCCATAAATTCCCCTCGTCATCGATAGTCATTCCATCGGGTGAACCCATATCAGAGGGAATATTAACCGCTACCTTTCCATTAGTAATTTCGCCGGATACATTGTTATAGTCATACCCCATCACAACTTGTGTGGGAGTATCAATGTAATACATTCTTTTTAAATCACTTGTCCAGACAATACCATTCGAAATAGATACATTTTCTACCATTTTATGAATGGTTGAGTCACCATCAAAGCGGTATAAGCTTCCTGCTTTTTGTTCTCCGGAAAGGCTCATTGTGCCTGCCCAGAATCGTCCGGACGGGTCACATTTACCATCGTTAAAACGGTTGCCGGTAATTGTTTCCTCCGGATCGATAATTTGTTTTTTGGTTCCGGTAGAAATATCCATTTGATAAATTCCTTTTTCGAGGGCTACTAAAACATTGCCTGATTCTGTTGGAACCACTGTTCCAATCATTTGCCCGGTACGCAATTCACGGTTCTCGCCCGAAGAGGGATCATAAATATTCAGAATTTTACCTGTGATATTTACCCAATACAATTTTTGTGTTTGATTATTCCAGATAGCTCCTTCTCCGAGGTCGGATTTGGTATCCAATACCAACTCAATGTTCTCTGTTTTTGATGTACAAGCTGTTAGTATCACTACTATCAAAATGAATAATATATTACCAGTTTTCATAATTGTTGATTTACGTTTCTCAAAGGGAGGATAACAGAGAACTAGATTCCTGCCACTAATTCTTTTAAAATAAGTGTCATTTTAGGTTCTGCTTTCATGGCCACCATTTGTACTTCTTCGTGCGAAACTTCAACAATTTCGCCAGGTACACCACTATCGGTAATAATTGAAATACCAAAAATCGTCATACCCATATGGTGAGCCACAATTACCTCAGGAACAGTTGACATTCCAACAGCATCGCCTCCTAAAATACGAAACATTTTATATTCTGAAGGTGTTTCAAATGTAGGGCCAGACAAACCAACATATACTCCTTCTTTTATTTCAAAATTATTCTGTAATGCCACCAGCCTTGCTTTTCCCCTTAATTTTTCGTTGTACACTTTACTCATATCGGGGAAACGAGGCCCCAATGACTCTTCATTTTTTCCACGTAAAGGATGTTCCGGGAAAAAATTAATATGGTCGTTAATCACCATAATATCTCCTACTTTAAAACCCGGATTTAATCCACCGCTGGCATTTGAAACAAATAAATTTGTTACGCCTGCCATTTTCAGTACCCTTACCGGAAAAGTTACTTCTTTCATGTTATAACCTTCGTAGTAGTGAAAACGCCCTTGCATTGCAAGAATTTTTTTACCTCCCAGTATTCCAAATATCAACCTGCCGGCATGGCCCTGAACAGTTGAAACAGGAAATCCCGGAATAGTTTCATAAGGAATGGATTCAATAATTTCTATTTCCTTAACCAATCCACCAAGACCTGTGCCTAAGATAATCCCTATTTCAGGGCGGCATTTAATGATTCCGTTTATATAACCTGCTGTTGCTTTTATTTTCTCCAACATAATTGTTAATTTTTTGATTAAAAAATTTCCCCTCCTGGTCCAGGAATTTTACCTCCATTGGCAAATAATAAATATATTTTTTGTACTGCTCTGGTACTCCAACCATGTCTTTTATCCGCATGGAATCTTTTTCGGTAGTAACAATAATTTTATTCTTTGTTTCTATTTCTTCAAATTTACTAAAAATGGCGGTTATATCCTTTTTTGTGAAATTGTGGTGGTCGGGAAAAACAAGAGGAATTATTGAATTTGAATATTCTGATAATTGATCAATTACAGTTTGTGGAGAAGCAATCCCCGAAAAAGCTACAATACTGTATTCTTTAGACTCATAAAACTTTTCAGTTAACTCTTCACCTTCAAAAACCGGGCTAAGTTTACCATATACCATAGTTGTAAAATATAAACTCTGATAAGGTTTAAGCCTCACGTTTTTTTCCATTATCCGGCGAGCAATGGGTGTAATCTTCTTAGGGCATTTAGTAATAATAATAATACCTGCACGGCGCATTTGAAAAATACCTTCACGAAGCCTTCCAACAGGCAAAAGTTTATCTTCTTTTATGGGACGGTTATAATCAATCAATAAAATATTTATTCCCGGAGTAATTCGTCGGTGTTGAAAAGCATCGTCCAATAAAATAACATCGGGTAATAGATCTTCATCTTGCTGAAGGACTGTATTAACTCCCACAACCCTGTTCTCACAAACTGAAACTGAAACATCAGGAAATTTATTTTTTATTTGTAACGGTTCATCTCCAACATCAATGGCTGCCGATTGAACTTCAACATTCCTGAAACCTTTTGTTTTGCGTTTGTAACCACGGCTTAATGTGGCAACCGCATTTTTTTCTTTTAATAATTTAACAAGGTATTCAGTATGGGGTGTTTTCCCTGTCCCTCCAACTGTAATATTACCAATAGAGATAATAGGGATATCAAACTCCACCGATTTTAACAATTTAAAATCGTACAGCCTGTTCCTGAAATATACCACAATGCCATAAAGGATTGTTAAAGGATATAACAACAGTTTTATCATTCGCTTTATAAATGAATAGCTAAAATAGTAATTTATTAAGGGATGTAAAGTAAAACAGGAAGGTACTTTTTAACAAAGATGGACCTTCCTGTTTTATGCAATATTTATAATTAAAAAAAAGAGGTAATTTAACCTTTAATGTAATTTTTTAAGGTGATATTACTCAATCATCAAATCATAAGGCATACGGGCATACACACCGTTAAAATTGGCAGCCTTTTTAAATTGTTCATAATATTTGTAGTTAACGCCTAATTCTTCTTTTAGCCATAAAGCTCTCAGATTATTAGGCACCGATGAAAATAATTCCTGAAATGGATCGGGTAACTCAGGTAATGACATAAGCCGGTAATCATCGCCTAACTCAGCCAAATCAACAGCTATTTTAATGGCATCATTTAATCCACCCAATTCATCAATCAAACCATTTTCCAGGGCATTTAATCCTGTCCAAACACGGCCCTGGCCAATTTCGTCGACTGCCGATTTTTCCATGTTACGCCCTTCGGCCACATGCGAAATAAACACATCGTACCCTTCTTCGATAGTTTCTTGCATCAGGTTCCGTTCAAATTCACTCATACCACGGGTTACCGAAATCATATCGCTGTGTTTATTAGTAGTAATAACATCGTGAGTGATACCCAATTTTTTGTTGAGCAGTTCGCCTGCATTTGGAATTACACCAAAAATACCGATTGACCCGGTAATGGTTGTTGGGCTGGCCACAATTTTATCGGCAGAACACGAAATATAATAACCACCCGAAGCGGCCACATCGCCATAACTTACAACAACCACTTTTTCTTTGGCAGCCAAATCAACTTCGCGCCAAATAACTTCCGATGCATATGCACTACCACCGGGAGAGTTAATACGTAAAACAATAGCCTTATAAGCGCTGTCCTGGCGAACACGACGTATTTCGCGTGATAATTTATCTCCGTCAATTCCTTCACTTCCAAGCGGGATGCCAATATCGCCACTTGCATAAATTACGGCTACTTTATTTCGTGAAAATCCTTTTTTCTCTTTTGATTTAACCGGCAGATTGGCATAATCTTTTGCTTCAATAACAGGAATACCTTTATTGCCTTTTATTCCTGTGATCTCGCGCAAATCATCCAATACCTGGTCTTTGTATTTTGCAGCATCGACCAATCCGTTCTCCACAACTTTTTCTCCTTTTGAAAAAGTCATCACCTGGTCGGCCAATTCATTTAATTTTTCAACCGACAGACCCCTTTCCTCAGAAATACCTTTTAACATTTGACCCCAAAGGCTACCGAGGTAAACCATGGTTTGTTCCCTGTTTTCAGGACTCATTTTTTCAAGGATATAAGGTTCAACTGCAGCTTTAAATTTACCATGCCTTATAATTTGAGCTTCAACGCCCAGTTTTTCAAGGGCATTTTTGAAAAACATTCTTTCGCCACCAAGCCCGCGAAAATCGACCGAACCTAAGGGGTTTACTACCAGCTGGTCGGCTACCGAAGCCAGGTAATAGGCTTTTTGCCCATACAAATCGGAATAGGCATAAATGGGTTTATCACAACTCTCTTTAAACTCCAGCAAAGCATTCCTGATTTCTTCAACAGTAGCAATACCTGTATTAAGTGTTGATACTTTTAAATAAATTCCTTTTATGCGGTCATCATCCACTGCTTTATCAATCGATTTTAAGATTCTATCGAGGCCAACCATTTTTACCTGCGAAAAACCCGGCATATTTAAATCTTCGAACGGGTCATTGGGAGCCCGGTCAACAATCTGGCGGTCGAGGTTTAAAACCAACATAGAATTGTTTTGTACTGATACCTGCTTTTCAGTTGATGAAATAAGGGCACCAACAACCATCATCATCAGGAAAAAACCAATAATCGAAACAGCTATAATTCCGGTAATGGTTGCAAAAGTGTATTTAAAAAAATCTTTCATGAGTAATATATTTATACTTTAATACTAATTTTATCAGCTTATAATATGATATGTCATTCCAGCTTTGTCGAAATTACAATCTAAAATAAGATTTATGCATGAGGTTTATTTAAGTTTAGGTGGAAATATCGGAAATAAAAAAAATAATTTCATACAAAGCTATCAATTAATTACTAAACATGTAGGAGAAACTATTGTTTCATCAGCCATTTATGAAACACCTCCCTGGGGATTTCAATCGAAGGATAATTTTTGGAACCAGGTTATTAAAGTTCAAACAGAATTATCTCCCCAAAAAATGCTGGAACAAATTCAGTTGATGGAAAAACAACTGGGCCGAAAATACACCAAAGAAGGTTATGAATCGCGCCCCATAGATGTTGACATTCTATATTTCGATAATTTAATTTTAGAAACTGAAAATTTAATAATCCCCCACCCACTTATTCAGAATAGGAAATTTGTTCTGGTGCCATTAGCAGAGATTGCTCCTGATTTTATTCATCCTGTTTTGAAACAAACCAATATACAATTGTTGGAAAAATGCAAGGATGATTCAGAAATAACAAAAATTGAAAAATAATCCTTTTACAAATTGTGTATTCGGATGTTCTTCTACCAGTTTGATTAATCCGCCTGTACCAGGCAAAAGGAGCTGGATTTTCCAAATCCCGCTTTAATTAGTATTGTTTTCAATGAACGAGAAAGGATTCTCGTTCTCCTTTATTAAATGAATAAAACACAGTTATTAAAAAAAAGCGCTTAACGGAAATTTCCCGTTAAGCGCTAAAACCCAATTCCTCAACTTTCCAACACCAATCAACTTCACATGAGGAAAAAACAAAACAATTTACATATTACCCCTTAAACCAACTCATTTTTCATAAATAATTCCATGTCATTTTCAACATTGGTTATTCCGGCAATGCCAAAATTTTCGACTAAAACGTTAACTACATTTGGCGATAGGAATGCCGGCAATGTTGGTCCTAAATGAATATTTTTAACACCTAAATGAAGCAATGCCAACAATACAATTACCGCCTTTTGTTCGTACCAGGCAATATTATAAGCAATCGGCAATTCATTAATATCATTCAATTCAAAGATTTCTTTTAATTTTAAAGCAATTACCGCCAGTGAATATGAGTCGTTACACTGCCCAGCATCGATCATACGCGGAATGCCACCAATATCGCCAAGAGCTAATTTATTGTAACGGTATTTGGCACAGCCTGCTGTTAAAATAACTGTATCCTTAGGCATTTCTTTAGCAAACTCAGTATAATAATCACGATCTTTCATTCGGCCATCGCAACCAGCCATTACAAAGAATTTTTTGATGGCCCCGGTTTTTACAGCATCCACAATTTTATCGGCCAATGCAAAAACCTGTGCATGAGCAAATCCACCAATTATTTCGCCTGTTTCAATTTCTTTTGGGGCAGCACATTTTTTTGCATGCTCAATAATCTGGCTAAAATCTTTCATGTTTCCTTCTTCCCTTTCCGGTATATGAATGGCACCTTCGAGGCCTGATGAACCAGTTGTATAAATTTTATCAGAATAAGATGCTTTTTCTTTCGGAGGGACTATACAATTGGTTGTAAACAGGATAGGCCCATTAAAGCTTTCGAATTCTTCTTTCTGGTTCCACCATGCATTTCCGTAGTTCCCTACCAAGTGTGTATACTTTTTAAACTTCGGATAATAATGCGCCGGCAACATTTCACTATGCGTGTACACATCAATTCCAGTCCCTACGGTCTGTTTCAAAAGTTCTTCCATGTCCTTCAGGTCGTGCCCCGAAATTAAAATACCGGGTTTGTTTTGTACCCCAATATTTACTTTTGTCATTTCAGGATTTCCATAACTTGATGTATTTGCTTTGTCAAGCAAAGCCATCACCTCAACGCCAAACTTTCCGGTTTCGAGAGTTAGAGCTAAAAGCTCATCAATACTCAAATCTTCGGTTGTAGCAACCAGTGCACGTTGCATAAAAGCATAAATAGCTTCCTCTTTATACCCTATATTAAAAGCATGTTCGGCATAAGCTGCCAATCCTTTTACACCGTAAATAATCAATTCGCGCAACGACCGCACATCTTCATTCTCAGTACTAAGCACACCAACCTCGCTGGCTTTTTTCTCAAACTCTTCAGCTGAAGTACTGTTCCATGAAGCAAAATCAGGTAATTTATCGTCTAAACTAATACCTGTTGCAAGGCAACGAGAATGCAACTCATTCCGTAATTGTAATGCTTTAATGATACGCCTCTCAAAACTTTTTTTGTCGAAATTGGCATTGGTAATGGTGCTAAATAAACCATCGAACACAAATTTGTCAACTTTTTCAGGATTTAAACCTTTAGCCCTTAATTTTTCGTTAAACCAGCTAATTCCCTTTAGAACATACAATAATGTATCCTGTAGATTAGCCACGTCGCTTGTTTTTCCACAAACGCCTTTAATTTCACAACCTGTACCTTTTGCCGCTTCCTGGCACTGAAAACAAAACATATTCATTTCACTCATTTTATAATATTTCGAATGTTTTTCCCTGTATCAGTAAAAACTGATAAAAGAAATAGACTTTAATTATTAGAATATTAATATTGGGCTATTGGGAGATTTTCTAAAAAATGCTACTTACAACCACTCTTCCGAGATTATTTCACCTTTAATTCCTATTACAATTTCTTTTATAGGTACTTTCCTCGATGCTTGTGATGCGGCGATATTTACAATTTGCGAAAGGCCTCCACAACAAGGAACCTGCATACGTAAAACAGTAATTGTATTCACCCGAGAATCGTCAATTAATGTTTCAATTTTATCCACGTATATTTCTTTTCCCTGATCGAGTTTAGGGCATGCAATTACCAGTTTTTTCCCTTTTAAAAATTGCTGGTGAAAGTTACCACTTGCAAAAGCGGTACAATCGGCAGCGATTAGCAGGTCCTGTCCATTAAAATATGAAGCTGCCGGATTTACCAAATGTAACTGAACTGGCCATTGAGTTAATTCTGATTCAATTTCAACTTTGTTGTCCGCCATTTTAATTCCTGAT
This sequence comes from Prolixibacteraceae bacterium, assembly GCA_963666575.2. Classification (GTDB taxonomy): domain Bacteria; phylum Bacteroidota; class Bacteroidia; order Bacteroidales; family Prolixibacteraceae; genus JABMQB01. Next base: position 77,914 of record CAXXYG010000016.1, read on the forward strand.
TTATCAAACGCCACTGGTGCAGATCCCGGACACCCACAGGCTTCAGGTTGTTGAAATGGTTGTTGCTGTGCAGTACTGTGCAGTAATTTATGAACTTCGCTAATTGAAAAAGGCAATATGTCTCTGTTGGCTTTTAAATAACCTGTAGCCTGACGAAGAAATTCTGTTTCGCCATGCTCTTGTAAGTGTTTTAAATGCGCAAATACTGTATTTTTCCCTTTGGGTATCATTTGTGCAATTACTATTTCTTCGTCATAATCTTCAGCCTCACGTTTTTCGATTGTGATGGCTCCTTCAGGACAGTGCCCAAGGCATGCTCCCAATCCGTCGCACATCAGTTCGCTAATTAACCGTGCTTTCCCATCAATTATTTGCAGAGCTCCTTCGTGGCAGTTTGGGACACAATCGCCACAACCATTACATAACTCTTCATCTATTTTAACAATCTCCCTGATCATAACTTTCTCTTTAAATTACAAAACAAAAGTAAACTACCGGCGTTACTTAAAATGTATCAATTGTTACAAAACGATATTTTATGGCAAATTTTGACCTTTTAACAAAATCTCCTGTTTTTTCGGGACTAACACCGGGGCACCTCGAAAATTTATTTTCTGACATACTTTTCAAGGTTAAAAAGTTTAAAAAAGATGAATTAATATATTCGCTCGGTGAAGAATTAAAAAGTTTGAGCATTCTCCAAAAGGGCTCGGTAAAAGGCGAAATGATGGATTATTCGGGGCGCACTTTAAAGATTGAAGACATTGAGTCTCCACGCCCATTGGCATCTGCGTTTCTTTTTGGAAAAAACAACCGTTTCCCGGTAACGGTAATTGCCAATAACGATGTTGAACTGATAGTTATCCCCAAAGCTGATTTTCTGAAATTAATGCAATCAAATCAGCAGGTTTTGACCAATTATTTAAATGCCATTTCATCGCGTACACAATTCCTTTCCGGAAAACTGCATTTTTTAAGTTTTAAAAGCATTAAAGAAAAAATAGCCCATTTCCTGCTTCAGTCGACAGGATCAAACTTTCACTCCATTGAATTAAAACAAACTCAACAGCAGTTGGCCGACCTGTTTGGAGTTACCCGCCCATCGTTAGCAAGGGTTTTGGGCGAAATGCAAAACAATGGACTCATTAAAATTGAGAAAAAAACCATTACCTTGCTTGATAAATACAAATTAAACGAACTACTCAGGAATAATTAAAAAAAACCATAAGGAATAACAAATAAAAAATTATTAAAGACACTATGAAATTGCAATTTCGCAACTTTCAAAATCTTAAAAAACCTTTAAAATAAACAGCAAAATTAGTTGTTTGAACGAAAACAATTATCTTCGCATTTTAGATAATTTTTACCGAAGAATTCCTGATTAATACTGGTATAAAATTTTTAGATATAACACCAGATTAAACAGCATATTGAAAAATTGCAGTTATGAAACGACCATGATAATACTTTGCCTTTTATAAGCATAATTAAAATCATGGGAGTTGCATCGAATGCGGTTAAAAATTTTAAATAATAATGAGATGAAAAAATACAACTTCCAAAATAACCTGTTTGGCTGGATCACATTTATCATTGCAGCTATAACATATCTCCTTACCATTGAACCTACTACCAGTTTTTGGGATTGTGGTGAATTTATAACAACTGCTTTTAAACTGGAAGTTGGCCATCCTCCCGGCGCTCCGTTTTTTATGATTCTGGGAAATGTATTTACTAATTTTGGTGCACCGGCTGTTATGATTAATTCATTATCGGCCTTAGCGAGTGCTTTTACCATTCTTTTCTTGTTCTGGACGATCACTCATTTTGCAAAACGGTTGGTTGCCAAAAGCGATGAATTAACATCCGGAGAAACAATTGCTGTAATTGGAAGTGGTTTAGTGGGTGCGTTAGCCTACTCTTTTTCTGATACTTTTTGGTTTTCGGCCGTCGAAGGCGAAGTATATGCCACCTCATCGTTATTTACGGCTGTTGTTTTTTGGGCCATCTTAAAATGGGAAAACGTTGCCGACGAACCTTATGCTAACCGCTGGTTGATATTTATTGCCTACATTATTGGGTTATCAGTAGGTGTCCACTTATTAAACCTTTTGGCAATTCCGGCAATAGTTTTTGTTTATTATTTCAAAAAATACCCGGTAACACGAAACGGAATTATTGCTTCCTTAGTTATTTCAGTAGCTCTATTGGCAGGAATAATGTATGGCATAATTCCTGGTTTTGTGAAAATTGGGTCGTGGTTCGAATTATTATTTGTTAATGTATTTGGATTGCCATTCCACACTGGTTTGTTATTTTACCTTGTTTTATTTATTGCCTTAATTGTTTTGGGAATTCAATATACCATCAAAAAACAAAAAGCAATTTGGAATCTTATTCTTGTTAGTATAACGGTAATCCTAATTGGTTACTCATCGTTTGCGCTGATAATTATACGGTCCTCAGCTAAAACGCCAATGGATCAAAATAGTCCAAACGATACATTCACATTGTTAAGCTACTTAAACCGTGAACAATACGGAGAATTACCTTTGTTGTACGGCCAATTTTATAATTCCCCTTTAAATCCACAGAACAGGTTCTCTGAAGGGAAACCAATTTATTCTCAAATTGATGGAAAATATAAAATCACAAACTACAAAACCATACCTAATTACGACGATAAGTTTAAAACCCTTTTCCCACGGATGTGGAGCAGCATGGAAGAATCTCATGCCGAGGATTATAAAAACTGGGGGAAAATTAAAGGGCAAAAGATAAGGCATACCGACGAAAGAGGCGAAATTGTGACCATCGTTAAACCTACTCTTGGCGAAAACTTAAGGTTCTTTTTCACCTACCAGGTAGGACACATGTACCTCAGGTATTTTATGTGGAATTTTGCTGGTCGGCAGGATGACATTCAAAACCATGGAAGTTATATTCATGGCAACTGGATAAGTGGTATTCCATTTATCGACAATGCCCGACTGGGTTCTCAAGAAGGCCTACCTGCTCATTTTAAAAATAACAAAGCCCGGAATGCCTATTATTTTTTGCCATTAATTTTAGGAATCCTTGGTTTAATCATTCAATACCGAAAAGGAATTAAAGGAAAAAAAGACCTGTGGATTGTATTTTTGCTGTTTCTTCTTACAGGTTTGGCAATTGTTGTTTTCTTAAACCAATACCCTCACCAACCCAGAGAAAGGGATTATGCTTATGCAGGATCGTTTTATGCCTTTTCAATTTGGATTGGCCTTGGCGTTTTTGCTTTATACGAAGGAATTAAAAAATACCTGCCAGCAACAATTGCTGCAGGAGTTGTTACCGGCTTATGCCTTGTTTTGGTGCCGGGAATTTTGGTATCGGAAAACTGGGATGACCACGATAGGTCGAACAGGTATACCGCCCGAGACCTTGGAGCAAATTACTTAAAAACATGTGCCCCCAATGGTATCCTTTTTACCAATGGCGACAATGACACTTTCCCATTGTGGTATAACCAGGAAGTTGAAGGCGAACGCACTGATGTAAGAGTGTGCAACCTCAGCTACCTTCAAACCGATTGGTATATAGATCAAATGCGACGAAAAGCCTATGATTCCGACCCGGTTCCTTATTCTTTAAATGAAAAACAATATGTTCAGGGAACACGCGATGTGGTATATTTATTAGACGATCCGAGAATTTCAGGGGCTGTTGATTTAAAAATGGCCATCGATTTTGTAGCCGATGATAATCCAAAAACAAAATTAGCACAAGCCGATAATGCAGCCTATATTCCGGGGAAAATCCTGAAATTTAAAGTAGATAAAGAAGCTGTTATTCGACATAAAGTTGTAGCACCCCAGGATTACGATAAAATTGTTGACACTATTACCATTGACTTAAGCAGTAAAACATACCTGTCGAAAGATGAATTAATGATTCTTGACTTAATTGCTACAAACAATTGGGAAAGGCCTATATATTGGGCAATTACTGTAGGAAATAACAAATACATGAATTTGGAGGATTATTTTCAGCTCGAAGGTTTTGCTTACAGACTAGTCCCTATAAAAAGCCCTTCAGCTTCCGACAGGTTTACAATTGGCAGAGTGGCTTCTGGCCCCATGTATAAAAACCTGATGGAAAACTTCAAATGGGGCAACATGGAAGATCCAAATATATATATGGATGAAAACAATAAACGGATGTTATCAAATATCCGTAACAGTTTTAACCGTTTGGCTTCCACTTTAATTAATGAAGGGAAAAAGGATTCGGCACTGGCTGTTATTGACCGTTGTATTGAGTTAATACCGCATGAAATTATTCCTTATGATTATTTTGCTCTTGAACTGACGGATAACTATTTCAAGCTGGGTGAAAAAGAGAAAGCAAAAGAGATGATCAACAAAGCTTTTACTACTTATAACGAGGACCTGGATTATTTTCTTTCGCTTGGCCCTAAATATATAAATGACCAAAGTATTAATGAAGAAATTCAACGGGCATTTTTCTTTATACAAAAAATGCAACGTTCATGCGCGTCTTTTGGTGAAACAGAATTGTCAAATGAAATTGGACAGGTTTTACAAAATCAATTAACAAGGATTAACATTGGAAATTAAACACGTTTACAGTAATTAATTGCGTAAAAATAAAGCAGCAAAATGAATATTTTAATAATAGGTTCAGGCGGGCGCGAACATGCAATCGGTTGGAAAATCAAACAAAGTAAAAAAGTTGACAATTTGTATTTTGCCCCGGGAAATGCTGGAACCAGCAGTGTTGGCGAAAACATTGAGATTGGTGTTTCCGATTTTGAGGGAATTAAAAAATGCCTCATCGAAAAATCAATAAATCTGGTAGTGGTTGGTCCTGAAGTGCCATTGGTTGAAGGAATTCATGATTTTATTGCCTGCGACAAATCACTCAAAAATGTAAAAGTTGTAGGTCCTAAAAAATCGGGGGCTCAATTGGAGGGAAGCAAGGATTTTGCAAAAAAGTTTATGCAAAAACACAACATCCCTACAGCTAAATATGCAACTATTACTCCTGAAACACTCCAGCTGGGAATCAAATTTTTGAAAACAATGACCTCTCCATATGTTTTAAAAGCTGATGGTTTAGCTGCTGGAAAAGGGGTTCTGATAATTGACTCGTTTGAAGAAGCAGAAAAATCGTTGGCTGAAATGTTGAATGGCCAATTTGGTGAAGCAAGTAAAAAAGTAGTTATCGAAGAATTTTTATCGGGAATTGAATTATCAGTATTTGCAATTACCGATGGTAAAAATTATAAAATCCTCCCCGAAGCAAAAGACTACAAACGTATTGGTGAAGGAGACAGTGGTTTAAACACCGGAGGGATGGGATCAATCTCGCCGGTACCATTTGCCGATGCTTCATTTATGAAAAAAGTGGAGGAACGGATTATTATTCCAACCATCGATGGTTTTTCAAAAGATGGCCTTGAATACAATGGATTTGTATTTTTTGGATTAATTAATTGTGGAGGTGAACCATATGTGATTGAATACAATGTTAGAATGGGCGATCCTGAAACAGAAGCCGTTATCCTTCGCATTAAATCTGATTTGGTTGACTTACTCGAAGGAGCTGCCGATGGTACACTTAATGAAAAAAGTATAGAAGTTGATTCAAGGACTGCAGCAGCTGTAATTCTGGTTTCGGGGGGATATCCCGGAAATTACGAAAAAGGCCATAAAATTACAGGTGCCGAAACAATTTCGGATAGTATTATTTTCCATGCAGGCACAAAAAATGATAATGGCAATATTGTAACAAATGGAGGCCGGGTAATGGCTGTTAGTTCATATGGTGCAAATATGAAAGAAGCTTTAGCCACTTCATACAAAAATGCAGAGCTAATCAATTATACTGAAAAATACTATCGAAAAGATCTGGGATTTGACCTATAACTATGCTGTTACGAATATTTAAAACTAATCAGGCATATAATTTAATCCTTTTCCCAATTATTGCAATTGCACTTTGGGGAGGAAGCTTGATTTCGCCAAATAATTATTCGTTTCTCACAGATGAAAAACAACTGTCGATATTTAAATCCTTTTATTCAGGTTTTTTAGGGAACTCCTTTGTTCAAGTACTACTGGCCTTGGGTTTGCTTATTATCGCCGCATTTCTGATTCAAAAAATCAATAGCAGTTATGCATTTATCAGAATTCGAACCCTATTACCTTCAACTATTTTTATATTATTTGCCAGCAGTTTTTCAAACCTGCAAACTCTACATCCGGTCTATTTTGGATTAATATTTCTATTGTTTTCCATCGATAAAATGTTCGGAATCTATGAAAAAAAGGTATTTTTTAACCTCTCATTTGAGTCAGGATTGTTTATTGGTTTGGGATCATTATTCTATTTTAATTTAATTTCTCTATTTCCTGCAATTATTTTGGGATTTATAACCATCAATCAAAGTTTTTCATGGCGTAATCTTGTTCTCCTTTTTTTAGGGCTTTTACTTCCCTGGATATTTTGTTTTTCATATTTTTTCTATTTCGACACACTTGAAAGTTTGTATCAATTTTTTAAATATACTTTTAGTTTAAAAAACGATTTTACGTTTGGTATTCTTTCAACCCAACTTTTTATCGGTTTTCTGGCTTTATTAATTCTAATTAGCAGTTTATGGTTACTTAGGCAATACGACACAAAAAAAATAAGCTCACGGAAATATTTTGTTGCACTTTTCTATATTTTTATATTCCTGATTGTAAGCTTCTCCCTTGCCCCCTTCTCTTCTCAGGAAGTATTTATTTTGCTGGCAGTTCCATCATCATACCTGATTTCAAATTTTCTGGTATTCTTAAAAAGTAAATTATGGGGCGAAATTATTTTTTCACTTTTTGTTGCTTTTGTAATCTACATGCAATTTTTATAACTAGAAAATTAAAGTTTTAGCCTTATTTTTAATGTTTAAAATAAACCAACAGAAATCAGAGATAAAAAATGAAGATAGTTTCATTATTTGCCGGGGCTGGAGGCCTTGACCTGGGATTTAAAAATGCAGGTTTTAATGTTATATGGGCTAACGAGTACGACAAAGAAATATGGGAAACATACGAAAAAAACCACCCTGAAACTTTCCTCGACAAACGTAGTATTACAAAAATCCCCCTTGAAGATGTTCCCGATTGTGATGGGATTGTTGGAGGCCCACCTTGCCAAAGTTGGAGTGAAGCAGGTACGCGTCGAGGAATAAATGACAACCGAGGACAACTTTTTTTTGATTTTATCAGGCTACTCAAACACAAGCAGCCAAAATTCTTTTTAGCCGAAAATGTTTCAGGAATTCTTTTTCAACGACACAACGAAGCTTTTAAGTACATTGTCGAATTGTTTGAGGAAGCAGGATACATGGTATCAACTACTCTGGTAAACGCAAAATGCTACAATGTGCCACAAGACCGTAAAAGGGTAGTAATTGTTGGTTATCACAAAAATTATTTCGATCAGGCTTTTGTTGCCCCACTCCCATCTCAAAATACTCCAACTTTAAAAGATGCCATTTTTGATTTAAAAGGCAAAGAGATTGAAGGTATTGGAACTAATAATACCAATGGGAAATTGTGTAATATTCCAAATCATGAATTTATGACTGGTGGTTTCTCTTCCATCTATATGTCGCGCAATCGGGTTCGCTCATGGGATGAACCTTCGTTTACAATCCAGGCAGGAGGCAGGCATGCTCCTATACACCCCCAGGCTCCAAAAATGGAACTGGTAGCTACCGATGAAAGAAAGTTCGTTTCAGGAAAAGAAAACCTATACCGCAGGCTTACGGTACGTGAATGTGCCCGGATACAAACATTCCCCGATAATTTTATTTTCCATTACAAAAAACTGGCAGCCGGATACAAAATGATTGGGAACGCTGTGCCGGTAAAATTAGCTGAAGCCTTAGCACGTCAAATTAAAAATGACCTTATGGCAAATACTTAATATAAAATTTAAAATTTTCATCAATGGACCGAACAATAATTCTTTTTGATGAACCCCCACCAAAAGAGACCAACCGTTATTCCAACATTGGGCCAAGTCCAAAAATATTTAACTATTTAAAATCCTATTTACAGGAACACCAAAACGAAATTGAATCCATTAATTTGGCACTGTACCTTTTTAATAATTTCGAACTTCATTCTATTTTCCAAAAACTTGCTTTAAAAGGAATAAAAATTAATGTTATTTCAATTCCTCTTGAAGGTTACGATAATTCATATCCTCAAACAATTTATTACGATTCGGGGGAATGGGCCTTTAAAAAAAGGCAAACAAAAAAATCATTGGCTCAGATAGTCTACCAGGGTTTTATTAATACACCCATTGAAGGATATAACCTTTACATTTTCCCACATGCATATATTCGCAGTTCAAAAATAAAACCTTTCTCACGCGGTAAAATTCCGTATTCACTTCATATTAAATCGTTACTTATTTCTTTTAAAAACGGCACGGTTGTAAATGGCCTGCTATCATCGAACATGGCAGTTCGCGATTTACCAAAATACGACAATATGTTGCTTCAGGAATTAACAGGGCAGCAAAAAAAACCGGTTCAATTATTTTTTAATCATTTAATCAACTCTTCGGTACACATTAGAAATTACATACAACAAATTAATTCAATAAATTATCCGTTTCACCTCGAAGAATCAAACCAGTGCATGAACAATTATTTTGTGTCTCCTTTTTATAAAAACAGCCCTATGGTTGCCGAAAAAATAATTTCAGAGCTGATTTCATCTGCCCAAAAAAGAATTTGGGTTATGGCTCAACATTTATCTGCATTTAATTATAGTTACCCACTAAACTATAGGATTAAAAAAAAGATTAATGTTAAAAAAAGAGTAAAAGGAATATTGTATAACCTCATGGAAAAGGCAAATGACGGAGTGCAGGTAAAATGTTTAACACAAACATATGCCTGTGATTCGGAGCCTACTCAAAAATTCCGTTGCCCAACTAACACCTACCATTTTAAGCAATTTATAACTGCTTATAAAAAACTACCAAATGCCAGTTATGGAGTAAATAAAAACATTCACAGCAAATACATCATTGTTGACGATAAAGTGGTAGTAACAACCTTTAATTATACTCCCTCGCAATTTATTTACCTGCCTTATGTAAAAATCGAAACCTTTGATTACATCCCTGATTTAAAATATGAAGGTATTTTTTCAGAAGTTGGGCAATTAATAAAACTTGAATCAAAAAAAGAAACAAACTATTATATCGAAAATTTTGAATCTGTTTGGAAAAATGATCAAACGGTAATTACGATACAGTGATGTTTATGATTAGTCATTTTTTAAAAACACCTCGATATTCATTTCATCCTCCGGGCGCAAAAAATCAATTTTTACAGAATTTTTAGTTGGAGAAAAACCATCTTTAGTGGCCGATAGAACTATCAGGTCAACTTTATCAATTATAATCGAATAACTACCATCTTCCTTTGTCCGTGATTCGCCAATTTTATTTCCTACGCTATCGGTAATTTCAATCACTACATTTTGAAGGATTGTTTTATCAGTAAAACTTTTTGCTACTCCTTTTATAGTTACGGGATTAAAACTCAATTTTACGGTATAGAGGTCATAATAACCTTTACTTTCGCTTCGGTTTGATGAAAAATAACCTCGCGAAGAATTATTTGTTAAAATAAATCCTATATCTCTTTTGGGACTATTTATCGGATACCCTAAGTTCCGAACTTTACTAAAAATCCCCTTTTCAGGTGTAGCAACAAAAATATCTAATTCGCCAAGGCCAAGGTGCCCTTCCGAAGAAAAATATAAATATCCCCTACTATCGATAAATGGGAAAAGTTCATTCCTCCTTGTATTAACAGTAGGCCCGACATTATATGGGCTACTCCACTTCCCGGTTTCAAGTTTATAACAAAAATAAATGTCATATCCACCATAGCCCCCCGGCATATCGCTGGCAAAATAAATCAATTTCCCATCGTTACTCACCGAAGGATGAGCCACTGAATAATTTGGGCTGTTCAGGAAAAACTCTTCTTTTAAGTCCCACTCCCCTTTTTTTTCTTTTGCAACTACAATTTGAAGGTGAAACACATCTTCGGCTTCATCTTCGCCTGCTTCGTCGGGCGCATAACGGGTAATATAAAACAAGTTGTCGATTGGATCGTATGCAACAGGCCCATCGTTAAAATGAGTTCTTAAATTACGGGCAAATTCCACAGGTTTCCCTAAAACGCCTTCACTTACCTCGGGGGCAAAATAGAGGTCAAGAAAAGGTAAATTGTTAGCTTGTAACCGTTGGTCAGCCCTTGTCCCTGATAAAGATGACGATGAAAAAACAATTCCATCTTTATAAAAACAGGCTCCTAACTCCGATCCGGGTGTATTAAACGATGGCTGTGATATTTCATAAGCAGTTGAATCTTTCACTAAATTCCGGATGTATTCAATTTTATCGGCCAATACTTTTACTTTTTTCTCTCCACTTTTTTTTACGGCATATTTATCCAGCCACATTTGTGCTTCTTCAAATTTTCCATTCTGGCACAGAAGGTTGGCGTACATATACATATCGTACGAAACATTCCGCCCGGCATCAAACAATTCTTTCATATACCTTTCAGCTTCTCTTGTTTTATCAAGCCGTTCATAAACCATTGCCAGCCTTTTAAGAATATGGTAGCTGGTTTTATTTTCTTCGTATGCAGTTTTGTACAATTCTATGGCCTTCTCATATTGTTTGTTTTTAAACTTTTTATCGGCACTTTTTACTAAGTTTTTCTGCCCAAAAGCAAAAATTGTAAAAAGAAGTAAAAAACATACTATCAGATATCTCATTCGGTAACAATTTTATTTCAAAAACTAACGGATAAAACTTGCTCAATTTCGGAATTTTACATCAATAAATTGGTCGGGCAAATTTAATATTTCAAAAAAAAAGCTTAATTTATCTGTTAATTATCAATTAAATCAATAATAATCACTCAATGTAACTATAACTTATTAATCGGCAAATTTAGTATTTTGCACACCCAACAACAAATCGGTTTATTTTTAGTTGATATAATTAAATTATTTAAGCATGTCTCTTTTTTTATTATTGGAATCTTCTACCGAAGTATGTTCTGTTGCATTGTCATCAGATGAAAAATTAATTGATAATATTGAAAATCTAAATGGACTCAACCATTCTGAATTATTAACTGTTTATATCGAAGAACTATTAAAGCGAAATAAAATACAAATCAGCGACATCGACGCCTTTGTAGTTAGCAAAGGGCCAGGTTCGTATACTGGGTTACGAATTGGAATCTCAGCCGTTAAAGGATTAAGTTATGCTGCTGGCAAACCTATTGTTGGTATAAGTACACTTGATGCAATGGCTGATTACCTGTCAAAATATCCTGAAGAATTTCAACTAAAAACTGATGACAAAACACTTATTTGCCCAATGATTGACGCAAGGCGAATGGAAGTATATACTGCTTTGTACAATAAAAGTGGCGAGCAAATTGAATCTATTTCAGCAAAAATTATTGAAAACAGTTCATTTGAAAAGCAACTCAAAGAAAATAAAATCATCTATATAGGTAATGGTGCACAAAAATGCAAGGACCAAATAACCAGTAAAAATGCCTTGTTTAATGAACCATTTAAAGCTTCGGCACGTTTTATGATACCATTAGCATATAAGAAGTTTAAAAATAATGATTTTGAAGATGTTGCATATTTTGAACCTTATTATTTAAAAGATTTTGTTGCAACAATTCCTAAGAATAAAATTATATGATTAAAAACAGTTGGATAGCGCTTTTTTTTATAATCTCTCCCATGTTATTATTGGGTGTTCAAAAAGACAACCTGAAATTTAATCTCAAATTTGGATTTATTAAAGGTGGGCAAGCCCAAATGATTATTTCCGACACAATTTATAATGATATACCGGCTATTCACTATTACCTGGTAGGCAAAACAACCGGACTCACCAATACTCTTTTTAAAGTGCACGACATTTATGAAACAATTGTTGATGCAAAAACCGGATTACCACTAAAATCAATCCGAAATATCAGAGAAAAAAAATACCGGTCGTACAACGAGGTGAATTATTACCACGAGAAGGATTCTTTGCACAGCCAAAAAGCAGGATGGATGCAGACTCCCGACAGCCTTGTAGACATCATTTCGGTGTTCTTTTATTTTATTAACCACAATTATATTGAAAAAATAGACCAGGGAGAAACAATTTCCTTCCCTACCTATCATGCCGATAAAATTAATGATATAAGTATCCGGTTCCTTGGTTTTGAGACGCTAAAAACAAAAATTGGCGACATCGATTGTTATGTATTAGCACCTTTTGTTGAAAAAGGGAAAGTGCTAAAAAGGGCTGATGGGCTTAAATTTTACATTTCAAAAACTGATAAAGTCCCAATACTTCTTGAATTTGATATGAAAGTAGGAGCATTGCGCGCCGTTTTAGAAAGTTACGAAACAGAATAACCTTTTCAATTTCACCCCTCCTGAGTTATTAATTGCTTGAACTATTTCATTCACTCTTGGTTTTATATTCATTACACCGAAATACCAATGAAAATTATTGGTATCTTTTACTGAATTTAAAACTAACAGCTTTGTCGTTAAAAACACTTTTAGCCGTATTTATATTCTTCTTAGGAATTCAAACCATATACAGCCAATGTTCCTTTCGAACCATTGGCCATCGTGGAGGATCGTCCTATTATTTTCCTGAAAACACGCTTGTTTCAATTGAGCAAGGGTATATTGAAGGTGCATGGGCCATTGAAATTGATATTCGGATGACCAAAGACAGCATTTTAATGCTGATGCACGATGCATATGTTGAAAGAACCACAAATGGGAAAGGTTTTATTGCCGAGATGACCAGAGAACAAATAAAAACATTTGATGCCGGAAGCTGGAAAAATCCCCGTTTTGCAGGAACAAAAGTCCCTGATTTAGAAGGAGCTATTAAAGTAGCTCAAAAGTATAACCGTAAATTGTACCTGAACATGAAAGTGTATCAGCCTGAATTAATAAAAAAAACATTGATTGCATCAGGTGCAGACGAAGATATTATAATCATCGATCCGGATAACCTAACAAAAGTTGATAAATACCACTCTCTGATGCCAAATACTCCTTTGGTTTATTTTGGAGCCCCACCCACAGTTATCGATGATACTGAATTTTATACCAACCTCAAAAATAAAAATGTTATTGCTGTTGAGCTTCCTGTAATCGACATTCAGGATACTTCAATTACCTGGCCAGCTGAATACCGCGATAATCTTCATGTAAATGGGATTGATTTATGGATCTATACCATTAATGGAAATGCCTTATTTAAATTGGCCGATGATTTTGGAATTGACGGCATAGAAACCGATCGTCCGGCAATGGCTGCCAATTATTTCTGCAACAATAAAAATGGTGGTTTTTATCCCGAAAAACGTATTACCGGGCAATGGGATTTTATCGACCAGAACCTGAACGGAACAATTGGTTCACAAATGGTACAAACTGGAGACACATCAACCAATGGGCAAACTATTCGATTCGGAACAACAGCCGATTTTAATATCCCGGCATTTAACGATACAGTTGCATCAGTTATGTTTGTCCCGGGATTTGATCCAGCCCATTCTCTTCAGTTTTTTTCAAATATAGCTCCACACGATAATGTTTTGTGGAAATACCCCGATTGTAATCTTAATTATTCGTTGGTAATGGATATTTTAAAACCTTCAGGGGCTTCAGGATATATTGCACTTTTCCAAACCGGTAGCTCCAATGCCGACGATGCCGAATTATTTATAAATACTAATGCCAATAATGGAATTGGAATATTGGAACAGTATTTTGGTTCAATTAACGACAGTACGTGGTACCGTCTGGCCTTTGTTTTTGAACTCGACAAAGAATTAGTTAATGTATATGCCGATGGCCAATTATTAGGTAAAATTACCATTCCTGAAATTTATAAATACCGGTTCTGTATAAATAATAACTGGGCTGTTCAAATTTCCAACTTATTTTCGGATGAAAACAATGAAACCAGCCCTTTGTATGTTAACTGTGTCCAGATTCGAAATTATTCAATGACAGGTACAGAAGTAGCTAAGCTTGGTAAAGCAACCTCTCAAAATATTTCTTCGCAAATAGAAATTAATCCATCGGAATGTTTGCAAGCAATTCCTCATCTGATTGACACCACTGTTAGAGAAGGAGCCTCGCTAGAGTTTTCTGCCGAAGCAGGAGACTCTCTCAACTACAGATGGCAGCTTAATAATCATGATGGTATGGGATGGATCGATTTTACCGGAACAATGTTCTCTAATTCTGCCAGTTCCGAATTTTCCATTTTCCCTGTACCTATTTCACTTAATGGAGCAGGAATCAGATGTAAAATAAGCAATAATTGTGTAGTTTACACAAACGAAGCTTTACTCCATATTACTGAAATACCGGTTAATAATAGTTCAAAAATTCAAAACAGCGAATTGGTCCTTTTTCCAAACCCGAATAACGGGACTTTTTCTATTAAAGGACCTTCCCAAATAACATCACTCAAAGTTTATTCGTTGATGGGGGAAATGATTAAATCATTATCTCCTGAAAACAGTAATAACATAAAAGTAGAATTGCCTAACGGAGTTTATTTTGTAGCCATTGATTTTGAAGGGCGCTCAGAAGTAAAAAAGATAATTATAACCAGATAATTGTGTAAAATTCTAAAAATCCAAAACACTCCACCTTACAGGCCTTTGCTGTATAAATCGAAGTAAAAACATTAAAGGACAAACTAATTATTTGCCTGAAATTGTAGTGTTTAGATGATTTGATTACTTTTGCAGAAAAAGTAGAATAAATAAATTTAGATAGATTATGGCGAGTACTTCAGATTTTAAAAATGGAATGTGTATTGAATTTAACGGTAACCTTGTGCAGATTGTACAGTTCCAGCATGTTAAGCCCGGTAAAGGGCCCGCATTTGTACGCACCAAACTTAAAAATATTAAAACCGGTCGGGTTGTAGAAAACACGTTTACTTCAGGGATAAAAATAAACGTTGTGAGGATTGAACGTAGGCCATACCAATATTTGTATAAAGATGATATGGGTTTCAATTGTATGCATACCGAAACTTTTGAGCAGGTTCCAATACCTGAAGAGATTATTGAAAATGCCGATCTAATGAAGGAAGGGCAGATAATTGAAATTAACTTTCATGCCGAAGAAGAAATTCCTCTTACTGCTGAATTGCCAGCATTTGTGGAGTTGGAAATCACATACACCATTCCTGGCGAGAAAGGAAATACTGCCAGTTCGACCGCGTTAAAACCAGCAACACTTGAAACAGGAGCTGAAATAATGGTGCCGTTGTTTATCAATCAGGGTGATATAATTAAAGTAGATACACGCGACAGGTCGTATTCTGAAAGAGTTAAAAAATAACACTTAAGATATTTTCTCCAAATCCGGTCCATTTTGTTCCGGATTTTTTTTTGCCTTGTTTTTATTATGTAAATCAATTGCAACTATCATGGCAGTAAATCCCCAAAAAGGAACAGAGGCTTTATCGGTATCCAGAAAATTATTCGCTAAACCATGCAAATAATAAGTTAAGAGGCCTGTGAGTGCACCCATTATTAACATTTTCTGGCGTTGATCGGTAGCCCTTGAATATGTTTTAATTGCCGAATAAATAACCACTCCAATTAAAACCAAAAGCATTAACATGCCGGGTAATCCTTGTTCAGCCAAAGGCCCCAGGTACTCGCTGTGTGCGTTCCCTCCATCACCGGCATTGGTGCTAATAATTGTACGGTCTTTTTTTAATTGAAAAGGTGCATATTGAAACATATAGGTTCCCGGGCCATATCCAAAAACAGGTTTTTCTTTAAACATGCGAATAGCACAACTCCAGCGGTTAATCCTTTCCATGTTCGAAGCATCGGTAGTGATATTCGACATGGAGGAGATGTGCTCCATAAAATTTGCCGATGATTCTTCGCTGTTCCGTTCGAGGTACATTACAATTTGCGTTTGAAAGACCAGAAAAAATCCCACCAACGAAACAAATGTTATTACTAAAGTACGGAACCTTATTTTTAATTTTATAACTGCCCAAACTCCAAAGGCAATAACCACACTCAACCAGGCAGCACGGCTGTATGATAAAATAAGCCCGGTAAATATCACAAGGGAAGCTCCCATAGCCATTAATCTGTGCTTTTTTTCTCCTAATTTAAAAAAGGTAAAACCCACCACAAAAGGGAGATACATAGCAAGTAAAGCACCATACGAAGTGTGGTCGTTATAAAAAGGGCCAACTACAAAATGGGCCGCTTGCTTATCCCACAAACCATACCCCAAATGCCTGTAGGTTGAATAAAAAACAACACCCATTAAGGGCAATACATACAACCAAACATATTTCTCAATGTTTTTCCCTCCTTCAAAAATTTTTGCAGCAATCAAATAAAATCCTACAACAAACCAAATTCGCGACAATAGAAATTTAAACGAAACAACAGGCATCGTACTGGTAAGGCACGATAAAAAAATCCATATTAAATGAAACAATATGGCAACCGAAACAGGATGTAATAAAATTTGTTTATCAAATTTCCGTTCAGATAATACTTTTAATCCAAAAACAATTAATATCCCAAACAGTAAAGGCTCAGTAGGTAAATACATATCAAATGGCATTCCGGGAAGGAATTCACGCAAGGTCATTGAAAGGGGTGTAAAAAATACAACCAGGTAAATTAACCGTTGAACAGAAAAAATAATTACTAATAAAACCGCCAAAGCAAGCGGTAAAATACTAATTACAAAGGCATCTTTTTTAACAATAAAATAGACATTCAATAAAATAAAAAGTATTGAAATGGTGTAAAAAAGAGCCAGTTTTATAAATGATTTTTTAAACACTCAATATTTATTCTTTGCGGTAATCAAGTACTAAGAAAAGTAATAATGCCAAAAACACCGCCGAAATGGTTGTAAAAGCTACAATCAACCACCGTACCGGATAAGCCTTTTTATCAGCAGGAAACGGATACTCAACCACGTGGCTATAGGTAATTTCTTTTTCAGCTTCGACCACTGCCCCTTCATAAACATTTTGTAATGAATCAATCACACTAACAACTGAATTTAACCGGGATTCCAAATAATAGGCCTTTGCTCCATTTTCTGCCAGGTTATCGTACATTTTTTTTATGGTTTTTGTATCAGCACTATTTCCCCTGTTCGCTGCTAGTGCAGCCATATATCCTTTTGTAACTTCCTCAACCTGTGTGTTGTAACTAAGAATCCCAGTTTCTTTCCGGGTTTTGCTAATCACACTTATCAAACTATCTAATTCTTTGTGCTTAAGGTCCAGACTGTTTTTTGAAATATCGGCAACTTCGCGGTTTTTAATGGCATGTATCTCTTTCACTTTCAAATTAAAAAAATGAATAACAGAATCGCACATATCCGATGCACGATTAGGATCTTCATCCAGAATTTTTATTTCAACTGTTTCAAATTCAGTTTTACTAGCCTTAACATTTTTAGTGTATTTATCCAAAATATAAGTCAAATGCAACGGATCATCCTTTTTGATATTATACACATCGTATAATCTAAAAGCATCAAACATTTTAAATTTGATGTCGTTCGAATTTATTACCTCAAGCATCTGCTCAGTTTCCGATTCATCGCTTAATGTCCAGATATTAGTGGGATAAATACGTGCCGTTGATTTAAACTTTGGAGTAATAAAAGTGGAAGATGAAAATAGTGCAGACAATGCTACCGCAATAATCCCAACCAAAATAAAATGAAATTTCCTTTTCCAGATGATATCCAGAATTCGTTGATTATCAAAGAAATTATTCATACAGAAAATGATTTAGTTTAAGCCGCATTGTTCCAACGAAAAATTACCGGCTTTAGTATTATAATTGAGCGGATATTATTCTGTGATTACAAGGAAATAATTCTTTTTCCCTTTTTGAACCAAAATATATTTGTTACCAACCAACGATTTTGAATCAACAATAAAATCAGGGTCACCCATTTTTTCTTTGTTAATACTTAATCCATTACCCTGAATCGTCCTTCTCAATTCACCTTTCGAAAGAAAAATTTGCGTTTCATCACATAAAAAGTCAAAAATATTCACTCCTTTTTCAATCACTGTTTTTGACACATTAAACTGAGGGACACCTTCAAAAACTGCCAAAAAAGTTTTTTCATCCAGTTTTTTAAGTTGCTCAGCCGTACCTTTTCCAAATAATATTTGCGATGCTTCAATAGCCATATCCAAATCATCTTTCGAATGAACCATTGTTGTTACTTCCTCAGCCAGTTTCTTCTGAAGAGCACGCGCATGAGGAGCTTCACGGTGTTCAGAAATTAAACTTTCAATTTCTTCTTTGCTTAAGAGGGTAAATACTTTTATGTATTTTTCAGCATCGCCATCCGATGTATTTAACCAGAATTGGTAAAATGCATACGGTGATGTCCTTTCCGGATCGAGCCAAACATTACCTTGCTCTGTTTTTCCGAATTTACCGCCATCGGCCTTGGTTATGAGAGGAATAGTTAACGCAAAAGCCTCGCCTCCCGATTTGCGCCTGATTAATTCGGTACCGGTGGTTATATTTCCCCATTGATCGGAGCCACCCATTTGAAGTTTGCAGTTTTTATTATCGTACAACCATAAAAAATCGTATCCCTGAACCAACTGGTAGGTAAATTCGGTAAACGACATACCGGTTTTTGACTCAGAACTTAACCGTTTTTTTACCGAATCTTTGGCCATCATATAATTTACCGACATGTGTTTGCCAATGTCTCTGATAAATTCAAGGAATGTGTAGCTTTTCATCCAGTCGTAATTATTAACCATTTCGGCAGCATTAGCCTCTCCCGATTCAAAATCGAGGAATTTTGAAAGTTGTTTGCGAATTCCATCCAGATTTTTTTGAAGAGATTCTTCATTTAACAAATTTCGTTCCTGCGATTTTCCCGATGGATCGCCAATCATTCCGGTAGCCCCACCTATAAGTGCAATGGGTTTATGCCCTGCTAATTGAAACCTCTTTAATAACATTATTTGCGCAAAACTTCCAACATGAAGCGAATCGGCTGTTGGATCAAAGCCAATATATGCAGGAGTCATTTCTTTTTTAAGCTGGTCTTCGGTTCCTGGCATAATATCGTGCAGCATGCCTCGCCATTGTAGGTCTTCAACAAAATTCATAGTCGATAAAATTTTCGGCAAAGATATAAAATACAGTGGGGTTAGAAACTATTAGTCAAAATTTTGATTTGTAATTCAGAATTAAACTATTGATAAAGCATTTATCATTGCCAACATTACAACACTGATAAAGACAAAATAATAGACAAAACTGATTCCAATAAACTTAAAAAGTGTCTTTGAAAACCGTTGCTGATAAACTTTTTTAAGGGCAATAAAAAAGTAGGCTCCACAACCCAATATTAACATAAAAGCTATCGACTCATTAACGGTAGGGAACAAGTAGTAGAATAAAAAAATAAAAATCAATACTAAAAACCAAAATGAGTGCAGGTGGATTGAAAAAATAAGGTGCCGCACATAATTCTGTTTCCTTCGGATATAAAATAGTTTTAAAACCAATGCAAAAATTGGTAGGAGCAGGAAAAATGCCCATGAAATATACTTTAAAATTCTTGACAAAGCCAGCTCCGGTGAACGACATAATTGAATATATGTTTGATATCTTCTCTTTTCTTTAGGGTCAGTAGAATTTTTCAATTTTTTCTCTAATTCCTCAGACAGTTGCAACAATGCTGATTGCAAATTACTCGAATCGCGCAGCATGGCAAAATCATATTTATAACCTACATCAACGCCTTTTTCATTTAATGCAGAATCCAATTCCGCTGGCAAAACCTTTATAAGAGAGTCAACCGCAATTTGACTATTAATATCATTTAATTGAACGGTTCCATCACCAACATCGGTCGATAAAACTTTTGAAAGGCCCTGATTTGAATAATACTGTATGAATAAAAATAAAATAAAACTCAAAAAAATAAACGTTCTGAAAGGAGGAGAATACCTTACCCTCCGTCCCTCAAAAAACTCTTTTGTAAGGAACCCGGGTTTGGATATCAGGTAAACAAACGTTTTATAAAACCGGTAATCGAAAGCAATAAAATTCCCCATAAAATCGTAGAAAACGAATGAAAATGGGCGGTCGAACTCTTTTTTTGACTGCCCACATTCGGGGCAATAATTTCCTGCAAATATGGTTTGACAATTCCCGCAAGTAGTTTCTGTTTTGTCTGGCAGAATGTTTTCCTTTTTAAACCTTTTTTGAATTTTAGATAGAAGTTTCTTCATCATTATCTACATCAATTTTACCAATCCATCCTTCGATAAACGGGAAAAGCCCCGGAGCAAAACTACGTACAGGTTCATATAATCGGGAATTGGCTTTAGTATCTTCTGATATAATATTCACATCGTTATCAATCCGGTCGAAAACAACTAAAACGACACTTAGTATCAACGCTGATTTTAATAATCCAAAAACCAAGCCTGCTAAACGGTTTACAAAACCAAGCATTACAGCCTCAACCATTTTATTTACCACACTTCCA
Organism: Prolixibacteraceae bacterium; assembly: GCA_963666575.2. Lineage (GTDB taxonomy): Bacteria > Bacteroidota > Bacteroidia > Bacteroidales > Prolixibacteraceae > JABMQB01. Next base: position 98,622 of record CAXXYG010000016.1, read on the forward strand.
ACAATGTGTACCAAAATAACAATTACAACAAAAGTTACAACAAACGATATAACATTCAGATATTTAGTGTGCATGTCAAAATTTTCGATGAGGAATTCCGTTGTAATATCGGAAAATTCGAAGGCTCCCCAAATACCTAAAACAAGGGCTGCCAACGAGGCCAATTCCACAATAAATCCTTTTCGGAATCCATTTATCGCAGACAAAACCAACAAAATTCCTATAATAATATCGATGTAGTTCATCTTGTATATTTTAAAAGGTAGTAGTAATAAAACGTAAATTTATAAAATTATTTTATTCAGTCATTTTCCATAATTTTTTTATTCGGAAATATACACCTTCAACAAATAAATATATTCTTTTCAAAAAGAATATATTTTCAAACGAGTTATTCCAAACTTTCGTAAATACCTTTAAAAATATATTATTTTTATATGATAAAAATAAACTGAAATATAAGCAATGCCTTTAATAAACTCTGTCATAAACTGGATCAACGTAAAAAGAAATTACCAGATACAACTCTACAAAGAACATCCTCATGAAATTCAAAAGGAAACGTTATTTGAATTACTGAATAGAGCTGAAGATACAGAATGGGGTAAAAAATATAATTTTTCAAAAATAACACACGAAAACGAATTTAAGTTAGCAACTCCGCTTCAAAAGTACAATGATATTAAACCCTATGTTGAACGGTTACGGCAAGGCGAAAAAAACCTGTTATGGCCCGGTGAAGTAAAGTGGTTTGCCAAATCATCGGGGACCACCAGCGACAAAAGTAAATTTATTCCTGTAACTAAAGATTCACTTGAAGATTGCCACTTACGTGGCCCAAAAGATGTTTTTGCTTTATACATTCAGAATTTCCCTGAAACAAAAATCCTGAAAGGAAAAACGTTAACACTTGGGGGTAGCCATAGAGTTAATAATTTTAGCAATAACTCATATTATGGCGACCTTTCGGCTATTATCATTGAAAATGTTCCTTTATGGACCGATTTTATTCGTTTCCCTCGCACCGAAATTGCTCTGATCGAAGAATTTGAAGAAAAAATTGATAAAATAATTGAAACGTCACTTGATGTAAATGTAACCTCTATTGCAGGTGTCCCCTCGTGGTACCTTGTGCTTATGAAACGCGTGTTGGAAGTAACCGGGAAACAAAATATTCTGGAAGTATGGCCAAATCTGGAAGTGTTTTTTCATGGAGGCATAAATTTTGGCCCATATCGCGAACAATACAATAAAATAATTCCTTCAAATAAAATGCACTACATGGAAACATACAATGCCTCGGAAGGATTTTTTGGTATTCAGGACAATCCTCACCGCGATGATATGCTCTTGATGCTTGACCTGGGTATTTATTATGAATTTATTCCTATGAGTGAATATGGGAAAGATAATCCAATAGTTGTTTCACTTAAAGATGTTGAAATAAATGAAAACTATGCCATGATTATTTCAACCAATGGCGGTTTATGGAGGTATATAATTGGAGATACCGTAAAATTCACCTGCAAATACCCCTTCAAAATAAAAGTTACGGGCCGGACCAAACATTTTATAAATGCCTTTGGCGAAGAAGTTATTATTGATAATGCTGAGCAGGCCATTAACATTGCCAGTGAACGTACTGGCGCGATTATTTTGGAATATACAGCGGGCCCCATTTTTATGGCTGACAACCAAAAAGGGGCACATCAATGGATAATTGAGTTTGAAAAAGATCCAGACGACCTGGAACATTTTATAACCACACTCGATAATTCGCTTAAAACCCTCAATTCAGATTATGAAGCTAAACGCCATAAAAACCTGGCACTTGAGAAACCTCATATAATTGTTGCTCCCAAGGGTACATTTTATAAATGGATGAAACAAAAAGGGAAAATTGGTGGACAGAACAAAATCCCAAGGCTTGCTAATAACCGAATATATTTAGACGAATTAATTAAACTAATTTAATCTGCCCATTTAGATTTCCAAAAATAAAATTATTTAGTACTTTCGAAAATAAAAAATAAATCATGCATATAGCTGTTGCGGGAAATATTGGAGCGGGAAAAACGACTCTGGCAGAATTACTTGCCAAACATTACGGATGGATTCCAAATTACGAGAGTGTAGATGAAAATCCCTACCTGAACGATTTTTATAACGACATGCAACGTTGGTCGTTTAATTTGCAGGTTTATTTCCTTAATTCCAGGTTTCAGCAAATCCTGAACATTAAAAAATCGGAAAAAACAATTATTCAGGACCGTACTATTTATGAAGATGCAGAGATTTTTGCACCCAACCTTCATAGTATGGGTTTAATGAGTAGCCGCGATTTTAATAACTACAAAGTATTGTTCGATTTAATGGTCAGTTTGGTCCAACCGCCTGATTTACTTATTTATTTACGTGCTTCAGTATCAACACTTGTTGATCAGATCCAAAGCCGTGGCCGTGAATACGAAAATTCTATACGGCTGGATTATCTAAAAGAATTAAATAACCGCTACGAAAGCTGGACCAAAAACTATACCATGGGCAAACTCCTGATCATAAATGTTGATGATTTGGATTTCACTACCCGACCTGAAGATTTGAGTTACATCATCGATAAAATTGACGCTCAAATTCACGGTTTATTTTAATTTCTGAACCTCTTTTAACACATCGGGCCATTTTGCTGAGGGTAATTTGGCTCCCATTACTTCTACTACTTTGCCTGATAGATATGATGCAATTTGGCCACATTTTTTTAAGGGTAACCCAAGCGTTAAACCGTATAAAAATCCGGCGGCATAACCATCGCCGGCACCTGTTGTATCAACCGGGTTGGCTTTAATAGATTTTACTAGTTCAACTTGCTCTGTACTTTTAATCATTGATCCATCTTTGCCAATCTTTACAATTGCTATGTCACATTTTTTAGCAATTATCTCTAGGGCTTCAGCAGGTTCTTTGCCTGTAAAAGCTTTTGCTTCTTCTTCGTTGGCAAATACAATATCGACATATCCTGAAATCAAATTCTCAAGAAACTCGAGGTTCTCCTCAACAATATTAAAACTCGATAAATCAATGGCTACTTTTAATCCTTCTGATTTAGCCTGTTTAATTGCCTTTTCAATTAAGGCGTGATTTTGAACCAGGTACCCTTCAATGTATAAATATGAATACCCATCAAAAAGGTTTGGAGTAATGTCTTCAGGTACTAATTCAGCAGCGGCTCCTAAATAAGTTGCCATCGTGCGTTCCGAATCGGGGCTAACCATAGCCATTACACGGCCGGTTTCTTTTTCGCTTAAACAAAAATGCGTTTTTATGGAATTTTTTTCAAACTCTTCTTTAAAAACAACTCCCAATTCATCATCACCTATTTTTCCGAGGTAACCAGCATTCCCCCCCAAGCAAGCTATTGCATGAATAGAATTAGCCACAGAACCACCAGTAGTTTTTTCCCGCTTGTAGTTAATTGTAGCGTTGTATATTTTTTTTGACAATTCGGCATCAACCAATGTCATACTCCCACGGGGTAATCCAAACTCTTTTAATACTGTTTCTTCCTCTATCACAGTCATTATATCAACCAATGCATTCCCTATTCCCAAAACCGCAGGGATTTTATTATTTTCACTCATAAATTAATATTGTACAATTTTATGTAAAAATATTTTTTCTTTTCGGAAAAGCTACTATTTTTGCATCGCTTTTGAAAAGCAACGTTCAAAGTTAATATAAAATATTCCCTAGTAGCTCAGTTGGTTAGAGCGGCGGACTGTTAATCCGTAGGTCGTAGGTTCAAGTCCTACCTGGGGAGCAAAAAGGTCAATCAGAAATGGTTGACCTTTTTTTGTGCTCAATTTTTCGACCTTGGAAGTTGAAAAATTTGGAATAGGGCTTATTCAAATTCTGTTTTTTAAGTAGATTTGTATATTAATAGAACATAATTATCGATTAACTAATAAAATATTATTATGAAGAATTTAAAAATTATCTTATTTCTATTTACTTTAATTGGTTTCTTTTCTACGCAGGCACAACGCGTTGAAAGCGACTCGCCATTAATTGGCAAGTGGGATCTTACCATAAATATGGATGATGACCAGATAGAGAATCTTGGACTTTTCAGACACGGATTATTGGCTTCAAGTGGTTTCCCGGGATGGCTTGAAGTTAAATTGTCGGGCTTTTCTACTCTTGTTGGATATTATGTTGGATACGAAGGCAGTGCAAGGCCAATTGCAGAAGTACATTATTCTGCCAGCGATGATAAATATCATTTTACCATTCCTCCTCAATGGATGGATATAGATGATCTTTATTTTGAATTTACTTTAAAGGATGATAAACTTTCGGGTTATCAAATGCTCGATGGTAATAAATTGAAATGGACAGGGGTTAGGGCTCCGTCGCTTAAAAGAAAAGAACCTCCAGTTTGGGGAAACCCAATAAATTTGCTTACCAATAACATGGATAGATGGATAATTCCGGCAAACAACAAATTTCAAATGATAGATGGAGTAATGGTTAACACCGCATCGGGTGGTAATCTGGTTACCAACCAAAAATTTAACGATTTCAAACTGAGCGTAGAATTTAAGTACCCGGCTGGAAGTAATAGTGGAATTTATTTGCGAGGCCGATATGAACTCCAGATTGAAGATTCAAAAGGAAGAACAGACCTCGTAAGTTTAGGTGGTATATACGGTTTTATTGCACCATCGGTTTATGCGGCTAAAAAACCAGGAGAATGGCAAACTTATGAAATCACACTTGTTGGCCGTCATGTTACTGTTGTACTTAATGGAAAAGAAGTTATTTCTAACCGGCCTATTCCAGGAATTACAGGTGGCTCGCTTAATAGCAATGAAGGAGAAGCCGGACCAATTATGATTCAAGGTGATCACGGGCCGGTGGAATTTCGCAAATTTGTTATTACACCATCGGTTAACTAAACGGGTAAGAAAGGGCTATAATAAAAGTGGTGAAAATACATTTCCCCTATTGAATCAGGTTGAAACTTCCCCCGAGGACTCGGGGTCAGGGGAGCTAAAAAGGCTGGAAGAGATTTCAGCCTTTTTTTTATACCTGAATTTTTAAAACGAATTACGGCATTGCCGGAGTTGCATCGAACACACATGAAATAAAATATTCAGTGAGATGAAAACCTTTCAGGTACCGCAGAGTACTTGTATCTTTTTGAGGAATTTGTAGCGTGCAACTTATCTTTCTCCAATATAATTTTTCAGATAAGGCACATGCTGTAATTTCCTTTGCGTTATCTTCAAAACCAAGATTCACTTTAGGGAGCGACATTCATAAAAAAAATTGTCAATAAATTAAAGTGAAACAAAAAAAATGTAATCCCAAAAGCAACTTTTATGGAAATTAAACATCCTACTATCTATAAGTTTAATCTGAAGCGAAATATATGCTATGAACAAAGTTTTATCATTCCTCCTTTTTGCCTCCATTTTTTCCAGCCCCATATATGCTCAAAATAAGGGTATAAATCTGTTTAATAATTCATTTCTACATCAAATTAAATTCGACTCGCCAACAATCATAAATGGGGAGTTATGGGATTCGCTTACCGACTCCTATACAATGGTTAACATGACTATTGACGGGGAAGTTGTAGATTCCGTGGGTATAAGGCACAAGGGATTTACATCAAGGGCTTCGTCACAAAAGCCGTTGAAAATTGATATTAACAAGTATGTTTCAGGTAAAAAGTATGACGGTTTAAAAAAGTTCAACCTTCACAATAACTTTAAGGATGACTTTCTACAACGTGAAAATCTGGCCTATGAGGTGTATCGGAGGGCAGGACTCCCATCGCCTCGAACCAGTTATGCAGAAGTTTTCGTTGATGATAACTTTGTAGGTTTATACTCTGTTGTTGAACAAATTGATAAAACATTTTTAGGACATAATTTCCCCAGCGATAATGGAAGTTTAATAAAAGCAGAACCTCCCGGATTTGTCCCTGGAATTATGCTTGAAGTGAAAGAAGGTACAATGGATGAATTTAACGAATTCAAGAACAATGCTAGTATTTCAAATTTAAATGGTTACATCAACCTTCGAAATTTCATGAAACAATTAGCAGTTGATGTTATTCTTGAAGATTGGGACAGTTATTCTTTTAACCGGCACAACTTTTATATTTATTACGAACGCAAAAGCGGATTGTTGAATTTAATAAACTACGATCACAACTATGCTTTTGCAGTGGATGATCCAAATCAATACCTGTACCCAATTGGAACGTTTCCATTTTCTACTAGTTTGATTGAGGATTCCGGGATGAAAATAATGTATGAACAAACTCTATGTGAGTTGTTAACTTACCTGCTTGATCCTGATTTCATTTCAAATGAAACCTCGAACAACTATAGCATTATTAATAGTAATAGTCATGGAATAAAAGCGAGTGATCCTGTTACACTTAACCAGTATATTACGAACAGAAAAACATGGCTGCAGGATACTCTTTCAAGCTTAAATGTTAATTGTAGTAATTTGTCTTTCCCATTATACGCAAATGATCTTGTAATAAATGAATTTGTTGCATCGAGCGATAGTTTGGAGGGAGTGCAAGAACCAAATGGAGGAACTCCTGACTGGATTGAACTTTACAACAACTCTTCAAATGACATTATTCTAAATGAAAAATATTATTTAAGCGACGATAGAAATTTCCCTAAAAAATGGCATTTCCCTGAAGAAGTTAATATTCCTGCAAATAACTATATAATTGTTTGGGCTGATAAAGATGTTCATCAACAAGGGATTCATGCCGGATTCAAATTAGAAAAAGATGGAGGTAATGTATTGCTTACTTATGAAAATTTGGAAGAGGTTCAAAATATTAGCTACAGCCAACAGATTACAAACAAGGGATATGCCAGGGTTCCAAACGGTACTGGTGAGTTTGTAATTCAGCAACACACGTTTAATTCTAATAATAATGAGATAGTTGGAATAGATGATATAAAAGAGTTAGAACTGGTCCTTTACCCAAATCCGGCTAACGATTTTATTTGGATTTATTCAACCCGTTCAATCGATTTGTTAGTTTTTTATAATATTTACGGGAAGCAACTCCGGCAAATTAAAAATCCTGTTTTTCCGCTCACTATTAATGATCTTACATCAGGAATGTATTTTGTTGAAATCGTTTCAGCCAGAAAAAAATACAACCTAAAACTGATTGTTAAATAGGGAGGCCTTGGTTTATCGATTCAATACCTTCTTGCAACTTTTTTGGTTGAAAAGTCACTTTCAAAACTAACATTTCAAATATTTATGCTTCGATTCTGAAGTTCCATGGTATACATCGATACTTTAACCCCCCCGATGTAATTACTGATTTAAGCCCAAGTGCAACCTCCTTTTTAATAATCAGCTTTTACTATAAATCCTTTTGTAAAGTTTAATTTTGGCACTTTTGTAATAAATTGAATGGCGAATAGATAAAATTCTTAATTTAGGTCAATTTGAAAATTTAGATGGAAAAGGGAAACTCTTTGAAAAAATTTGGCACTTTTGGTGGAGTTTTCACTCCTACTTTACTTACAATTCTAGGAGTAATAATGTATCTCCGGCTGGGGTGGGTTGTTGGAAATGCAGGATTACTCGGAGCCTGGCTTATCATCATAATTTCATTTTTAATTACACTTACTACAGCACTTTCAATGTCATCGATCACCACCAATATAAAAATTGGTGCTGGCGGAGCATATGCAATCATATCTCAATCATTAGGGCTCGAAGTTGGCGGAAGCCTTGGGATTCCGCGATACGTCTCTCAGGGAATGGCTGTTACCATGTATATTTTTGGATTCAGGGAAGGCTGGCTTTCCATTTTCCCAAATCACAACGCTTTAATTATCGATCTAGTAGTTTTTGTAATTATTTATGCCATTGCCTATAAAAGTGCTCATCTAGCTATTCAAACTCAATATATTATCATGGCGATTATTGTATCGTCATTGGTTGTAATAGTTTTGGCAGCCTACACTGGATCAATGCAGAACGGCACAATCGATTCTCTAAAATGGGGAACATTCACAGGTTCAATCGAAAACAACTTTTCCGGTTCCGATTTTTGGATAGTGTTTGCTGTATTTTTTCCGGCTGCCACCGGAATTATGGCTGGAGCCAATATGTCGGGTGAATTAAAAGACGCCAGAAAAAGTATTCCTGTAGGAACCTTGTGGGCAATCGGTATAAGTTTTTTAATATACATGGTATTGGCATACTGGATAGCCAGATCAGCAACAACTGATGAATTACTTCAAAATTATAATATTATAATTGACAAATCATTCTTTCCTCCTTTGGTAATAGCCGGTGTATTGGGAGCTACTTTTTCATCTGCCCTAGCATCAATGGTTGGCTCGTCGCGCATTTTATACGCTATGGGTGAACACAAAGTATTGCCTGCCGGCAGGTGGCTGGCTACAACCAATAAAACCGGCCAGCCCCGAAATGCCATGTTTGTAACCGGAGTTCTGGTATTTTTAACCATGTTACTTCGCGACCTAAACGCAGTTGCCCCACTTGTTACCATGTTTTTCCTGATAACTTATTCCATGCTAAATGTAGTGGTAATTATAGAGCAAAATCTCGGATTAATCAGTTTCCGGCCGTTGTTTCAGGTGTCAAAATGGGTACCATGGATTGGCCTCATTACCTCAGTTCTTGCTATGTTTATTATAAATCCGGTGATCAGCCTTATTTCAGTTGCCGTGGTTGTTTTGGTATATGGAATCTTATTGCAACGAAAACTATCTTCCCCCTTCGAAGACGTACGTAGCGGATTGTTTGTATCATTTACTGAATGGGCTGCCAAACGAACTTCTCAGTTAACACACAAGCAGGAAAGAGCATGGAAGCCAAATCTTTTAGTTCCTGTTAGCGATCCAAGTTCCATAAAAGGAGTTTTTTCATTTCTAAAAAATGTTGCATTTCCACAGGGATCAGTAAAATTGCTTGGGGATAGGCTCAAAAGATAAAGCCGATATATTGGCTGACAAGGTTAATGAACTCTCCCAGGCATTCCAAAAGAGAGGAGTATTTTCGTCGTGGGCAGTTATCAGAACCGAAAATTTTGCACAAGGTGTAAACTTTTCAAACCAAGCTTACCGTGGGTCATTTATAAAACCAAATATTATCTTTCTGAATATGATAACCATGATTCCTATTCGGAAGGATTTAGTGAAATCATTGAGGAAGCTGCACGTTTGCAAATTGGAGTACTTATATATTCTCAACATCCTGTTTATGCACTGGGAGAAAGGCAAATGATAAACGTGTGGATTAGAAACCGTGCACCCGACTGGAAAATCGCCTGGGATATTGGCAACCTCGATTTATCAATACTTGTGGCATACAAATTAAAGCGAAACTGGAATGCTAAAATTCGTCTGGTTACTGTTGTTGAAAACGAAGAACAAAAAGAACAGGCAGATAAATTTATGTCTGATTTGATAGATCAGGCCCGGTTACCAATGACCGAGATGGCTGTATATATCGGTAATTTTAATGAATTGATTAAAAAAGCTCCATCTGTCGACCTAAATATTTTTGGGCTGGTTCCTAATCCTAATTTTGTATTTATGGAAAAAATGGTTGATGAAACCCAAACAACCTGTTTGTTTATACGCGATTCGGGACTTGAAAATATTTTTGCATAATTAGGAAGTGTTTCACAATTAATACCAATTGCACTTCAAAATGACTCATTGCAAATTTTGAAGTTTGCAATGGTTAATGCCGATTATACAATATAGAAAATTAACAATTCATTTCCCTGTTTCAAACATCCACTCACAAACGATGTTGGTTTAAAAATTTTTTTAAAACAAAAACCCTCACTTTGCCTCCCTCAAAAAACAACAATGGATAATTTTTTTTCACTTAACATTTTGCACCAAATCACAAGTAGTATTTTTTTTCACTTGTTGTTTTTAATGGAAGGTGAGGAGTTCCTTATTTTAAAAAGAAATACAACTAGTTAACATACTGCCTGACATAAAACTTTTACCCTACTTCCCACATCTATATAACAATGTTGCGAAATTATGTTTAGTATTAATTGCTTCTATTTTATAAATTCTCTAATTTCGCCATAACTATTAATCAGCGCCGTAGCACTATTTCTTATTAAAATATTTCTGCTGTATTTGCAGCAATACCTGTGTACCTTTTAAAATAAACTATTATCAGAAAAAAATAATTCCAGATAATAAGAATATAAATAATTATTAAAAGGTGCTGTATATATCCTTAATGTGGATGTAAATGACACAAAAATATTGATATAAATAAGTTATGCCCAATGTTGAAGAAGTCCATTAAATACAGGAAATTCATAATAAACTGAATGAAAAGCCAACGCACAAATAGCACATTTGTTTTTTTGCCAACACACAAAACCGACCTCAAAAAAACAAAAGAGCTATTTCTTTCCAACGCAAGTTGGAATTATGACATCATATATTTTGTTTTAAAAACATCTTAAAAAATAAGATACAAAAGTAGATTTTTTATATTTTAGCTTCCTGAAAATTGATTGTAACTCGATGAATAGAATAAAGGAAGTTTTAGAAGAAAAAGGAATTAAGCAAATGTGGTTAGCTGAAAAACTTGGAAAGAGTTTTAATATGGTTAATTCATATGCACAAAATAGACAGCAACCACGACTTGAAGTACTTTATAAGATTGCAGAAATACTTGATGTTGGCGTAAAAGACCTTTTGATTGAAAGAGTCCAAAATGACAATTAATACGAGACTTAATGAACAGCCCTTTACAAAATAAATTTAGAATTCAGATTCAATCATTGTATAAGTTCGATTTTCAGGACTTTATTACAAAACTTTTCATGTATAGGTATGGGGCTACAAACTATATTCCGCCTCGTGATATTAAAGACAAAGGAGCTGATGGTATAATTACAGATAAGGAAACAATCATTGCCTGTTATGGTCCTGAGAAAATAGATGAGAAAAGATACTTAAAGAAAATTTCAGACGATTTTAAGTCTTATTCGGATAATTGGCAGACAAATTATAAAAATTGGACTTTTGTAACAAATAATGATATTCCAGAATGGGCTATTAGAAAAATTAATTCTTTACAGAAAAGTAGTTCTCCTGTAGGACTTAAAAACATATTGCAAATGATTGATGAATTACCAAGTTTTCAAAAGAGAGAGCTTGGGAGTTATTTAAACATTGAAAAAGAACTGTTTGCAAAAGATTATCTAAACGAAATACTTGAAGATTTAATAAAGGAGACCTCATTTGTTGATGAAAATATTCAATATCAACAGCAAGTCTATTTCCCAAAGAAAATAGAATTAAACTACGATAAAGAGGATGTTGATAGCATACTTCAAGAATACGACATTTATTTTGAAGATGGTATTTTTAGTGAAATTGAAAGTTTATTGTTTGGATATGAAGATGAAGAAACAAATAAATTAAAAATCCGCATAATAACTGACTATAATAGCAAAGCGGGAGACTTTAAAAGTCGTCTGCAGCAATTATTAGAAAAATATTTAGATAAATATTCAAGTGAAAATGATGATGAATATCTATTTTATATTAGAGCAATATTAATTTACCTATTTGAGCAGTGTTTGATAGGGAGAAAGACTAAAGGAGAATTATGATTTTACCACATCCAGAGACAGATTTTTCCACAAACATATTAGTTGTTTCAGCTGATATAATTAGGGAACTAAAGCGTCATAAAAAGACAGTTTTATTGGAGAAAATCATGCAGTCATTTTTAAATAGAGATATTAAACGAACACCTGACCTATTTATAAAAAGCTTAGTCTTTTTATACAGCTTTGGAATAATTGAGTACGATAACTACAAAGTGAAATTAGTATTAAGAATTAATGAAAAACAAATAGGATTATTTGAGTAATTACTATGATAAAACGTTTATTTTCAAATACAGGTCTTCTTTTAAAAGATTTCAAATTCCATTCGGGGATTAACATTATACTTGGAAAATATTCTGGAGACAAAGAGGCTACAGGGATTAATGGAATCGGGAAATCAACTTTAATTCGGTTAATTGATTATGCATTTTTATCAGATAGTGCTCAGAAAATATTTTCACATAAAAAATATGACTTTTTACGCAATGATGAGCATGACATCGTTTTAGAATTCGAAATTAACGGCAATGCTTACTTTATAAAACGGGACTTTAAAAAACAATCAATTGTTCAATTTGGTAAATCAATAAACAAACTTGATGAATTTGAAAAGGCAGAGTTTAAAGCAATACTTACCAACCTGTTTTTGCCAGTTGAAAATGATGATGTTTTTTTTACAGGAAATAAGTTTAGAACTGTTTTTGATTTCTTCATCAAAGATGATTTGGATAATAGAAAAAGATTTGAACCATTGAATTTTCTAAAATTCTCAGCAAATGCAAAAGTCAAAGCCATTTACAATTTCTTCTTACTTAATCTTCCAACTAAACATCTAATTAATTATAACGAGCAGTCAATTGAATATTCATCTTATACCACTGCTATAAAAACTGCAGAAGATAAAATTAAAATAGATACTGGAAAATCAATTCAAGAGTATCGAAGTGAACGGTTTAATATAGACCAACGAATAATTCTTCTTGAAAATAGCTTGGATAGCTATCATTTCATTGAAAAGTATAAAGGCATTGAAAAACAATTGGTTGAGGTTACAAAACTAATTAATTCTAAACTTACTGATTTTAATTCTTTAGATAGAAAGTTAAATAAGATAAGGGAGAGTTATAACGGTAATCAAGATATTGAAACCAGTGAGATTCGAAAAATATATAACGAAGTAATTGATAATTTTGGAAATCAAGTAGCAAAAACATTAGATGAAGTAATTGATTTCAAAAATAATATCTTAGAAAACAGAAAAAAATATTTACTGCAAAAAGAAGAAAAACTAAAGACAGCAATAGAAGAAGTTTTGAATGATATTTCTAATTTGGAAATCAAACGAAGTGGCTTTTATAAAGCGTTAGATGAAAAAGGAGCATTAGACAGCATTAAAAACACTTATGAAGATTTAATAACTGAAAAATCCGATTTAGAAAAGAACTTACAAGTAGTTCAGCAAATTGACGAATACCAAGATATGCTCAATAATTTGAATGTCACTATTAGCGAAGTAAAACTTTTAATATCTAAAGAATTATCGGAGTTTGAGACCGTTGTAGATGAATTAAGGAAATTGTTTATTGATATACTTAAGAATGCTATTTTTGTTGATGAAAGTTATGAAAATGCATACTTTGACATAAAACAAAACCCTACTGCAAATCGCCAGAAATTACCTTTTGATATTGAAATAGAAATCCCCAAGGCAGATGCTCTCGGTCAATCTCAACTAAAAATAGTTGTTTATGATTTAATGGTTTTTCTTTATAATATTTCCAATAATAGAAAAATGCCAGATTTTCTAATTCATGATGGAGTTTTTCATGGTATCTCGATGAAAACAAGAATCAATACAATAAATTATGTTTATCACAAGTATCTTGAAAATGCTAAGACCAAACAATTCCAATACATTCTGACTTTTAATGAAGATGAGATTTCAATTCCTAATGAAAAGAAATCAGAGTATGGCGAATTTGATTTTGATTTTCAAAAAAGCATTGTAGCTGAATTTCAAGACACGGCTAACAAAACAATTTTCAAACAAATATTTGGATAAATTAATGGAATTCCGACCAAAAGCCATACACATTTGCAATTCACACGAGCCAACGCTTGACCCAAAATTGCAAAAGAGTATGTCTTGCCAGCGCATTGAATAACAGTCTGTAAGAAGAAAACAAAGGGCATAACAACGAGTTCGCAGACTCAAAGTGCAAAATAACCTTGCCCCACTCTTTTGTTCTTTTGTTTTATTATGTAATTTAGAAAAATAGATACATTATAAAATGTAACCTTAGGAAGTGTATAAATCATTGGGCGGACAGCACTGACTACAAGCGCGTTACAGTTAATAAACATTGTAGCGGTTTGACAGGAAAGTGCTTCGAAATGCCCAACGCTTCATACACAAACCGTTATTCGTCATACCCAAAAAACCACAGAAAATGTTTGACGAATTTAATAAATACAAATAAAATGGGCATTTCTTTTTTCAGAAAATGAAGAATTAATATTTGTTTGTAATGTACGCAAAAATCAGAAACATTTATCCAAAAATTGATATGAACAGTTTAACAATAAACTGGCTTCAGATAAAATAAACAATTGATTAACAATTGAGATCCAATTTTTAACAATTCTTCTGGTGTATTACTTTTTCTTTTATTTTCGACAACAATTCATATATCCGTTTTGTTACTAAAAGAAGTTTCCTCAAAAGTTGTTTTTCGCTTCAACTTGAGTTTAACGAAAGTACAGGGTATTGATTAAACTTGTAATGAAAACAAAAACATGATTAGTAAACAACTTTTGATTTTTGCCCTTTTTGTGCTGGCCGTTGAATATTATTCGTTTGTTGCTGTACGCACAGTTTTACGGCCTACAAATGGCAGTTTTAACTGGTGGTTTTTTATAATTTATGCCATTTTCTCACTGGTAACATTATGGAGTTTATACGCTTTTTCGCATTACGGGAGAAGTGCCTGGCCATCGGTTTCTTTAAAATATATTGTAAATATTTTTATTGCTGTTTTTATTGGAAAATTGCTGGTAACAGTCGTTTTATTGTTGACTGATATTCTACTACTCATTCCCAATCTGATCAACTTTCTTTTTTCGTTTAAAAACCATCCTGTGGGCAATCCTCCTGAAGGCTCCAGATTTATCGGTCGGTTTACGTTTATCTCACAAATGGCATTGTTAATTGGAGGTTTATTAACAACGGGCTTGGTTTATGGATTAAAAAATCGCTATAAATATAATGTTAAACGTATAAAATTGGGATTGAAAAATTTGCCTGATGAATTAAAAGGACTGCGGGTAGTTCAGATTTCAGATATTCATACTGGGAGTTTTGATGATTCAGCAGCAGTTACTGAAGGCATAAATGCGATAATACGTGAAAAGCCCGACCTGATAGTATTTACCGGCGACCTTGTAAATGACCGGGCTGACGAAGTTATTCCTTATATATCGGTATTTAATCAATTAAAAGCACCATTGGGAGTTTATTCTGTACTGGGGAATCACGATTATGGCGACTATTATTCATGGTCTTCGGATGAGGAGAAAAAGCAAAACCTGGAACAGCTAAAGCAACACCATGCTGATATGGGTTGGAGATTACTGGTAAATGAACATGTAATAATTGAACAGAACAAGCAGCAAATTGCTCTTATTGGAATTGAAAACTGGGGTGCAAGAGGATTTACCAAATACGGCGATTTGAAGAAAGCAGTGGCTGGCCTGGAGAATTCTGATGTGCCGGTTAAGATCTTATTAAGCCACGATCCTTCGCATTGGGAAGCAGAAGTCAGAAAGGATTATCGCGATATATCATTAACATTGAGTGGCCACACACATGGTATGCAATTCGGAATTGACATTCCAGGATTTAAATGGAGCCCTGTTCAATATATATACAAACAATGGGCAGGTTTATATCAACAGGAAAATCAATACTTATATGTTAACCGCGGTTTTGGCTTTATTGGTTACCATGGCCGTTTGGGCATTTTACCTGAAATTACCCTGATCGAATTGACTTGATTAAAACCAGGATTTTCAAGAAAATAACGGAATAATGAGTATCAATATTTATTACGTGAATAATAAAGAAATATTTGACTGTCTTCGAATTATAAAATAAAATTGATCCGAGGTAAATTCTTCTATTACAATTAAGATCCTTTTAAATAGATGTATTCTTCTGTATTTATATCCTCCAAATAATACCAACCTTGATTAACAAATGCATTATACGGATCAAATCATATTAAATCTTATCAGCCGGATTAAAATAAAAACAAACTTCAAATAACTATTTAAAACGCCTTTTTCATTCATAAATTAAAAAAAATAGTATTTTTATATCGTGTTACATTTTTTTCAAAAGGTGTTACTGTATAATAAGTAAATATGAAAAACAACCTTAGCCCAACTGTGCAAGAAAAGCTTAAGTTACTTGAAATATGGTTTAGCAACCACGAGGGATCAATAGTTGCTTTTTCAGGAGGCATTGACTCAACACTTGTACTTTATTTGGCCCGTAAATTTCAGGGAAAAGAAAAAGCCATTGGTGTTATTTCCAACTCTGAAAGCTTAAAACAAAAAGATTTTAACCTGGCAAAAGATTTTTGCCATCAGTTTGATATACAACTTGAAGTAATAAAAACAGAAGAATTGGCAGATGAACGGTACAATCAAAATCCCATCGACCGTTGTTTTTTCTGTAAAGAACACCTTTTTCACGACCTATCAGAAATTTGTATCAAATATCCCGGATTTAATGTGCTTAGTGGAACCAATTTCGACGATTTAGGCGATTACCGGCCGGGTATTGATGCAGCTAAAAAGTTTGAAGTGTGTTCACCAATGGTAGAATGTAAAATAACAAAAACAGACATCCGCGAGATTGCTCGTTTTTTTGAATTACCCAACTGGAACAAACCTGCGAGCCCCTGTTTAAGCTCCCGTATTCCATATAATCAATCAGTAACTCGTCAAAAACTGCAACAAATTGAACAAGCTGAGAATATCCTCAATACATATGGATTTGACGATGTCCGTGTGAGGCATTATGGAACCTATGGTAAAATAGAGGTTCAACCAACCGACTTTCAAAAACTAACACTCGTTAAAAATGAGGTCCTTCAAAAAATAACCGAACTGGGTTTTGACTATTGTGAAGTAGATAGTGAAGGATTGGTTTCAGGAAAATTAAACCGGGTGTTAGCCAAAAATAAAAAATAAAGATGCGCATATTATATTACGACTGCTTTGCAGGTATTAGTGGGGATATGAACCTGGGAGCAATGATTGACTTAGGAGTTGACTCCAACTATCTTAAGTCAGAATTGGCAAAACTAAATATTGAAGGATTTTCTTTAGAAATTGCACCTGACATGAGGAGAGGCATTTCAGGGACAAAAGCAACAGTTATCATCCAAAATCCTGACAATGAAAAACACCGCCATTTAAGGCATGTCGAAGAAATTGTGAATAACAGCACCCTGTCGGATTATGTAAAAACCACTTCTCTCCGGATATTTAGCCTCATTGCTGAAGCTGAGGCGAAAGTTCATAACATCGATATCCAAAAGGTACATTTTCATGAAGTAGGTGCACTCGATTCTATTGCTGATATTGTTGGCGCAGCAATTTGTATCGATTTCCTGAAAGTTGATAAAATACTTTCGTCGCCGATACAATTAGGAGGAGGTACCGTAAAATGTGCCCATGGCATTATGCCTGTCCCTGCACCGGCTACAGCTTTAATTGTTGAAAATACCCCTGTTAAATTAGGCTTGGTTCAACACGAAGCAACTACTCCAACCGGAGCCGCTATACTGGTTGCAACCGTCGATGAATTTACCGAATCATTTGATTTCGCCATCACAAAAACTGCTTACGGAATTGGGCAACGCGATATTTCGGAAGTTCCGAACATTCTCAGGCTTTATTTGTCGGACACCAACACCCAGCCATCCGACACATCTGTTGAAACAGCTACCATATTGGAATGTAACATCGATGACATGAATCCCGAACACTATGAATTCCTTTTGGAACAACTTTTCGAAAATAAGGTGAGTGATGCCTGGTTAACGCCCATTCTGATGAAAAAATCACGTCAGGTTACCCTGCTTTCGGTTCTTTGTAAAAATGAGTTGGTAGAAGAAATGAAAGATATAATCTTTAAACATAGTACTACCATTGGTTTACGCGAATATCAAATTAAAAAAAATGTGCTCCCACGAACAGAAATTACGGTAGAAACAAAATATGGTAAAGTCAGGATAAAACAAAGTTACTACAAAGGAAATCCGGTGCGTTCAAAACCCGAATTTGATGACTGTAAAAAACTGGCGTTACAAAATCAAATCAGTATTGAAGAGATAGTGAAAGAAGTACATAAACAGCTCTAGATTGCATAAAAAAAATGGAGTAACATTAATCTATTCAAATGAACTTAAGCGATATATTAAAAACATATAAAGAAGGCGGAATAGAATTGGCCGAAGCACTACAAATGGTATCAAACAGGGGTATTGACGAAATGGGATTTGCCACCATTGATACCGACCGCAAGGCACGTACCGGATTACCCGAAGTAATATACGGGGCCGGAAAAAGCCCTGAACAAGTCAAATTGATTGCCCAACGGATGGTAAAAAACGGGATAGATGTATTGGCCACCCGTGTAACCAAAGAAATGTTCGAAGCCGTAAAAGAAGTTATTCCTGAAGCACGGTACAATGCTTTGGGCAGGACCATTTTATACCAACAAAAAAAACCAATACCAAACAATGGGTATATTGCTGTTATTTCGGCAGGGACATCTGACTTACCCGTTGCTGAAGAAGCTGTAGAAACAGCCCGTTTTATGGGAAACAACGTAAAAACCATTTATGATGTTGGTGTTGCCGGTATTCACCGTCTTTTTCATAAACTGGATATCATTCGCGAAGCCCGCGTTATAATTGTAGTAGCTGGTATGGAAGGAGCATTGGCAAGCGTTGTGGGTGGTTTAGTAGACAAACCTATAATTGGCGTTCCCACAAGCATTGGCTATGGCGCCAATTTTCAAGGATTATCGGCATTACTTGCTATGCTGAACAGTTGCGCAAATGGTATCTCCGTTGTGAATATCGATAATGGTTTTGGTGCTGCTTGCCAGGCCTCTCTTATTAACAACCTTTAATTCACATGTAATGAGCGAATTAACATTATTGCTTTTATCAGCAGCCTCATTAGGTTTTATCCATACCCTTTTAGGCCCCGATCATTATTTACCTTTTATTGTTTTGAGTAAAGCCCGAAAATGGACACGTGCAAAAACAATGTGGATAACCTTATTTTCAGGAATTGGCCATGTTGCCGGATCAGTAATCCTTGGAGTAACCGGGGTTGCCATGGGTATTAGCCTTACAAAACTCGATAAAATTGAATCAACAAGGGGCGAGATAGTCGCCTGGATGCTCATTGCTTTTGGGGCAGGCTATACAATATACGGCATCTACAAATACTTAAAAAATGGCGGACACCAACACCTCCCTAATTTTATTCTTCCAAAAAAAATTAGGCAGTTTAAACACCTACCTACTACCAGCGACGAAGAAAAAAGTGAAGATTCAACAAAACTTACGCCCTGGATTTTATTTTTAATTTTTGTTTTTGGCCCTTGTGAAGTGCTGATCCCTTTATTAATCTTTCCAGCTTCGGAACACGATGCGTTTGGCATATTTGCTGTGTCGTCTGTTTTTGGATTTATGACAATTATTACAATGTTGGGCATAGTATTACTTGGTTATACAGGCACCTCACTCATTAAAATGAAAAAAGGAGAGAAATACCTTCACCTCCTGGCAGGATTAATTATTTTAATTTCAGGAATCGGTATTAAATTTATGGGCTGGTAGGACCTTCCAAATCTTTCAGGAAACAAAACCCATAATTTGTACTGGTAATTGCTTTGGGTAAAAAAATAAATGATGCCCTTATCATATCCCAATAAATGAGGTGCCCAAATAATAGATAGCTTCTTTTATTCCCTATCTTTATTTCATTAAACCAAAGACCAATTATTTTATGAAAATTTTTTCTAAACCAACAACTAAAAAACACATTCATTTTTATGAATCGTTTCGTATCCTAAACCTTGTTAAAACCATAGTGTTTACCGCACTATTGTTTTGTACAATAACACCAACAACTATGGCACAAACTAAATCTACAAAAATTGAAGTCCCTGAATGGGCGTTGCCCGGATCGGCAACCCATCAACAAGTTCCTCCACCCCCTGATTTTCATCGGGCGACCATTACTGAAAATACTCCGATTGGTTTATTTGAAGGACAAAGTGATATTGGAGCGGCCCTTGTACCTGGTTCATCGAGTTACGATGCTGTTTCCAAACAATACACCATCACTTCTGCCGGGTACAATATTTGGTACACGCGCGATGAATTCCGTTACCTTTGGAAAAAAATGTCGGGCGATGTATCATTGGCAGCCGACATCAGCTTCCCTGACAAAGAAGGGTATTTCGACCGTAAAGCGGTCATTGTTATTCGCCAAAACCTTAATGACGATTCAAAAGAAGCCATGGTTGCCCTTCACGGCGGTGGATTAATACACATGGCATATCGGACAGAAGCAGGCAAAAACCTGGAAGAAATGAAAGTAGATAAAAAGAGTGCCCTCCGCCTTGGTATTGAGAAAAAAGGCGATGCTTTTGCTATTTTTATAAGTATGAAAGGCGAACCTATGCAGCAATATGGTGAGCCAGTCCATTTAAAAATTAAAGAACCATTTTATGTAGGTATTGGTTTTTGCTCACATATCCCCGATAAAGTAGATACAACTATTCTTTCCAATGTAGTTTTGGAAAATTCTGCGGGTAAATTAAAGTAAAAGATTTAAGCTCGTTTTCCTCTGCATAAATTGCAGAGGAAAAGAGTTTTGTTTTATACTTCATTCTATTTATTTCAGGAAATCTGCCATAAAATCCATTTTTGTTTTATAAAAAGTACTCTCCCAGTCTTTGAAATGGTTTTTGTACTGCACTGGATTCATTTGATGCCCACGGTAGGGAACCGCCAGGGTAACTTTTTTACCTTTACTCTGATTAATAGCTGCATAAACTGAATATGAAGGGCAAGTAATATCAATCAATCCGATTTCAGTTACCAACGTAGCTTTTGATCCTTTTAACAAATGGGCTGCATCAAAGTAAGGTACTGTTTCGAGCATTTTTTCTTTATCATTTTTTGTGCTTATTGGATTTGGCCATCCTCCTATGGCATTTTCAAAGGTTCCGTAGAAATTACACATAGCCGGAACAGTTGCAATGGCAGCAGTAACTCTATCATCAAGCCCGGCAGCAACAAGTGCCTGGCCACCTCCCTGGCTTTCGCCCAACACTAAAATACGCTTTCCATCCCATTCCGGCTGACTGGTTAAAAAGTCGAGTGTACGCATCAACCGTAAATACATTCCTCTGAAATAAAAATCCTTTTTATTTTCCACTCCCTGGAAATAATAATTCTTTAGCTCTCCTTTTTCCAAGTCGCGGTAATATTCTAGTGGTTGGCCATTCAACATCCCATGTGCATTTAAATCAAAAGCCAAAGCTCCCTTCCCCATTTTAGCATAATTTAATGCCGTTTCAGGTTTCGAAAGGCACCACGAACCACTTACGCCGGCAGCATGAACAAATAAAACAATGGGCAGTGATTTAGCTTTTGCCGATTTGGGTTTAGCAAAATAACCTCGTGCAGGTTTAGTGCCGGTGCAGTTAATTTCAATATCAGAACACAAATAATCCTCCACAATTCCTTCAACAGGTACATTTATAACATCCATAGGAAGAGCCTTCAAGGCTTTTTTCTCTGCTTTCCAGAACCGGTCAAAATCCTTAGGGCGTTTTGTACCCGGTTCAAATTTTTCCGGATTGACAACCGAACCAATACTTGCATAGTTGTCACCAGCCTTCACTTCAAAAATTAAAGCAGTTGGTTCTTCGAATGATTCACTAAATATCACTTGTTTTTCTCCTGAATAGCCGATAGTTTGTTCAGAAACTGTGTAATTGTAGTTCCTCCTTATTTTAACCAATATTGAATCGGCCTTAAAATCATTTAAAACCGCTGAAATACTTATAATTTCGCCACTTTTATAAATACCAGCTTCATTTGATTGATTTAATACAATGGTTTGCCCTGCCAGTGCGCTGATGAATCCGGCAAATACAATTGCTGTTATCAAAAACCTTTTGGAAAATTTCATAGTTGTTGAATAGTTGGTTCAATGAATTATAAAAATAATGTTAATTATTACGGGAAACAACACTGGTATATAAAATTCGATTTAGTAAAAAAAAATCTGATGCAGATGAGTTTAATACTTGCCTCTTTTGCAAAAATAAGTGTTTTTACTATCGAGATTTTGGCAAGTTAAATAATCGGAGGAAGGTTCAAATTGATTGATTAAAACAAAGAGGGACATTATTTGTAAAGTAGGGAGTTATTGATTTAATATAATAAACAAATTGATTAAAAGCACCGATTACGTGAAGGGGTAACTTAAATATTATAGTGAGCGCAACCTTGCCAATAATAACCCATTCGATAATTTTCCAAAGATTTTAAAATTTTAATTTTATTAAAAAGTATTATTAATCAAAACCATTAATAAATTGCATTATTCATTGTTTATTTCAGACATGCATTTAGCTGCCATTAAAATAATCAATAAAAACAATTTTGCTTTAAAACACTAACAACCAACATTATTATAGAATTAAAAAACATTGCCACCCGGCAATTGGAATACGTTGTTGGTTATAACCCATTTGCAATGAGCACCATTTATGGCGATGGTTATGATTTTCCTCCTTTATATGGAGCATATGCCGGAGATGTTGTTGGAACTGTGACGGTTGGAATTGAAACCTTTGAAAATGACGACGAACCTTACATGCCAATGCAGGTAAATGCCACTTATAAAGAAATCTGGACACAAACTACTGCCAGTACAA
Source organism: Prolixibacteraceae bacterium (assembly GCA_963666575.2). Classification (GTDB taxonomy): domain Bacteria; phylum Bacteroidota; class Bacteroidia; order Bacteroidales; family Prolixibacteraceae; genus JABMQB01. Next base: position 121,355 of record CAXXYG010000016.1, read on the forward strand.
TGTGGTTACTTTCAATGTTATTTAAAAAATAGAATAATCTAAACAATAAAATATTTTATCGTCTAAGCTTTCTATTTTAGAATTCACTGACTGATTTTTAAAGTAAAAAAAGAATTTTTAATTCAGAAGGCAATACCAGCTTCAATTAAAATACTGATGTTTTAACTGAGCAAGATTACCACTGGCAATGAACCATTTACAAAAGCATGTTATAATAAAAAAAATAAAATAAAAAACATAAGTTTAATTCGATTCGAAAATTTTAATTTTTGTTTCTACACTTTTTTAAACCATATGTTTTGAATGAAGTCAAACCTGCTTAAAACCAAACTATTTAACTATGCTCAACAGAAAAATCATTCTAAAAACTCTATTTATTTTTTGTCTATTTCCGGCCCTTAGTGCCTATTCTCAAATAATTGAAACCCCTCCTGATAGTTTACGCAAGAACGCTGTTCGACTGTTCATCGACTGTAACTACTGCGACATGAACTACATACGCAAAGAAATTCCTTTTGTAAATTATGTGAGGGATGTAAACGAAGCTCAGCTTTACCTTATGGAAACCATGGAAAATACGGGAAGTGGCGGACAGAAATATTCTTTCTTTTTTCAAGGGCAGGACAAATTTGCCGGAATGATTGACACCCTAACCTATATGGCACCACCCGATGAAACCCGCGATCAAACCAGAAATGGCAGGACAAAAATGATTCAAATGGGATTGATGCGGTATGTGGCCAAAACTCCTATTTACCAAGAAGTTCAAATAAGGCACAATGGAAATTCTGAGATAGAGGAAGAAGTCATCGATAAATGGAATAACTGGGTGTATGAATTGGAAACCAGGCCCCGTTTTGAATCGCAGGAAACACTGAAAGAATTATCAATGAGGAATTCCATAAACATTAATAAAATTACTCCAAAATGGAAAGTTGAAATCCAGTTTGATCAAATGTATACCCGTACAAAATACAATTATGATGGAGAAACTTTTACCAATGAAAAAAACCTTCTTAAACTGGAAAATCTGGTTGTTAAAAGTATAGGTAATCACTGGTCGATAGGTTCTCGCTCCGAAATTTCAACATCAACCTTCAGCAATACAAAAGTTAATGTGGCTGTGATGCCATCTATTGAATACAATTTATTTCCATATTCCGAATCCACGCATCACCAAATGCGGTTTTTATATGGAATTGGATTTTCTCATTTTCAATACAACGACACAACTGTTTACAACAAAATCCGTGAAAACTTAGTCCAACAAAAATTACAAATTGCCTATCAGGTACAAGAAAAATGGGGTTCAGTGAACGTTTCACTCGAAGGATCGAATTATTTTCATGATTTAACAAAAAATAATCTGGAACTTTCGGGCATGATCAATATTCGCATTGTAAAAGGCCTTTCATTAAGTGTCTTTGGAAATATTGCACGTATCCACGATCAACTTTCGCTAGTAAGGGCAGAGGCTTCAGAAGCTGATATTTTACTACAACTTTCGGAACTTGCAACTGCATATAGCGTTGATGGAGGTGTTGGAATTACTTATACATTTGGTTCCATATACAACAATGTTGTTAATCCCCGATTTGGGAATGGAAGATTTAGATTTTTCAGGTAAAACCTGCTAACAAAAGAATATGAAAGTGGCACATTTTTTAGAATGTGCCACTTTTTTTACTTCAATTTTAGGGATGATTCGCGAACAATTAATTCAGTTCCCAAAACTATTTTTTTTGGTTTTATTTTCTCATTCTGAATTAATTCAAAAAACAATTCGGCTGCTTTAACGCCCATCTCAAATGTTGGGTGCGAAACAGAGGTAAGTTGCGGATCGACAACTGTGGAATGAAATTCATCGGTAAACCCTACTAAAGCAACGTCATCCGGGATTTTTAATCCTTGTTTTTTAACTTCTTTCATTGCTGCAAACACAATGGTATCGTTTAATCCAAAAATAGCATCGGGTTTTTGAACAAGTATTTTCTGTGTTGCTAAAGTAGCATCCACAGCACTCAAATTACATTCTTCCACCAAACAAGGATCAAATGTTAAACCCACTTCTTTTAAACCTTCAGTGTATCCACTCAACCTATTTTGTGAAATATTAAGGTGCTCAGGCCCTGATATAAAGGCAATTCGACGGCACCCGTTATCGAAAAAATGCTTGGTAATTTTCCGCGCCGCATCAAAACTATCGGCCAAAACACAAGGTACCTCGTCTAATCTGCAAACACGATCGAAAAATACCAACGGAATTTCATTTTTTATTAATTGATCAAAATGGTGGTAATCGTTTGTTTCCTGGCTTAAACAAATAATTAATCCCTCGACTCTGGTTTTTAGGAGGTTTTTTACTATTTCAACCTCCTTTTCGTATGATTCGTACGAAGAAGCAATAATAATAAAATACCCGTTTTTTTTAGCAACTGCCTCAATTCCCGAAATGATAGACGAATAAAAATGTGTGACAATATCTGGAATAATCACACCAATCATTTTTGTTTGTTGCCTCAAAAGTCCCATTGCCAAAGGATTTGGTGTATAATTTTTTTCCTCTGCCAATAACTGAATTTTTTTTGTCAAATCAGGGCTTATATCGGGGTGATTTTTTAAAGCTCTTGAAACAGTCGAAATCGAAACATCCAATTCCAAAGCTAAATCTTTTAAAGAAACATGTTTTTTTGCCATTTCCCTGTAATCAATTCAGTTACAAACTTAAAAATAAATACGTGTTAAACCGAGAATTTTTCATCATACAAATGTTCTACAACATTATTTTCCCTCCGCAAAGCTTTGCGCAAACCTTTGCTTCAAATTACAGGTTATCAGACTATTGCAAAGGGATATTTTTATAGTAATATTTGTTTTGAAAATGAAAATTTAAAAACTAAAAAATGGAAAGAATTGTAGTAGCAGGAGCCGGCGGATTTATAGGTGGCCACTTAGCCCGAAAATTAAAAGACATGGGACATGATGTGAGGGCAGTTGATAAAAAACCCATTACAAAATGGTACCAGGTACACGATGATATTGACAATTTAGTCCTCGACCTGAATATAAAAGACAATTGCTACACGGCATTAAATGGCTACAATGAAGTTTTTAACCTGGCAGCCGATATGGGTGGAATGGGTTTTATCGAAAATAATAAAGCCGATTGTATGTTAAGTGTTTTAATTAACACGCACCTTTTAATGGCAGCCCGCGACCTGGGGATTACACGGTTTTTTTATGCCTCATCGGCATGCGTTTATAACGGCGAGAAACAAACCGATGTGAATAATCCGGGTTTAAAAGAAGCTGACGCTTACCCTGCATTGGCCGAAGATGGTTACGGTTGGGAAAAACTCTTTTCAGAAAGAATGTGCCGCCACTTTATGGAAGACTTTAAATTGACAACCCGCGTGGCCCGTTTCCACAATGTTTATGGCCCATTCGGAACATACGATGGAGGACGCGAAAAAGCACCCGCTGCCATGTGCCGAAAAAATATTGAAGGTGAATTGTACGGAAAAGATGAAATAAACATCTGGGGCGATGGTGAACAAACACGCAGTTTTATGTACATCGATGACTGTGTGGAGGGCATCCTGAAAATTATGTACGGCGATGTTATTGAGCCACTTAACCTTGGCAGTGATGAAATGGTTTCAATAAATGAATTGGTTAATATTGTAGAAAAAATTGCAGGATTTAAATTAAACCGCACTTACGATCTTGATGCCCCCAAAGGAGTACGTGGCCGAAATAGCGACAATACATTAATTAAAGAATATTTAAACTGGGCTCCGTCCATTTCTTTGTCCGAAGGTATGAAAAAAACATACGATTGGATCAAGGGAGAAATGACACAAGTTAAGTAATAGTTATAGGTTAGGGAAAGGCTACTTTGAATTATTCAGGGTAGCCTTTTAATCGCTTGAAATAGTTCTATGGGTAAAAAAATAATAATGGCAAGTGGCTGTTTTGATTTACTGCACACCGGGCATATTGCTTTTTTTAAAACTGCTGCTCAGTACGGGAAATTGCATGTGTACGTCGGACAAGATACAAACATCCTCCTATTAAAAGGGAAGGCACCCTATTTTTCGCAGGAAGAAAGGAAATTTATGGTCGGTGCAATAAAATATGTCGAAAAAGCAAATATTGCCAGTGGCTCAGGGATGTTAGATTTTGAACAAGACATGAAAAATCTAAAACCCGATATTTTTATTGTAAACACTGATGGGTGCACTCCTGATAAAAAAAGAATTTGTGAAGAAAACGGTGTGGAACTGAAAGTCCTTGATCGGATACCTGAAGAAGGATTTTTAGCCCGTTCAAGTTCTGAGTCAAAAAAAGACCTTGGATTTCCAAACCGTATATGCCTGGCTGGTGGTTGGATTGATCAACCCTGGGTTTCAGAAATTCACAAAGGTTCGGTAGTAGTTGCACAATTGTGGCCAAATATCGATTTTAACGACCGGTCAGGGATGGCTACAAGCTCACGGAAAGTAGCCCTCGAATTATGGGGCGATACATACCCCAATGGAGATCCTATTCGTAATGCACAATTACTGTTTGGCGCTGAAAATCCACCCGGGTCACAATATGTTTCCGGAAGTCAGGACCATATTGGGCTGTTAGTTCCCGGTATAAGCCGATTGGATTACAATGGGGAATTCTGGCCCAATAATATTAAATCAACCATTGATCCGGACACCTGTGATTGGCTTTCAGAAGTTTTAAATTTTGCACCACTGGCGCCACGCCCAATCGGTTACAACCCTCTTTCTAAAAAAAATCTGGACCCAAAAATTATCAAACAACTGGGCGAATCGGGTAAAATGTGTTATGAAGCTATCCTGTCAAAAAATGTTAAACTTTTGGGCGAATCAATGAAAGAAAGTTTTATGGCGTGGAGTAAAATGTTACCTTTCGTCGTGCCAGATTGGGTGATGAAAGAAATGCAAATTAATTATTTCCCAAAATATTCCGGAGCTATAACCTCCGGTAGCGGAGGCGGATACATCGTATTTCCTTCAGAAGAACCAGTTGAAGGTACAATTAAAGTTAAAATCAGGTATTAACTAAAAGTACGAACAATTATGAGTAAAATTTATAGTCTTATAATGGCAGGTGGTGCAGGGACACGTTTTTGGCCACGAAGCAAAGTAAAAAAACCTAAACAGTTTTTAAACATTTTAGGAAATGACTCCCTTATTCAGGAAACAATTCATCGATTTTCCACATTTACCGACCCAAAAAATATTTATGTGGTTTCAAATAAAAGCCAGGCGGAGGTCCTTGAACAGCAAACACCAATGCTTCCAAAAGAAAACCTGATTTATGAGCCTGTTGGAAAAAATACACTCCCCTGCATTGGATTGGCTGCCATGTTTGCTGAAAAAGAAAATCCGGATGGAATTATGGTTGTAACACCATCAGATCATTTAATTCAAAATAATAGTTTGTTCAGGGATACTGTTCTTGCCGGCGTAAAAATTGCTGAAGAAAAAGATGGGATAGTAACCATTGGTATCAATCCAACTTACCCGGCAACAGGATTTGGATACATTAATACAGCCGAAAATATAACCGGAAGCGAATCCATTAAACAATTTAAAGTTAACCGGTTTGTTGAAAAACCAAATGAAGCTACTGCTGCCAAATACCTGAAAGACGGTAGATACTATTGGAACAGTGGACTTTTTATCTTTAAAGTTTCTGTATTTCTTAAAGCTGTTGAAGAATTTGCACCTCAACTATTTAAAGATCTAAGGGATATCCAGGCAGACATGGGCAATCCATCATTTAATCAAACATTAGATACAATTTACCGAGCGGTTGAAAGCATTTCGGTTGATTATGGAATTATGGAGCATGCTACCAACATTTACCTGGTAGAAGGCAATTTTGACTGGAATGATCTTGGAGGTTGGGAATCAGTTTATCAGGTGAATAAAAAAGATAATAACGGAAATGTAAAATCAGGCGAGGCAATTTTCTTAAATTCCAAAAACTCATATGTACATACCGACAATGGACTTGTTGCACTTATTGGGCTTGACGATGTTATTGTTGTTCAGGATGGCAACACTACCCTTGTTTGTAAACGCGAAAATGCAGAGCAAGTAAAAAACATTGTTGACCAGTTAAAATCAGAAAATAAAACACAATATTTATAATCATTAATTACTTATAAAATAAATATACCTAATTAAGAAAAGATTCATGAAAGACCCTAAAAAAATTGTTGTTTCGAAACAATTATTAGTGCCATTTATACTCATTACCAGCCTGTTTGCTTTATGGGGTTTTGCCAACGATATTACTAATCCCATGGTTGCAGCTTTTAAGACAGTTATGGAAATATCGAACGCTAAAGCTGCAATGGTCCAGTTTGCTTTTTACGGTGGGTATGCAACCATGGCCATTCCGGCAGCTTTGTTTGTAAAACGGTTCAGTTACAAAAAAGGAATCATGGTAGGATTAACATTGTATGCTGTTGGTGCTTTGCTTTTTTACCCGGCTGCAAAATTCGAGTTTTTTGGGTTTTTCCTCGTATCCCTTTACATTTTAACTTTCGGATTAGCATTCCTGGAAACTACCTCAAATCCTTACATCCTTTCAATGGGAGCCCAAGAAACAGCTACCCGAAGATTAAATTTGGCTCAATCGTTTAATCCAATAGGCTCATTACTTGGAATGACAGTAGCCTCACAATTTATTTTAACATCGTTGGAATCAGACAAACGAGATGCTGCAGGCAACCTGATTTTTGATACACTTTCGGCAGGCGAAAAAGCAGTTGTCCGCACTAATGACCTTGCAATTATCCGCGATCCATACGTTATCCTTGGCCTTGTTGTCATCATTATGTTAGTAATAATCGCTCTTTCAAAAATGCCAAAACGAGCTGAAGCCAACCATACAATCAGGGCATGGGATTCATTTAAGCGGTTAATAAAAAACAAAAAATACCGAGAAGGCGTTATTGCCCAGGTTTTTTATGTGGCTGCTCAAATAATGTGTTGGACCTTTATTATCCATTATGCCGATAATCTTGGTATTCCAAAGGCAACAGCACAAAATTACAACATCGTTGCAATGGGTATCTTTTTATCATCGCGGTTTATAAGTACCTTTTTAATGAAATACTTAAATTCAAGGTTACTGCTAACAATTTTTGCTGTCGGAGGAATAATCACTACTTCAGGGGTTATATTAATTCAGGGAATGCCCGGATTATATCTGCTTGTAGCTACTTCGGGTTTTATGTCGCTCATGTTCCCAACCATATATGGAATTGCACTGGAAGGATTAAAAGACGATACAACTCTTGGAGCAGCTGGTTTAGTTATGGCTATTGTAGGCGGGGCACTTATGCCTCCAATACAGGGAGCCATAATCGACCTTGGTACAGTAGGTTGGCTGCCAGCTGTCAATTTCTCCTTTATATTACCTCTATTTAGTTTTATAATTATTGCTATTTACGGTTACCGTACATTAAAAGTGCATCACTCAATAAGTTAATAGACAAATAATTTACCGATGGTTAAAACGTATAAAAGATATTGTAAGGCTTTAAAACTGGAAAACAATCTACAGTTGATTGAAGAGTATAAAAAAGTACATGCACCCGAAGCAACATGGCCCGAAATCTCTCAGGGAATGAAGGAAGTTGGCATTTTAGACATGGAAATCTACATCCTTAACAACCAGCTTTTTATGATTATGGATACCGTACCCGATTTTGACCACCCAAAAGCAATGGCTGAATTGGCCCAAAAACCACGACAATCGGAATGGGAAGCTTATGTTTCGAAATTTCAAAAAACATCTGCCGAAGCTACTGCTGATGAAAAATGGCAAACAATGGAGCGTATTTACAAAATGGCCAAATAATATACTTATCATAAAACCATAAATTATGAAAATCCAGGTTCTTATTGCCCTTTTTACAGTTGCTATTTTTGTGAGTTGTTCCTCATCAACTCAAAAAAAAGAATCACCTTCTAATCCTAAATATGAACCCAATTGGGAATCGTTAGCACAACACAACGAAGAACCGCAATGGTTCCAGGATGCCAAGTTCGGAATTTATTTTCACTGGGGGCTTTATTCAGTGCCGGCATATGGCGATGAATGGTACCCGCGACATATGTATATTAAATCACGCAAGGAAAACGAACACCATCTCAAAATATACGGACCCTATTCCGAATTTGGATACCATAATTTCGCCCCTCTATTTAAAGCCGAAAAATTTAATGCTGAAGAATGGGCAGCTCTTTTTAAAAAAGCAGGTGCTCGTTTTGCAGGGCCTGTTGCCGAACACCACGATGGTTTTTCGATGTGGGCCAGTAAAGTTACTCCCTGGAATACGATGGACAAAGGGCCTCACAAAGACATTACCGGTGAATTATCAAAAGCAATCAAGGGCGAAGGGTTAAAACTCATTACCACTTTCCACCATGCCAGGAACCTTCAGCGGTATAAAGGAAAAACTGAGGAAGAAATAGCGAATAATGAAGATCCGGGAGGCAGGTTCTGGAAAAGCCATTATCCATTGGTTGATGGATCACCTCAAACCCTTAATGACCCTGAATTAAATTATTTATATGGAAATATTCCTGAAGACAAATGGCTTGAAGAAGTGTGGTTTGGAAAACTAAAAGAAGTAATTGATAGCTACCAACCCGATATTATTTGGTTTGACTCATGGCTTGATGAAATCCCTGAAGAATACAGGCAAAAATTTTGTGCCTATTACCTGAATGAAGCTGATAAATTAGGAAAGGAAGTAGTTATAGTACGCAAACAAGATGATTTGCCACTTGAAATAAGTGTCGACGACCTTGAAAAATCGCGCAAAAACAAATTAGAAAAAAAATCGTGGATGACCGATGAAACAGTTAGCAAGGGCAGTTGGTGTTACACTGAAGATTTAACCATAAAAGAGCCAGCCGATGTGCTCCATGTTTTAATTGATATAGTTAGCAAAAATGGCGTTTTACTCTTAAATATTTCGCCTAAAGCCAATGGTACTATCCCCGAAGATCAACAAAATGTACTTCTAAAAATAGGTGAATGGCTCAACCTGAATGGTGAAGCCATTTATGAAACCCGCCCCTGGTATACTTTTGGCGAAGGCCCAACTATAGAACCGGAAGGCCACTTTGAGAACCATCAGGAATTTTTGAAAGTAAAATATTCAAGTAAAGATTTTAGATTCACAACCAAAGGATCAACTATATATGCGACCATACTGGGTTACCCCGATGAAAATTTATTAATCACTTCTTTTGCCAAAACGAATCTTCCTTCTGAAATAACAATTCAAAAGGTAAGCTTAATTGGGTGTAATGAAACCATTGATTGGAAATTACAAGATGATGGATTAAAAATAAACCTTCCTAAACAAAAAATATTAACCATGGCACCGGTTTTTAAAATAGAAACCTGATACCCATTTCCTGGAAAAATTCTTAATATAAATGCCAGGCCTAGTAGCTGGCATTTATTTTATAATGGCAACTTACATGCCCTTTAATAACCTTCCTAAAATATCAGCCCCGGTAATTATCCGTTTATTTTGTGCCCAAAATAAAACAACATCCTTTTCAATGGGATGGTCTTCATGCTCTGCATGTTCCGTCCTCATTGTCTTTAATAATTCCCCCATATCAATTTGATTATCGCTAATAACAATAGGCTCATGACAAAAATTTAAAAGTTCTTCACAACCTTCACAAAACACAGAAGATCTGATAAAACCATCGGCATCAAGGACTAATTTGGGTTGATTATTTTCATCGGTAAGGACAACCCATTTTTTTCCTGATTTATTAATTTGAGCTAAAAATGGATCATCAACTGCACTTGTATAGGTGGGGAAAATAAGTTCTCCTTTTCTTGAATTTAATTGTATAATACTTTCCGGGCTTAACTCTTCACCTTCTTGTATAACCTTTAAATCATCGAGCGATAAAAAATTAATCGCCCCTATTCCTTCAATTTGGTCAATCTCATTTCCATACCCATCCATGTGTTTTTTAATAAAAATTTTTATGTTTTTTTCAGCAAAATATTCAACTGATTCTTTTCCTAACCAATAATCAAGCAAAAGGGCTGATGGTTTTGCTACCGGAAAAAGAAGTATCTGGTAAAACTTTAAAACCGGTGTTAAAAGAGAAGCCATTTTTAAGGCATTTCGCGAAAAATAAGCCTGTGGAGTAATTTCACCAAACAATGTAATTACAAAGGTTGAAAATAAAAATGAAGCCACTCCTGCCATAACCGAATCAGACAATAAAGTCAACAATACATTTATACCTACATTCCCCCAGAGTATAGTAGTCAACAAAAAATTGGAATCTTTCCGCATGTTTAAAATACGCGATGCCGATTTTTTATTAGATGCTTCAGCTTCTATTTCCAGCCTGAGGCGAGTAAAACTAAAAAATGCCAGATTTAATCCTGAAAACATAGCTGATTGACTAACACAAAATAGAATCCCGATCCAAATGATTAAATTATCCATGATTAAAACCACTTTTTACGTTTAAAATATAGCAGCATAAAAATGGCAACTATAGCCATTATACCTAACATAACATAGTAACTATATTTAAAATGCAATTCAGGCAGGTGGTCAAAATTAGTGCCATATATACCTGCTATAAAGGTCAATGGAATAAAAATGGCTGCAAAAATCGTAAGTACTTTCATTACATCATTCACCCGATTACTAACATTTGTATTATAAATATTCAGTTGATCTGAAATCATGGTATAATAAAAATCGATCGATTCCAGTGTTTGGGTAACCAATTCATCTAATTCCTGAAAATAGATATTTGTTTTAGCACCAATCAATTCAGAATCGGTTTTAAGAAGCCTTACCATTATCTCTTTTAGCGGACGAACATTTTTGCGGATATAGGCAATATTTGTTTTTAAGTGATATATACTTTCAGTAAAAGTATCATTAGGTTGGCTCAGGAGTTTTTCTTGTTTCTCAATAACGTCGCCCAATAATTCAACACTTAAAATATAATTGTCAATAAGTGCATCAAAAAGTGCCTGCAACAAATAATCAACTCCCGTTGATCGAATACGGCCAATACTTTTTCGCAATCGTTCACGCACCGGCTCAAAATGATCACCTTCCCGCTCCTGGAAACTTAACAGATAATTTTTCCCGATTACAAACGAAATTTGTTCTGTAACAATCGAATGATCGGTTTTACTTTCAAAAATGGCTTTTACAATAATGGTAATGTTCTTTTTATCCTCAAAAAATTTAGGCCGTTGGTCTGTATTTAAAATATCTTCGAGTGCCAAAGGAGAAATATTAAAATTCTGGCCCAGTTTTTCGAAATGTGATATTTTATGAATACCATCAATGTTTATCCAGGTACAGTAATCATCAGAAGTTTGATTAAAGGTTTCTTCAATTGTATCAACTTCAATCTCTTTAATAAAATCTTCGTTATATTGAATGATCCGTTTACGGGTTTTTTCCATTTTTTGTTCACCCAAAAACACTAACGACCCAGGGGCCTGCCCTTTGGCCTTTCTCCTGTTTATTAAAAACTTTGCCATAACTTACATTTTTATTAAAAAGTTGTATTACTTATTTTTAAAACTCCCATTCATTTTAAAAATAGATTTAATCCGTGGCGGTTTATTTATCTGTGAAAAAATTGTTTTAAACCGATAAGATACCTGTTTGTGAAATTTTGGTTTTTGTTTAGAAATAAAATCAAAAAGGACATTAGCAAATTCAGGTGTCCTAAGATACCCAAATGATTTATGTGGATTTTTTTCATCCCCAATCATGTAAGTATTGGTCACCAAAAAATCGGTTGCTTTAATTCCTAAATTATTTGGCTCAAAATCATCAGCAAGTTTATAATTAAATGCCACTTTATCTTCAATATCTGAAAAATTTACCCACTTTGAAACCACTCCGGGAGGTGTTTGAATGGTTATATTATTCTTTTGTTTCTTTTTTTGTTCCAAAGCAATTTTGTTGACTACCACAGGTAGTCCTAACGGCGAGCCCATTGTTGCCAGTGTATGAACCTTAATATTTGGCACCAAAAAATTTAACACATCATAGGCAATAATTGAACCCATTGAATGCCCAATCAAAAATATATCGTCATTTTTATGTTTTCTGAGAACACATGCCAACCTTTCGCGAATAATCCTTTTTATTTCACAATTCCCAAGTTTTGTTTCTTCACAACCCTCGGCATAATAAATATCCAATTCTCGAAAATATTTATGCAAAATGGCATCAGTTATAAAGGTATAGTTAAGAGAAAAATCGTCATTCAAAAAGATCTTATTTATCTGATTTCCAATAAAATCAACCGCTTTCTGAAGCGTTGAATGATCTTCAACTTCAAAATTTTTAGGCCCTGAAGTATATATCTCATGCAGGTAATAAGGGTCATTTTTATCTTTTACTCTCCTTGAAAGTGGTTTATCGTATAAAAGGTCAGACCAATAAACTAATTCAAATCTGGGAACTCTGATACGTTTATTTATTCCAATTAAACCTTCACGCATAGCAAGCCTCCACCAATTTTGCAAAACTCGTTTTGCCGGTTTATTTCCTAACCCATGAATGCCAATTATTACTTTTGCCACTGCCGGAATTTTAAATATAAACGCTCATTATATATCTATAACATTCGGTTACTTTTTTTTAATATTCGACCTACAATCAAATAATTAATCATCAATTGTTTGCCCAACAAGTTGCCTGAACATCCATCCTGTTTGATCAGATACCGGCCCTTGTGTTTGTTTCATAATCACACCAATCACATTTTCTTTTGGATCGGCAAAATATTGGGTGTTAAAATAACCGCCCCAATCAAATGTACCGATACTTCCACTTCCACCTTTGTTCTGGCCGGTTTGAGTTTGGACTCCAAATGCCAGCCCGTAATGCCTGCCTGTTCCTTCCCATATATTACCAATTTGATTTCCCATGATAACCTGCACAGTAGTTCGACTTAAAATCCGAATACCATTGTATTCGCCATTATTCAAATACATTTGTAAAAAAGTGGCATAATCTTTTGCGGTGCTTGACAAACCTGCTCCCCCTGAGAAAAAACGTTTTGCTCCTTTAATTGGATAATCAGGATCGTAAAAAGTAACCTGGTAATTTACCCATTTCCCATTTTCTTTTTGCTGTACTTTTACCAATCTCCCTGCTTTATTTTCGGGCAAATAAAACCACGTATCGTCCATTCCTAATGGGTCAAACAAACGGGTACGCAAAAATTCATCAAATGGCATCCCTGAAACAACTTCAATAAAATAACCTAATACATCAAGGCCTTCACTGTAAGTATATTTTTCACCCGGATTATGGTGAAGAGGCAACTTTGCCAGTTTTTTAACACTTTCGCCAATGCTAATATTTTCGGTAGTAAAAAGATCGGTGATACCTGCTTTTTTATAGATCATTTGAAACCGTTCATCACCATCAATAACTCCATAACCTAGTCCCGAAGTATGCGTCAGTAAATGCCTGATTGTAATTTCGTTGGTGGCAGAAGTTGTATATGTGGTATCATTGTATTGAAAAGTATTTAACACCTGCGGATTTTTAAATTCAGGAATGTATTTTGAAATAGGGTCATCAAGCTGGAATTTTCCCTCTTCCCAAAGCATCATAACTGCAGTTGAAGTAATGGCTTTACTTTGCGAGGCAATTCTGAAAATCGCATCTGTCTGAAGTTGTTTCCCTGCCTCGTCTGCTTTTCCAAAAGCTTTGTGGAAAACTATTTTCCCATTTCGGGCAACAAGGGCAACTACTCCAGGTATATCACCAGCAGCTACAGCATCTTTACACATTTTTTCAATTCTACCAAGCCTTTCTGATGAAATACCAACATTCTCAGGAGAATCAGGAACTAACAAAGGTGATTTTTTTATAGATTTAGTTTGTGCCCCTGCAAATAAAACTAATGTTATAAAAAGTAAGGTAAATACATTTTTCATAATCCTAATTTTCGAATTGTTTTAATATTGAAATTAGACGCTAACGCCAGGGTTTTTTCTTTTCCCCTCTCAAATTTAAGATATCCTCTTAAATAAGTGATAAAAGGAAGAGTAATTATTACAAACAATTATAAAATATGTTTTATTATCACTCATTAAGAAAATACCCTATTTAAAGTGAATAGATCGTTATAATCCCAGTGGCTTATTCTCCTACTTTATTTTTAGTTAATAAATGAAGGTAAAAAAGGCATGGTTTTATATTTCCGGGAAAATATCTTACTTTCGCCATATTGTTTAGTTCAAAAGGTTATTATGTGGCTTAATGTTTCCCGTATCATTCTCAGGAACAAGATTTTACTACTCGCCCTTTTAGCTTTGATCACCCTGTTTTTTGGGTATCATGCTTCAAGGGTTGAAATGTCTTACGAATATGCTTCACTCCTTCCCAAAAAGGATCAGGCATTTAAAGATTACCAACAATTTGTTGAAATTTTTGGAGAAGAAGGAAATCTGATTGTTATTGCCATACAGGATTCTGATTTTTTTGAATACAGCCATTTTCAACAATGGAGCCAGCTCTGCACAAATTTATCTGAGATCGAAGGAGTTGAGAATTTAATGTCAGTTTCGAATACTTACAATCTTGTGAAAAACAAGGACGAACGAAAGTTTGAAATTGTAAAACTTTTCCCTGAGAGCATTCAAAATCAAGACGAACTTGACAGTTTAAGAATACTATTTAATAGCCTGCCATTATACAAAGGGACTTTGTACAATGCTCAAACCGACTGTTACCTAGCAGCGATAACAGTTAATAAAGATAAGATGCATACTCGTGCCCGCGAGTCAATGATTAAATCAATTCAGAATACCTGCCACCAATTTGAAACTGAAAATAACACAAAACTTCATTATTCCGGACTTCCCTATATTAGAGTTGTAAACGCCATAAAAATAAGGAATGAATTATACATGTTCAGCGGCTTGGCCCTGTTAATTTGTATCATCGTCCTGTTTGTTTTCTTCCGGTCGTTTAAAGCTGTATTTTTCCCTGTACTAATAGTTTTAATAGGAGTTGTGTGGGCATTGGGAATGTTATCATTGTTCGGTTATAAAATCACAATTCTCTCGGGAATGATACCGCCATTGCTGATCGTAATTGGAATTCCGAACAGTATATATATGCTGAATAAGTTTCACCATGAATTTGCACTGCACGGGAACAAAATCAAAGCCTTACAAAGGGTTATCATCAAAATAGGGAATGCCACATTTTTAACCAACCTCACTACAGCATCGGGATTTGCAACCTTTATTATTGTAAAAAGCGATATCCTGAAACAATTTGGGATTGTAGCCTCATTAAATATTATGAGCCTGTTTTTACTTTCGTTACTCCTCATTCCTATCATATTTAGTTTTATTGAACCTCCATCATCAAAACATATAAAGCACCTTGAGAATAAATTCGTTTCGAAAGTTATAAGCCGCCTTATTATTATTACAAAAAACTACCGTCGCACAGTGTATGTTGCAACGGTCCTTATTATTGGAGTGGGGATTTTTGGAATAACACTTGTTAAAAGTTCAGGTTTTATTGTTGATGACATTCCTAAGGACGACCCGGTTTACAAAGATTTGAAATTTTTCGAAAATAATTTTGAAGGATTAATGCCTCTCGAAATTATTGTTGACACCAAAAAACCAAACGGGGCAATGCAACTTCCGGTATTTAATAAAATGGAATCATTGGAAAAAGAATTTTCTGCCTACCCGGAGTTATCACAACCACTCTCGCTGTTAAACCTGCTTAAATTCTCAAAACAGGCCTTTTATAATGGGAACGAAAACTATTATAAACTTCCAAATAACCGCGAAAAAAACTTTATTTTGGCTTATGCCTCAAAAGGCGAAGGTAATACTGACTTGCTTCATTCATTTTTGGATAGCACAAAACAAACAACACGCATAAGCATCCGAATGAAAGATGTTGGCACTAAAAAGATGGAAGAACTTTACACTGATTTGCATTCAAAAGTTGATTCAATATTTCCTGCCGATAAATTTGATGTGATAATGACCGGTTCAAGCATCACGTTTTTTAAGGGAACTCAATACCTACTCAAAAATTTATTCACAAGCCTTGCATTAGCCATTTTTCTGATATCAGCTTTTATGGCTGTTATGTTTTCATCGTGGCGAATGGTAATCGTTTCGCTCACACCAAATATTATTCCTTTAATATTTACAGCTGCAATAATGGGTTTTGGTGATATCCCCATAAAAGCTTCCACTATACTTGTATTTAGTATTGCATTTGGGATTTCGGTTGATAATACAATCCATTTTTTGGCTAAGTACCGGCAAGAGCTAAAAGTAACCAACTGGGATATTCGGAAATCGGTAACTCTTGCACTTCAGGAAACCGGCGTTAGTATGATTTATACTTCGGTGGTATTATTCTTTGGATTTGGAATTTTTAGCCTCTCAAGCTTTGGAGGTACTGTAGCAATGGGTATATTGGTTTCATTAACTCTTCTGGTTGCCGTAACTTCAAATCTGATTCTATTGCCTTCATTGCTGTCGGGACTTGAAAAAATTACAACAACCAAAAATTTCAAGGAACCCCTACTGCATATCTACGATGAAGAGGATGATATTGAATTGGAAGAATTAGAGATAGTTAATACAAATGAAAAAAAATAATGTATGTATACTATTTCAGAACTTCAGGTACTATTTAATTCAGAAATACAAAAGGAGGTTAAGAACTTAGAAAAACTATCTCCCCGGAACCTGTATTCGCCCATAAAATATACCCTTGATATGGGAGGCAAACGGCTACGCCCAATTATGGTATTATTAAGCTATAATCTTTTTAACGACAACATTAAAGTAGCTTTCCCAACAGCACTAGCCATCGAAGTTTTCCATAACTTCACATTGCTACACGACGATATTATGGACAATTCTGAAGTAAGGCGCAATAGACCAACAGTACATAAAATATTTGACGAAAACAGGGCGATCCTTTCGGGCGATGCCATGTCATTTTTATCAGTTAAATACCTGATCCAGAACAATCCTCCCCGATTAAATGATTTAATTAAATTATTTTCACAAACAGCGTTAGAGGTGTGTGAGGGGCAACAATTTGACATGGATTTTGAATCAAAATTAGCTGTTACAGAAAATGAATACCTCGAGATGATTAGGCTTAAAACAGCTGTATTAATAGCTTGCAGCCTAAAATCAGGAGCTTTGTTAGCCAACCAAAATTCGGAAGAGGCTGATTTACTTTACAACTTTGGATTGAATTTGGGTATGGCATTTCAGCTTCAAGATGATTTGCTTGACTCCTTCGGAGATGAAAAAACATTTGGCAAAAAAATTGGTGGCGATATTGTTTCAAACAAAAAAACATACCTCCAGATAAAAGCCCTTGAATTGGCAAATAAAAATCAAAAAGAAAAGCTTAACAAATTATATACAAACTCTGCTTTATCCGATTCTGAAAAAATCTCAGCGGTAAAAACAATTTTTGCTGAACTAAACATAAAAAACCTCACCCGAAACAAATATGAGAGTTATTTTCAAAATGCAAAAACAATTTTAACTGCTTTTCCTGCCGAAGAACATAAAAAAAATGAGCTAACAAAACTAATGTTTACTATGCTCAAACGTGTTCGTTGATTTAACTTTAAATCTCTCCTAAAAAAAACCGAAAATATTGTTTAGTTTCAAAACAATACTAAATTTGTTAGCCAAGTATTTCTGAAAAATTCATTAAAAACCGACATAAAACTAATTTAAATGACCAAAAACGTTGGTAAATTAATACAGGTAATAGGTCCTGTAGTTGATGTAAGTTTCGAAAAAGAAGGAATTGAACTTCCTAAAATCTATGATGCATTAGAAATTGTCCGCGAAAATGCAGATAATATAGTAGTTGAATGCCAACAACACATTGGTGAAAATACAATCAGGTGTGTTGCAATGGATGCAACAGATGGGCTTAAACGAGGTATGGATGTGATTCCAACCGGGAATCCCATTATTATGCCAAAAGGAGAAATTGCGCTAGGACGGTTATTAAATGTTACCGGCAATGCTGTCGACGGGCTTGAATTGCTTCCTAAAAAAGGTTTAAACATTCACAACGCACCTCCTAAATTCGAAAATCTGACTACTGAAACAGAAGTCCTATTTACCGGAATTAAAGTAATCGATTTAATTGAACCTTATTCGAAAGGTGGTAAAATTGGTTTATTTGGTGGAGCAGGAGTAGGGAAAACAGTTCTGATTCAGGAATTAATAAATAATATAGCACTTGCACATAGTGGTTTATCGGTATTTGCAGGAGTTGGAGAACGTACCCGTGAAGGGAATGACCTGCTTCGTGAAATGATTGAAGCCGATATTGTGGACTATGGCCCTGAATTTAAAAAATCGATGGAAGAAGGTGGTTGGGATTTATCAAAAGTTGATCCCGAATCACTTAAAAAATCGAAATTGGCGATGGTTTTCGGGCAAATGAACGAACCTCCTGGTGCCAGGGCACGTGTTGCTTTATCAGGATTAACAATTGCCGAAAGTTTGCGTGACGGTGATGGAACTGCCGGAAGTGGTAAAGACATCCTGTTTTTTGTTGATAATGTATTCCGTTTTACTCAGGCAGGTTCTGAGGTGTCGGCTTTATTGGGACGTATGCCGTCGGCTGTAGGTTATCAGCCAACATTGGCATCGGAAATGGGAACTATGCAGGAACGAATTACTTCTACTAAAAACGGATCAATTACCTCGGTACAGGCAGTATATGTGCCTGCCGACGATTTAACTGACCCGGCTCCCGCTACAACATTTGCCCACCTTGATGCTACGACTGTTTTAAGCCGTAAAATTTCGGAATTAGGAATTTATCCTGCTGTTGACCCGCTTGATTCTTCCTCACGTATTTTATCGCCCGATGTTGTTGGTGATGCTCATTATAATTGTGCACAACGTGTAATTCTGATACTTCAACGTTACAAAGAATTACAGGATATTATTGCCATCCTCGGTATGGATGAATTGTCGGAAGAAGATAAATTAATCGTTCACCGCGCTCGTCGTGTTCAACGTTTCCTTTCTCAACCTTTCTTTGTTGCTGAACAATTTACCGGATTAGCCGGACAGCTTGTTTCAATTGAGGATACCATTAAAGGCTTTAATATGATTATGGATGGTGAAGTTGACCAATATCCTGAATCGGCATTTAACCTGGTTGGTACCATTGAACAAGCCATCGAAAAAGGCGAAAAAATGCTTGCTGGAAATTAATTTTAAAACCGATACAAAACACTATGTTTTTTGAAATTATTACACCCGATAAAAAAGTCTTTTCAGGAGAAGTTGATTTAATTCAACTTCCGGGAAGTAAAGGAGCATTTGAGATTTTAAAAAACCACGCTCCAATTATTTCGACTTTATCCAAAGGCACTGTCAAAATTAAAGACACCAATGGAAAAGAACAATTTTTTGAGATTGATGGTGGTGTAGTCGAAAATAAAGCCAACAAAATTATAGTATTGGTTGAATCAGCTTAAATTTATTTTTGCTCAACAATATATAGCCCTAAAGATCTTTTATATCTTTAGGGTTTTATTTTAATTTGAAAATTAAATACCTGGTCATACGATTAAGTTCCATTGGTGATATTGTTTTAACAACACCCGTGGTCCGCTGCCTCAGCCAACAAGTTGAAGGAGCCGAAATTCATTTTGTGACGAAAAAAAAACACGCCCAAATTGTATCTTCAAATCCGCATATTACAAAAACGCATGTCCTTGGCGAAAAAATGGGCGATTTGCTTGAGACTCTTGAAGAAGAACAGTTCGATTACATTGTTGACCTGCACCAAAATATAAGAAGCAACAGGATAAAAAACCGTTTAAAAATTCCTGCTTTCACTTTTGAAAAACTCAATTTTCAAAAATGGCTATTAGTGAATTGGCGTATTAATAAATTACCCAACAAACATATTGTTGACAGGTACATGGATACCACTTCCGTTTTTGATATTACTAACGATAACAAAGGGCTTGATTTTTTTATTCCTGAAAATCAAAATTACGATATTCAAAAATTACCCACAGCATTTTCAAACGGTTTCGTTGCTTTTGTTATTGCAGGGACTTATTCAACCAAACGGCTGCCATTAAACAAAGCTGTTGAAATTTGTAACAGCTTAAAAAAACCAATCATTTTGCTTGGAGGAAACCATGAATTCTCCGATGGCGAACAAATAATAGAACAATCAGAAGGTGATATAATAAACTATGCTGGCAAACTTACTTTAAACGAATCGGCCAGTATAATAAAACACGCCAATGTAGTGCTGTCGAACGACACAGGGCTTATGCACATTGCTGCAGCTTTTAATAAAAAAATTCTTTCATTCTGGGGAAATACGGTTCCAGAATTTGGTATGTCGCCTTACGAACCTCACCCGGCTTCAAAAATGATTGAGGTCGCAAATCTAAAATGCCGTCCTTGCTCAAAACTTGGTTACGAAAAATGCCCGAAAAAACATTTTAATTGTATGAATCAGATCGACACAAAAAATGTTGTTGATTGGATAAATACAAATTACTAGTTCATACAGGTTAATCGTTTCCTAAAATTCAATCTTGTAACTAATATTCGGAATGACTATTGCTTCCTGACTTCTGACGATTAGTGCGGTAGCAATTTCCATTTTGATATCAACTTTGCTAATGGGGTTTCCAAAATTTCTTTGGTAGGTGACCTGAAGATAAATGTTTCCTTTGTTACGCGGTCTTGTATATGGGTTTCAGTAATGTTCATTACAAGAAAGCGTATTTCCCTAAGCGATAGCTTGGTTGTTAAGTCCAGGTATTTTTCTACTATCAATGCAACAAAACAAATCAATATATGGGCCCTAATTGCATCATGCTTTTGATGATAAATAGGCCGTGCCTGTAAGTCAAACTTGCTCATTCGGAATGATTGTTCTACATGCCATAGTTGGTGATAGCGTGATATTACTAGCTCGTTAGATAATTGTTGCTCAGATAAGTCGGTACAATATCCCTTTATTCCCAGCAATAACCTTCTTTTTTCAATTAATGCGGTATTCAGTTCTATTTTCTCTTTGGAGACCTTTCTGATAAACTTGGCCCTGACTTTCAGGGATTGTTTGGCTACCAATTCTTCAGCTTTTTGAACAAGCTTGTTAAAATCATACAACTCCTTCTTATACCGTTTGGTTGAAAAATCACAAACCAAATCACCATGTATCGAAGAGAAACGGGCCTTTGTGCCATGGTTCCCATCCAGTGTATTGTGAATACGTTTTACTAAATCAAGGTTCGCATTGGCCAACCGTGCACCGACAATGTATGATATTTCCTTTTCCCTGAGTTCAGAAAGCCTCTGTTCATCGAGCATGGCTGCATCTGCCACAATAATAGGTTTAACCTGGGGGTGTCCTGCAATAAACCGTTCAACTATCGGCAGCATGGTTTTTCCTTCAAAGGTGTTTCCGGCAAAAACCTCGTACGACAAAGGAAAACCCGATTGAGTTACCAAAAGCCCGATTACTATTTGAGGCTGTTGTGATTTATTGTCTTTTGAGAACCCCTGTATTCTAAAATCATCGGCTTTAAAGGATTCAAAATAAAGAGTGGTTACATCGTACAGAACAAAATAGAAGGGCTCCTTAAATTTCTTTTGGGCAACATTATAGGCGCAATGCTCAATGTCGGCCTTATAGTTTGTTAATTTAGGGATATTGCGATAAATGCGTTGTGAGTACTGTATCCCAAAATAGTGTTGTAATAGTTCTATCGACCGCAGTTTCGAAGCTGGTTCAATTAACCTGATAATAGCAAAATCAAGTAATAACCGGGGCAAATGGGACAACTCACATTCATCAAGGCAGCTCATGAAAAAACGAAAAGCAAAATGGTGTGTTACTCCTATGCAATCAGCCCTATCGACCAATAATATCTTTTGTTTCTGGTCCGGGAATAAGGATAATTGCCCGGAATGCCCTTCAATCCACTCAAAGGCCTTTTTACGTAAAGCTTGAACTTCTATATCGTCCTTTCCACTACCTATATGTTTGATAATAATGGAACGGTGAGCAACATATTGCACCACTTGCAAGGCAATTGAGCCTGACCTGGTTTTTACTTTTCGTACCGAATACATACCACAAAAGTACGCGTTAGTGCGGTATTTTCATATATACAAAATCACAACATTCTCAATATCTGTGAATTATATCTTTGAATCTTGTCTTTTTTTGATAGCGTCAGAAGTCAGGACACAAAAAATGTTGTTGATTGGATAAATACAAATTACTAGTTCATACAGGTTAATCGTTTCCTAAAATTCAATCTTGTAACTAATATTCGGAATGACTATTGCTTCTTCATTGGGTACAAATTTTCCGGTATCCAATTCCTTCCAATATCCATAAAACTCTTTTATACCCGTGGCATTAATAACATTAAACGACCAAACCGATGTATGTTTTGGTTTATTAATTCGGTAATTAATGGTAAAATGTAAATGCACTGCAGCATCAAGGTTTTCTTCGAAAGCTTGAGACTCAACATAAACAACCTCTCCCAAAAGCTGAGATGCCTCCTGGTTAATTGGAGTAATTTTTTCGCCTCCCTGATAGGAAATACGCCCATTCAGCCCAAATAAATTTTGTTTGTGTTTTCCAACCGGCCATTCTTTTCCGGCTAAAAAGTTAAACAGATAATTTAGGTTGTATCTCGTATTCCGCCATTTCCCATCTCCTCCCAGGTATTTCGAGTCGAACAACGAACCGGTTAACAAAAAATAATACCCTTTATTCAAAAATCGTTCGAGAGTAAAATCAACTCCATAATTTAATCCTTTCCCACTATTTTCCAGTTTTTTATCAATAAACCAATCATCTTTTAAATTAATTAAGGCAAATGAGCTGTTTGCTTCTACTGGTACATTTGTAAGCCACTGAATATAGGGCTCTAATTTAAACCGCATATTGTCAGATATTGATAGGTTATAGTTCATAACCAAATGGTGCGAATTTGAAAAATCAAGGTTTTTATTATTAATAATCCCCTCATTATTTTGCGCAAAATAAATATTCAACCGCTCAAGCCTGCTGTGAACACCATAAGCTACCCCTAATGATTGGTTTGGTGTAAACTGCCAATTTACTCCCACCCGTGGTTCAATAGTATAATTATTATTAAGTGTAAAATACTGGGTATGTACTCCTAATGTGGTACTCAGCTTTTGCGACAGCCTAAATTTTGAACTTGAAAATGCTGATAGCAAATAACTATTTCCCGAATTATCGACAACCGTTTGTAAATCCTGTCCTCCGCGAAAAACATTTTGCATTTTTAGATTATAATTTAGTAACGTAGCTACAAATCCGGTTTTATTGGTATGTTTTGCACTAAACTTTTTATTTATCGAACTCGAAAGCACCAAATTCCAATTTGTATTTTTAATCTTCTTTTCAGGATAAAAACGAAGATCGGCATCAAGAATTTCAGTAAAAAGGTCCAATCCACTTCCGTTTACAGCAAGGTTTGTTAACAGAGAAGTAGTGGTATTAATGTAAATTTTATGGGTTAATCCTCCTGCCGCCATAAATTGTTTTACATCTCCTTCCTCTATATCCTGACTATAAATTCTTTTTTCAGGTTCAGTTTCAGCTTTTGACCCCGAACGATCAATTAAACCCAATCCCCAAACAGAAAAAACGCCAGCTTTTTTGGTTGGAAAATTTAATTTATACGCCAGGTCCTGATAGTTGGTACCGCCTGCATCTTCCGGCAAAAGCGGAGTTAATAACGACAATGTAGAATAACGGTAGTTAAACAAGTACGATGATTTTTTTCCCTTTTTAAATGGCCCTTCCGAAGAAAGATCAATACCAATTCCACCAATCTGAAACGTATGTTCGTGCTGGCTGTTATTGCCGGTGCGCATAAAAATATCAAACACCCCCGATTGAGCATTCCCATATTCGGCTGGAAAAGCCCCGGTATAAAAATCGGAATTTGCCAGCATTTGGCTGCTTAAAGCTGTTAAACCTCCTGCCCCAAATGCCGACATATCAGCAAAATGATTGGGATTTGGAATCTCAACTCCCTCCATCCGCCACGAAAGCATTTGTGGAGCATTCCCCCTTATAACAATACCATTATTTGCCATGTTGCTGGCTACACCGGCAAAAGAAGAAGCTAACCGTGCGGGGTCATCAAATCCTCCGGCATACCGCTTGGCTTCTTCAACACTTAACATACGTGCGCTTACCAAAGCCATACTGTTTATAGGATTTTCTTTATTCGTTTTAGGTTTCACTTTAATTTCACCCAATGACACCAGCGATTCGCGTAGACTTACATTTAAAAACACTTCTTTTCCGGTAGTAATCAAAATTTCACGCATCAATGCAGGTTCATAGCCCAGGTAAGTAATCTCAATATCATAACGGCCAACAGGGATTTTTACTAATTTAAAATTCCCATCCACATCAGTAATAGTCCCAACCAAAGGATCAGAATTTTTAAGAACTACATTGGCATAAGGAATTCCGGCTCCCGATGATTCATCAGAAACTTTCCCTTTAATGGTTTGTGTTAATTCTTGTCCCTGAGAATTTATAATCCCGAGAATCAAAAAATAGATTATTAATTGAATTGTTTTCATGTAATTATATTTCTTTTTTTAGGAACACTTGTAACTAGTATATAATGATTCTCCTATGTGAAAAATACTTTTCACATTCGTTTTATGGCTTTAAAACAGACTAATTATATAACGTTATAAAATATAACGCAAAGATGAACGTACTATTATTCCTGACTTCTGACGATTAGTGCGGTAGCAATTTCCATTTTGATATCAACTTTGCTAATGGGGTTTCCAAAATTTCTTTGGTAGGTGACCTGAAGATAAATGTTTCCTTTGTTACGCGGTCTTGTATATGGGTTTCAGTAATGTTCATTACAAGAAAGCGTATTTCCCTAAGCGATAGCTTGGTTGTTAAGTCCAGGTATTTTTCTACTATCAATGCAACAAAACAAATCAATATATGGGCCCTAATTGCATCATGCTTTTGATGATAAATAGGCCGTGCCTGTAAGTCAAACTTGCTCATTCGGAATGATTGTTCTACATGCCATAGTTGGTGATAGCGTGATATTACTAGCTCGTTAGATAATTGTTGCTCAGATAAGTCGGTACAATATCCCTTTATTCCCAGCAATAACCTTCTTTTTTCAATTAATGCGGTATTCAGTTCTATTTTCTCTTTGGAGACCTTTCTGATAAACTTGGCCCTGACTTTCAGGGATTGTTTGGCTACCAATTCTTCAGCTTTTTGAACAAGCTTGTTAAAATCATACAACTCCTTCTTATACCGTTTGGTTGAAAAATCACAAACCAAATCACCATGTATCGAAGAGAAACGGGCCTTTGTGCCATGGTTCCCATCCAGTGTATTGTGAATACGTTTTACTAAATCAAGGTTCGCATTGGCCAACCGTGCACCGACAATGTATGATATTTCCTTTTCCCTGAGTTCAGAAAGCCTCTGTTCATCGAGCATGGCTGCATCTGCCACAATAATAGGTTTAACCTGGGGGTGTCCTGCAATAAACCGTTCAACTATCGGCAGCATGGTTTTTCCTTCAAAGGTGTTTCCGGCAAAAACCTCGTACGACAAAGGAAAACCCGATTGAGTTACCAAAAGCCCGATTACTATTTGAGGCTGTTGTGATTTATTGTCTTTTGAGAACCCCTGTATTCTAAAATCATCGGCTTTAAAGGATTCAAAATAAAGAGTGGTTACATCGTACAGAACAAAATAGAAGGGCTCCTTAAATTTCTTTTGGGCAACATTATAGGCGCAATGCTCAATGTCGGCCTTATAGTTTGTTAATTTAGGGATATTGCGATAAATGCGTTGTGAGTACTGTATCCCAAAATAGTGTTGTAATAGTTCTATCGACCGCAGTTTCGAAGCTGGTTCAATTAACCTGATAATAGCAAAATCAAGTAATAACCGGGGCAAATGGGACAACTCACATTCATCAAGGCAGCTCATGAAAAAACGAAAAGCAAAATGGTGTGTTACTCCTATGCAATCAGCCCTATCGACCAATAATATCTTTTGTTTCTGGTCCGGGAATAAGGATAATTGCCCGGAATGCCCTTCAATCCACTCAAAGGCCTTTTTACGTAAAGCTTGAACTTCTATATCGTCCTTTCCACTACCTATATGTTTGATAATAATGGAACGGTGAGCAACATATTGCACCACTTGCAAGGCAATTGAGCCTGACCTGGTTTTTACTTTTCGTACCGAATACATACCACAAAAGTACGCGTTAGTGCGGTATTTTCATATATACAAAATCACAACATTCTCAATATCTGTGAATTATATCTTTGAATCTTGTCTTTTTTTGATAGCGTCAGAAGTCAGGAGGAACACTTGTAACTAGTATATAATGATTCTCCTATGTGAAAAATACTTTTCACATTCGTTTTATGGCTTTAAAACAGACTAATTATATAACGTTATAAAATATAACGCAAAGATGAACGTACTATTATTGAGTAACAATACTGAATAATCAGTATTTTTAAACCCATGACAGAAATAGAAAAATTATATAAAGAGTATTACAAAGTACTTAACAAACAGGTTTTTAATGAAAAAAACCTTGATTATAAACAGCTTCAAAAACACATTGACTTTTTAATACAATTAGATGTAATTGAAAACAGCTCTATTTCAATTTTCGACCTGAATAAAAAGGAACACATTTTTATCTCCCAGAATTATTCCAAAATGTTGGGTTATAATATTGAAGAAGCAGAAAAACAAGGAAACTCCTATTTTAACGCTAAGGTACATCCCGATGATTTTTTAATAAACCTTAAAAACGGAATTAAACTATTGGATTTTTCATTTCAAATACCTGTTGCTGAACGTAAAAATTACAAGCTTGTTTTGGACTATCGGGTAAAAAATGCACGGGATGAATACATTCGCATAATCGAACAACAACAAACACTCGAATTAGATAAAACTGGAAACATTTGGGTGGCATTAAGTATTGTAGATATTTCACCCAGCCAGGACTTAACGGCTGGCCCTAAAAGCCGAATTTTTAATTTTAAAACTGGGGAATTCATTTCAAATCAAGAATTTTCTGACACACAACACCATAAAAACATATTAAGCAAACGCGAACACGAAGTTTTAAAACTTGTTAAAAATGGGCTACCCAGTAAAGAAATTGCTGACAAATTATCTATCAGTGTTCATACAGTCAACACCCACAGGCAACGGATTCTTGAAAAATTAAATGTTTCAAATTCCCATGAGGCTATTCAATATGTATCAGAATTAGGCTTGCTGGATTAGATTGTATCCAACGCAGTTTTTATCCTGTTTAATCCTTCTTCAAGAATACTTCGCGGACACCCTATATTTATACGTAAAAAACCTTCGCCCCCTTTTCCAAACCTGGGCCCGTCATTTAAACCCACTTTTGCTTTATCGACCATAAACCGGAATAACTGTTTGTCGGTTTTGCCATAAGCACTAAAATCAAGCCAAATCAAATATGTCGCTTCGGGTTTCATAACTTTAACCTTTGGTAAGTTTTTTTCAAAAAAACTGGCCACCAACAAATAATTTTCCCATAAATAATCCAATAATTGCTCTAACCAATTATCGCCATGGGTATAGGCTGCTTCGAGTGCCACGGTTCCAAAAATATTCCCCATTCCCAAATGCCCTACACCAATTGTACGTTCATACCGGGCAAACAATTTTTTATTTGGTATTATAACAATTGAAGAAGCTAAACCAGCTACATTAAATGTTTTACTTGGGGCCATACAAACCATACAATTTTGAGCTACTTCGTCAGAGATGCTTGCAATTGGAATATGTTTCTGCCTCTCAAAAATCAGATCGGAGTGAATCTCATCCGAAATAATCATAATACTATTATCCAGGCAAATTTTAGTTAATTCTTCCAATTCAGCACGTGTCCACACCATTCCTCCCGGATTCTGAGGATTACACAACAATAATAGTTTTGTGTTTTTATCAATCTTTGTTTTTAAATCTTCAAAATCAAAGGTATAACGGCCATCTTTAAGTACCAGTGGATTTTCAACCATCTTTCGTTTGGTCCCTTTAACACAATCAAAAAACGGAAAATAAACAGGAGGTTGTACGATAACACCATCTCCCGAATTTGAAAAAGTTTCAATTGCAGAAGTTAATGCTGACACGACTCCCGGACTAAAAGAAATCCATTCTTTACGGATATCCCAATTATGGCGCCTCTTCATCCAGCCAATAACCGATTGAAAATAAGAATCGGAGCGGAAAGTATATCCATACAGTTCATGTTCAACCCTTGATTTAATAGCATCAACAATAAAATCAGGAGTTTTAAAATCCATATCAGCTACCCAAAGTGGTAAAATATTGTTTGATTTAAAAAACCGCTCTCGTGCATCATATTTTAAACAGTTGGTACCTTCTCTGTTTACTATTTCATCAAAATTATATGCTTTCATGTATTTGTTTTTTTATCGCTTAAGGATGCAGATGGAATGTGTTAAATAATCATTTCTACATATAGGAAACTTTTATCAGGCTCGTTTTGTAATGTTATATTAAAGATCCCAAAAATAAGAAGAATAGCTTAAACAGTTACCTTTTTGAGAACACTTACACCATTTTCCTCTTGTACTTTTAATATAAAATCAAACCTGTCTAAATCAAGGCAAAGGTCAAAATCGGCTGAAGGTGACCAATTTTGCTTTTCCGGTTCAAAAAAACGAGCCCCAGCTCCGGTCCTTAATTTATTAATCATTTCATCAAAATCCGTTTTCTCCCTGGTAAGTTCATTTTTTATGTATTGGGCACAAAATGTATCTTCATCGGTTGGGTACAAACAGGCATAACCCATACATACCAACGATACTTCCTCTGGATTTTGCTGCTGAATGTATTTAACTATTGCACCGGCATTTACAAAACTCCCGGTTATTATTTCGGAAGCACCTTTGGCATTTGTAATACCCTGTGTTCCTGAACTGGTTGTTGTGAACAATAGTTTTTTCCCCAAAAATCAACCTCCGATATTAAAAACGGTGAATTGCCAAAATCAAACCCAACAGGCTTCTGCTCATCTCTTTCACCCACCAATAAATATTCCGGGTTATTTTTTTTAAGAAAAATAGGCAGTAGTCATCTCACCTACCGGAATAATTTTTTTTGCGCCATTATCATAAGCATAACAGGCTGTTGAGAACGCCCGGAAAACATCAATAATAACTGTTAAACCAGTAGCTTCCTTTGCACCGTCAAGTAATTGTAGAATTTTTATTTTCATCCGTAATAATTATTCTGAAACTGAAAGTTAAAACAGCATAAATAATTTTAAAGCGGCAAATCAAATGGAATAAATAATACAAATTATAATATACCTAACTAAACGTACTCAACTAAATATCTTAGCTTTTAACAAATGCCAGGCAATTGGCTTAACACTTATTTTACACGATCGGCACATTCATAAGAGAAACTTAACATATGCAGCGCATTCTTGGCTCGATTATTGTTATGTTTTTAAATTATCGTTCTTGATCCTCATTTTTCATATACTTAGACTAATGATTTTTTATCAACTCATACTCAATGTTAAATTTGCAATTAAATAACAACTTTTTAACATATGTTTAACAGCACTATGTTGAAAAACATATTATGTTTGTGGTGTCTTTAATTAGAAACCAAAAAATAAAAAGACATGAAACGAGCATGCAATTGGATTTTCATATAGGAAGTTCATTATTTGCGAGTTACATCGAATACGATTGAAGACATTAAAATTATAATGAGATGAAAACAATGAAAACAATTATTACAATTATTGCTGTCGCTTTTGTAGCAATCGCAACAGCAGTCGAGAAACCAAAAATGAACGTTATCCCTCTATCTGCCGATAGGTCGATAATTGCATTGAGTAACAATACTCCTGCTCTATTCGAAGTGAGTGTATTTGCTGATAATGGTGCTTTAGTTTATTACAAACAATCAAATAAAAAAGAAACAAACTATCGTAAAATATTTGATTTTAAAGCTCTTGAAGAAGGTAATTACGAAATTCAATTTAAAGTAAACGATACAAAAATTAAAAGGGACTTAGTAATTGATGCCAACGATATAGTTGTTGGTGCCCCACAACTAAGTTACGATCCTTTTATTGTATTTAATGAAGGGCAATTAAAAGTTTCATACTTAAACTTTGACGAAGAAAAACTTTCATTAAACATTTTCAGTAAAGGCGATTTACTCTACAAATCGGAGCTTGGAAAAGACTTTGCTATTAATGCCGGTTACAACTTAAACAATTTACCTAAAGGGAAGTACGATATTACCATTTCAGGGAATGATAATTTATACACCTATTCTATAGAAAAATAGAAAAATATTTTTTTGTTATTAAGGGTGTTCCTTCGGGGACACCCTTTTTTTATGCTCAAACTACATGAACTACAACACAATCGTACCAGTTCAATTTTAAACAAGACAAGACCTTTCCTCATATTAAGCCCCTTAAAATAACTGCCTTACGAAACCATTAATACTAATCCCTAAAAAAAACACTGCGATTTAGTAAACAAATAACTGAATTTTGTGTCGAATATTAAGTATATCAATTAAACCATTGCTTAGATTTATACTCTATATACAAAGCAAACCAGAAAAAAACTACACTGTGCATATTAAAATTGAAAACTTAAATAAGGTTTACCGAAACGGCAACCATGCAGTAAATGATGTAAGCCTTGAAATTCCTAATGGAAATGTTCGGTTTGTTGGGGCCTAACGGAGCCGGGAAATCTAGCCTGATGCGGATATTGGTTACATTAATGAAACCAAGCAATGGGAAAGTGACCATTGATGGTTTTGGGATTTAGTAAAAAACCGCCGCGAAATTCGTTCAATGTTAGGTTATTTACCTCAGGATTTTCGTTTTTTTTCGAAGTTAAAAACATATGAGTTTTTAGATTATGCTGCCCGTTTAGCAGGAATGAAAAAACAGCCAGAAACGCCAAACAGCAGTTGAAAAAATGTTGGAGGAAGTTGGCCTGTTCGAAGCCCGCGACCGGAATGCCAATAAACTTTCGGGAGGTATGAAACGCCGATTGGGGTATTGCGCAAGCCCTTATCAACGACCCAAAAATAATTGTAGTTGATGAACCTACTACCGGCCTTGACCCTGAAGAACGCATCCGTTTCCGGAATCTGTTATCAACCATTAGCTCCCGCGATGTTTATTATTATCTTGTCGACTCATATTGTTGGTGATATTTCGAGTACCTGCGAAAACATGGCCTTACTTAACAACGGCAAACTGGCATTTACCGGTTCTCCTGAAGAGCTTGTTAAAAAAGCCGAAGGCAAGGTCTGGCTCATAAAAGCCACCGAAAGTGAATACCTTGAAATAAATGATAAATTCCCTGTTATTTCAACTATTCCAACCGAAGGAGGTTGGGAAATACAGGTTGTTGCCGATGATATAAACGGCTATTATGGCACTCAAATTGACCCCAATCTGGAACATGCTTATGTCCATTTTATGGAAAACAAACTCGGCCAATGGTCCTAATTTTAAACTAAAAAAATCCTTACTTATGATCTCGCTTCATAACATTCTATCCATTTCAAAATACGAGCGGAAAACTTTACTTAGAAGCTGGTTTTTTTAGAATTTTCAGCATTTTTGTCTCTTTTAATTCTTTTTGGATTAAACTTTGGGCTTGTTTCTGATGGAGGTGACCCACAGTGGATTATCAGGGCTATACCTTCAAATATTCCATATTTTAACTTGCTAATTTTAAACGTTGCCCAGGCAGTGATTGCCGTTTTTTTAGCTTCCGATTTTCTTAAAAGAGATAAAAAACTCGATACAACGGAGGTAATTTATATGCGCTCGATGACCAATGGTGAATACGTTATTGGAAAAAACGTGGGGAAATATTCAGGTATTTTTAGTTCTTAACGTTATTGTGCTCCTAATGGCACTGATTTTTAATGTCCTCTCGGCTGACGCACCGATTAACTGGATTGCTTACCCTATCTACCTTGGATTAATCAGTATCCCACACTCATTTTTATTATGGGCCTCGCCTTTATATTAATGAGTATTATTAGAAACCAGGCTATTACTTTTGTATTAATTTTAGGATACATCGGAATAACGTTATTCCTTTTTCAAGCTAAATATTATTATATTTTTGATTATATGGCCTTTAACATCCCGATGGTAAAATCGGCAATTGTTGGTTTTGGTAACATCGATGTTATTTTAGCTCACCGGGGTATTTATTTTTTCCTTGGCATGGGATTTATCTCCATGTCTATATTTCTACTCAAGCGGCTTCCTCAATCAGAAACAATGACTTTTTTGTCGTTAATTTTTGCTATAGTATTTATATCCGGAGGAGTTTACCTTGGGTACCAGCACTTAAATCAATTTCAAACCAAAGAGAATATAAGGGCTGAAATGATTGAGGTTAACAATAAATATGTTAACGAAAATTTCCCCGATGTTATCTCGAACAGCATTAACCTTGAGCATATTGCAAATACAATAAACGTTGTTTCGGAACTTGAGCTTCAGAACAATACCGATATAGGAATTTACAAATACATATTTACCCTCAACGATGGATTAACTGTTTCGGAAATTCTCGTAAACGGCACCAAAACTGATTTTGAAAGAGACCACCACCTGGTTTTGACCAACTCAACACAGGCATTGGCTCCGGGTGAAAAATCGATTGTGAAAATTTCATACAGTGGTACTATCAACGAAACATTATGTTACCTCGATGTTGATGAAGAAACAATGCAAGAAAAATATGGCGATTTTGTTATCAATATCGACAAACGGTTTGCGTTTGTAAATCCCGATTATGTTTTGTTAACCTCTGAATCATTTTGGTACCCAAAACCAGGAGTTTCATACAGTCCCAATAGTATTAAATGGGTTAGGCAAAATTTTAGTGATTATAAATTAACAGTAAAAACTGATCCTTCATTACAGGCTGTTTCACAAGGTAAAATCACTTCTGTCGAGCCCGGAAGTTTTACTTTTGAAAATGAAAATCTTCTGACACAAATTTCATTGGCAATAGGTGATTACGAGCATAAATCATTTGATAGCGAAGGATTGGAATTTGGCATCTGGAATCTAAAAGGGCACGACTTTTTTAGTGAAGCACTACCCGATATAATGGATACAATTCCTTCGGTAATTACTGAACGGTTCAAAGATTTTCAACGTACTTATAACCTTCAATATTCATTTAAGCGCCTGGCGCTTGTTGAAGTTCCGGCTCAATTTAAATCATTTGAAAGAATATGGACTTCAAATCAGGAATTTGTTCAGCCTGAACAAATCCTCATTCCTGAGAAAGGGTGTCTTCTTAGAGATGCTGATTTCAGAGTACGAATTAAACGTGAAGAAAGGAATAGCAGGAGACGAGAGGCAGGCCTGACAAAAGAAGAGATGCAAATAAGGGTTTTAAATAATTTTGCCGGGAATTTTACGCGTGAACAAGGACGCCCTGATTTTAACCGGGGCGCAGGAGGCACATTTACTGCCGATGAAAAAGCCAATCAGTATTTTATTTTCCCTTTCCTATACAGTTTCCAAAACAATATCCAATCGGAACAATGGCCAATTACTAACCGTATTTTTGAAGGATATCTAAAAAATCAATCCGAAGACATGCGATCGGCATTTATGCGCAACCTCAGTGGAATGAGCGAAGACGAACTTGCAAACATTGCCCTTCAAGATTATACATTCGAAGAGATTCTTGCCGATCCGGAACAAAAGAAAATTATTGACAATGTTATTAAAATGAAAGGCGATGTGTTATTTACTATGATTCAGTGGAAAGCAGGAGAAGCCGAATTTGAAGCCTTTCTCCGTGAACTTTTAAATAAACACAAATTTCAGAATATTAAATTTGAAGATTTTTCAGCTCAAATTCAGGAAAAATTTGGCCTGCCATTAGAACCTATGATGGATGAGTGGTTTAAAGAGAAAAGCCTGCCGGGTTATCTGTTTTCACCAATCGATGCCAAAAAAGTTAAATCGGGAGACCAGATAAAAACCATGATATCGTTAAAAACCACCAATTTTTCTGATAAGGAAGGTGTTATTAAACTTTCGTTCAGGCTTGGTGGAGGCGGAAGAGGGCCTGGTGGATTTAGAGGCGGTGGTGGAGGCCCCGGCGCAGATAATACAATTGATAAGATTGTATATCTCGAAGGTAACCAAACCAAAGAATTATCATATTTACTTGATGCCGACCCACGTATGCTTACAATCAATACGTTAACATCAAAAAATATTCCACAAACAATTATGGAACGTTTTATGGATATTGACGAAGATGAAAAAGCTAAACCCAGCGAAGGAGAAAAAATTTCAGACATAGCCGTTTCAGAAGTTTTACCTAACGAAATAATTGTCGATAATGAAGATCCCGAATTTGAAATTACAGAAAATACATCGGGAAGTTTATTAACAAAATGGGTTCTGAAAGAAGAAGAAAGTAAACAAAAATACGCAGGCTACTCGCCTTGGAGGCCTCCTTCAAGCTGGACTGCTACTACTAATTCAGGATTTTATGGCAAATATGTACGCTCGGGATATTACATTAAATCAGGCGAAGGAGATCAAAAAGCTACATGGAATGTACCAATTAAAGAGGGTTCATATTACGACATCTATTACCACGTATATAAAGCCCAGGATTTCCGCAGAGGCCAAAGCTCCAGCGAAAAAGGAGAATATAATTTTACCATATTCCACGATGATGGGCAAGAAGAACAAACTCTTGATATAAGTAGTGCAGAAGCAGGTTGGAACCATTTAGGCTCCTTCTTTTTCTCGCCCGATACAGCAAAAATTCAATTATCAAATAAATCACAACTCAGGACAGTTTTTGCCGATGCTGTAAAATTGGTAAAACTATAGAAAACAATTAAAAAAAACTTAATATGAATCAATTAAGCCATTGCTTCAAAATTAGAAAAGCTGCCTTGTTCCTGCTTGTAGTTTTGGGAACCAGTAACCTTTTTGCTCAGGAAGCCATTACGCTCGAAAAAGCTTTGCAAATTGCAGAATCAGGAAGCCCAGACCTACAAAGGTCTTCACTTAACCTCGAAAGGTACCAAAAAAGCCTGGAGGCTCAGAGAGCTGCCCTTAAATCAAGGTTCAGCCTTGACGTATCTCCCATTGATTATACTAATACACGTCGATTCGACAATCGCTATTCTCAATGGTATACCAACGAATCATTTGCATCGAATGCTACATTCAGAGTTGAGCAACCCATTCTTGTAACCGATGGAACCATATCATTAATAAACAGGTTTGGATGGCAAAACAGCAGCTCCGAATTTCAGGGAGAAACTACCGAAAGTAAAGTGTTTACAAATAATTTGTACCTCAACCTGAACCAACCAATATTTACGTATAACCGCCGAAAGCTGGAACTTAAAACACTGGAACTCAATCTTGAAAATGCCAATATAAGTTATGCCATGCAACGGCTTAACCTCGAAAAAAATGTTACCCAGTTTTTTTACAATGTTTACATGTCGCAAATGAACCTGGTTATTGCCAAAGATGAATTAGCCAATACACAAAAAAGTTATGAAATAATCAAAAATAAGGTAGATGCAGGACTTTCGGCCAAAGAAGAATTATATCAGGCTGAGCTAAATCTGGCAACTTCAAAATCGACATTACAAAACAGCGATGTTAGCTTTGAAAATGCCAAAGACCAATTAAAATTATACCTTGGTATGGACCTGTATGAAGATATCTTAATTCTCACTGATATTTCGGCAAATCCTGTTGCGGTTGACCTTGATAAAGCAATTGAATATGGTTTAGGTTCAAGGATGGAACTCCGCCAACGTGAAATTGACGTTGAAAACAGCCAATTCGATATGATTCAAACTAAATCGTTAAACGAATTTAAAGGTGAATTAAATCTTAACTATGGAATTATCGGGGATAATGAAAAACTCAACGGGATTTTTGATAATACCACACGTAACCCACAGGTTCAATTATCATTTAATATCCCTTTATTCGATTGGGGCGAAAAAAAGGCCCGAATTGCCGCTCAACAAGCAACAATCAAAACTCAGGAATTAAATCTTTCCGAAGAGAAAAAACAGATAATTATCGAAATCAGGCAAGTGTACCGAAATCTACAAAATCAATTAAATCAAATCGATATTGCACAACAAAATGAAAGAAATGCCCAGTTAACTTATGAAATAAATTTGGAGCGGTATGAAAATGGTGACTTAACCGGTATGGATTTAAATTTATACCAAACTCAGTTATCAGAGAAAAAGCTGGCTTATGTTCAGGCACTTATAAATTATAAAATTGAACTGTTAAATTTAAAAGTTCAAACATTATTCGACTTTACTACAAATGAAGTCATTGTGCCATCTGAGTTATATTTAGATAATAACTAAAATAAAATTTACACGATGAAACAAACACAAAAAATATCTATCAGAAACAGAAGTAATTTATTAGGTGTTTCATCAAATTCCATCAAGAATAAAAATTATAATGAGATGAGAAAAATAAAATTCCTGTTAATAATTGGTATAATGGCACTTATTTTTGCCTGCAACAACCAAACACAAAACGAAGAAGCCGACCTGGCTATCCCTGTATCAGTAATTGATGTAAA
Source organism: Prolixibacteraceae bacterium (assembly GCA_963666575.2). GTDB lineage: Bacteria > Bacteroidota > Bacteroidia > Bacteroidales > Prolixibacteraceae > JABMQB01. Next base: position 158,246 of record CAXXYG010000016.1, read on the forward strand.
ACCACAAACTATCCGGCAATACATAAATACCACCGGAACAGCCAAAGCAATGATGGAAACTGAATTACAAACAGAAATGGCGGGTGATTATATCCTTCAGGTTAATCCGGCAACAAAACAACTTTACAAATTAGGAGACAAGGTAAAAGCCGGTCAAATTATTATAAAATTAGAAGATAAAGAATATATCAATGGTATAGCCATCGATGCAAAAACCCTGAACCTTGAAATATCGGAACAGGAATATGAAAAACAAAAATCGCTGTATGAAAAAGGGGGGGTGACACTTCGTGAACTCCGCAATTCAGAAGTTTCAAAAACAACTGCCAAATACGATTTTGAAAGTGCTGAAATAAGATTAAGCAAAATGAATGTTATAGCTCCCTTCGATGGTATTATTGTTGACATTCCTTATTATACTCAGGGAACCCGTATTGCAACCGGACAAACTGTGGTTCATTTAATGAGCTATAAAAACATGTACATGGAAATAAACCTTCCCGAAAAAAGTATTTCTGATGTAAAAGTCGGGCAAGAAGTTTTAATTACCAACTATACTATTTCCGAAGATACTTTAAAAGCCAAAGTTTCTCAACTATCGCCCATCATTAGCACCGAAACACGTACGTTTAAAGGGAAACTATTAATCGACAATCCAAATTTAAAATTAAGGCCTGGAATGTTTGTTAAAGCCGACATTGTAACATCACAAAAAGACAGTGCTATTGTTATTCCTAAAGACATTATTCTTTCAGGCAACCGTGGAAAATCGGTATTTATAATCGAACGTAGTGCTGCACGCGAACGTCAAATAACACTGGGAATTACGAACCAGGACAATACTGAAGTAATTTCAGGGCTTAAAGCAAACGAACGCCTTGTAATTAAAGGATACGAAACACTTCGAAATGGTTCAAAAGTAAAAGTAATCAGATAATACACCGGGTTTAAAATTAAATAATTTACCATGAAACGACCATGAATAAAATTTATTCACACATGAGCAACATTATAATTTTCATGGGAGTTACCTGTCTGACTGCACAAGCAAGGCAGGCATCCAATACCTTTAAAAATTAACAATTCTAATGAGATGAAAAAATTAACTCAATTTTCTGTTAATTACCCGGTAACTATCCTGATGATAGTCCTTGGAGTTATACTCCTGGGGTATATATCATACGATAAACTGGGAGTTGACCTGTTTCCTGACCTCAATTCACCACGCATTTTTGTGGAAATAAAATCGGGAGAAAGGCCACCTGAAGAAATGGAGAAACAATTTGTTGAAAATATTGAAGCGTTATCAATTCGCCAACAAGATGTTGTACAGGTTACATCCATTTCGAAAGTAGGCTCGGCTCAAATCACTGTTGAATATACGTGGGAAAAAGACATGGATGAGGCTTTCCTCGATCTACAAAAAGCCTTAAACTCATTTACGCAAAACCGCGATATCGATGATATTACTATAACTCAGCACGATCCGAATACATCACCTGTAATGTTATTAGGGCTCACTCATTCCGAAATTTCTGATATGAATGAAATCAGGAAAGTAGCCGAAAATTACATTCGTAACGAATTAGTAAGGCTTGAAGGTGTTGCCGAGGTTGAGCTTTCGGGACAAGAAGAAAGTGAAGTAATTATCAGGACGACCCCATACAGGCTTGAATCACAGAACATAACGATGTCGGATTTAAGTACCCGGATACAAAATTACAACCGCAATGTATCGGGGGGAAGTATCAGCGAAATGGGCCTGCAATATATTGTAAAAGGTGTTGGTTTACTCGAAAATGTTGACGACTTTGAAAACCTGATAGTTGGATATAAAGCTGTCCATTCAGAAGCTGAAGGCCGCCCTCGGGTTGAAATGGCACCCATCTTTTTAAAAGATGTTGCTGAAGTTTCGTTTGAAAATCAGGAACCTCTTAATATTGTTCGGATAAACGGAACCAGGTGTATTGGCCTTTCAATTTTTAAAGAAACAAAATACAATACTGTCCGATCGGTCGAACAAATAAATGAAGCACTTGTCCAGATAAAAAAGGCATTGCCAGGCTATAGTTTAACACCTGTTTCAAACCAGGGTGAATTTATTAGCAATGCTATTTCGGAGGTTGAAGAGACTGCACTGTTAGGGATTTTGCTAGCAATTGTTATTTTGTTTATTTTCCTTCGCCGGTTCGGAACTACCATGATTGTAAGTATTGCAATTCCAATATCAATTATTGCCACATTTAACCTGATGTATTTTAACCACCTCACCCTGAACATAATGACACTTGGAGGGCTTGCACTTGGTGCAGGTATGTTGGTTGATAATGCCATTGTGGTTATCGAAAATATTTTCCGAAACCACGAAAACGGCATGAGTGCGCGCGATGCTGCCATATTGGGAACATCTCAGGTTGGAGGGGCTATTACCGCCTCTACACTTACAACCATAATTGTATTTTTACCCATTGTTTATTTGCATGGAGCATCAGGAGAACTATTTAAAGATCAGGCATGGACAGTAGCATTTTCGCTCATTTCATCACTTTTTGTAGCTATCTTTTTAATACCAATGATGTACCACCGGTTTTATAAAAACAAACCTGCACCGGTAAAACAAAAATCAGTAAAAGTAGGTGGATATGGTAGATTCCTTGGACGGTTATTAAACTTAAAATGGTTGGTACTACTATTGGCTGCGGTTTTTATTGGAGGTTCATTCTTATTGGTTCCATTAATTGGAACTGAATTTATGCCGCAAACCGAAACAAAAGAATTTGTTATAGACATCAAACTCCAGGAAGGCACTGAACTTCAACGCACTGAATCAACTGTGCAAAACATTGAAGCTATTGTTACCGATTATTTAGGAGAAAACCTTGAAAAAATTTATTCACATGCCGGGCCTTCATCGGGTATCGAAAGTGATCAGAACACTGTATTTGAAGGAGAAAATACAGCTGAAATAAAAATTATCCTAACTGATGAATCAACTTTGACATCCAGCTCAGTTATTTCAACCATCGATAAACTTACCTCAGGAATTGACGGGCTTGAAATTACATTCTCTCAGGAAGAAAGTGCTTTAAAGTCCATTCTGGGAACAGAAAGTTCGCCGGTTGTTGTTGAAGTTCGGGGAGAAGACCTCGATGAAATTGAAGCAATAATGCTGCAGGTAAAATCGAAAATGGAGAGTATTCCTGAATTATTTAATGTTCAAAGTTCCATTGAAAATGGTGCTCCCGAAGTTGAAGTTGTTGTTGACCGTGTACGTGCCGGAATGTATGGAATCGACCTCAATACCATAATTACACAATTACAAAACCAACTGGAAGGACAATCGGCCGGGCAGCTCGAGAAAAATGGTGAAATGCGCGATATCACCATTAAAATCCCTGAAAAAACACTTTCAGAAATAAATGAATTAACCATTAGCTCAGGAACTCAAATATACAGGTTAAACGAATTAGCTGATATTTCATATGGTGTATCGCCTAAAGAAATTTTCAGGCGAAACCAAAACAGAGTAGGAAAAATTAATGCCCAAATGAAAGAAGGTATCGCCCTCGATCACATTTCGAAAAAAGTAAGGGAATTAAACTCTGAGATTGATTTATTACCGAATTATCAGATTTTAATTACAGGCGAGGAGGAAAAAAGGCAAGAATCAATGGACAGTTTAAAATTTGCCCTTTTGCTCTCTATAATATTGGTTTATATGGTTTTGGCTTCACAGTTCGAATCGTTGATTCATCCGTTTACCATACTATTAACTATCCCTCTGGCAGTTGTAGGAAGTATTCTTATATTTTTTATAATGGGCAAAACCTTAAATATTATGGCTGTTATCGGAATCATAATGCTTGTAGGTATTGCGGTAAATGATTCAATCATATTAATTGATAGGATTACTCAGCTTATACGTGAAGGAGTTGACAGAAAATCAGCAATTGTTCAGGCAGGACAACAACGCATACGGCCAATAATTATGACCAGTTTAACAACAGTGCTAGCTCTTATTCCACTAACAATCGGATTTGGCGAAAGCGCCTCATTGAGGTCACCAATGGCTTTGGCAGTTATTGGTGGGTTGGTCACTTCAACACTGCTCACATTAGTAGTGATTCCATGTGCCTACGATGTGCTGGACCGCTTAAGAATTTTGTTTGTGAAAAAACCTAAAACAGTGGTAGAGGAAGCCTTGTAATAATTTATATGCCTTTGGCACAAAGAATTAAAATCTGAATCGAAAAGAGCTAAAATTTAAACAGATGAAACGAGCAAACCACAAGTATTACAAACAGCAAATTTATTGTGGCCGAGTTGCATCTGTTACCTTTAAAAATAAATAATACTGAACAAATGAAACAAGCATATAAGTGGTTTTTCACACAGAGTTTTCATTATATGCAAGTTACATCGAACACCTTTAGGAATTAACAATTATAATGAGATGAAATTCATCATAGAACGCAAAATATTCATCAGCATGTTATTTATAGGGCTTACCCTCCTGGGGTATGTATCCTACAAACGCCTGCCTGTTGAACTAATGCCTGATGCAGAGTTGCCATTGTTATTTGTGCAAATCAACTCACAAATTGAAGTGGATCCTACTTATATGGAAAACCAGGCGGTTATTCCTATCGAAGGGGCTATTAGCACAATGGAAGGTATCGAAAGTATGGAATCCTTCATAAACAATCGAAGTGCTTCAATTTCGGTATCATTCAAAAAAAATATCAACTTTAAATATACCTATCTAAAACTTCAGGAGAAAATTGACCAGATTTCAGATAATCTGGACGAAAACTTCTTTATTCAGGTACAAAAAGTTGATATTCAGCAATTAACCAATCAGTTTATGGAACTCCAAATCCGGGGAAGCGGAGGTGTTGACAGAGTCAGGAACCTTGTTGACCAGGAGATAACTGCTGAAATGGAAAATGTTGATGGTATAGCATCGGCCAATGTGTATGGAGGAAAAGAAAAATCAATTGAAGTATTATTCGATCCCGAAGCCTGCGAAGCTTATGGAATAACCTCCTCTCAAATCAGGTCAGCACTTTCACAAAACTCCAGCAGCCGTACTTTTACAGGTTATTTGCACGATTCTCAAAAACAGTATTTTGTTCATGTTTCGGCTGAATATGATAAAGTTACTGATGTTGAAAATATAATTCTAGCAGAAGGCCCTATTTATTTAAAAGACGTTGCCGAGGTTTATTTTGGAGTAAAAGAAGAGACAACTCTCAGCCGGGTAAATGGCAAGGATGCTGTTTCGATGCTGTTGGTTAATGATTCACAAACAAACTTGATTGACCTTTCTCATAAGGTTCAAAAATTAATAATTGAGCTTAATAAAAAGTTCAAAACCAACGATATTGAGATCGTTATCCAGAGCAATCAGGCTGAAACCATGGAAACAAATATCAACCAAATTATTCAATTGGCGCTGATTGGTGGATTGATGGCTGTTTTTGTCCTCTGGATTTTCCTGAAAAATTTACGTATTGTAACATTTATTGCCATGGCAATACCGATTTCGGTATTTACGGCTTTTAACTTTTTTTATGCGTTCGATGTTTCACTTAATAGCCTCACACTCGTTGGGATGGCTCTGGCAATTGGAATGTTACTGGATAATAGTGTTGTTGTGCTCGAAAATATATACCGGCTGTCGGGCAATAAATATACCCCTGAACAATCGGTAATACAAGGAACAAAAGAGGTATGGAGGTCAATTCTGGCTGCAACTCTTACCACTATTACTGTTTTTCTACCTTTCTTGTTTTCATCCGATTTTATGGTTCAACTGCTCGGGAACCATGTTGGTGTATCCATAATATCAACTCTGGTTGTATCATTATTTGTGGCATTGCTGCTTATTCCTATGGCAGCTCACCAAATGCTAAAAAGAAAATCGTCGCACAATATTTTTTACGAAAAAGTAACTACAAACAACCGAATTATTCAAGTATACATGCTCCTATTAAAATCGAGCATGCGGTTCCCTGCCCGCACAGTTATTGGGGCAATAGTACTTTTTTTCCTCACCGTTTTTATTGTTCTGGCAATAAGTGTTAACAGTTTACAGGAAGTCGAAGAAGACCAGTTTATGGTATATGTAACCATGCCAACAGGTTCAACACTCGAAGCTACCGATGCTATTGTTAAGGAAGTGGAAACACGGCTGGAAGAAATTGGTGAAAAAGAAGATGTTATATCCAGAATTCAAGCCGAAGAAGCAATCATTACAGTTCAATTAAAAGATGACTATAAAGACATTGCTGACCGTGAAATGGCTGAAGTAAAATCGGACGTTGAGACCAGGGTTGGAAATATCCAGAATACAGAAATCAGCCTTACCCCACCAACTTCAAGCCAAAGCTTCAGAGGAGGAGGAGGAATGGGTGGAGGAATGAGTAACTTTAGCAGTTTCCTGGGAATAGGTACAAATCAGGAAAGAATTATTATTAAAGGAGAAAATTTTGATGTAATGCAAGGTGTGGCCGAAGACCTGCAATATTATATCGACAACCTTGAATCGATACGTAGTGCTAACGTAAGTGTGGCGAGCGACCGCCCTGAAGTCCATTTATATTTTAATCAGTTATTGTTAACCGAATACGGTATCAATCTTAACAATATTGCCGGAGAGCTAAACTCCTTTTCGCGAGAATTTTCATCGGGTGTGAACTTTAAACAAGGTACCGAAGAATATGAAATTGTTATCAAAGAAAAAACACCAATTGGAGAAGAGGAAGAAGAAAATAATGAAAAAACTATTGATGATTTAAGAAGCCTGAAAGTTTCAAGCCAGGCAGGTGGAATTTACGACCTTCAGGATTTTTCAGATATTGTTTATGCCGATGGTATGTCGAGCATAACCCGTGTAAATCAGGAAAAACAAATTGAAGTTACCTACCGTTTTGTGGCCGAAGCAGAACAATCAAAAGACTTGCTGGAAGCCTACCGCCTCGAAATTGACGAGATTGTAAGTGCCTATAATGCACCTTCGGGTGTTGCAATAGAAGTAATTCACGAAGAAGATCAATTCTCAGAATTTTATTTCCTGATTGCTGCAGCATTTATTTTAATATTAATGATTTTGGCTTCTGTATTCGAATCAGTCTCAACACCATTTGTACTGATGTTCTCTGTCCCATTAGCAGCCATTGGATCATTCCTGGCATTAATATTTACAGGTAACAGTTTGTTTAATGCCAATACCTTAATAGGATTTCTGATTTTGCTGGGAGTGGTGGTTAACAATGGAATTATACTCATCGATTTTACAAATATTTTACGAAAACGGGGCTACCGCAAATCACGGGCATTAATGGTTGCCGGTTTATCACGTGTCCGTCCAATTTTGATTACAGCTATAACTACAATTGTAGCCATGATACCTTTGGCAATGGGACAAGCAGAATACGTAGGTGCTATTGGTGCTCCATTTGCTATAACCGTAATTGGTGGATTGGCTGTAAGTACAATTTTAACACTCATTTTTATACCCACATTGTATTTTGGCCTCGAAAACTCACTTAATTGGATAAAAACACTTGACTGGCGAATACAAGCTTTACAGTTAGTTTTGTTTATTAGTGGAGGAGCTTATGTATATTTCGAAGTCGATAGTTTCCTTTGGCAAATGGTCAGTTTTGTTTTGTTAGTGACTCTAATACCCGGAATCACTTACTTTATTAAAACCAGCTTAAGGCAGGCAAAAACAAAATTGATTTCAGATACGGAACCTATTAAAATAAAAATCCAAAAACTGGTTAAGGTATACGACCGGGATACTCGCTTTACGCGTGAATGGAAATCAGGGTTAAAAATCAGGGAAAGAGCAGGTTTATTAAAAGACTATAAAAAACCAAGTGATTTTTATGACCTTGTTTGGCAAATTCCGCTGTTGGGATTTTTCATATTTTTTACCTTTTTCTATATCAGCAGTGATACATGGATGTTTATATTGTCGCATATTGTGTACTTTTTCCTATTCCTGCTTTGGGCTCCAGCCAATCAAGTGCTAATTAACAAATTCGAAGCAACACAAAAAAACATCTATTTAAAAATAAATAATATAACCAGACAGCTGATTTATTGGGCAATTCCAGCTATATTCCTGGTTGTTTTTTATACAAAATGGGATAATCTTGGTATGGTTATTTTTGTAGCTATCATTTGGTTAATCCTGCTTTCTATTTATACATCGGCAGAATATTTACATAAAAACAATATAAATGTAGCGCGTATTTCAGGACGTTTTAGTATTATCCGCAGAGGTTATTATACTCTCATCAAACAAATACCCGTTCTCGGAAAACGCAAAAAACCATTTAGGGCATTAAATGGTGTTTCAATGGAGATTACCAATGGAATGTTTGGGCTACTGGGGCCTAATGGCGCTGGAAAATCAACCATGATGCGTATTATATGCGGAATTTTTGAACAAAGTTATGGCAAAATATGGATCAATGGTTTAGACACTCAGAAACACCGTGAAGAACTTCAGGGATTAATTGGTTACCTACCTCAGGAATTTGGAACATATGAAAATATGTCGGCATGGGAATTCCTTGATTACGAAGCATTATTAAAAGGATTAAAAGATACTAAAACCAGAGAAGAACGGCTGGAGTATGTTTTAAAGTCAGTTCACATGTTCGAGAAAAAAGACGATAAAATAGGATCATTCTCAGGTGGAATGAAACAACGTATCGGCATTGCTCAAATACTGCTTAATTTGCCTCGTATATTGGTTGTTGATGAACCTACAGCCGGCCTCGACCCACGTGAACGTATTCGTTTCCGAAATCTATTGGTTGAATTAAGCCGCGACCGGATTGTGATTTTTTCAACTCATATTATTGAAGACATTTCAAGTTCATGTAACCAGGTTGCTGTTATTAACCGGGGCGACTTAAAATACACAGGAACTCCTCAGGACATGGTAAATCTGGGAGAAGGGTTTGTTTGGCAATTTACCATTCCGGCCAGCCAGTTTGACGAATTTGCAAACAAACAACTGATTGTCCACCATATGCGTGAAGGCGAAAATATTAAAGCCCGGTGCATTTCTCAGGAAAAACCAACTGAAAATGCGATTAATGTTTCTCCACATCTTGAAGATGCTTATTTATGTTTGCTAAAAGACATTCGTAAGTCGTAGCAATAACTGAAAATTATTAGATTAAATTTGTAAAGACTATAAAGTATGCAATTTCAGCTAAAAAATATTTTAACGCTTGTGGTTAAAATGATTAAGTACAATTTAAAAATCATTTTTGCCAACCGTTTTATATGGTTCCTTATTGCCGCATTTGGGTTTTTTGTATTTTTTTCAATCCAAAATATTTACGAAGGAGGTACTTTTTCGGAAGGGTCTATTTATTACCTTTTACTTTTCCCGGGGATATTACTCATTTTTTACCCTTCGGTTTTTGGCATTCAAAATGATGAAGATTCGCGGATGCTCGAAATATTATTTGGAATTCCAAATTACCGCTATAAAGTATGGCTTGTTAGGTTGTTAATGGTGTTTTTGCTCGTATTTGTGATCCTTTTGTTGTTCGCCATAATGGGAAGTTATCTTCTTTATAAAATAAACACTTTAGAAATGGCATATCAGTTAATGTATCCAATTACATTTTTAGGAAGTATGGCATTTATGCTTTCAACGCTGATTAAAAATGGGAACGGTACAGCAGTTGTGATGGTTTTATTGGGTATTGCCCTATTGATATTATCTGACACCCTTGAGCGCACCCAATGGAACATTATCCTAAATCCATTCGACATACCAAATAACTTTAACGAAGTAATCTGGCAATCAATAGTCACAAAAAACAGGATATTCCTGGCTGTTGGTATGCTTGTATTTATACTTTACGGATTGTTTAACCTGCAAAAACGCGAAAAATTTGTATAATCTAATTCACTGAATTCTATTTTTGCTTTCCTAAAACGGATGATTATCTTTCGCTGAAATTGATAATCATTAAAAATACTCATGAATGAAAAATATGTGGGATATCAGATATGCCGATAAAGAATTTGTATATGGAACAAAACCAAACGAATTTTTTAAAACTGAATTATTAAAACTTCAATCGGGAAAACTTCTGTTGCCTGCCGAAGGAGAAGGCCGCAATGCCGCTTTTGCAGCATTAAAGGGCTGGGATGTAAAAGCCTTTGACCAGAGCAAACAAGGTAAAATAAAAGCCTCCCAATTAGCAAATGATAACAATGTTACAATTGATTATATAGTTACCTCAATTGAGGAGTTTCAAGCCCCTCAAGACTCTTTCGACTGCATAGCTTTAATATATGTGCACCTTCCTTCCGAAGCAAGGAAAAAAATGCACCAAAAAATTCTTACATTCCTTAAACCCGGAGGGAAACTAATATTAGAAGGATTTTCAAAAGATCAACTTAATTTTAGTACAGGAGGCCCAAAAAATGAAACAATGCTTTTTTCAGAATCAATGCTTCGCGACGATTTTAAGGATTTAAAGCATCTAACAATTTCACAAATCAAAACCGTGCTTGACGAAGGGGTACTCCATGATGGGAAAGCTTCCGTCATTAGGTTGGTTGGAGAAAAATAAAAACAAGTCTTACACCAACCCCACTCCTTTTTTCATTTTAACATCGGTTACAAACTGCCTGATTTGCTGTTCATCTTCCCTTTTGCAAATCATTAATGTATTATTCGATTCAACAACAATATAACCATCCAAGCCCTGCAACACAGCGATCTTATCATCAGGTAAATTAACGATACAATTCTGAGTATCGTAGGTTAAAATATTTTCGCCGTTTATCACATTCCCAACCTCATTTTTTTCTCTGTTTTCATAAAACGATCCCCAGGTACCCATGTCACTCCAACCAAAATCGGCAGTTAAAACAAATACATTTTTTGCTTTTTCCATAATCCCATAATCAATCGAAATGCCTTTACATTCGGAATATGCTTTATTTATAAAAGGAACTTCATTTTCGGTATTATAGGCGTTTCCACCTTTTGCAAAAAGTACTGAAACGTCGTTTAAATGTGTATCAAAAGCACTAAGTATTGAGGAAAGTGACCAGAGAAAAATACCTGAATTCCAGAAAAATTCACCACTGTCGACAAAAACCCTAGCCATTTCGCTATTGGGCTTTTCAGTGAATGTTTTTACTTTATACAAATTATCAAAATCGTTATATTCACTTTTTTTGCTCACCTGAATATAACCATACCCAATTTCGGGGCGGCTTGGCTGAATTCCGAGGGTGAGTAAAGCATTATTATTTTCAACAAAATCAATCCCTTTTTCTATTTGGCTAATAAACTCCTCCTCCTTTAAAATGACATGGTCTGAAGGTGCAACAATCAAATTAGCATTTGGATTTATTGACTTAATTTTATAGGCAGCATAAGCAATACACGGAGCAGTATTCCTGCGGAATGGTTCTAATAATACCTGCTCGGGTTTAAGTTGTGGTAATTGCTCCTGAACAAGCTCCTTATAAGTAACACTAGTTACTACATAAAAATTCTCGGCAGGTATAATTTTCGAAAAACGGTCGTAGGTTTGTTGTATAAATGTACGTCCTGTTCCTAATATATCTATAAATTGTTTTGGCAATAAAGTACGGCTTAATGGCCAGAAACGGCTTCCGATTCCACCAGCCATTATTACACAATAATTATTATTCATTGCTTGTTATTATTGGTGAGTATATTCAAATATATTTAATTTTAACCAGAAACCGGAGCTTCTGCTCATGTTTAATCATAAAAACAAAGGTCAATAAAATATTTTTTTAGCATGATTAATGTTGTAATTTTATCAAAAACACAAAAATTGATTTAATAGTATCTGTTTACATCACTTTTTTTAAAGTTAATAAACTGATTATTACTATTTGTTATCACAAGATACAGATTACACATGTTGCCATAAATATTATATAATTTTAATCGTATGAATTTTTTCTTCAACGTTGGCCAATATTTTTTCATGCTCCGAAAGGTTTTTGCACGGCCCGAAAAACATCGGATGTATGTCAGGCAACTATTCCTTGAAATAGAAAAACTGGGAGTTAATTCAGTGGGAATTGTAGTAATAATTTCGCTGTTTATGGGTGGTATTCTTACCATTCAACTTGCTTACAATATGGTTAATCCGCTTTACCCTGATTACCTTGTAGGGCTGGGCAATCGTGATACATTAATGCTTGAATTTTCATCAACAATTATGGCTTTAATAATGGCCGGAAAAATTGGTTCGAATATCACCTCGGAAATTGGCAGTATGAGGGTTACCGAACAAATCGATTCGTTAGAGATTATGGGTGTTAATTCTTCCAGTTATCTGATTCTGCCTAAAATTATTGCAGTAGTTTTTATTTTTCCATTCTTATATATCTTAAGTGTTTTTTGTGGATTAGTAGGAGGGTTAGTTACCGGACCAGCAGTGGGGCTCGTCACTGTTTCGACCTACCTCGATGGTATAACCTATTTATTTGAACCTTATTATGTCACCTTTTCAATTATAAAATCACTGTTCTTTGGATTTCTTGTAGCATCTGTTCCAGCCTATTTTGGCTACTACGTAAAAGGAGGGGCACTTGAAGTTGGAAAAGCAAGTACAAAAGCCGTTGTTAATACAAATATCCTGATTTTACTTTTTGATTTTATTTTAACCAGACTTTTACTTACATGATCAAAACCGATAATATTTCAAAATCGTTCGAAAACAAGAATGTTTTAAAAGGCATTTCAACAATTTTCGCAAAAGGGCAAACCAACCTGATTATTGGGCAAAGTGGGTCGGGGAAAACAGTTTTGTTAAAGTGTATAATAGGATTACACGAAGTTGACAGCGGAAATATTTATTTCGACGACCGTGATTTAACAACTATGAATCAAAAAGACAGGAAACTGATGCGGCAGGAGATGGGGATGGTATTTCAAGGTGGTGCATTGTTCGATAGTATGACAGTTGAAGAAAATGTGCGATTCCCGCTTGATATGTTTACCAACCAAACAGCAGGTGAAAAAGCGAACCGTGTAAAATTCTGCCTCGATCATGTTAACATTAAAGATGCTAACAAGCTTTTCCCATCCGAAATTAGCGGCGGTATGCAGAAACGTGTAGCCATAGCCCGCGCTATTGCTCTTAATCCAAAATATCTTTTTTGCGATGAACCTAACTCAGGGCTAGACCCTGAAACAGCAACCCGAATTGATAAATTAATTCAAGAGATCACCAAAGAATTTAATATCACCACCATTATTAATACACACGATATGAATTCGGTGATCGAAATTGGGGAGAAAATTCTATTTATAAGTGATGGTGAAAATGCTGGGAAGGAAACAAAGAGCAAATCCTCAAAACAGATAATAAAAAGATGAATGATTTTATTTTCGCCAATAAAATGTATGCCCAATTTAAACAAAATAGTTAAACCTATCTTTCTCTTACGTTACATATGTTCTTTTGATAAGAATTTATATATTTTTAATGAATGAATTATAAATGCCTTATCTGCCAAATCAAAGGGCTTGAAAATCGAATAGAAAAATTTCAAATCCCCAATAAAAAAAGAGATGACTTAGTCGCTCAAATTATCTCATATTTATCAGAGGTTAACTTTAGTAAAAGCTATTCGCCTGAAATAACCCAACATGTTGTTTCCTTATTACAGGAACATTCACCTACCTCAGATCCCTATCAGTCTGAAAAAGATGAAAGTAATAATTACCTACTTGGAAAATACAGCGATTTTAAACAACAAATTGCCGATTCATCCAATTCATTTGATACAGCTTTGCGTTTAGCAATTGCCGGCAATATTATTGATTTTGGGCCCAATCGTAATTTTAATGTCGACGATACAATTAATGAAGTTTTGTCAGGCGATTTTAAAATTGACCACTCAAAAGAACTAAGGCAAAAAATTTCTGAAGCCAATTCAATACTTTACCTGGCTGATAATTGTGGTGAAATTGTTCTTGATAAATTATTTCTCGAAACAATAAATCACAAAAATGTTACAGTTGTTGTGCGCGATAAGGTTATATTGAACGATGCAACCTTAAAAGAAGCCAAAGAAACAGGGGTTGATAAAATAGCAAAAGTTATTTCAAATGGCGATAATTCTCCTTCAACATTACTTCACCGAACCAGCCAAAAGTTTAACCAATTATTTGAAACATCCGACCTAATAATTTCAAAAGGCATGGGTAATTTTGAAGGATTAATGGACCTTAAAGACCCACGCATTTTTTTTCTGTTTATGGTTAAATGCCATATTATTGGCGAAAAAATTGATGCATCTGAAGGAGATTTTGTAGTTAAAAACGCCGCCTCCTAAATTTTAGGGCTTAGTGTTACCACCGGAATCATAATTTCTTCCATGGATATTCCTCCATGCTGAAAGGTATTTTTAAAATAGTTAGCGTAATAATTATAATCATTGGGGTAAACAAAAAAATCGGTATTCTGAGCAAAAATATAAGAAGTACTCATATTCCTGATAGGCAAATAAACATCCTTTGGATTTTTCACCTCAAACACCTGTTTGGCTTTATAATTTAAGTTCCGTCCTAACTTATACCGAAGGTTTGTATTGGTATTGCGTTCACCAATTACACGCACTGCGTTATTTACTTTTATAGTTCCATGGTCGGTGGTAATAATCAACCTGATATCATTTTCGGCCAGTGATTTTAATAAATCCAGTAAAAAAGAATTATTAAACCAGCTAAGAGTAAGCGACCGGTACGCTTTTTCATCGTTTGCCAACTCCCTGATCATGTCCATTTCGGTACGCGCATGCGACAGCATATCCACAAAATTAACCACCATTACCGACAAATCGCTTTCAACAATATTTTTAAGGTTTTCAACAACCTTTTTCCCCGATTTTAAATTGGCAATTTTATCGTAAAACAAACTCTCCTTACGCCGCGTCCGCTCCATTTGTTTTTCGAGCAATTCTTTTTCATGTTGATTTTTTGAGCCTTCACTATCATCATGGTCCCAAAGCTGAGGGTAAAGTTTTTCAATTTCGGAAGGCATTAAACCGGCAAACATTGCATTTCGGGCATACATGGTCGCTGTTGGCAATATGCTATAATACATCTCCTCTTCGTCGGTATTGTAGAATTGATTAATAATTGGGCTTAAAATTCGCCATTGGTCAAACCTCAAATTATCAATTACCAATACAAATACTTTTTTCCCCTTGTCAAGAAGAGGAAACACCTTTTGCTTAAAAATATCAGGCGACATTAATGGCCGTTCACCTATTTCTTTTCCAAACCAAGCTTTATAATTATCTTTAATAAACCTTGAAAATCCATTATTGGCATCGCTTTTTTGCATAATAAGTACTTCATCCATTGCTGAATCGTCGGAGCTGCTAAGTTCCAATTCCCAATGAATCAATTTCTTGTATATGTCAGCCCAATCTTTATAATCCAGCCTTTCATTCAGCCGCATGCCAATTTGCGAAAACTGGGTTTGGTAAGCCGATGTTGTTTGCTGTGTAACTAACCGTTTCTGGTCAATATTTTTTTTAAGCGATAATAATATTTGTTTGGGGTTAACAGGTTTTATTAGGTAATCGGCAATTTTTGAGCCAATAGCTTCGTCCATTATATTCTCTTCCTCACTTTTGGTAATCATTACCACAGGAATATTGGAATCAACAATTTTTATTTCGCTTAGTGTTTCCAAGCCACTTAAACCAGGCATGTTTTCATCCAGGAAAATAATATCAAAATGGCTTTCTTTTACCAATTCAATTGCATCAGTTCCATTGTTGGCTGTTTCAACTTCGTATCCTTTTTCTTCTAAAAAAATGACATGGGCGCGTAACAAATCAATTTCATCGTCAACCCAAAGTATTTTTACTTTTCTCATATAATTCTAAGGTATAATTTGCATTACTTATTACAACACAAATAGTTTCGAATAAGTATGCCATTAACAAAGTTTAACCACTTTTTATTGGCCCAGGTAAACCCGTTTGTAAAAATCCATGTATTCGGTAATATTTTTCTCCTGCAGGAAGGTATCAAAATTTTCTTCTGAGATAAGGAAATTCCGATAATTTGCATCGCCAATAGGTTCAAAAAGACTTCGATTCCGCACAAATTGCCTAAAATATTGTAGTGCACTAACATCATCGGGCAACCCCGAAATACGAACAATCGACCGTAAATCATCCATTGGCTGTTCTGAAATATCCATTGGTGTTCCGGCAAACGAGGCAGCATTATATTCATTAATTCCTTTAATAAAAGCAGGAGTATCAATTCCTTCGGAAGGAATTACCAAAACAAAATAATGTGGTTTTTTAATCTCTGAATTATAAGGGCTACTTATTTCTTCAGCCTCTTCAGGAACTTTTAGTAATTCTTCAGGTTTTTGTTCGGGTTCAGCAACCTGAGTATTTGGAGTATTTGTTACGGGCGCAGCAATCCTATTTGGATCAGCTTGTAAATATTTCCCTCTGAAAAAATCCATGTACTCGTCAATTTTACCATTCTCCATCAACCGCAACACATTTTCGTCGGTTGCCAAAAAGTTGCGATAACTAATCTGCCCCAGATTTTCAAATAATGGGCGATTCATTATAACCCTCCTGAAATACGACATTCCTTCAACAAAGCCAGGAATTCCTTTTATAACTATCAACTGATATCCATCAACGGGTTTAATTTGCAAAGCCAATCCCCAGGTTCTAAACTCAGCCCTGTTAAATGCCGCAAACTGTGTTAAAGTTTGCCTCACCGATATTTTTTCGTCCTTAACTGCTAAAACAAAACTCTGAAGTGTATCAATATTATTATCAAACGTTCCTAAATTCTGATCGGCAGTAACCATTACAAAAGTACCACGCTCTTCCAGTTTTTCCTCTTCTTCTTTTGCTTTTGCCATCATCTCTTCAGGCGATAAATAGTCACTTTCATCAAAATCGGAACCAATAAAACGGCTGTAATTTTTAACAAAATAACGTAAATAATCACTTAACGATTTATCGGCTAAAATAGCCCTGTAATTTGTCGATGAAGCAACTATGTTAATATAATCGACACCTGCAAGAGAGTTAAAAACTTCCTTTTGCCTGATTATCGAACGGAAATAAATAAGGCTATTATCTTTGTTCGAAAGAGCCCTCACTATTAATAAAGCCGTTTTCCCATCGAGGTTTTCAGTCTCTATGTCAAAATCAATTTTTGTATAATGGTCGATATTATAATTAGCAATATCGAACTTCAACCGGTTAATATCAACATCTGAAGTCCGAGGGTAGGCAATCACAAAATAATGAAGTAAGTCATCGTCGTAAGCAAATTTCCCACCAAACTCATCGTTCTCATTTTGATTCCCCGGTAATAACTCCTCGTTCTGAATCTGATCATTTAAGTATCCTATTTCAACCAATTTCTGATAATCGGCTAACGTACTATCTTCAATCAGCGATAAAATATCCTGTGCCAAAACTGCAGTTTCTTCTTTTGGATACTTTTCGACATACCCTTTTAATAACGATTCAAATTCAACCATCTCCGACTGTGTCCCCAATGCAATTGTCCTGAAAAAGTCAATTTTAGGAATGATACTGCTATCGGGCTCTAGTTCATTCATCTGCCCAGTTAAACTAATAACCTCGGGATATTTGCCGGCCTTATACTGATTAAAGGTAAACTGATACAATCTGTTCAGGCTATCCTTTTGAGCTTCGAGGTCGATAAAAAAGTTTGGATTTAATAAGTATTTGGCATATTTACTATCAGGGAATCCGTTTATGATGCGCCCTCTGTAAAGATTCGACTTTTCACCGTTACTCATCAATTCATACAGGTCGTATAAGTCAAAATAAGTCGATAAGGTATAAATACTTTGAGGGTACCTTTCAATTAGTTCTTCGAACGATTCGGCCGATCTATCATAGTTATTAAACTCTGATTTAAAAATTCGTCCGGCATTGTAAAGTGCCTCCATAATTCTTTCATGCGAGGCATTCATTAACGAATCAGTTAACGGAATATCCTGTGTGTAAAACTCCCTTTTCAGCGGATCTTCCACTCGCACTACAATATTGGTTGAGTCCAACAATTCATCAAACTCATCAAATTCATCAATCGATAACGAACGCTTATCACTTCTCCGCCAATCATCTTCAAGTTTTCGCCTTCCCCATCGTTGTTGGAATTGCACTTTCCCAAAAGAAACAGTTTGTGGATTATAGAAATACCACCCGGCACCGGCTTGATTCTGCCCTAATCCTAACCTGTTTTCGTTTGCCCTGTAAAAACTACTATTTCCGCTACGCCCTTGCATGGCCAAACTTTCTTGCTGCCTTAATTTTTCCTGTTCTGTACTAATCAACTCATCAATAAAAGCATTTAAATCTGCCTCATCCATTTGGGCCAGGTTTTGCAAACTATCTTCCCGCTCAACCATAAAAAGGTTTTCAACCAATTGAGTCAGGCTATTGTACCTGATAGATATCCCATCAAAATTTGGATAGGTTTCATCAATTACAATCATCGCGCTGTCATAATAGGCTTGAGAATTGCGGTATTCTAAATCTTCAAAAAACAGCTCTCCTAAAGTAATGGCCGATTTTGCAAGTTGAAATGAGTTGGTAATACTTGCAGAAACCGATTCTTTGTAATTATCAATTGCTAAATCGCGGTTGCCTTCTTTAAATATAATGTTTGCCAGAGCGTAATAAATCTGATCTTTGAACTCCAGATTTTTTTTATCCTTCAACATTTTACGAAGCTCCTTTTTGAGCTTTTCCATATCACCACCATCCGCAAACGCACCAATAGCATTAATTTTAGCATTAAAAGCCATTTTATAGGGCGCATTCATTTTCGAAACTTCCTTATATGTTGTTGATGCCAAAGCAGAATTGCCAGTTTGTTGGTAAAGTTGAGCTAAAATATATTTCAGCCGTACTTTTTGTTTCTTCCAGAATGTTTTTTGAATGGCAATATCCAAAAACTTGATAGCCTCCAGGTAATCATTTGATTTCATGTATAAATCTGCAGTAACAACAGCCAGGTCTTTTTCCAATTTCCGGGGGAAATTCTCATCAGCCTGAAGAGACTGGATCAATTCAGTAGCTTCGATATACCTTTCTAATTCGATATAACTCCGGACAAGCCAGATTTCGGCTTCATATCTTGTCGTTTCTTCAGGAAATTTCCGGGTTATATACGAAAAATTGTCGATTGCAGTAATAAAATTATCCTGATAAAAATAACCTTTGCCCATTAATAAGTAGGCATCGTCGATCCAATTATTAAATTCTTCTTTGCTGGCGAACTCCTGATATCGGCGTGTCCTTTTTTTTCGACGTTTTGGTTTCGCAGTTATAGAGTGTAATTTTATGAGCTTCGAGGCTTTTAAAATTACATTTTCCATGTCCGATTTTGCTGTTCGGCTAGCGGTAGGATCACTGTCTTTAAATATGGGCAGAATACGTGTAAAATCATCTTCCACAGCATTTTCTATGCGCAACTTACCTGCCTTTAGACTCTCGTTTCCATTAAAATAAACATTGTAGTGCGAGTTCACATTATGAAACGCACGCGACATCCTGGTGTTCTTTTTGGTAGAACATCCAGATATCAGGCTAACCAATAAAAAAAAGATTATTGTATGTAAAATTGTTTTCTTCAAAAAAATCCTTTTAAATAACTGTAGGATTAAACTCAAATTTATTAAATATATTGCCTACAACTCTACTGTTTTTCGGTCAAATTTGAGCAGTACAATAATACAAAACTTTCAACAGAATTCTGAATTCAAAAAATGAAATAGCACAAATGGATGCCTATTTTTTAGTTACTTTTACTTTTTTAGTGGGTGCAATTTCAGCATTTCTAATTTTTAGCTGGTTTTCAACATTTTTAGCAAGGTCGGCAAATGCCATCCCTGTTAACGATTCGGGGTCATTTGCAACTGGTGTTCCATAATCTCCGCCTTCTCGTATGCTTTGTACGATTGGTATTTGCCCTAAAAATGGCAAACCTAGTTTTTCAGCCAAATTTTTACCCCC
Source organism: Prolixibacteraceae bacterium (assembly GCA_963666575.2). Classification (GTDB taxonomy): domain Bacteria; phylum Bacteroidota; class Bacteroidia; order Bacteroidales; family Prolixibacteraceae; genus JABMQB01. Next base: position 178,340 of record CAXXYG010000016.1, read on the forward strand.
ATCTTTACCAAAAATATAGTATTTGTTATCGGGTAATTCAGCCGGTGTAAACCACGACATATTTTCGACTAATCCCAAAACAGGCACATCAATTGATTTGCTCTGAAACATTGATGCCCCTTTAATTACATCGGCCAATGCCACATCCTGAGGTGTAGTAACAATTACAGCCGCCGTAACCGGAACAGACTGTACGAGTGTTAAATGAATATCGCTAGTGCCCGGAGGTAAGTCGATTAACAAATAATCAAGGCCTCCCCACAAACCATCGGCAATTAATTGTTTAAGTGCATTTGAAGCCATTGGTCCACGCCAAATCAATGCATTTTCGGGCGCCACAAAAAAACCAATGGATAGAAATTTTACCCCAAATTTTTCAACCGGATGAATATAATCTTTTTTCTCAATCCGTTCGGCTACCGGCCTCTCACCTTCAGCCCCAAACATTTTAGGAATTGAAGGGCCAAAAATATCAGCATCAATCAGCCCCACTTTATATCCTTTTTTAGCTAAAGCCACAGCCAAATTTACCGAAACAGTTGATTTTCCAACACCTCCTTTGCCTGAAGCTATAGCTAAAATATTTGTAACACCGGGAAGTACCGCCCGCTCCATGTTATGAATAAATTTGACAGAAATATTGCCTTTTATTTCAACATCTTTCCCAAAATGCCTTTCAATAGCTACTTCACAAAAATTAACCAGGCGCTTAATATTTGGGTCATCCGATTTTTGAAACACCAATGAAAAACTTATTTTTTTTCCTGTGATTCTAATTTCCTGTACCATATCGAGCGCGACAATATTTTCGTCACTTCCCGGAAACTTTACTTTTACTAAAGCATCGGTAATATTTTTTGGTACGATTAATTTTCGTGGAATATCGGCCATAATCTATTTTTAAATAAACAAATGTTCAAAATTAATAATTCTTATTCAAGTTCCTTCATAGGATCCCAGAAAAAATCTGCAAAGTTTTGGATTTGCCCTTCAATCACAGAAATTCCTTCACCTTCAAGCAATTCCTCCATTGCATTTGAGGAATCAAAATGGTGCTTACCGGTTAACAATCCATTGCGGTTCACTACTCTGTGAGCAGGAACAAATTCATTATGCGATGATGATGCGTTCATAGCCCATCCCACCATTCGCGAGGCCCCGGGAGATCCCAAATACGATGCAATTGCTCCGTATGAAGTAACCCTACCGGCAGGAATTTGTTTAACAACCTGGTAAACCTGGTCAAAAAAACTACTCATATATAAATATTAAAGATCGCGGGCGCTACGGCCAAAACTTCGGTATTCGTCTTTTTCGATATCAACAAGTGGTTCAGTCAGAGGAATTTTATCATTCATTTCAAATGAAAGGTATTTGATTAAAATACCACGCGCCAACCATTGTTTTTCATAAAATGTTTTAATGTTTAAAATATCATCCAGGATTTCAGATTCATATAAGTTATTTGTGTTGGAAACTATTTTAAAACCATTTTCATTGACCATAGCCAATGTGTATTGGTACTGAAAATTACTATCGGTTTTTAAATGAATGATCCCCCTATTTTTTAAAAATTGCCTGTAATTTTGAATAAAATTAGTTGCAGTTAACCTTTTCCGTGTACTTTTCATTTGTGGATCGGGGAAAGTTAACCAGATTTCATCTACTTCGTTTGTTTGAAAAAACAGCCCGGACAATTCAATGTTTGTGCGGATAAAAGCAACGTTTTTTAGGCCTTGCTCAAACGATTGTTTGGCGCCCTTCCACATTCTGGCTCCTTTTATATCAATACCTATAAAATTTTTATTGGGAAATAATTTTGCAAGTTCAACTGTATATTCACCCTTGCCACAACCTAATTCTACAATAATTGGATGATTGTTATTAAAGTAACTTTTATGCCATTTCCCTTTTAAATGAAAGTCTGATCCCTTGAGTTTTCCATATGTAGCCTCAAAAACATGGTCAAAAGTTTCAAGCTCAGCAAATTTTATAAGTTTCCCTTTACCCACAGTACTATTCAATAGATTCAACTCTAAAACCAATTGCATTAATACCTTCCAATTCCCCGGTTCGCATTCCTTGCTGAATAGTTACCTGGTATTCCCCCGATTGAGGGAAATATACATTCCTTCGGTAAAAAAACCGGTTGTCACGAACTTTCCCCATACCGCTCCCAAGCCATTTCCCCGATGGATCGGTTATTGGAAAATCCAGAGTGTCGGTTAAAACTTCTCCACCAGGAGGTTTTACTGAAACAAACAACCATAAATTTCGGTATTGGTAATCCACAGTATTGCGGATATTAATATATAAATTGTGGTATTTTACAGTATCAGAAACAACAAAATCAAATTTAATAAGAGAATCCTTTAACCATGTATTATTTTCAATTTCGGCATAATCTTCAAACACCCACTTTTTATCGCATGATTGGGTAATAAAAAAAATTCCTATTAGGGTAACAACCAAAAAAAACAATCGACGCATTGATTTTATCTTTTTCTGTTCGGCTTACTATTTGGTGATGTATTTCCTGATTTATTAGGTGATTTTTTCACAAATCGTTTTCTTCTCCTGGAATGTTGGTGTTTTGGTTTATCAAACCTGTTAAGGCTATCTTGCCCAACAACATTTTCGAAAACTGTTTCTTCTTTTTTCATCGAAGAATCTTCAAAACGAATACTTTCAGGTTTTTTGCCTGCTTTATTCATTCGAATAACTTCCTTCACCATTTTAATCGTAACCGGCACCTGAGTTGATGATGATTTATTGTTTGAAGAATACCAAAATATACCGTTAAAAATATCGGCCTTTTGAAAATAATACCTGGCATCTTCAGTTTCCAAAGGAATATCGGTAGGAGGAAATCCTTTCTGAGCATCGATGTAAGCATCGACCTCAAAATTTAAACAGCATTTTAATTTTCCACACTGCCCAGCCAGTTTTTGAGGATTGAGCGAAATTTCCTGATAACGCGCCGCATTGGTTGTAACCGACACAAAACTACTTATCCAGGTTGCACAACAGAGTTCGCGCCCACAAGGGCCAATTCCTCCAATCCGCCCGGCTTCTTGCCTGGCACCAATTTGTTTCATTTCAATACGTATCCTGAAATTTTCGGCCAGTACACGTATTAATTGGCGAAAATCAACCCGCTCATCTGCAATATAATAAAAGATAGCTTTTGTACGGTCGCCCTGATATTCAACATCGCCAATTTTCATAGCAAGGTCCAAATCATTTGTGATTTGCCTTGAACGAATCATGGTTTTGTGCTCCAGCGAAATAGCCTCTTTCCATTTATCAATGTCAACATCTTTGGCTTTACGGTAAATCTTTCTTAATTCGCCATTCACCATTGTTACCTTGTGCTTTTTCATCTGTTCAAGGACAAGGTCTCCGGTTAAAGAGATAATTCCGATATCGTGCCCAGGATTTGCTTCAACAGCAACAATATCGCCAACTTTTATTTTTAAGTTATTGACATTTCTGTAATAATCCTTACGGGTATTTTTAAACCTGACCTCAATCAGTTCACCTGGATTTGCTATGTTTTCTATATCTTTCAGCCAATCTGTTACATCAAGTTTACAACATGAACCGCTCTCTTTGTAACAAATGCCTCGATCAATTAAGTCTACTTTTTCCATAATCAAATATTTGCTTTCCCCTCTTTCTCAAAAATAGTAATAAAGGTTAAGCGCTACAAAAATAATTAATAATACCAATTTGATTATAAATTGCTTGTGTTAAAAATTAAAATGAGGGCTTAATCAGAAGTATTATTGCTATTTTTTTGGGTTTTGGGGTTCTAAACAACTATTTCTTAATCATTTTAGCCATGCGCAGGGCTACATCCAAAAAAATAATCCTTGGATTACCATTCATAACAATATGTTTATAGGTAAGCTCAAACTCCGATGAAATTAATGTAATGTTGCGTTCATTAATAAACGGACAAAATTTATTCCCCCATTCTTTTTCACTTTTGTTGAGGTATACTAATTTGCTGTTTTTCAAATTCAGGACAAAATATTCGCGCACCAGTTTTAGGCAATAAGTCAAAAATCCTTTCTGCTTTTCACGGCCAATTGAAGCAATTTCTTCGGCCCAATGTATTAGATTGAGTGTTTCAGGTTTATATGCAAAACGCATTAACTCCTGAAATTTAGCGAAAAAATACTCATTGTCTTCATCCGGATTTAAGTATTCGAGGGCTTTAATAAAACTTCCATTGGACAAATGCACTTGCTCATCAATCAATTCTGTATCAACGTCAGGCATTTCCATTAATTTATTTTTTAAAGAATCATCATCAATTCGTGGGATTTTAATTAATTGTGCCCTCGACCGAATAGTTGATATTATAGCTTCTTCATTTTCGGAAACCAATATAAACAGGGTTTTACTTGGAGGCTCTTCAATTATTTTAAGCAGCTTATTAGAACATGAAGCATTCATCTTTTCAGGCAACCAAATAATCATCACCTTAAATTCCGATTCGAATGATTTTAAATTGAGTTTTTTTATAATTGATTCGCTCTCTTTTTCATAAATCATCCCTTGAGAATTCTCGACTCCGGCAAAACTCAACCACTGATTTAAAGTAAAATAGGGATTCTTTAATACATATTCGCGATACTGGTGAATAAAATCATCGCTAGTTGGTTTTGTAATGTTCCTGATTTTAAATACAGGGAATACAAAGTGCAGGTCGGGATGAGCCAGTTTTTTGTATTTATGGCACGAAGGGCAAACACCACACGAATCAGTTTCCGACCTGTCGAGGCACGAAACATACTGTGCATAAGCCAATGCCAGCGCCAATTTCCCTGTCCCCTCAGGTCCCGCCAATAATTGGGCATGACTTACTCTTTCATCTCTAACAGAAAGTATCAATCGGTCTTTTACGGCTTGCTGCCCTACCACATCTTTAAAAAACATTCAATTATTTTAAGTTTTTAAAACCAACGTATTTGTTTTGCCCAAATTCAATTATTGTACCCCAAAATTAGATTTTTTATTGAATTTTTGCCAAGTTATCTATTCTTTAAATTGTCGTACAATAAAAAAATACGATTCATTCAACCATGAAAAATTAATATCTTTGAGATGATTAAAGAATTAAAAAAAACTATTATGCAGAACATTAACACATATGATTTTACCGGAAAAAAAGCGCTTATTCGCGTAGATTTTAATGTCCCTCTAAATGAAAAATTTGAGATTACGGATGATACCCGAATAAGGGCTGCTTTACCAACCATCAAAAAAGTTATTGAAAAGGGTGGATCTCCCATTATAATGTCACACCTCGGCCGGCCAAAAACCGGTCCGGAAGATAAATTTTCGTTAAAACATTTAACTTCTCACCTATCGGAACTACTTGATGGAGCTACTGTAAAAATTGCTCCCGACTGTATTGGCGATGAAGCTAAAAAAATGGCTGATGAGCTAAAAGCAGGTGAAGTTTTGGTTCTCGAAAACCTTCGGTTCTATAAAGAAGAAACTGGTGGTGATGAGGCATTTGCCGGCAAATTAGCTGAAAATGGTGACTGCTGGATTAACGATGCTTTTGGAACAGCCCACCGTGCTCATGCCTCAACTGCTGTTATAGCCAAATTTTTTCCTGCCGATAAAATGTTCGGTTATGTAATTGGGGGCGAACTCGAAAGCCTTGACAAAGTATTGGCCAGCCCTAAACGCCCAATGACAGCGATTATGGGAGGTGCAAAAGTATCATCAAAAATTACCATCATCGAAAATCTTCTTGACAAAGTAGATAACCTGATTTTAGGAGGTGGTATGACATATACTTTTATTAAAGCTCATGGCGGTAATGTTGGTGGATCGATTTGTGAAGATGATTTTATTGAAACTGCATTACGCATTGAAAAAGCTGCGGCTGAAAAAGGTGTTAAACTATATATTGCTTCAGATGTAATTGCAGCAGATGCTTTTTCGCCCGATGCAAATACACAATTGGTTGCTGCCGATTCTATTCCAGAGGGTTGGGAAGGGCTCGATGCCGGCCCTGATAGCATTAAAGTATTTAAAGAAGTTATCGAAAACTCGGGTACTATTCTTTGGAATGGGCCAGTTGGAGTTTTTGAGTTTGATAAATTTGCTGTTGGATCAAGGGCAGTAGCCGATGCTATTGCTGCCGCCACAAAAAAAGGCGCTTTTTCATTAATAGGAGGTGGCGATTCAGTTGCTTGCATTAATAAATTTGAACTGGCAAACGAAGTATCTTACATTTCAACTGCCGGTGGCGCACTGCTCGAATACCTCGAAGGAAAGGTCCTTCCGGGAATAGCAGCCGTGCGTGGAGAATAAACAAAAAACAAAAAATACATATTCAAAACCCGGAGCAATTGTTTCGGGTTTTTTTATCTGCAATAATTACAATATTACAGCAATTACAATGTTAGTAAAAGAGCAGATTATCATAATCAACAAAAATCATTAACTTTAAAAGAAAAAAAACATGTCAGCCAAAATTGAAAAAATAGACTCTATTTTCCCTGGCGTAAATTGCTGCCAAACAGTATTTAGTTTATACGCTCCTGAATTAGGGCTCGATGAAAAAACAGCACTAAAAATTTCAAGTGGTTTTGGAGGAGGAATGGCATGTGCCGAAACTTGTGGGGCAGTAACCGGAGCCTACATGGTTTTAGGTTTAAAACACGGGCACAGCTCTTCTGACCCCGATGAAAAAACCAAAACAAAAAACATTGTAAAAAAATTTAACCAACTGTTTATTGAAAAACAGGGGTCACTTATTTGTAAAAAACTGGCAGGTTACGACATTTCAATTCCTGAAGAAGCCGAAAAAGCAACTGAAGAAGGTGTATTTACAGAAAAATGCCCTGAATTTATTAAAACAGCCTGCCAAATAATTGATACCAATTTTTAAGAAACTAATTTGCACATTAATTGTTTTACTACATACACATAAAATAATGAATTATGAAATGTAACGTTGGATCGATTGACCGCTTAATTCGTATTATACTAGGATTAGCGATTGCTGTTATTGGGATAATTTTTGATAGTTGGTGGGGTTTGGTTGGATTAGTACCACTTGCAACAGGCCTTTTTCAATTGTGCCCACTTTATATTCCTTTTAAATTATCGACTGTAAAAAAAGAAAAATAGTTTCTTCTTTTATAGAATATCAATTATCCGGTTAACCTATAAATTTGATTGAATAAAATCAGGAGCTTGTGTTTTATACAATAAGTAAGTGATTTATGCCCTCTGAGTTAATTATTGTACTACAATTTATATACAGTGGTTCTACTATAAACTTCTGTGCCTAAATCAAATACCCAGTTATTTACGAAACGTATTTATTCATTCTAAAAAAGATAATTCATTTGGCAATGTTCTTCTCTTTTTACACATTTGGGGAATAGAAACAATACTAAAATGAACTTTCGAAAAACAACATTCATTATTGGCTATGTAATTGCAGTCTTTCTGGGCGGATGTGTAAGCCAAACTCCACAAAAAATGACAACTATTAATCTTAATACAAATTGGACATTTCGTCAGGCAGATAATCAGGAATGGATGAATGCTTCCGTTCCTGGATGTGTTCATACCGATTTACTGCAAAATGGTAAAATTGAAGATCCCTTCTTTCGGTTAAATGAACATAATGTACAGTGGATTGATAAAAAAAACTGGGAATATAAAACTATTTTTACAGCCGATAAATCGTTATTGTCAAACAACCGCATCGCTCTTGATTTTAAAGGAATTGATACCTATGCCGAAGTTTCTATTAACGGACAAAAAATTCTCGATGCCGATAACATGTTTAGAGAATGGTTGGTTGATGTAAAAAAATATTTAACCGAAGGCGAAAATGAACTCACAATCCTCTTTAAATCTCCAATAGTCGAAGGATTAAAAAAATACGATGCCCAGGGTTATGTAATTCCTGTTTCAGATAATGACCAAGCTGAAAACGGAGAAGTTGAAGAAGGGAAAAAAGTTAGTATCTACACCCGTAAAGCGGGTTATCATTTTGGTTGGGACTGGGGGCCACGACTGGTTTCCAGTGGTTTGTGGAAACCGGTATATCTCAAAGCCTGGAACAGTATACGAATTGAGAATTTACAAATTGTTCAAAATCAGGTTTCTGAGGAACTGGCAACATTTACAGCTAAGTTTGAAATTGAAGCTAAAAATAGAGCAGCTGCTACGCTAACTGTTTTTAACGACAGTAATGTGTTAGTATCCAAACCAGTAACGCTTCAAAAAGGAATAAATACATACTCTATTGATTTTTCAATTGATAATCCAAAACTATGGTGGACAAATGGACTAGGTGAGCAAAACTTGTACTCAATTTCAGGGAAACTGGAAACAAAAAATCAAATTGCCAAAAAGGAAACCCGAATTGGCATACGCACTGTTGAGCTGGTTAGGGAAAAAACCGATACCGGAACTTCTTTTTATTTTAAACTAAACGGTGTCCCCGTATTTATGAAAGGCACCAATTATATTCCCAACGATATTTTTCTTCCGAGAGTTACTGAAGAAATGTACAAAAACGTAATAAATACTGCAAAAATCTCGAACCTTAACATGATTCGTATTTGGGGTGGAGGAATTTACGAAAATGATATTTTTTACGATTTGTGCGATGAAGCAGGCATTTTAATATGGCAGGATTTTATGTTTGCATGTGCTATGTTCCCTGGCGATGAAGCCTTTCTTGATAACGTAAAAAATGAAGCCATCGACAATGTTAAAAGACTAAGAAACCACCCATGTATTGGTCTATGGTGCGGCAACAACGAAATACTTTCGGCCTGGCTTGATTGGGGATGGAAAGGAATTGAGGAAGCTAAGAACAAACAAAATGCTGATAAAATTTGGCAGGCTTATGTTAATATTTTCCATAAAATATTGCCCGAAGTAATTGAAAAATACGATTCGCAACGCACCTACTGGGGATCAAGCCCATCAACAGGATTAGGGCAAAAATCGGACCTGGCCAATGGCGATGACCATTATTGGGGCGTTTGGTGGGGCAAAGAACCTTTTGAGAATTACGCTACACACATTGCTCCTTTTATGAGCGAATATGGCTTCCAGTCATTCCCCGAAATAAACACAGTTAAAAAATACGCAACTCCTGAAGATTATGATATTTTTTCGGAGGTGATGAAATCACACCAAAGGTCATCAATAGGGAATGGTACCATTGAATATTATATGCTTAATGAGTATAAAAGACCAAAAGATTTTGAATCCTTTTTATATGTCAATCAGGTACTTCAAGCCGAAGGAATTAAAATTGCCCTGGAAGGCCATCGTCGGGCAATGCCCTTTTGTATGGGTAGTTTATATTGGCAATTAAATGATTGTTGGCCGGTCGCCTCCTGGAGCTCTACCGACTACTATCAGAACTGGAAAGCATTACAATACTTTGTCAAAAAAGGTTTTGAACCAGTAATGGTATCGCCTTTTATTGATGGTAATTTCCTGAAAGTAGGAATAGTAAACGATAGGCTCGAACCTATTCACAGCCAGTTGCAACTCAAACTAATGGATTTTGAAGGAAAAGTAGTCTGGGAAAACATGCTTTTGGCTGAGATCCCTGCTAACTCAAGCAAATCCTATTTTGACCTTAACAAATACGACTTCCTCAGAAGAAAAAACACTCAAAATTTAGTATTGGTAACAGAGGTGATTGAAAATGGAAATGTTATCGCAGACAATGTTTTTTACTTCCGTCCGTTTAAAGAACTAAAAGTTCCTTCTCCTGATGTAAAGTTTAAAATTACCAAATCTGAAAAAAGATTTAACATAGAACTTTCGACTGATAAATTAGCAAAAAACCTCTTGCTTGAAATTGGCGAAGAAAAAGGTTTTTTCAGTGACAATTATTTTGATTTGTTACCAGGCACAAAAATTACAGTACAGTTGACAACTCAAATTAGCGAAGAAAAATTAAATAACATATTATCAATCCGCACCCTTGAGGGTGCCTTTTAACAATCGCTTCTTACGAAGCAAAAGCCGCTCCGGTAACGGGGTGGCTTTCTTTTTACCCAAAAATGCCAGTATAAATATTCCTTTTTTAAAAAAAAAGCTTTTGATGAATTACAAAAAATAAATTAAAATTGTAATTTGCATGGAATACTTTAACCTATTCTAAATCAAACCATATGAAAAACATACTTTTTATAATTGTCTGTCTTCTTATGCAAACAATTGGCAATTCTCAAACACTGGCAGAAAAATTAGGTTATAAAAATACCGATCGGTTATTAATCATAAATTGCGACGATGTTGGTATGTGTGAAGCAGCCAATCAAGCAGTTATTGAAGGACAAACAAAAGGAATAATAACTTCAGGAACAGTGATGGTGCCTTGCCCCAAATCAGGTGATATTATTCAGGAAGCTAAAAACAATCCTTCACTTAACCTTGGCATTCACCTGACCCATACTGCCGAGTGGAAAGATTACCGGTGGGGAAGTGTCACCGATCCTCAAAAAGTAAAAGGATTATATGATAATGAGGGCTATTTATGGCGAAGTGTTGAAGAAGTTTATGCAAATGCAACTCCTGAAGAAGCTTATGTTGAAGGAAAAGCCCAGATTCAAAAAGCCATCGATGCAGGCCTGGTGATAACACACATCGATTCGCACATGGGAACCATGCAATTATTACCTCCTTATGTTGATAAATACCTGCAACTGGCAAGTGAATTTAATTTTCCTGTTCGAATGGCTTCCCAGGAAACATTGGCAAAATTTGGCCAACCGGATATGCGGAAAAAATTTTCAGATAAAGGAATCATCTTCGCTGATTATATGGTTTATGAAGAATTGGAAAGATATACCGAAGATGATATTATTCCTTTTTGGACCGAAATTATCAAAAACTTAAAGCCAGGAGTATCCGAATTATACATCCATGGTTCCGTTCCGAATGAAGAACTAAAAACTATAACAGATAGTTGGCCTACCCGGAATGCTGAATACGACCTATTCACAAACAATAAAAAATTTATTGAATTTGTTAAAAAAGAAGGTATTATTCTGATAAGCTATAAACCCTTATTTGAATTACAGAGAAAACTCAACAACTAGATTTTCTGTACCCTAACCAATTGTTTTCCGAAATTGTGGAATTAACCGATGTTTTGTTATTTGCTCATATGCGTATGCAAATTTTAACAAAGTAGGTTCGCTCCATGCTTTTCCAAAAAATGAAATACCAACAGGCAATCCCTTAACATTCCCTGCCGGAACAGTAATACCAGGATAACCGGCAATAGCTGCTGGTGATGAACTTCCCCCTCCAAAATGGTCGCCATTTATCCAATCGATCGCCCATGCTGGCCCATTTGTTGGTGCCATAATTGCATCCAGATTGTATTTTTTCATTTCTGCGTCAATGCCCTCCTCCTGGCTAAGAGTTTTTGATTCAGCCAATGCATCGAGGTATTCTTTTTCAGATAAATCCCCTTTTTTTTGAGCTTCTTCAAAAATCTCCTGCCCAAACCATTTCATCTCTTTTTCAACATTCTTTTTATTAAATTCAATTAGTTCTGACAAGCTACTAGGCGCAGCATTCGTGTGGCTTTTAAGGTATTTATTTAAATCAGCTTTAAATTCATACAACAGTACCTCATACGAAGGCCGGCTCATTTGCCTACTGGTTCGAAACTCAAACTCAATCACTTCTGCTCCATTTAGTTGCAAAGTTCTATAAACTTGTTTTACCAATTCATCCACATCTTTATGAAATCCCATCATATTGGTGGCAATTCCTATCCTGGCTCCGTTTAATCCATTTTTATCAAGGAATTGAGTATAATCTGCAAAAATTTCCCCTTGTTCAACATGTGTTTTTGCACCTTCCGCATCAAATTCAGCCAAAACACCTAACAAAATGGCAGCATCGGTTACGGTCCTTGCCATTGGGCCAGCTGTGTCCTGGCTATGGGCAATTGGAATAATACCTCGCCGACTCCACATTCCCAAGGTTGGTTTAATGCCAACCACACCGTTTATTCCTGCCGGACATACAATCGATCCATTGGTTTCAGTACCAATAGCGATAGTACACAAATTAGCAGCTACAGCTACTCCAGACCCTGAACTTGAACCACATGGGCTTCGGTCGAGGCAATACGGATTTCGAGCCTGGCCGCCTCTGCCACTCCATCCACTTGAAGAATTGGTTGAACGAAAATTAGCCCATTCACTCAAATTAGTTTTCCCCAAAAGTACTGCTCCTGCCAGTCGTAATTTTTTGACGATAAAAGCATCCTCTCCTGCAATATTCCCTTCCAGGGCGAATGATCCCGCTGTTGTTTGCATTCTATCAGCCGTATCTATATTATCCTTAATCATAACCGGAATACCATGAAGCGGTCCACGGATTATACCAGCCTGCCGATCATTATCCAACTCCCTTGCAATTTGAATGGCATCCGGATTTAATTCAATAACTGCTTTAAGTACCGGATTAATTATTTCAATCCGATAAATGAATTTCTTACAAATACTTTCTGACGTTTCTTTTCCATTTTGCATCAAGTCATGTAATTGAGCGACAGAAAATTCGTTTAACTCAAAGTTTGAATAATCTTCTTTTTCAGCATTTACAATAGAATGCCGGCACCCAGCAATTCCGGCAAAAGCAAGAGAGGAACCTACTAAAGAAGAGGTTTTAAAAAAAGTGCGTCGTTTCATAATAGTTCGTTTTTAGAAATATAAAGCTGCTTAGAAAACCTTCATTCGGGAAAACAGATGTTCAGGAAAATTTATATCCTGTATATTTGAACTAAATTTAGCTAAAAATCATGGAGCTACAACTACCCTTTTTATATTCGAGATATACATCTTTTTAGTATTTGTTCGTGATTGATTTAAAATGTACTTTTCTCCTTCCAAAAATGACTTATTTCAACTTTATATGACTAAAAAACTGTTTAAAAATTCTAACCTGTATATCATATTCAGCATCACTTTATTTGCGGTAATGGGTGTAGCCAGCATTACACCTGCATTTCCAAGTATTATCAAACATTATGGTTTAACCGCAAAACAAATAGGTTATTTAATCACAGTATTTACACTCCCCGGAATATTTATCAGCCCTTTTATAGGGATGCTTGCCGACCGCTATGGCCGCAAAACTATTCTGGTGCCTACCATGCTGTTATTTGGAATAGCTGGGTTTTTATGTGCTTTTCAAACTGACTACCAGGGGCTGTTGGTGATGCGTTTTTTTCAGGGGATAGGAGCCTCCTCGCTCGGTGCACTAAATGTAACGCTTATAGGCGATTTGTTTGAAGGCAAAAAAAGGGCGCAAGCTATGGGATATAATGCTAGTGTATTAAGCATTGGTACAGCATCATTCCCTGCCATTGGTGGTTTGCTGGCAGCATTTGACTGGCACTATGCTTTTTTGTTGCCTGTATTAATTTTGCCTCTTGCTTTAGTAGTAGTTTTTAAACTTCAAACACCTATTATTCGAAATACAATTTCCTTGTCACAGTATCTATCTAATGTTTGGAAAACCATCAACAGAAAAAAGGCCTGGGGTTTATTTCTGGCAAATATTATGGTTTTTATAATCTTATATGGTGCTTTGCTTTCGTTTTTCCCACTTTTAATGGAAGAAAGGTTTCAAGCAAATTCATTGGTGATTGGCCTATTTATGTCGTTAATGTCGGTGACAACTGCCATTTGTTCATCACAATTAGGGAGGGTATTAAAAAAATTCAAACCACATGTATTACTTTATTTCAGTTCAGTAGTATATGCGACAGCCTTGATAATAATGGCATTTGCCAACTCATGGTTTGTAATAACTGTATCAATTCTATTGTTCGGTGTGGGGCATGGTTTTTTCCTGCCTAATATTCAAACCGTAATGGTTGGCTTAGCCTCATTGTCGGAAAGGGCAGCATTTATGTCGATTAATGGAATGGTATTACGTATTGGGCAAACATTGGGGCCAATTATTGCTGCCTTGTTTTATTTCAACCAAAACCTGCAACCTGTATTTATATTGACTGCCGTAATTGCCCTGGGAATGGTAGTAGTTCTTAAATTTATGGTGGGCAAACTTGAATAATAAAACGAAGGTTTGATCCTTAATCCTGTAAGCCAAATAATTAACTTTTCTAAAGTTTGGGAACTTTTGAAAAAGGTTCTATCAAACTTGGTGCTGGCAAATAATTTTAAAAAATCAACCTTTGATTCGTATTGATACTATAATTTAATTTAGGAAACAGTTAATAGTCCTGTTGGAACAATAATCTGAATCAAGGAAACAGTCAATTGATTTAAAGAAACAGCAAATCGCATTAATAATGCTGTTATTTCTATTAATTATACAGCTAATAATATCGCTTAAACAGTTAATATTCATGATAAAACAGAAACATATACCAAGCAAACATTAAATAATCCTATTCGAACATATTATTGTAAAGCACAGGCACTAAAGATTACTGTTCAGGCAGGTTTTAGTATTAAAACAACAGTAAAAATACAGGAACAGGCAGTAAAAGCTATTATGTGTACGTTTATGCCATAAAAAAGCATGTATTTACCTTCCCCCGTATTGCCCTTCGTAATATTTTTGGTAGTCGCCCGAAGTGATATTTTCCATCCATTCGGTATTAGCCAGGTACCAGTCAATTGTTTTTTCGATGCCTTCTTCAAACTGAAGTGAAGGCTCCCATCCCAATTCGTTTTTAATTTTTGTGGCATCGATGGCGTATCGTAAATCATGGCCAGCACGGTCGGTAACATAGGTAATTAGTTTTTCTGATTCGCCAGCTTCACGCCCCAGTTTTTTATCCATCACCCGGCACATAACCTTTATAAGGTCAATATTTTTCCATTCGTTAAATCCACCTATATTATAGGTTTCGCCAATTTTTCCTTTATGGAATATCACATCAATTGCCAAAGCATGATCAGCCACCCAAAGCCAATCGCGGACATTTTCGCCTTTACCATAAACCGGAAGGGGTTTTTTATTTTTAATATTATTTATAAATAGAGGAATCAGTTTTTCGGGAAACTGGAACGAACCATAATTATTGGAACAATTCGAAATAACTGCTGGCAAACCAAATGTATCGTTATAAGCCCTTACAAAGTGGTCGGAGCTGGCTTTCGATGCTGAATATGGGCTATGAGGGTCATACGCCGTTTCTTCTGTAAACATGCCTTTTTGGCCAAGTGAACCATATACCTCATCGGTTGAAATATGGTAAAACCGTTTCCCATCCATTTTACCTTTCCAAATATGTTTGGCTGCATTTAACAGGTTAACAGTTCCTATTACATTGGTAAAAACAAACTCAGTAGGATTTGAAATAGAACGGTCAACATGCGATTCAGCCGCCAGGTGAATTACTCCATCAAATTGGTTTTGTTCAAATAGTTTTTGGATAAAATCGGCATCAACAATATCGCCTTTTACAAACTCATAATTTGGCATTTTTTCAATATCCGTCAAGTTAGCCAAATTTCCTGCATAAGTTAAGTTGTCAAGATTAACAATTCTATAATCAGGATATTTATTTACAAAAAGCCTAACAACATGAGAACCAATAAATCCGGCACCTCCGGTAATGAGTAATGTTTTCATTTAACTTGTTTTATCCATTAACACTAAAAAACTAAATAACGTTCACTCTAAATGTTTATTTTCCAGAATTTTTGTAAGCTACTAATTATTTGATCCCTCTTACATTTTTTTCCCAATTCCAAGCCGATAATATTGTCTCTTCCAATCCAACTTTAGCAGTCCATCCTAATTCTTCATTAGCATATGTTGTATCGGCCCAAATTTGTTCAATATCGCCTGCCCTTCGGGCAACAACTTTATAGTTTAATTTTATACCAGTGACCTTTTCAAAACCTTTTACAATTTCTAAAACCGACGCTCCTGTCCCTGTCCCTAAATTAAATATTTCGTAATTCGATTTGTTTTTCTCTTCCATTAATCGTTTGATAGCTATTACATGCGCATCAGCCAAATCAACCACATTGATATAATCGCGTACAGCCGATCCATCAGGAGTATTATAGTCGTCGCCAAAAACCATTAATTCCTGACGTAAACCAGCAGCTGTTTGAGTAATAAACGGGACCAGGTTGCCAGGTACACCAATTGGCAATTCGCCAATTAATGCCGACTCATGCGCTCCAATTGGATTAAAATACCGAAGGGCAATTCCATTTAATTCTGGAGTTACAGCCATTGTATTTTGGATCATATCTTCGTTTATCCGTTTAGTATTTCCATAAGGCGATTCTGCATCTTTACGGGGTGTTTGCTCAGTAACAGGCAATTTATCAGGTTGCCCATATACAGTGCAAGAAGAAGAAAATACCAGATTAGGGATATTAAACTCTTTCATACATTCCAAAACATTCATCAATGAAACAAGATTATTACGGTAATAAAGCAAAGGTTTTTCAACTGACTCGCCAACTGCTTTTGATGCAGCAAAGTGAATAATTGCTTTACAATCGGAATATTTCTCGAAAAAAGCTTTGGTTTTATCAAAGTCTACCAACGAAAACTGCTCAAAGGTGGGCTCAATTCCCGATATTTTTGAAATGTTTTGAACAACTGAACTATCTGAATTCGATAAATCATCAACAATAACTACTTCAAAACCTGATTTCTGAAGCTCAACTACGGTATGAGAACCAATATATCCGGTGCCTCCGGTAACTATTATTTTATTTGCCATCCTTTTTTATTGAATCACAAATTTACAAAATTTATACTGCTTAAATTCATCTTACCGTATCCTTCCGAAATTTTTAACATAAAACATCCCGCTTTAAAGATTTTTACATTTCATGCGCTCTCCTAACTCATTAAAAGTTATTTTTGTTATTTACACCAAAATGGATTTAGCAGTGAACATTGGCCATTATTTACACGAATTACTTTTCGAAAACGAATGTGTTATTTTTCCAGGGCTTGGAGCTTTTGTAACCAACTATAAACCAGCTCAAATAAATAATGAACTAAATACTATTAGTCCTCCATCCTCTGAATTAACCTTTAATCCAAAACTTAAAAACGATGACGGATTGCTGATAAAAGCCATCTCCGAAGGCGAAGGTATTTCTTTCACTGAGGCCCAAAATAAAGTTGAAAAACTTAGAGGAACAATCCTGTATAAATTAGATTTGGGTGAAAAAGTTGAAATTGAAAATATTGGCCATCTCCAATACGATGAACATAAAAATTTGTTGTTTGAACCAAAAAATGAATCAAACCTTTTAATTGACTCTTACGGATTAGAGAATACTACTATTAATGAAAATACTGTTACTCCCCCTCCAAGCGCAGTAACTACAGTAGTTTCAAAACCAAAAGAAAAACAACAACGTAAAAAAAGTAAACTTTGGCTTTTGTTTTTTCTTTTACCTATTATTGCCGGAGCTGTGTATTTATTTTATAATCCATTAGAAATAAAACAGACAACATCAACAATTCCAGAGCCAATAATTCAAACCGAAGATACTTCTGAAACAGAAGAAGAACCAATCATCCAAACTGATACTATTGTAAATGATACCATGGATACAAAAGTAGAAAAGGTGTCTCAAGACAAATCTACAAATCCTGCGTTATCTGATAAAAAATATTATCTGGTAGGTGGAAGTTTTAAAGATAAAGTTAATGCCGATAAATATTATTCTCAATTAACATCAGACGGTTATAGCCCTATTGATATGGGATTAATCAATAACTTCTATTTTGTAGCTGTTAGTGGATTTTCATCATTAGGCGAAGCCAAAATTGCCAAACAAGAATACGTGGACAAGAATCCTGAATCGGGAGTATGGATTTTTCTTTTTGAGGAATAATTAATGTCATTAAATACAGTCTATTTACTTACATAATATTTTCTTCAGCTAATTAACTTATTACAAAAAATAAATATTTGTTTTTTTTTAATTTTCTGTTTAAAAATCAAAAAACAATCGTAATTTAATACCAAAACCTGTTTGGCGCCATCGTTATTGCTGAACGATGATTCTTCGAATAATGAAATATAAAATACTTTTAATTGCCAGCATTATAACATTTCTGTTGTCATGCACTAAAAAACCAGCTCCAACAATTACAACCAATGGTCCAGAGGTCGTAACCTTTAAAGTACTCCCATTCAAAATTAAAGACGTAAAACTATTGGATGGGCCATTTAAGCACGCCACAGAACTCACCAAACAAGCTCTGCTGAATTACGAACCTGACCGTTTTTTGGCAAAATTCAGAAGTGAGGCAGGACTAGAACCCAAAGCTGAACACTACCATGGATGGGAAGACGATACTATTGCCGGGCACAGTCTTGGGCATTACCTAACAGCATTAATTTTAATGTATCAAACAACAGGTGAAGAGGAATTTCTCGACAGGGTGAACTACATTGTTGATGAATTGGCTGAATGCCAGGAGGCGGATGGTGAAGGCTATATTGGTGCATTCCCCGACGGGAAAAAAATCCTTGAAGAAGAAGTAGCAAAAGGCGACATCCGTTCGAAGGGATTTGACCTGAATGGAATTTGGGTTCCCTACTATACGCAGCATAAAATCATGATGGGATTGATGGACACCTATCAATACTGTGGAAACAAAAAAGCATTGGATATAAATATCAAGTTTGCCGATTGGTTGTATACCGTAGTTAAAGACCTTACCAACGATCAGATTCAAAACATGCTCGATTGTGAACATGGAGGCATTAACGAAGCTTTGGCCGAATTATATGCCGAAACACAAAATAAAAAATACCTGGACATGTCACACATTTTTCACCATAAATCTATTTTAGATTCATTGGCACACAAAAAAGATATCCTGCCAGGCAAACATGCCAATACACAGATTCCCAAACTAGTTGGGCTTGCCCGTCGGTATGAGCTTACAGGCAACAGTGATGACCGCATAGCCTCTGAATTTTTTTGGGACAGGGTTGTAAACCACCATTCGTATGTGACCGGAGGCCATTGCGACCATGAATATTTTGGAGCACCTGACACATTGCGCAACCGATTAAGCGACGGGACCACCGAAACTTGCAATGTATATAATATGTTAAAGCTTTCGAGACACTTATTTGAATGGGAAGCCAGTGCCGAAGTTGCTGACTTTTATGAAAGAGCACTGTTTAACCATATTCTTTCGTCGCAGCACCCAAACGATGGAAGGGTAATTTACAATCTTTCGCTTGAAATGGGTGGACATAAAACTTATCAGGATCCTCTTTGGTTTACTTGTTGTGTAGGTTCGGGCATGGAAAATCATTCGAAATATAGTAGTAATATTTATTTTCACAATAACGAAGAACTGTATGTTAGCCAGTTTATTGCATCAGAATTAAACTGGAATGAAAAAGGATTAAAAATATCTCAAACCACACAATATCCAAACGAACAAGGCACGACCCTTGAATTTGAATGTGCTAATCCTATTAACCTT
The DNA here is from genome assembly GCA_963666575.2 of Prolixibacteraceae bacterium. Taxonomy (GTDB): domain Bacteria; phylum Bacteroidota; class Bacteroidia; order Bacteroidales; family Prolixibacteraceae; genus JABMQB01. The sequence goes on from CAXXYG010000016.1 coordinate 197,852, forward strand.
GCTGTACAAGTCAGATATCCCTACTGGGCCATAAACGGAATCGAAATTTATGTAAACGGAAAACCACAACCAACCACACAAAAACCCGGAAGTTTTGTTGCCATTCATCGCAATTGGAAAAATGGAGATAAATTGGAAATAAAATTCCCCTTTTCATTACGCTTGGAAACAATGCCCGATGATAGCAACCGTGTTGCGGTTATGTATGGGCCTCTGGTTTTAGCCGGAGATTTAGGCCCTGAGAACGATCCGGCTTCAGGTGAACCAATGTATGTTCCTGTATTAATGACTGAAAATAGAGATCCTGCTTCGTGGACTGAACAAATCTTTGGAAAAACCAACACATTCAAAACTAAAAATATTGGGCGCCCCAGAGATATTGAATTAAAACCTTTTTTTGAAACCCATGAACGGAGGTATTCCATCTATTTTGACATGTTCAACGAAAAACAATGGGCGAAATACCAGGTTGAATACGAAGCCGAACAAGAACAAAAAAAGAAAATCGAAAAAATGACAATTGATTTTTTCCAACCTGGGGAAATGCAACCTGAACGTGACCATAATTTTGACAGTGAAAAAAGCTGGACACGTGATTTTAAACATAAAAAATACCGCGAAGCCGACCGTGGTGGTTGGTTCTCGTGCGAAATGGGAGTTTACCAAGGGCAACCAATGGCTTTGGCTATTGAGTATTGGGGAGGTTTTGCAGGTACCCGTACATTCGATATTTTAGTAAACAATACTAAAATAGCTGAAGAAAATATTTCAAATGTAAAAGCAGGAGAATTTTTTACCAAAATATATGAAGTACCCGATAAACTTACATTTGATCAAAATAAAATAACCGTAAAGTTTATTGGGCACGAAGGACACAGGGCCGGGCCAATATTTGGAGTGCGGACTTTACGGCGCTAATCAATGCATTTTTGCCTTTTTACCCATTATTAAATGCTTTTTATTTAATAACATTTTATGGAATAACATTAAAAATTATTCAAAGAATAACTGTTAATTATGATTTAAATCATACACTTAAATTTCAATATTTTCACAACTTTATTCACTAAAATTTTTTATCAAAAATAAAAAGCATAAATTTGCCGATTCATTCAACAAAACCTGAATTTAAGTGAATTGGTATTATAAAATATTTGAGCCTTCGACCCCCGGCAATTTGAAAGACGAAGTGAACATGTGTTTAATTCAGTTTCGTGATTTTCTAAAAAACCTTTATCCAACAAATATATTGGTTAGGTTAAACATATATGTTGATGGCGATACGAATTTGGCTTTTTTAGAATTTAAAAATCAACTAAGCTCCCAAATTCAAGATACATTTGACGCTGATTTTATTTTCGAAATAATTCCACAAAAACCAACACGTGGAAAAGTGGAAATGAAAGCGATGTATTTTGATAACACTCCTTCAAGCTATGAAAAGAGTTTTACGCGAGAAGATAATATCCAGTGTATTCAATTAAAAAATTCAGAAGAACTAATTGTATTAACTTCTTCAGCAAGTTTTAGTGGAAAAACACTAGCCGATTCAGAAAATTGTTTTATTGCCACAGAAAATAGCCTGAAAAAGTTTGATTTGGATTTTAGCAATACCATCAGGCAATGGAATTATATTGGCGAAATAATTAAGGAAACACAAAAAGAGAATACTTGTAGTCAAAACTACCAGATTTTTAACGACGTTCGCTCATTGTATTATTCGAAGGTTGATTTTACTGATGGTTATCCGGCCGCTACCGGTATAGGGATCGATTTCCCCGGAATTATACTTCAAACTATTACCGTTAAATATTTTAATAATAATAAAATATTTAAATTGGATAATCCGCTCCAAAAACCAGCTCATCAATATTCTGAAAAGGTTTTAATTGGCACACCTGTACAGGAAACCAAAACTACCCCAAAATTTGAGCGGGCTAAAATGATTATTACCGAAAACAATGGTTGGGTATTTGTTTCAGGAACCGCTGCAATAAAAGGTGAACTTCATGATGATTCCCACGGTATTAAAATACAAACAAGCGAAACACTTCAATTAATAAAAGAATTAGTTTCGATTGAGAATCTGCAAAACAATAACTCGGGAGTCATTATAAAAAACATTATCCCAAAAACGTTCAGGGCATATGTTAAACATAAAAAAGACATACCACTTGTTATGTCAGAATGCATTCGCTTTTTTGGTGATATTGCGGGAGTTGTGCTGGTTGCCGATGTATGCCGAGATGCCCTTTTAGTTGAAATTGAATGCGAATACAAACTTATTAAATAAAAAAACAGCATTAAACTTGTTTAACGCTGCTTCTGTTTTTTAAACCAAAAATTAATTGGTTGATCTTATCTTATTTTTACTGAACATTTAATAACTGTTTTCATGGCATTGAAACAGTACTTACCTGTTTACAAACCCTGTGCCAAAGCATATAAAAACATCAGAATTGTCAAATATTTTAACATATTGAAGAAAATTTCTCCTATCATCGATTAAATTATACAATTTCTGGAATAGACGTTATTAACAAATCCACCACATTTTTAACGTTTTTATTAAACACACTTATCACTTCCTCCCACGTAACCGGATTCTCATCCAATTTCCACGAATCATAATCGGTACTCATAGCAATGGCAGCATAAGGAATTTTCATTTCGTTTGCCAAAGCACATTCGGTTGCTACCGACATGTTTATCACATCAGCCCCCCATTGTTGAAACATTTTCGATTCGGCCCGAGTTGAAAATCGCGGTCCTTCAATTGTAATTACTGTTCCTTTTTTATGAAAGGTTAATCCAAGGGTTTTCGCTTTTTGGATAAAAAGTTCCCTCATATTTTTATCAAAAGGGTCAGCCATTGGTGTGTGGTTCAGAATGCCTGGTTTAAAACTTTCAAAAAAGGTATTTTTCCTAAATTTTGTAAAATCGAGAAACTGATTGAGAAATACTAAATCGCCCCGTCCAATATCCTCTTTTAAGCTACCACAGGCTGTAGTAGCAATAATGTGAGTACACTTTAATTCATGAATAGCCCAAATATTGGCTCTGTTATTTACCTGTGTTGGCGGAATTGTATGTTGCCTTCCATGACGTGATAATATAATAACATCAACGCCTTCAATTTTTCCTGTTCTGAAGTCAGAACTGGTCCTTCCATAAGGCGTTTCAATAATACTACTGCCTGGATTTTTAAGGATATCCGGATCTTCCAGGCCCGATCCACCAATAAGTGCAATTTTTACCATTTTATATTTTTTCGGGAAATAATTCTTTTATACTTTTTATATTCGCTTTACAAATTCCTTTTTCTGTAATTAAGGCTGTTACCAAACGCGCAGGTGTTACATCAAATCCATAATTAGCCACAGGGCTACTGGTTGGCAATAACCGAACCGAAGTAATACCATGTGCACCCAATCCTTCAATATGCGAAACTTCATCGCTATTTCGCTGCTCAATAGGGATTTCGGATAGGCCATCTTTAATACTCCAATCAATAGTTGACGAAGGCAAAGCCACATAAAATGGAATATGATTGTCAAAAGCGGCCAAAGCTTTTAAATAGGTCCCAATTTTATTAGCCACATCGCCTGTTGCGGATGTCCTGTCACTTCCAACAATAACCAAGTCAACATGTCCATGTTGCATTAAATGCCCGCCAGTGTTGTCCGGAATAACTGTATGCCGAATTCCTTCCTGCCCCAACTCAAAAGCTGTTAAACGTGCCCCTTGGTTCCGTGGGCGGGTTTCATCAACCCATACATGTAACGGAATTCCATTTAATGCCGCTTTGTAAATAGGTGCAGTGGCAGTTCCCCAATCGATACATGCGAGCCATCCGGCATTACAATGCGTTAAAATATTAACAGTTTTTTTTGTTCTCTCATAGATTTTTTCAATCAACTCAACACCAAACTCTCCTATTCGAGAACAATTTTCTATTTCGCGTTTTTTTATTTCTTCTGATTTCTGAAATGCTATTTCTCTGGCGTCTTCAATCAATTTGCAATTTTTACATGCTTCAACCACTTCATCAACTGCAAAAGCAAGATTAACCGCTGTTGGCCTTGAAGATTTTAAATAATCAGCCTTTATTCTTAATTCATTCTCAAAATTGTTTTTTGTAATGTTACTTAATGCCAAATAGATTCCATAAGCAGCCGTAACTCCAATGAGGGGAGCCCCCCTTACCACCATTTCTTTAATAGCAAAAAAAACATCTTCTACTGTTTTTAAATCCATTACCTCAACTTCAAAAGGCAATTTTCGTTGGTCAATAACCTGAACAATTTCCCTGTTTTTTAACCAGATAGTATGGTAATTTTTCCCGTTGATATGCATTTACTGATTTTGTTAAATACTTTTCATCTACTGAAACAAAATAATTTCTTATCTTCAAAAAAACATAAAAATAGTAAAATGCCACTTGACCTCACTGGAATAAAAACAATTATTTTCGATTTAGGAGAAGTTATCCTTAACCTCGATTTTCAAGCATCTGTTAAAGCTTTCCGTCAACTTGGATTAAAAGAAGACGTTTTAAGCGGGGGATTAAAATTCCCCGATCAGATATTTTATGAGTTACAAATCGGAGTTATTACTCCTGAAGAGTTTCGTAAAGGGGTAAGACGATTATTAAAAAACAAAAACCTAACCGACCAACAGATTGATTTTGCCTGGTGTGCCATGTTGCTGGATATACCATTTTCACGAATAAAAATAATTCAGGAATTACGAAAAAAATACCGGGTGTTTTTGTTCAGCAATACCAATAAAATCCATATCGATAAATTGCATAAAGAGTTTTTTGAAGAACATGGTTTTGAATTTCCCTCAGTTTTTGATAAAGTATATTACTCACAGGATATTCACGATGCTAAACCCGATGTTTCAGCATTCGAAAAAGTGATTAACGATTCTGGTATTAATCCTAAAGAGACATTGTTTGTCGACGACCTTGAAAAAAACATAATCGGAGCCCAAAAAGCAGATCTCAAAGGACTTTGGTTAAGGCCTGAAATGGATATTAGAGAAATTTTTGCGGCTGATTAGTACTTATTGAAGAATGGTTATTTTTTCCTGACTTCTGACGATTAGTGCGGTAGCAATTTCCATTTTGATATCAACTTTGCTAATGGGGTTTCCAAAATTTCTTTGGTAGGTGACCTGAAGATAAATGTTTCCTTTGTTACGCGGTCTTGTATATGGGTTTCAGTAATGTTCATTACAAGAAAGCGTATTTCCCTAAGCGATAGCTTGGTTGTTAAGTCCAGGTATTTTTCTACTATCAATGCAACAAAACAAATCAATATATGGGCCCTAATTGCATCATGCTTTTGATGATAAATAGGCCGTGCCTGTAAGTCAAACTTGCTCATTCGGAATGATTGTTCTACATGCCATAGTTGGTGATAGCGTGATATTACTAGCTCGTTAGATAATTGTTGCTCAGATAAGTCGGTACAATATCCCTTTATTCCCAGCAATAACCTTCTTTTTTCAATTAATGCGGTATTCAGTTCTATTTTCTCTTTGGAGACCTTTCTGATAAACTTGGCCCTGACTTTCAGGGATTGTTTGGCTACCAATTCTTCAGCTTTTTGAACAAGCTTGTTAAAATCATACAACTCCTTCTTATACCGTTTGGTTGAAAAATCACAAACCAAATCACCATGTATCGAAGAGAAACGGGCCTTTGTGCCATGGTTCCCATCCAGTGTATTGTGAATACGTTTTACTAAATCAAGGTTCGCATTGGCCAACCGTGCACCGACAATGTATGATATTTCCTTTTCCCTGAGTTCAGAAAGCCTCTGTTCATCGAGCATGGCTGCATCTGCCACAATAATAGGTTTAACCTGGGGGTGTCCTGCAATAAACCGTTCAACTATCGGCAGCATGGTTTTTCCTTCAAAGGTGTTTCCGGCAAAAACCTCGTACGACAAAGGAAAACCCGATTGAGTTACCAAAAGCCCGATTACTATTTGAGGCTGTTGTGATTTATTGTCTTTTGAGAACCCCTGTATTCTAAAATCATCGGCTTTAAAGGATTCAAAATAAAGAGTGGTTACATCGTACAGAACAAAATAGAAGGGCTCCTTAAATTTCTTTTGGGCAACATTATAGGCGCAATGCTCAATGTCGGCCTTATAGTTTGTTAATTTAGGGATATTGCGATAAATGCGTTGTGAGTACTGTATCCCAAAATAGTGTTGTAATAGTTCTATCGACCGCAGTTTCGAAGCTGGTTCAATTAACCTGATAATAGCAAAATCAAGTAATAACCGGGGCAAATGGGACAACTCACATTCATCAAGGCAGCTCATGAAAAAACGAAAAGCAAAATGGTGTGTTACTCCTATGCAATCAGCCCTATTGACCAATAATATCTTTTGTTTCTGGTCCGGGAATAAGGATAATTGCCCGGAATGCCCTTCAATCCACTCAAAGGCCTTTTTACGTAAAGCTTGAACTTCTATATCGTCCTTTCCACTACCTATATGTTTGATAATAATGGAACGGTGAGCAACATATTGCACCACTTGCAAGGCAATTGAGCCTGACCTGGTTTTTACTTTTCGTACCGAATACATACCACAAAAGTACGCGTTAGTGCGGTATTTTCATATATACAAAATCACAACATTCTCAATATCTGTGAATTATATCTTTGAATCTTGTCTTTTTTTGATAGCGTCAGAAGTCAGGAAAACATAATCGGAGCCCAAAAAGCAGATCTCAAAGGACTTTGGTTAAGGCCTGAAATGGATATTAGAGAAATTTTTGCGGCTGATTAGTACTTATTGAAGAATGGTTATTTTTTTAATGCGGATATCTTCCAGCGGCCTAAAACCATTGTTGACTTCCACTTTCGAAATTAAATCAACCACATTCATTCCCGAAATAACTTCACCGAAAACGGTGTAAGCTCCATCAATATGTGGGGCTCCACCCACTGTTTTATATACATTTCGCTGTTCAGCCGAAAATTTATAATTGTTTTCTTTTTCCAGATTATCCAGTTCCATATCGTTATACAATCGTCCCGAAACGATGTAAAATTGCGACCCATCCGACCGCCTTTTGGCATTTTTTGTGTCGGGCTTACGAGGAGAACCAATCATGCCTTTTTTGTGAAAATATTTTAGAACTGTATGGGCAGGAATAGTATAACCAGGCCCTTTCCAACCAATTACATCATTTTTGCCGGCATAACGGGTATCGGCAGCGCCACTTTGAATACAAAAGCCACTTATTACACGGTGAATCAACAAACTGTCGTAAAAATTCTCTTTTACCAATTTAATAAAATTATCGCGGTAGGCAGGTGTTTCATTAAATAAGCGGATTCTGATATCACCTTTGTCGGTCTGAATTAATAATCCTTTTATTTTACTGTTCTCAGCCGCCAAAGCTTCACCTCCAACTCCACGTAAGCTTTCCAGCGATTTGGCAACAACTTCTTTCTTTCGTAATAAATCAGAAATAAACATAGCTGGTATCACAAAACTTTGCAATTCATAGTCAACAACCTGCGAAAAAGCAATTCCTATGGCTTTTTTATTTGGTACAAAAACAGGAGTTCCGAATGATGCCTTTCTTATTTTATTGGAAATTTTATAGAGCCTTAATCCTTTAATATTCGAAAACTTCAGCACTTTCCCTGAATATAAAGGGATAGTTTTAGAGGGAGGTTTAGTTAAATATATCGATTTAGTAGAAACAGGGGCAATTTCGTTTATCAGTTCAATTGGTTTTCGGGAAATGCCTGAAACCTCCAGAATAATCAAGTCATTAATACGGTCGAAAGCTACATATTTGGTGATTTTGTGTTTTTTTGATTCATCGAAAGGAGTTACCAATACATTATCGGCATCTTTCACCAACGAATATTTTGTAACAATTAAATTTTCAGCAACAAAAAACCCACAACCGGTTTCCAAAATCCTGGTCCCATCATACGAATCCAATTTTACAATTGACGCCATATTGTTGCGCCATTGTTGATTATCAGGCACAACCTTTTTTTGAGAAAGTTGTTCGTTTGTTTTTTTTGATGAATCGGAATTAGTACATGCTACAATACTTGCCAATACTACCATTATCATCAAAAAATACTTCATAACAAATCGCTTATTATTTTACTACTTCAACTGTAATTTTAACATCGGTGAATGGCCTGTTGTTGCCATCGGTATTTAAAACAGCAATTTTATCAATCACTTCAAAGCCCGAAATACATTCACCAAAAATGGTGTACTTCTGATCCAACTCGGGATATCCTCCAACAGTTGTATAAGCTTTGCGTTGCTCCTCCGAAAACTCAAGTACATGGCGGTTTAACTTATACTCTGTATCAATCTGACTTTTAACTTTTTCGGCCAATTCCCTGAACTCCTGAACTTTTTTATTCGCTTTTAACTGTTTTAAAGTTTCGCGAACCTCATCAGTCATGTATGTTTTAATTATTTTATTACGAATTGGGCGATTAATTGCCAGCTCCATTGTATCGAGCTGCCCTACAGTAAAAATACGCCCTTTAACAACATAAAACTGCGAAATATCTGATTGTTTAAACGGATTTATTTCATCGGGTTGCCGGGGGGCGCACAACATTCCCTTTTTATGAAAATAATGGGAAAGTATTTCATCATCAACAGTTTTATCGGGATCGCCATACCCAATCCGTTTACCTGCCGGGGCATTTTTTGAACTTCGTGAACCTCCCTGAATCAAAAAATCTTTTATTACCCTGTAAAACAAAGTCCCATCATAATATCCTTCAGAAGCCAGGTCAAGAAATGCATCACGGTGTTTTGGGGTATCATCGAACAACCTAAATTTCATTTCCCCAAAATTTGTTTTTATGGATACAACACGCGATTGTGCCAATACAAACTGGTGTTAAAGAATAAAAGCAAAAACAAAAAATAAAACGTAATCTTTTTATTACAATCATTTAATAATCTTCATTTCCATTTTTATATCCTGAACAGGCCTGATTTCTTTTATCACCCTCCATAGCGGCTATTTTATCAATCAATCTCAAGCCCTTCAACAACTTCCCCAAACACAGTATAAGCCCCATCGAGCGAAGGATAACCGCCAATGGTTGTATAAGCTTCACGCCTTTCGGCAGGAATGGTTTTTTTATCAGCAGCCTGAAAAACAGAATCAACTTTTTCCCTTATTTCACTTACACGGATATTAAAAGTTTCCTGATCACCTTCTTTCCTAAGATTCATAAGTTCATCTTTTGATTCATCAAAATATTGTTTCAACAATTGCTGCTGAAGCCCTTGATTCATTTTCATTTCCAGGGTATCTAAATAACCCGGGGAATACACTTCGCCCTGAACAATGTAAAACTGTGAACCGCTCGATGCTTTTTCGGGATTACTACGGTCAGGCTCTCTGGCAGCAGCCAAAGCTCCTTTTTTGTGAAACAACTTTGGATTAAACTCAGCAGGGATTTTATAACCAGGTCCCCCATTTCCTAAGCGTTTACCAGCTTCAGCATTTTTGGAGTCAGGGTCACCTCCCTGAATCATAAAGTGATTTATTACACGGTGAAACAACAGGCCGTCGTAAAAACCATCTTCGACCAATTTATAAAATTATCACGATGTAAAGGTGTTTCATCATATAATTCAACAATTATATCCCCAAAACTTGTACTTATTTGTACCCTTGTTGATTTATTGGTTTCTTTTGCATTGCTGCACGACATAAAAATTAATAAAAATACTGCTGTAATAAAAGTTATTGTTTGCTTCATGAGTTTAAAATCTATTTAATTAATTCGGGAAAAAAACCTTTTAAATAATAATTTCAAAGGAAATTATTCCGTTGCACTGTTTTATGGTTTTACATTTATTCTGACAAATATATCAATTCTCTTATTTATTTTTAAATTTGGTAATTTCCAATCACCAATAAAAAACAAAACTACTATTAGTAATTGTAGAACTTAATAAAAAAACTTAAGTCTATGGAATATATTCAAATCGACGATAAATTACACCTTGAACGAATAAATATTAACAATTCCGAGATCATTTTCTCTGCCATTAATAACAATAGGCAATTCCTCAAAAAATGGCTTCCTTTTGTTGATTTTACATTAACACCCGACGATACTAAATCTTTTATCGAATCGGTCCTAGAAATTCCTGCTACCCAACGAAACGAGGTTTATGAGATATGGTTTTATTACCAATTTGTTGGACTCATAGGCTTTAAAGAAACCGACAAAATAAACCTAAAAACCGAAATTGGTTATTGGATTGTTGAAAAAATGCAAGGAAAAGGAATTGTTACAAAATCGGTTTCGACTTTGATTAATTATGCATTTAAAAAATTAAAATTAAATCGAATTCAAATTAAAGTGGCAAAAAAACAATACTAAAAGCAGTGCTATTCCTAAACGATTGGGATTTATATTTGAAGGAATTGAACGAGAAGGAGAAAAACACCAAAATAAATTTTTGGATATTGAAGTATATAGTTTATTAAAAAAGGATTGGATAAAAAACAACAAATAAAATATTTACTATAATAAATTCATTAAGTATGAGTTTGAATACTAAATAACCATTTAGTAATTATAAAAAAAGGAATCAGTTGTCATCGTGTACATATCTTCAGTAAATAAAAAACAAAAACAGTTAAATAAGAACTAAATACTCTTATTTTGTTACTTTTTATTTACTATTCCCTCAATATGACAAACTATACATAACCGCTAAATTGTTAACAATGCGTTAATTAGTGTTAATATTACCATGTTGTATTCAAAAATTTATATATTTGACTCTATAATTCATTTGTTCGATTTTATTCAACAAATAAATTAAACAAGAAAACAATAGCCATTGTAAAGCCAAATTAAAATGGAAAACAAAAGTATTAATCGAAAACTCTACCGTGTTCTTCGGAAAACAGGAGTCCAGAAAGAGAGTATTACTCTCGATGCATCATTCAGGGAAGATTTATTTTTTGACAATGTAGACTGGAAAATTTTTACTTTTTATCTTGAAAACGTATTTAATATTAGTTTTAAAGATGAAGAGCTTAATGGGCTAAATAGCATTAATGATACATTATTATTAATTCGAAATTCAGCCTAAAACAAAATTTAGTAAAAAAAGAGCTATCATTTATTGGTGGCTCTTTTTTTTTACAACAATTTTAAAGTAAAATTGTAACATTATACAGGCACATTAAATCGTACAACAATATGGATACAATAACTTCATCTTCTGAGAAAATTTATGACTTGGTTGAAAAATACGGACCAAGAGTAATTGGGGCAATTATTACTTTGATAGTTGGTTTATGGTTAATCGGGATTTTAACCCGGACACTAAAAAAACGGTTTGAAAAAAGTGACCTTGACCCTTCGTTGCGAGGTTTTTTAAGAAGTTTAATTGGGATTGTATTAAAAATTCTGTTACTGGTATCGGTTATTGGAATGTTGGGAGTGGAAATGACATCATTTATTGCGATTTTGGGTGCTGCTGGACTTGCCATTGGAATGGCTTTTTCGGGTACATTACAAAATTTTGCCGGAGGAGTTATGATACTCATTTTTAAGCCTTTTAAGGTAGGCGATTATATTCAGGCTCAGGGCCATGGAGGAACTGTAAATGAAATCCAAATCTTTAATACCATTTTAAAAACACCTGACAATAAAACGATTATAATTCCTAACGGAGGATTATCAACTGGCTCCATGGTCAATTATTCACAAGAACCACAACGAAGAGTAGATTTTACATTTGGCATAGCTTATGGTGATAATTATGAAAAAGCAAAAATGGTATTGCTTGAACTCATTAATAACGATGAACGAATATTACATGATCCTGAACCTTTTGTAGCCCTTACTGAACTTGGTGATAGTTCGGTAAATATTGTTGTACGTGTTTGGGTTGATTCGCCAAATTACTGGGCAGTATTTTTTGCACTCAACGAAAATGTATATAAAACATTTCCTGAAAAAGGGCTTTCCATTCCATTCCCTCAAATGGATGTACACATTCAAAAATAAAATACAGGAGCGGGATATTCCACAAAATGTCCCGCTCCTGCAATAAAACCCAAAAATCCTTCGAATACTCTCAGGATCAGTTCGACTAAATAATTTTGTTTTACAAAATTAAAACCTCACTGAGTTAAACAATTATAATAACCTGATCAAACACCTCAACTTTATCGCCTTTTTTAAGTTTTGCTCGTTTCCGTGATTCAGGTTGCCCATTAACTTTTACTTCACCATCTTCGACAATAAACTTTGCATGTCCCCCAGTTTCGCTCATTCCGGTAATTTTTAACAATTGAGTCAACTGGATGTATTCTGTTTTAAGGTGAAATTCTATCATTTTAAACCAAGTTTATTTAATATTTCAGTAGGTACAGCATTGCGGTGTACCAAAATTGCCAATGTTTTTAACCGGGCATATTCTTCCGACAAATATAAAAATCCACCTAGGCTGTTACTTTCAGCCCCCCACGAATTTTTAGTTTTAAAAAATACTCTCCCTTTACTATTTTCGGCCATTCCGGTAATATGCATCAAATGGTCGTCGGTAGTTTCGCGTTTAAGAAATGCTTCTTGCCGCAGTTCCTGATTTATTTTCCCGATTAGTTTTTCTGGCAAATCGGCTTTCCCGCTTTTATGCCTAAAGGTATTTTCACTAGTATCGCCATCCCAACACAATGAATAACCTTTTTTAAGGGAATATTTGATAATAGCCATTAATTCATCAACAGGCACATTATAATACAAATCGTGCGACCAATTATCGGGCATTTCAAGTATTATTTTTCCATAAAATGGATGATGTGAGTAAGAGGTTATTTCAATATAATCTTCAGGATTAATTCCCAAAAAGTCGCGAAATAATTCCGGAGTATAACTTTTCCCCTTATAAGAAAATTCATCAGGTATTTTGCCCAGATACTTATCGTAAACTCCTTCTAATTTATCAACCTTTGTTATGTCAAATTTATTTCTCTTTTTATTGATCGATTGTAGTTGTTCCAAAAGTTGTATATCCATATCGGTATGAAACAACTTGCCATTTTCGAGTTTCCCCGGGAAAACTTCATTAGGCACCATTCCTAATTCCTTAACTACATTTAAAACATCGTGTGCTTGACCACCAGGGCTAAAATTGGTTCTTCCATGGAACAATAAGTACCTGAAAGCTTTATTTTGATAAGTATGTTTGACAAAAAACATTTCCGATAAATCAAACTCTCCTTTCCCCATCCTTAGTAATTCCGATTCCAAAAAACTGGTTGTAGCAAAACTCCAGCAAGTGCCTGTCCTACCTTGGCTTTTTACCGAAGTGCATTCAATATCAATGATATCTTTAAAAGCTTTTTTACCATCACTTTCAGAAAAAACAGTTAATGAAACAGCCATAAATACAATCAACAAAAAATACCGGTAACCCTTTAAATACTCCATATTATTTATAAATTTTTAAGCTCTTCCTGTTTCTTTTTTGTTAATCCTTCTACCACAAGATTATACGACTCAACAATTAATTTTTTTATTTCCTTTTGGGAATAGCCCCTTTAAAACGTAACGAACTCCAATGTTTTTTATTCATATGGAATGCCCCTATTATGTCAGGGTACTCTTCACGTAATTCACTGTTTTTTTCAGGCGTATTTTTAAGAACAAGACTAAAGTCACCATCCAAATCAGTAAGGCAAAACATTTTATTCATTACTTTAAAAACCAAAACAGTTTCATTAAATGGAAAACTTTCAGTTACTCCTTTTAATGACAAACAAAAAAGCCGAATTTCTTCAATATTCATCCTGATAACAAAATATGCTATAAATATAGCTATTTGACTAATTGAATAGATTAAATTTTACATGGTTGGATAAAATGCATCCTCAAAATGCTCCAATTCATAGGTATCGGCAGTAAAAATAACAGTAATCACATCGAAGCGAGTTTCCACGTTTAAGTTATGCTTCAAAATATAACCTTCGGCAGCATCAACTATTCGTTTTATTTTCTGATTCGATACAGCCTCTGAAGGGTGTTCGTAGCTGTGGCCTGTACGCGATTTTACTTCGACTATGACAAGTTGTTCGCCATCATTTGCAATGATATCCAATTCATTATGCCCAAAATGCCAATTAGTTGCTACTATTTTATACCCTTTTTTGAGCAGGTATATTTGAGCAATTTCTTCGCCTTTATCACCTATTGTTTGCTGAATTGCCATTTTTACCTCATTTTAAGAATCGCCGATGTTTCTGTAACATTAAGTTGCCATTCAACACCAAAAACCAACGCTTCATTTTTTTCGGCATGGCCTGCAGGAAAACCAAAACAAATCGGGAATGTGTAATCAAATACCGCTTCCGAAATAATTTCATATGCATCTTTCCCAAATGGGACCTTGCTGTCTTTCATTTTTGAAAAATCGCCTACTACCAGTCCGGCAATTTTATTAAAAACACCACCTTGCTTAAAATTCTGCATCATTCGGTCGATGTGGTATAAATTTTCTCCAACGTCTTCAATAAAAAGAATTTTATTGGTAAAATCGATGTCAAATTTAGTTCCTCTTAAACCATATAAAATCGACAAATTGCCTCCAACCAACTTTCCATTAATATTTCCTTCCCTGTTTTTACTATTTGGTTCAACAGTATATTCAGGCTTTCCGCCGCTCAAAACAAATAAAAGTGATTTTAATTTGTTTGAAGGTTCTCCGTTTTTACGCAAAAAATGCCCTGGCATTACCCCATGAATTGATGCAATTCCCAAATTATTGAGGTGGCTGTGTAAAACAGTAATATCGCTATACCCTACTATCCATTTTGGACATTTTATGAATTGTGAAAAATCAAGGTTGTCAATTATACGCCCGGTACCGTATCCACCTCTGGCGCATAAAATGGCTGCTATTTCGCTATCATCGATGGCTTTCTGAAAATCGGTAATTCTGTTTTGATCGGTCCCTGCAAATTGATGGTGTTGGTCAAATACAAAATCTCCTAATTGAATCCGGTAATCCTGAGAACCAAGCCACTCTGCTGCAGGAATAACTTGCTCTTTATTAATCTTCCCGGCAGGTGCAACTATCGCGATAAAATCGCCCTCCTTTATTTCTTGGGGAACTGTCATGTTCTTTTTAAACTCAAGTTAATAATCATTTTTTATTTCTTTATTCTATTGAGGAATGTTTTTTCGCATTATTGGTTTTTCACATTATCTTTGTAGCCTTTCTTTTTAAAAAGAAAAAGTATTTAGAGTGCCTTAAATTAGAAGTGTCTTGGGTTAAAAATAAAATAGTGCTTAAATATAATTCGTTAAAAATTTAAATTCGTAAAAATAATACTTAAAAGTGAGCTAAAGTTTAAAGTGCCTAGATTTTTAAAGATGGACAATAAGGAATTCAGCAAACAATTAGAAATCAGAACCAAAAAATTTGCTGTTAGCATCATTAAGTTATCTGCTTCGTTACCAAGCACAACTGAAAGTAAAGTGATAAAGTATCAAATTTCAAAATCAGGAACTAGTATTGGAGCAAATTACAGAGAAGCTAATAGATCAAGAAGCAAAGCTGACTTTAGAAATAAAATTAAAATATGTGAAAGTGAAGCAAGTGAAACCGTTTACTGGTTAGAAATAATTGCTGATTTTAAATGGTGTGATTCTGAATTAATACAAATAATTAATAGAGAAGCAAATGAAATACTTGCCATTTTTACCTCAATAAGCATGAAATTAAAATTGTAAATATTTCTTTGAGGGAAAGATAAAAGTAGTAATTGATAATAATAGTACTTAAAGTGCCATAAGTTATTAGTGCCTTAAGTTAAAAAAAGTACACATAATTTGAAAAAAATTCAAGTTGCTGGATGTGAAGTAAAAAATTAATTTTAAGTACTTTAGCGCACTTTTAGAACTCAGTTATAGAAAGTGCATTAAGTTAAAAAGTACACATAATTTGAAAAATATTTAAGTTATAGGATGTGCAGTAAAAATTAACTTTAAGTACTTTAGCGCACTTTTGGAACTCAGTTATAGAAAGTGCATTAAGTTAAAAAGTACACTTAATTTGAAAAAAATTTAAGTTATAAGATGTGCAGTAAAAATTAACTTTAAGTACCCGAAGTACTTTAGTACACTTTAGGCACTTATTTATTTAAAACATTTTAATTAGAACAGAACCATTACAAAATATTAAATACAATGCCAGATTTTAAACGAACTTTAATTACTTCAGCCCTTCCTTATGCCAATGGCCCTGTACACATAGGCCATCTGGCAGGAGTTTATGTCCCAGCCGATATTATCGCCCGGTACCTTCGATTAAAAAATGAAGAAGTCCTTTTTATTGGCGGATCAGACGAACATGGTGTGCCCATTACTTTAAAGGCTAAAAACGAAGGCATTACTCCTCAGGATGTTGTGGATAAATTCCATGGGATGATTAAAGATTCGTTTCAGAAATTTGGAATTTCATTTGATGTATATTCGCGGACGAGTGCAAAAATTCACCACGAAACAGCCACCGAGTTTTTTAAAACTCTTTATGATAAAGGAAAATTTATCGAAAAAACATCGGAGCAATACTACGATGAAGAAAACAATCAGTTTTTGGCCGACCGCTATATTATTGGTACCTGCCCAAAATGCAGCTATGAAAAAGCCTATGGCGACCAATGCGAAAGTTGCGGTACTTCGCTCAGCCCAACCGAATTAATAAATCCAACTTCAACAATAAGTGGCAACCAGCCGGTCTTAAAAGAAACTACACACTGGTACCTGCCACTCGACCAATACGAGCCCTGGTTAAAAGAATGGATTATTGAAGGGCATAAAGAATGGAAAAGCAATGTGTATGGCCAATGCAAATCGTGGATCGACAGTGGATTAATGCCACGTGCCGTTACCCGCGACTTAAATTGGGGAGTGCCTGTCCCGGTTGAAGAAGGTGAAGGGAAAGTACTTTATGTATGGTTCGATGCGCCTATCGGCTACATTTCAGCCACTAAAGAATTAACTCCTGAATGGGAAAAATACTGGAAAGATCCCGAAACTAAAATGTTGCATTTTATTGGTAAAGACAACATTGTATTTCATTGTATTATTTTCCCTTGTATGTTAAAAGCTGAAGGCTCATATAATCTGCCGGAAAATGTACCTGCTAACGAATTCCTGAATTTAGAGGGAGATAAAATATCAACATCGCGGAACTGGGCAGTTTGGTTGCACGAATAC
The DNA here is from genome assembly GCA_963666575.2 of Prolixibacteraceae bacterium. Classification (GTDB taxonomy): domain Bacteria; phylum Bacteroidota; class Bacteroidia; order Bacteroidales; family Prolixibacteraceae; genus JABMQB01. The sequence continues at coordinate 215,133 of CAXXYG010000016.1, forward strand.
CTCGAAGAATTTCCTGACAAACAGGATGTTTTAAAATATGTATTAACTGCCAATGCTCCTGAAACAAAAGACAACGATTTTACCTGGAAAGATTTCCAAACCCGCAACAATAGTGAATTAGTAGCGGTTTTAGGAAACTTTGTAAACCGTACATTGGTTCTGACACAAAAATATTACGAAGGAGAAGTTCCTGAAAGGGGAGAAACAACTGATTTTGATAAACAAACATTGGCAGAAATTGCCAACATCAAAGCTGAAGTAGAAAAAAGCCTTGGAACATACCGAATACGCGAAGGTTTAAAATTTGCCATGGATTTAGCCCGTTTGGGAAACAAATACCTGGCCGATGAAGAACCCTGGAAAGTTATTAAAACAGATGCTGAGCGGGTAAAAACCATCATGAATATCAGTTTACAAATAACAGCCAACCTAACAATTATACTTGAACCATTCCTTCCATTTAGCATGGATAAATTACGAGGATTTTTAAACATTGAGAAATTAGATTGGGATAATTTGGGAAATACCGAATTAATTAAAGCAGGCCATAAAACAAATAAGCCAGAGTTGTTATTCGAAAAGATTGAAGATTCGGTTATTGAAGCACAAATTCAAAAATTACTGAATACTAAAACCGCCAATGAATTGGCTGAAGCAAAAGCAGCTCCAGCAAAAGATAGCATCGAATTCGATGATTTTGGAAAAATGGACATTCGGGTGGGAACTGTGCTTGAGGCTGAAAAAGTAGCCAAAACCAAAAAACTTTTAAAGCTGAAAATTGACACCGGTATCGACCAACGCACTGTTGTTTCGGGGATTGCTGAATATTACCAACCTGAAGATTTAATTGGGAAACAGGTAAGTGTTCTGGTTAATCTGGAGCCCAAAAAACTACGGGGAATTGAATCGCAGGGAATGATCCTTTGTGCTGAAAATGGTGATGGTTCTTTGTCGATTGTTACACCCGACCAGAAAGTAAATAATGGTTCAGAAGTGAAATAATATTATTCATCGGATGACTTGAAGTCATCCGATGAATAAACAAAAATACAAGTGCCAACTCTTGTTGGCGCTCTTTCGTAAGTTGTTGTACCGCTTAAAAACGGATCAACAATTTACTCAATATATAAAAACCGCCTTTGTACGCAAGGGCGGTTTTGTTTTTTATATCTTTTTATATCCCCAATTATTTTTTAACTTTCATTTTTTAAAACTTCACCATATGCAATCAATTTCTCTGTTATTTGCCTTGTTTATTTTATGTTTCCTGCCTCAAAATGAAAGCTATTACAGCCTTAATGATTTTCAGAAAGTAAAAAAAACAGATGCTCATTTCCACATTCACACCATTAATTGTTATGCCCTTCAGACAGCAAAAAAAGAAAACTTCAAACTGCTGTCGATCAATACGTTTACTGGTAACTGTGAAGAGACACACGCTTCAAACCGAAATTATTATGCCATTAAAAACAGGCACCGCGAGCTATTTGACTATACAACAACCTTTTGCCTCGATGGATGGGATAACGAAGGTTGGGTAAAAAACACAATTGAACTTATCGACGAATCAATAAACAATGGAGCAATTGCTGTGAAAGTCTGGAAAAATATTGGGATGGAATTCCGAGACAAGAATGGGAATTTAGTCATGATTGACAATCCACGGTTCGACCCTATATTTAAGCATTTGGCTCAAATAGGCATCCCTTTGGTTGGTCATTTAGGTGAACCCAAAAACTGCTGGTTACCCCTTGAAAAAATGACCACACAAAACGACCGCAGTTATTTTGAGCAAAATCCTCAGTACCACATGTTCAAACACCCCGAAATGCCATCGTACGAAGATCAAATAGCCGCCCGCGACCGGATGCTGGATAAAAATCCTGGCCTCACATTTATTGGGTGCCACCTGGCAAGCCTTGAATGGGATGTCGATGTTTTAGCCGATTTTCTTGACCGTTACCCAAATGCAGCTGTTGATATGGCAGCGCGTATGGGGCAATTATATTTTCAAACCCGCCAAAGCCGGGAAAAAGTAAGGCAGTTTTTTATTGATTACCAGGACCGTATTTTATATGGAACTGATATTATTGATGAGGGTGCCGGAAATATTGAAGCTTTTCAAAACCACATGTTTAATACATGGATCAATGATTGGGAATTTTTTGTAACTGATAATAAAATGACCAGTAATTTAATCGAAGGTGAATTCAGGGGATTACAACTTCCTAAAACGGTAATCGATAAAATTTATAATACAAATGCCCTGAAGTGGTATAATAGTTTTGAGTAATCGCTACAATTAATTATCGCCCTTGTTGGGCGTAGTTTGTTATCTATTTACATATACCCAACGATTTATGTTGGGCTGAAATAAGTTGGGCTCTCAGCCTGAAAAATACTTACACAATCACAAAAAATCAATTTACATTTTTTACAATTTGGCTGAAAACCATAATTAATTCAACCCAATGGCAACGCCTTGGGACAGGAACAAGAGCCCTGCATATCGCCCTGCAAGGGCAGGTTAATGGTTTGTTCTTTCACCTATATTCAGCGTTTTATAATGAATTTAATAATGATTGTCACATAATTGATTTTTTTAACTGCCCTTGCAGGGCGCTGTATATTTTCTATTGACATATACCCAACGATTTACGTTGGGCTGAAATAAACCGGGCCTTCAGCCCGATGAATACCTAAACATTTACCAAAAATAGATTTACATTTTTTACAATTTGGCTGAAAGCCATAATTAATTTAACCCAATGGCAACGCCTTGGGACAGGAACAAGAGTCCTGCATATCGCCCTGCAAGGGCAGGTTAATAAATATGGGATCACTTAATTCCATCCAACTTTCTATGTTGAAATTTAATCCTTTCAACTTTTTACAACAATACCCAATTTTTCAAGCAATTGAGGACTATCTGCCAGAGCTATTCGGGCAATGGCTTCATAATCGGTCAACCAATCAATGAGCTCTTCAAATTTTAAATCACGCTCTTGGGTGGCATTTTGGGCATCGCCCATTTCTTTTTTCACTAACTCTGCTTTTGCACTAACATTTTCGGCAAGCTCCATTGCTGCGGTAAGTTTTTCTTCAGTTTGCCCATAAACAGCCATACCAGTTTTCCAGCTTTCGTTGGCCAACAATGCATGGTAAAATCCAAGCACCTGTTTTAGCCAACCACTAATGGTAGTAGCCCGCCGGCCGTTTAATTCAAGGGTAGCCGTTGCCTGCACATCGCGTTTAAAAACAATACGGGCAATACCCAACATGTCCATATAAACCGTGTGTCCCTGTTTCCGTACATTTTCCAATTCTTTCTGTGCCGCAGAAACTTCGGCACCTTCTTTTTTCTGAACCTCAACCAGCGAGGCCGATTCACTTAATAAGGTAGCACCTTCGTTCAGTTTTTCTTCGGGATAACCAAACCCGGCTACCGCATTTTTAACTTGTTCGTCGCCAAGGCTGTTATTAATCATTATACCAGCCTTGAATAAAATTTCGCCAAAGTTAAATCTTGACCATTTCATATTAATTATTTTATAATCATAGAGAGAAATAAACAATTGCCAAAAGCATTGGTGTGCCTTTGGTAAAATATCCTGCCATAGAGGCAGCATGAGTGGGGACTATTGGAAAAACAGCAACAATTAGGCACAACAACCTAACAGCTTACTATTCCCCCTGGTCCATGGGCTATTTTAAATCTATTTTATTCTGAAACTGAATCATTCAGCCGTGTGTTTTTGGTTTATTATGTATTTTATGCTACAAAAAACAAATTCCCTGGTCAAATTGTATTTTGTACCGGTTTTTTTCGCCCTGTATAGGTAGCCTGGCAGTTTGTATAGGTTGTGTTGCTTTGTGTACCCGTTAAACCTTATTTTGTACAGGCCGTTTTGTTTTTTGTACTGGTAATGTTACATTTTGTACTGGTTTTTTCTATTTTGTAAGGTTTGTTTGGCATGTTGTACCCTTTTACTTACACTTGGTTGTTTAAAAGCCCCAAAATGCAATTGTATTATGTAACAATACCCTACTTAAAAATAAATTCTATACAATTTATAACATTTTTATGAAAATGTAAACAGGTGGGAGGGAAAAAATTATTTTTTGTTTGTTTTCGGGCTGAACGCCCAGGTTACTTCAGCCCAACACAACGCGTTGGGAATTGCTAGAAATAGAACAAATTGCGCCCTGAAAGGGCAAATTATACCATTTACATATCAAATTGTGCTGGTATAATGCCGATACATATTCAACGTGCTTTTAGAAGTGAAATGCACCAAAGGCGCATCTTGAATAGTAATCGGTATTAAAACAGTGCATAAAATGAATCGCTGTATTTAAACTGCCCTTGCAGGGCGGTATACCTACGTTTGTTTTAACCCCAAGGCGAAACATTGGCTTAATTAATTTTGGCCTACAGCCAAATGTTTAATCCTCGATTCGCATAATTGATACAAATTAAAAGTTGAAATATTTTTTCCTTCGCACTGAAAGTGCAGTTTACTTCAGCCCAACGCAACGCGTTGGGACTACAATGTAAAAATGGTTCACACCCTGAAAAGGCAAATTATAAAAATGTATAATGTTTTAATATTTTCGACTCACCCTGATTATACCTTTGGTACAATCGTCCCTCTCTAAACGTAGAGAGGGAAAGAGGGAGAGTTAATAAAATTTGAAACTTATATAACAAATATGTTTTTGTCTTTGCACACTGCTTAACGCAACTATTTTGAACCTTTATACATCTACTTAAATGTTAAGCTAAGTTTATTTGTAACCCAAAAACAATAAATTATGGCAAAATTACCCATACAACCTATTATTCACGCCAAACAGAGGTTATATATTAAAACTATATACTCTGCAAAAAGCACGAACTATTGTGTTGTTAACTACCCCGCATCCTCTTACCTCAGGCAATTAAAGTTGCCTTGATTAGTTAAGTTTCTCAAAACTCTTTACTAATTACTTTTTACTCAAAAAAATGAAACCAAAAATTTTAAAATTAAGTACAGTTGTCCTGCTGTTGTTTTGTATTGGTGCGGGATGCCAGAAAGATGATATTTTTGAACTAGACATTGGTGATAAAAATGCCGTAATTCAAAAAGAAGTAAACGGGATAGAATTTAAATTCTGTCTGCTGAATGAACAAGGTGAACCTGCCACTATTTTTAATGAAGGTGAAAATTTCTTTTTCCAATTTTCGATTAAGAACAATACAAATGAATCTCTTCCTTTTTATGATTATGGCTACTATGATTTAGATGATTTTTGTGCAGTTAATTCTGGAAATAAATTTTATGGTAAACCATTTGTTTATAAAGTTTATTCTGGAACTTTTTATACTGCTGACCGAAGGTTGCTGCCTCCAGGCTCAGAAAATTATAAATTTATAGTTCCATGGTATGACGAAAGAAATGACTGGCAGTTATTTTGGGGAGAATTTGAGAGCACTAAACAACCTTTATTAAAAAAGGGCAAGTATTATACTCAATTTGCCTATTCATTCTCTTTTGGGATACCCAACAATGAACCAGAATTAGAAACTGGTTTAATTAAGTTTAAAATAAATTTTGAAATTAAATAGAATATTATGAATAAGAGGCTTTAAAGCCCCTGGATTAAAAGAGTTTTTAAGAATTTTGGTTCTGTCAAATCCGAATATTTCAACATACATCCTAAACCTGTCACTACAATTTGTAAAAAATTAGAAAATGAAAAAGTATATTATTTATGTATTTGTATTTATAGGGTTGTTCAGCGGAAGCTGCAATAAAGATTCAATGGATAATGCTGTTGAAGAGAACATTAAAGTAGAGCAATTTATTCTGTCGTTAAAACAAGGTACATATACTTCAGGATTCTTACCGGATTTTACTCCAGATGATATCCCGGCTCTTTTAGAACATGCTAATGATTATTCTAAGATAGTATATTTCCCTAGCTCGGATATTTCTTCTTATGCCCTAAACGAATTCAAGTTAGGTGAATGTATCCTTTGGAATATCGAGTCACTCAGAAACAATTATCCTTATGTGAACCGTTATTTGCAATTTCCATCAAGCAATCCAATGCTGATTCACAAGGATTACTTAAACGATTCTAAAGTTAATTCCGTTGCTCCAGTTGATTATAGGCTTGACAATACGCAATTAGATGTTGCTTATAAAGCGTATAAAAATTGGTGGGCAAAAAACAGTAAAAATGAATTTGATAAAATAAAATCCATAAATCCTTTAAAAGATTTAGATTTTCTCTGGTACTAATTAAAACGAATAAAAATGAAAACAAAAATAATAAAGTTAAGTACAGTTGTCCTGCTTTTGTTTAGTATTGGAACCGGATGCCAAAAAGATAAAATCGATTATGTCCCTGATAGTATTATTGGCAAATGAGAATGGCTCTATTCCGTATGTCGAGATTTAACTACCGGCTATTCATATCCAATAAACGGACAAATTTTAACAATAAAATTTAGAGAAAACGGAGACCTCTTTTTCAAAGAAAATAGTAATACTTTTATTGAAACTAATTTCTCAATCTCTGAAGATACTTTAAATTACTGTGAGAATAATAGTATAGAACACATTTACCAGTTTGGAATATACCAAGATACATTAACATTAATAAATCCCTTTACACATAGGTAGTTTTAATCTTTATAAACGAATTAATTAATAGGTAATGAAAAAACTAACTAATTTATTAATTTCCACTTCACTATAATTACATATGGGTATGCCCAATAGTCTGTCATTGCAGTTACACCAAAATAAAGATTAGATAAGACAGATAATGTTAAGTACATCAAGTTTGACAGTAAAAATAAAACCGGCAAATGAAACTATCCTATCTCTACAAAAAGCTTTTTTTTCAAAGCATTTTGAATGCCAATAAACAAGCTTCGAATATGATAATGATTCACGTCCTGAAAGGACAACTTAACCAAAGTTAATAAAGAAGATATTATATCGGAAACGCATTTAAATTGCCCTTGCAGGGCGAATTGGTGGTTATTACCTATTCACATAAGGCGATGCCTTGAGCTAAATTAAGTAAGGCTTTCAGCCTTAAGTTTAATTTTTAATTCGCAATGGAAATTTAACTTTATGTGTAATTCAGTTTCCACAAAAAAAGGGCTCCACTTAAAGCGAAACCCTTATTAAATATCTTCAACGTATATCTATATTTTATTTTAATCCACTTCGTTCAAGCAGCGCATCAACAGTTGGTTCATGGCCACGGAAACGTTTGTACAATACCATTGGATGCTCTGTACCGCCCTTTTCAAGAATGTTTTTACGGAACGAAGAAGCCACTTCTTTATTAAATAACCCCTTTTCTTTAAAAGCACTAAACGCATCGGCATCGAGCACCTCAGCCCATTTGTAGCCGTAATAACCAGCAGCATAACCACCGGCAAATAAATGCCCAAACTGAGTACTCATGCATGAACCTTCGATTGTTGGGAAGATCTGTGTTTTTTCCCAGGCTTTGTCCTCAAAATCTTTCACATTACCTGAATAAGGAGCTTCAAGTGTATGCCATGCCATATCCATATAACCAAAGCTTAACTGGCGGATACTTAAATAACCTGATTGAAAATTCTCTGACGCTTTTATTTTTTCAACCAATTCGGCAGGAATTTTTTCACCTGTTTTATAATGCACAGCAAACCTATCAAGGAATTCTTTTTCAACTGCCCAGTTCTCCATAATCTGTGAAGGTAATTCAACAAAATCGCGGAATACATTTGTTCCCGATAAACCTGAGTAAGTTGAATTGGCCAACATCCCGTGCAATGAGTGTCCAAACTCGTGTAGGAATGTGTTCACCTCATCGAATGTCAACAAAGCAGGTTTTGATTCAGTAGGCTGTGTAAAATTCATGACAATGGTAATATGAGGCCTTGAATCAACACCATTTTCTTTCCATTGGCCCTTAAACTCATTCATCCAGGCACCACCGCGTTTCCCTGCCCTTGGGTGGAAATCGGCATACAAAACCGATAAAAAGGTTCCATCGGCATCAAAAACCTCATAAGGTTTTACATCAGCGTGGTAAACAGGAATATCATTATTTTCTTTAAAAGTTATACCATACAATTCGGTAGCCAAATCAAACACACCGCCAATCACATTATCTAATTCAAAATAAGGTTTTAGCATTTCGTCATTCAGGTCGAATTTTTTTACCTTTAACTTTTCGGTATAATAACTCCAGTCCCAGGGCATTAATTCACCTTCGAAACCAAGCGTTTTAGCAAATTCCACAACTTCATTTTTCTCTTTTTTAGCAACATTATACGAAGCCTCGTATAAATCGTCTAGCAGTTTATAAACGTTGTCGGGAGTTGTTGCCATTTGCCGTTCCAATACATAATCGGCATAGTTTTTATATCCCAGCAATTTTGCCATTGCCAATCGCAATTCAACAATTCGTTTAACATTTTCCTGATTGTCAAACTCATTTCCTTTAAATGCTTTTGAACCATATGCCATGTACAATTCTTTCCGTAAGTCGCGGTTATCGGCATATTTCATAAATGGGAGGTAACTTGGCATCGAAATATCAAAAACCCATCCCTCCAGTTTTTTAGCCTTTGCTTTTCCGGCAGCAGCTTCAAGGGTTCCTTCAGGTAATCCTTTTAACTGATTTTTATCAGTGATATTTAATTGATAACTGTTGGTCTCTTTTAGTACATTTTCACCAAACTTTAAACTTAACTTCGAAAGTTCTGTACTAATTTCCCTGAACTTTTGTTTTTGCACTTCGTCCAGTTTTGCCCCACGGCGTTTAAAACCAATGTAGGTATTTTCGAGTAATGTTTTTTGTTCAGTTGTTAAATCCAAATTATCCTTACTGGCATAAACCATTTCAACTTTTTTGAATAATTCGGGATTCAAATTAATATCATTCTGAAATTTAGTAAGTAACGGAGATACTTCCTGAGCAATACCTTGCAATTCATCGCTAGTTTCTGAACTCAACAAATTAAAAAACACACCTGCTGTTCGGCTCAATAACTTACCACCTTCTTCGAGGGCAACAATGGTATTTTCGAATGTTGGTGCTTCAGTATTATTAATAATTGCTGCTACCTCTTTTTCAGCCAAAACTATTGTTTCTTTAAAAGCCGGTAAATAATGGCTATTCTCAATTAATTGAAACGGTGCTGCGTGGTGTGGAGTTTTAAATTCCTGCAACAATGGATTATCCTGTGCTTGTATCATGCCTACTATCATTACTAAAATCAACAAAAATAAATACTTCTTCATTATCGTATAGTTTAAGATTATCAAAAAGAATTGGTGTAGTAAAAGTATACTACATTACAAATTCAACCATAAAATGTTCAATAACCTATGATAAAACTTACTTTTTCCGTTTCTTTTTTTCGACTGACCAGCCAAATTTTCCGATTTTTTCGCCTAATCCAAAATAATGCCCGTGGCTATATACCAGTGGATGGGCTTTGGCAAGGTTAAAGGCTCCGTATTTGTCGATATATTTCTCATCGGCAATTACATTCACCACTTCGGAAATAAACATGTGGTGAACTCCCAACTCAACAATATCTTTTACTTTACACTCGATACTTAAAGGAGCTTCGGCAATAATAGGTGCTTTTACAATGTTTGCAGGCATTGGGGTTAAATTCATTTCCTTCCATTTATTGTATTTTTTCCCCGACCGGCAACCGCACCAGTCGGTGGCTTTTGCCAATTTTTCGGTCGTTAAATTTATTACGAACTCACCTGTGCGTTTAATAATTTCATACGAATGCCTTGTAGGGCGCACCGAAATATAACACATAGGAGGATCGCTACTAATGGTGCCGGTCCAGGCAATAGTAATGATATTATAATTCTCCGGGGAATCGCCACAACTTACCATAACTGCGGGAAGAGGGTAGACCATTGTGCCCGGCTTCCAATTTCGTTTTGCCATAATTTAAATAATCTCAATCATAAAAGTGAATTTGGCTATTATTTTTTCAGAAATAAAACTATGAATTACGATTCCGGATCATTCCAATCATCATATTCCTTTATGAGCTGTTCTAATTCTTCAACGGCCATTTCAAACGGAATATGCCTTTTTTTGAGGTTTTGCCCCTTGTACAAATTCACCTTCCCGTTACCGGAACCAACAAATCCATAATCAACATCTCCCATTTCGCCGGGGCCATTAACAACACAGCCCATTACACCAATTTTTAAATGATTGAGGTGTTTAAAATGTTCTTTTACCTGAAGAGTTGTTTCATGTAAATCAAATAATGTACGGCCACAACCAGGGCACGAAATAAACTCGGTTTTCGACATCCTCATGCGGCTTGCCTGAAGGATTCCAAAACTTAAATCTTTTAATTCGGTGAAAGTAATATTATTCCCTTCGTTGGTAATACACAAACCATCGCCATATCCGTCAATTAATAAACCACCGAGGTCGGCTGCAGCCTTTATTTGAAGATTCTCAAGATTGCGTTCATTATACTTCCGGTATAAAATCACAGGGACTTTCCAAATATGTGTTTCCAGCATCATAAAAAAGGCCCTTAATTCGGCATGCGGATTTTTATTAAAACTTTCCAGAATTAAAACAGTTTTACGTGTTTGTTTTAATTTGGTAATAATTTCGGGATTCATATCCATAAATCGGTCGAATTCCTTTTTGTCGGTTTTTATGAATTTCATGCGTCCCCATCTGGTGCTTTCGTAGAGGTATTCTTCCAAAGTTATAACAGGGTTTTCAGCACCTTCGCGGTCAAGAATTTTATTTCCTGAAATAAAAAAATCGGGAATTAATTTTCCCCTTATGGGTAACATTTCAGTTAATGACCTATCGGCCAAATCAGCAACCACCACAGGTAATTGTTTCCCTCCCATACATAAAACAGGCCTGGTCGACCGTTTTTCATATTCAAATGGATTTGTTTGAGCATGCAACGGAGCAGTTATGGGTTCATGATCGACATAACTTTTAAAATGATCGATCAATTTCTGAGCAACCGGCAATTCCCTTTCAGGTGCTTCGGTCAGCGAAACTCTAATTGTATCGCCAATTCCATCAGCTAACAAAGCTCCCATTCCTACAGCAGACCTGATTCGGCCATCTTCGCCTTCACCAGCTTCAGTAACTCCCAGGTGTAATGGGTATTTCATATCTTCGAGGCGCATCTTATAATTTAACAACCTAACGGTGTAAACCATAACACGTGTATTACTCGATTTTATTGAAATGACCACATCCCTGAAGTTTACCTTCATACAAATGCGCAAAAATTCCATTACCGATTCAGCTATTCCCGCCGGAGTATCGCCATAACGGCTCATTATCCTATCCGAAAGAGAACCCTGGTTAGCCCCAATCCGAAGTGCGGTTTTAGTATCTTTCAACAATTGTAAAAACGGGATAAACTGTTGTTCAATTTTTTCAAGTTCTGTTTTATACTCTTCATCGTTGTATAGAACATGCTTAAATTGGGCCCTTTTATCGTAAAAATTGCCAGGGTTTATCCTAATCTTTAACACATATCTAGCAGCTATCTCAGCCAATTTTGGGTTAAAATGGATATCCGCAATTAATGGTGTTTGATATCCTCTTGACACCAATTCCTGTTTAACATTTTTCAGATTTTCTGCATCGTGAATGCCTTTAACGGTTACCCGCACATATTCGGCTCCTGCCTTAATAATCCGCACAATCTGATCGACTGTTGCTTCAGTATCTCGTGTATCAGTATCGGTCATCGTCTGAATACGAATCGGATTATTTCCACCCAATGCAGTGTTACCAATCTTCACCTCCCAGGTTTTTTGTCGTTCATACCTGGTCAAATCTTTTATGTAATTGAAATTTAAGTCTTTCATAGGCTATGCCTTCTTGTAGGAAGTGCAAATTTAACTCAATGTATCTAAAATCAAAAGAATAGATTATTTTTGTTTACGTTATTAAAAATATGAGCTTAAAAATACAGAACATATCAAAGACTTACGGGCAACAAAAAGCACTTGATTCGATAAGTTTTACAATTGGCAAAGGGGAGTTAGTGGGCTTTCTGGGACCTAATGGAGCTGGAAAGTCAACCATGATGAAAATTATAACAGGTTTTATTCAGGCTTCATCGGGCGAAGTTTTTGTAAATGAAAACCTTTCTCACCCCGAAAATTCCGAAATCAGAAATACTATTGGTTACCTTCCTGAAAATAATCCGCTGTATACAGAATTGTATGTAAAAGAATATCTGGGAATAGCTGCAGGATTTTACCACCTTAAAAACAGATGGAAAGCAGTTGATAAGATGGTTGAAATAACAGGGCTTGGCAATGAACAGCATAAAAAAATAAAAGCATTATCGAAGGGCTACAGACAACGTGTAGGACTTGCTCAAGCACTCATCCATGACCCATCGGTATTAATCCTTGATGAACCTACAACTGGACTTGACCCCAATCAATTGGAAGATATCAGGCAATTAATAAAAAATGTTAGCCGTGAAAAAACAGTTCTTTTTTCGACACACATTATGCAGGAGGTTGAAGCAGTTTGTGACCGTGCAATTATTATTAACAATGGAAAAATCGTTGCCAACGGTAATATCGACGACCTCAAAAAGAAAAATTTTAAAGCATCTCAAATTGTTAAAGCAGAATTTAACAAGAAAATTAATAAAGAAAAACTGCTTGCAATAACTGGCGTTGCAAATGTTACGTATGAAAATGGCGTTTGGCTTTTAGAAGCAAAGAATAAAACCGACATTAGAAAAGACATTTTCAATTTTGCTGTAGAAAACCAACTTATTTTACTTACACTTTCTGAAAAACAACAAAACCTTGAGAATGTATTTTTTAGTTTAACAAATTAACAACCATGCAACCAACTTTGTCGGTAATACTGCCTTTCTTTAATGCCGAAAAAACATTAAAAATTGCCGTACAAAGTATTCTGGAGCAATCCTTTTCTGATTTTGAATTAATTTTAGTAAACAATAATTCAACCGATTGTAGTATAGCTATTGTATTGGAACTTCAAAAATCGGATAACAGAATAAAGCTGATTCATGAAACCAAACAAGGTGTTGCTTTTGCCATGAATTGTGGTTTAAAACATTCAAAAGGAAAATTTTTAGCCCGAATGGATGCAGATGACATTTCACTTCCAACACGTTTTGAAAAACAAATTAATTACCTGAAAAATAATCCTGTTACCGATTTAGTCGGATGTTATGTAGAATATCAATCAAAACTAGAAAATACAAAAGGTTTTATGCGTTTTGTCAATTGGTCAAATTCATTTTATACTTCTGAAGAAATATCTTTAAATCGGTTTATCGAAATACCCATTATTAATCCAACTATTTTATTTCGCCGTAAACTATTTGAGCAGCTCGGGGCATGCCGTGAAGGCACTTTCCCCGAAGATTATGAAATGATGCTTCGCTACCTCGATGCTGGAGCAAATTTCTACAAATTGCCAGAAAAACTTTTAGAGTGGCACGATTTACACAACCGCCTTACCCGAACAGACAGCCGCTACTCAAGCAAAGCCTTTTATAAAATTAAAGCCCATTATTTTTTCAAATGGTCCATAAAAAACAATCCCTTCCATCCTACTATTTGGGTGTGGGGAGCTGGCCAGAAAACACGCCAACGGGCTAGATTTCTGGAAGGAGAAGGGCTAAAGATAATTGGTTATTTCGATATAAAGGCCAATAAAACAACTACAAAACAATGCCTCCATTATGGTAAAATTCTACCGCCGGGACAACTATTTATTGTTTCGATGGTGGCAAAATACGAGGCCAGGGATTTTATCAAAAACTATCTCCAGGAAATAAAATATAAGGAGGGTATTGATTATATGATGTTGGCGTAGAATTTATAATTTATCGTAATACTTCACTACTTCTCCTGTTTGGGTATCAATATAAATTGCTATGGTATATCCAATATATGGTGGTTCCAACGTGTTTATACACCAACAATCTCTAATTTCAATTAAGCCATCATTGTTTACTTTGAGCAACAAAGGATGTGTACGATAATTATATTTAGTTTCCCAAATATCCCGACCAGTCCTTTTTAATATCTCATTCCGAGCAATCATAAATATTTCTTCTTCTGAATATATCTCCTCCTGAGGAATTAATGCTTCAGGAAACCAATTGCCTGAAATTTCTATAAAATTACTTTCTAGGTTGAAGTTAAAAGTCAATTCAATACCACTGAAATATTTCCCATTGAGCTGATTTTGTACTAAGTAGTATTTGTGTTTAATATTTTTAATCATATGCTTGAATGACTCTTCATTACCAAACCGTTCCATGTCTCTTTTGAAATTTCCAATGTCTATTAATCCGCTCCCACCTATCATATATGGAACATAAACAAGAATCTGATTTTCATAATTAAAATTAACATCTTTGGGAATCCCCATAAATTCCCTATAAACCAAAATTAATGAGTCAATTTTATTAATAACAAATTCACAGGTAATGGTATCAATTTTATTGATTTGCACACTTCCTTTCAAAAATCCATATGCGTTTAAGTTTAATCCCTCGTGAATATTTTTTTGCTGAAAAGAAGCATTTTGTCCTGCCAATTCTGAATCAGAAAGTGGTTTGTAAGTATATGGATATCCGGATTCCGGCAACGGTTTTAAATCATATTCATCTTGGCAGGCTGTAAAAAGTAACAGAATAAATAAAATATCAATAGAGCATTTTAAAGGTTTCATATTTTGTTTGATTAAAAATTAATTATTGGGTTACATTTCAAATTTAGTATGTCGTATTAAACAAAGGAATTCTATTATTTATAATACAAATACAAAACTAAATTTTACCATACAATTACTTTTACTGAAGTAACCTCAAATTGACAAAATAAAAAATGCAATTACAAAATACACCACCCTTAATAAATTTGCGGTTAAAAACCACAACACCATTTAAATTAATTCTAAATAGCTTTTTTATTCCTAAAAATAATTGTAATTTTGATGTCGTTAAGTGGACAGATTTGTGATTGATTGCAACCACCGTAAAAAATGCTAAAGCAGTCGGATATTTATCTATCCTTTCAATCACACATCCCACAATTTTCTAATTATAAACCGTACCGATTTTTTCGGTCATTAAATTATTGGGATAATGAGTTATTTATTTACAAGTGAATCCGTTTCCGAAGGGCATCCCGACAAGGTTTCCGACCAAATTTCAGATGCCATGCTTGACAACTTCCTGGCTTTTTGACAAAAACTCAAAAGTTGCAGTCGAAACTTTGGTAACCACCGGGCAGGTAGTTGTTGCCGGTGAAGTAAAATCACAAACATACGTCGATGTACAAGAAGTTACCCGTAACGTCATTAATAAAATTGGCTATACCAAAGCCGAATACCGGTTTGATGGCGATTCGTGTGGAGTGTTGGTAGCTATTCATGAGCAAAGCCCCGACATAAACCGTGGAGTTGACAAAGCCGACAAAAACGACCAGGGTGCCGGCGACCAGGGAATGATGTTTGGTTATGCATGCAAAGATACCGACAATTATATGCCACTCTCGCTGGAATTGTCACACGAAATATTGGTAGAACTAGCTGAAATAAGACGCGAAGGAGAAGAAATGACTTACCTGCGCCCCGATTCTAAGTCGCAGGTAACCATTGAATATACTGACGACAATACTCCGTTAAATATCAATACTATTGTTGTTTCGACACAACACGACGAATTTGATGCCGACGAACCAATGTTGGCAAAAATTAAAGAAGATGTCATCAACATTCTAATTCCGCGTGTTAAAGCAAAATTACCTGAAAGAATTCAGGCGCTATTTGGCGATGCGATTGTTTACCATGTTAATCCAACCGGTAAATTTGTAATTGGAGGCCCTCATGGCGATACCGGATTAACAGGCCGTAAAATTATTGTTGATACTTACGGTGGGCGAGGAGCTCATGGTGGTGGTGCTTTTTCAGGAAAAGACCCTTCGAAAGTAGACCGCTCGGCAGCTTATGCCTCACGCCATATAGCCAAAAACATTGTTGCAGCAGGTGTAGCTGATGAAATATTGGTTCAATTGGCTTATGCTATTGGGGTTGCACAACCCGTTGGAGTTTATGTAAATACCTATGGCCGCAAAAATGTTGCAATCTCAGACGGTGAAATTGCCGAAAAAGTAAAAAGTATATTTGACCTTCGCCCGGCAGCCATTGAAGAACGCCTCAAATTGAGAAACCCAATTTATCTGGAGACTGCAGCCTATGGCCATATGGGACGCCAACCTCAAACAATTAAAAAAGTATTTAACTCTCCCTACCAGGGACATACAGAATTAGAAGTGGAACTTTTTACCTGGGAAAAACTGGACTTTGTTGATAAAGTTAAAGCAGCTTTTGCTTTATAAATAATACAATCTTTATTTAAAGGTAAAAGGCTTTCATTTTGAGAGCCTTTTATTTTGCTTAGAATACTGATTTTAAACAGGTCCAAATTTGAAACATCCTGATAGAAATCCCGAATAACAAAATAAGGAATTTGTTTCACTAAAACGTAAGGCCATGAAGGATAGATTAATAACCATCGTTTCTTTGCCTCAATCAAAAGCACATTTTTTAAAAGAATTTCTCGAAGGTAAAGGCATTAAATGTATACTTGAAGACGTCAGCCCCATTGAAGGGTCAGAGTCTATGGGCAAGCGGGTAAAAATCATTGAAAAAGATTTTGATGCTGCCATACCTCTAATGAATGAATACCTGGGAATTAAACCTGCACCTGTTAGATCGGAGAATGGTAATTCAAGCCATATTTTAGTGCCGATTGATTTTTCCAGCAGTTCAGATAAAGCCAGTCGGTTTGCATTTTATACAGCAAAACATTTAAATAAAAAACTTGTTTTTATCCATTCGTATATAAACCCGATTACTTACTCTGTCCCTTACAGCGATATTTATGCCTACGACACTTCGTTGTATACAAAAATTGAAAATGCCGAAAAAAACGCACATGATAAAATGGAGGCATTTATAAACAAACAGATAAAAGTTATTGGGAAAAAAGAATGGAACAGCATTCATACCGAAATATTTCTAAAATCGGGAGATGCCGAGACCGATATATTGGCTTATTCAAAAAAACATCAATCAAGTTTAATCGTAATTGGTTACCGTGGTACTAATAAAAACACAGAAAACATTTTGGGAAGTGTTTCAGCCGATGTAATCTCAAATGCCACAGTACCAGTGTTGGTAATTCCTGAAGAGTCAGCCGATTTTAGCTTAAAATCAACCAAAAAAGTACTATATGCTACTAATTTCGACCAAAATGACTTTGTAGCTATCGATAAATTAATGGGATTACTGAAGTCATTCGACAGCAAAATTATTTGTACCCATGTTGATAATCAGCCCAACGAGTGGGATGTGGCTAAGCTCGAAGGTATGAAAGACATTTTAGCTCAGAAATACAACAAACAATTTGAATGCCAAATGCTTACTGGGACTGATTTACTTTCTTCCCTCGAAAATTTTATTTCAGAAAACAATATCAGTTTATTATCACTTACAACACATAAACGCAACATGTTTACAAAACTGTTTAATCCAAGTGTTGCACGGAAAATGTTATTCCATTCCAATACACCATTATTGGTATTTCATGCTTAGGACCGACCTGGCTGGTTTTGTTCGTTAAGTATTTTTTTCAGACTTAAAAAAGGAGGACGTTTTTTGAATGGTTTCTGAGATAGATTGGTATGTAAAATCAACATAATCTGATATTTTACTGCCATCGAAATAGTTTTTATTGTTGGCACTCATTGCGGTATCTCTTGTAATCAATGGTTTTTTAAATGTTAACAAGCTAACAATTGCTATTAACCTCCAGGCTACACCCATTAAAAAATCTGATGCAAAATAACGTGGTGCCGGTTTTCCCAACGATTTTGCAATCGTTTGAAATATTTCGTGAAAACTTATATTTTCAGCACTTAATAAAAACCGTTGATTTTTACAATTTTCAAATCTCGTGTCACCCATTAAAGCAACCATCACTTTTGTTACATCAGTAACAGCCACATAACCTGTTACACCTTTGGTATAAAACTTTAATCCATCGTTAACAGTTTTAAACAGTTTGGGGCTACCATCGTTCCAGTTACCCGGCCCCAAAATTATCGATGGATTAACAATTATACAATCTAAGCCTTCTTCAATTCCCCGCCATATTTCGGTTTCCGAAAAAAACTTGCTCTCGGAATATCCCGAATGTTTTTTTGATGGAATCCAATTTGTTTCTTCTGTAATTGGTTCATCTCCCTTTTGTTTTCCCAGGGCTGCAACAGAACTTACATAACACAATTTTGAAATATTTTTTTCAATACAAACATTTACCAAATTGGCTGTGCCTTCCACATTATTTGTAATCATTTTTTTCCTGTCGGAAGGATCAAATGAAACAATGGCTGCACAATGGTACACTTCTGTAGCCCCATTGAGGGCATCTTCTAATGAATAATGGTCGAGGATATCGCCATTTACCCATTCAATTTTATTAAAAAGCTGTTCGGATTTATCAGAATAAAATGAAAATATTTTGAGTACCTGCTTTGTATTGCTGGAAACCCGTTTTAAGGCTTTTACTTTTTTACCTGAAGAAATCAGGTCAAACAAAAGATGAGCTCCAACCAAACCCGTGCCACCAGTTACAAAAATCATAAATTATATATTTTATTTTATGAATTCCAGGGAGTTATAGCTTTAGCCCCAAACTCTTTTGCCGAAATTTTATCTATCGGAACTTTAATTATCCCCACATTTTTTACCGCAGGCTCGCTAAATTTAAACTCCCTGCCGCTATATTGTTTCATAAATTGTTCGAGGCACCGCACTTTTTCATCAAAATCTTCCACAATCTCAGCAGTTCCTTCAATGTTTACTGATTGCGATTTTACCCTGTAGCTACAACCAACCTGAACATCCTGATACGCCAATTCTTCACCCAATGTCCAGTTTATACAAACATTCGGATTTTTTAAAAGAGTGTCCCACATCCGTCCGGATTGTGCCGAATGTAAAATTATATTTTCACCATCGAGGGCAAAATTCATTGGTAAAACATAGGGCTGTTCTTCGTCAACTAAAGCCAGATAACATGTTTTACATGAAGTAATTACTTTGTTTATTATAGCCCTGTCTGTTATTGCATATGTCCTCATAATAAAAAATTACATAAATTCCCGATTACCCAATTTATCTCTTAAATATTTTTCAACTTTTTTAAGATTCATATAAGTCGATTGGGCTTCAAAAATCTTCTCAAAATTATTCTCAGCCGAAGCTATATTTATTTTATCCTCCTCCAAAGAAAGCAAATCTTTCACTTTCCTAAGTTTGTATTCATTAATAATTTTGGGAACCAATACATCAAGAATGTCTTCTTCTCTTTCGGTAAAAGCACCTGCCTTTGTCCAACGTTTACTTTCCACAAATTTTTCAGACAATAAATCACTCGCCAGCTTACTAACTTTTTCATTCGGATGATTTACAAAATACTTCAGAGGGTTAAATGATTCATCTCCAATTTTATTCTTAACTTCATTAAGCATAAAATTAAACGTCTTATTATCAGCCCCCAAATCGTCCTTCTCAATTTCATCAATAATAAATTCACCTGTGAGGACGACTCTGGGTTTTTTATGTTCTTCTTCTATTTCAAAAATAGGAGTTGTTGCAAATTTTAAAAGATACCTTAACAATTCACGTTCTTCGATAACCAGTTTTTTGGTTTTACCTGGCTGTACTTCCAGGATTGTTTTTGGTTGAGCTTGTTTAGTGGCTGCACGGCGTTGAGCAATTTCCGTTTTTTTGCGGACATCATCATTTTGCTGCCTCTTCTGTTTTCTAACTTCTGTATATAAAACCTCTTCGCCAACACCTAATAGGCTACTGCATTCTTTAATATAAACCGAACGCGTAATTGCATCAGGGATTACTGAAACCGAACCAATTATATCGTTGATTAACCGGGCTTTGGCAACAGGGTCATTTTCTGTCCCTTCTAATAACAAATTGGTTTTAAAACGGATAAAGTCAGCTTCATTTTTTGAAATATAATCTAAAAATTCTGTAGCAGAATGAGTTTTTGCAAACGAATCGGGGTCTTCTCCCTGAGGCAACAAAAGTACTTTTACATTCATGCCCTCCTCTAAAATCAAATCAATTCCTCGTAACGATGCTTTAATCCCGGCAGCATCACCATCGTATATAATAGTAATATTCGTCGAAAATCGTTTGATAAGCCTTATCTGGTCGGGAGTTAAAGCAGTCCCCGATGAGGCAACAACATTTTTTATTCCAGCCTGGTGAAGCGACAATACATCGGTATATCCCTCAACAAGGTAGCACTTATCAACTTTGGTGATTTCGCGTTTTGCCTGAAAAATCCCGTAAACAACACGGCTTTTGTGATAAATTTCTGATTCAGGAGAATTTATATATTTGGCTGCCTTGAGGTCATTTTTCAGAATTCGCCCACCAAAAGCAATTACCCTTCCGGCTAAATTATGAACCGGAAACATGACCCTGCCGCCAAAACGGTCGCGTACCCAATCATCGCGTTTGATAGAAAGTCCTGTTTTTTCAAGAAATTCCATTTTATAACCTTCTTTCTGCGCTGCATCAGTAAAAACACTTTTGCCTTCAGGGCTAAAACCCAATTCAAAAGATTTTATAATATCGTCGCGGAACGACCGTTCCCTGAAATAACTTAACCCAATAGTCCTTCCTTCATTTTCTTCCCACAAATACCTTGAGAAATATTTTTGAGCATATGATGTAACAATCATCATACTTTCGCGGTCATCTTTTAATTGTTTATCTTCCTCTGTTTCCTCGCTTTCAATAATCTCTATGCTGTATTTTTTAGCCAGAAACTTTAAGGCTTCAGGATAAGAAAGTGTTTCATGGTCCATTATAAAATTGACAGAATTACCACCCTTGCCGCAGCCAAAACACTTAAAAATACCCTTAGCGGGAGATACAGTAAACGAAGGCGTTTTTTCATTGTGAAAAGGGCACAAACCCAAATAATTCACCCCCCGCTTTTTAAGAGTAACAAAATCGGAAACTACTTCGGTAATTTCAGCAGCATCCAAAATTCGTTCGATAATACTATGGTCAATCATGGTGTAAAAGTAGCCAATTTTTAAGAGGGTTATTCATTCCACAAAAAAAATATAACTGAGCTATTTTTTATAAATTCGGAACGGTTATCTTTATAAATATAAATTTACAGCATGCCAAAAAAACTGGTCATATTTAGTGGTGCAGGAATTAGCCAGGAAAGTGGGTTTAAAACTTTCCGTGAAATGGGGGGTTTATGGGAAGAATATGATGTAACTGAAGTTGCCAGTCCTGAAGCCTGGTATAACAATCAGGAGCTGGTTATGCAGTTTTACAACGAACGACGCAAACAGCTTTGGAAAGCAAAGCCAAATGCTGGGCATTATGGTGTGGCTAAACTCGAAAAGTTTTTTGACGTTACAGTTATCACTCAAAATATCGATGACCTGCACGAACTAGCAGGAAGTACAAATGTACTCCACCTGCATGGCGAATTACGCAAAGCACGTAGCACTGTTGATCCAAACCTGGTTTACACACTCGATAATTGGGAACTGAAAACAGGCGACCTGTGTGAAAAAGGAAGTCAGTTACGTCCGCATATTGTTTGGTTTGGTGAAGCTGTTCCTGCAATGAATGACGCTATCCCAATTGTTGAAAAGGCCGATATTTTTGTTGTTATTGGCACCTCACTCGCCGTTTATCCTGCAGCAGGGCTTATTAATTATACACAACCAGGCATCCCAATTTTTGTTATTGACCCAAACCACACCAAAGTATTTTTGGAAAATGTAACGTATATCCATGAAAAAGCGGGACAAGGTGTTAATGAACTAATTGAAAAACTTCAAATTTTTATCTGAAATGAAAAAACAAGTCATCCTTATAACAGTATTTATTCTTTTAATAACAAGTGCTTTTGCCCAACGGTTCGAAGGAGGAATACTTGCTGGTTTTAATGCAACTCAAGTCGAGGGAGATATTTATAAAGGTTATAATAAACCCGGTGTACTTATAGGCGCTTTTGTTCAAACCGATATTGCGCCTGCAATTTTTGCAGGAATGGAGATAAAATACTCTCAAAAAGGGGCACGCAATCGGATTGACCCAAAAGCAACCGAACCCGAAAAATACATTATGCGATTAGGTTATGCCGAAGTCCCTTTTTTTATGGGTTTCAGAACAAATGACCGGGGGGCAATAATTGCGGGAGTTTCAGCCGGATATTTGGTACATTCAAAAGAATTTAATGAAAATGGAGAATATGCCGTTGAAGACCAGGACCCATTCAACAGCCTGGATTTACAGCCCTTTTTGGGCTTTCAGTTTGATATGTTGGATAATTTAAAACTTGACCTCCGATTGGCTTATTCAGTTTTACCAATTAGGAGCCATCCGGGAGAAAATGCAACCAATTATTATTGGCTCGATAGCCAGTTTAATAATGTTTTATCATTAGCAATTTATTATCGGATTGATAGATAAAGCCTTAAAATCAGGAGTTAACCATCCAATTTGAAAAAACATCAAGGTAATTCCAAAACGATAAAATTACTTCATCGGGTAAATTTTGTTTTAACAATACCTCTCGGTAACAATTAAGCCATACAATGCGTGCTTCGACCGTAATTTTAAAAGGAAGGTGCCGGCTGGCCATTTGAGGACGCCCCCTATTGGTATTAAAATACTGAGGGCCACCCAGTATCTGAATAAAAAAATCGGCCGAATTTTCTTTTGCTTTTCCAAGGGCAATTTCATTTTTGGGGAATAACTCTTTAATTGAACTTTCCACCAATAAATCATAATGATCACTCACCAATTGCCTGACACCCTTCTCTGTCAACAATGTCAAAAATTGCGGGGTAGGAAGAGTTACTCCAGGCCTTTGCCCCTTTAAATACGATGTTATATTTAGCTCCATTCTGTTCTTCAGTGTTATTCTTTTCTTTTAAACAAAATAGTAGCAAGTAGGTTGAAAATAATAATAAATTCTTTTGTATTAAACCGGAACGTAAATTTCAGTCACCAACTTTTCAGGTTTAGTATTACCAGGGGTATTCAAATATTTTTCAAAACTTTTAACATCGCGTAATTCGAATCCACTCTCAGGCAACCATTTCCCAAAAATATAATCGTAGCTTTTTGTAAAATTTTCATAAGGGCCTTTATGAGTAAATATTGCATACCTGCCTCCCTCAATATCCTGAACACCAATTTCTCCCTCAGGTTTTACTTCTTTTGAAATAACAATACATGCATCGTACCTTAACTTATTTGGTTCGGTAATTTTGGGGTCATCGTGGCTAATCCCGATAAATTCATTTTTAAATCCAAACAAACGGTTCTTTTTAGCAAATTCACAAACGGTATTCCATGCTTTTCCTGCACTCTCACTATAATTCCCTAACATTTGGGCATAAATAACTTTTTTAGGTTTTAACTCTTTGATTTTAGGCTGCAAACTTTTTAGATTTTCCATGGCTTTATAAATTGTTTTTGAACTTTCCACTTTTACTAGTCTAGAAGTATTATGTTTAAACTCGATTGGAGATATTCCGAAGCGTTTTTTAAAAGCTTTATTAAACGACGTTGGATTTTCATAACCAACTTTAAATGCCACATCATTTACAGCCATTTCAGAATACCTCAACAGGCTCACCGAAGTTTCGAGCCTTAATCTGACAATATATGCCCCTAATGATTCTCCCAAATGTGCACGCATAATGCGGTGAAAATGAAAAAGTGAATAATTCCCAATTGAAGCCAGTTTTTCGATTTCTAAACTCTCATCAAGGTGATTGGTAATATAAAGGATAACTTTATTGATCCGTTCGAAATAATGCTGTTGAGTTTCGTGTTTTAGTGTCATAAAAAGAGAGTAATTAATCCATCAAAAATACCTAAAGTTTCACCTAACATGTTTTCCCATCTTGCTAATTTTCGGCATAAGCAAGTGTTGCAATACTAATTTTTGTATTCTGTGCTTTTTGAACCGCCACAACACATGCTTCGAGGGTTGCTCCAGTAGTAACAACATCATCGATAAGCAGAATATGTTTCCCTTTAAATATTTCAGGATCAGAAACTTTAAAAATATCTTCAACATTTTGCCACCGTTCAAACCTGGTTTTCCGTGTTTGGGTTGAAGTATATACTTTCCTTACTAAATTTTTACTTTCAACTGGCTTATGCAAAACCTTGCTGATACCCCTCGCAATCCATTCACTTTGGTTATATCCTCTTTGTTTCAGTTTTTTGGGATGTAATGGAACAGGGACAATAAAATCGACCGAGGCATAATGTGAATTTTTTTGCAACTCAAATCCATAATTAATCCCAATTTCAAATCCAACCTCTTTTAATCCTTTGTATTTTAAAAAATGAAGTATTTTTTGGTATTTACTTCCTTTTCTGAAGAAAAAAAAGGAAGTAGCACTTTCAATTTGAACACGCCCCCAAAAAAGTTGCTCAACTATATTTCCCGATTCATTGTAAAAATTTGTTTTAGGCAAATCAGCTAAACATTCAAGGCAAATAAATTTTTCAGATGTGTACAATTTGTTTCCACAAATAATACACAAATCAGGAAAAAATAATTGTATTAAATTTGAAAAAAGTGTCAAAACAACATTTTTTGCTGAAAGAAATAAAAAGATGTTTCTTATTTACGTCAAGTTAAAACATAATTATTAAAAATAATAATAATTTCAAACATTTGCATTTCGCACCTAACTGACTCAATTTTTGTTAGTTTGCGAGAGGCAATAAATAAAATCCTAATAATTAATATGGTTACAATTAGGTGATTGATAAAAAAAAACAGTCATGAATATATGAATCCTTTCTAAATAAAGTTTGAGTAAATAAATCATATTCATTCAAATAATAAATTACTAAATTTGGGACTCTTATAAAATAAACCTAAAAAAGCTAAACGTTCCTTTATGTTGAATCGATTTCTTAAACAGCTCAAAAAAAAATTCCTTCTAATTATTTTTATCGGATTCGTAATTGGAGTAGGCGCCACTTTACTCAGCCACAAGGTAATTGAAGAAACTTCAACCGATCAATCTTGCGAAATGTGCCATGTGCATCCTCATGTATTTGACTCCTGGAAATTATCGGTCCATCACGAAACACGAGTTGGTATTCATATACATTGTGTCGATTGCCATTTACCTCCAAAAGGGCAAGGTTATTTGAAAGAAAAAATTATTGCCTCTTCGCGCGATCTATATGGTTATGTATTTAAAGACAGTGCCGATTTTAACTGGGAAGCTAAATCAACATTTGACGAAGCAAAACATTTTGTTTTTAATGAATCGTGCATTAAATGCCATGTCAATTTATTTCCTCTAACAATGACAAGAAAAGGGCAGGACGCACATTTATATTATTCACAAAATGAAGATGAGCTATTATGTATCAATTGCCATTTAAATGTGGGGCACTACGACCCCAATGCACTTCATGCACAAAATGTCAATTTTGGAAGTACCGGGAATGAAAACAAAGAAAAATATACCGATCCTGCTATTGTTGAAAACCATGTTGATTTTGAAGAAACAATTCCAAATACAACCATTTCATTCAAAATGAAAGCTATTCCTGGCGGGACATTTAAAATAGGAAGCCCCGAAGATGAGCAAATGCGTAATGCCGATGAAGGCCCCGTTAAAGAAGTAAAACTTAGTCCGTTTTTTATGGCCGAAATTGAAGTTACCTGGGAAAATTACCTTGCTTTTTATTCCGCAACCGCAGCCGAAGGACGTTCAACTGACACTGAAGGTACCCGTTTAACCGGCGATGTTGATGCTATTTCAGGGCCAACACCTCCATATGGGCAACCCGATCAAAACTGGGGATTAGGTAACAGGCCTGCTATTACCATGAGTTATCATTCGGCCGAAACTTATTGTAAGTGGCTGTCGCAGGTTACCGGAAAAACCTATCGTTTACCTACCGAAGCTGAGTGGGAATATGCCGCCAGAGGTGGTTCAGAAACTCCTTTCTTTTTTGAAGGGAATCCAAAAGACTTTTCGAAGAAAGGATTTTTTGGAAAAATTTTCGGAAAAGACAACGAAGAGATAAACAATTACGTTATTTTTAATAAAAATAGTGGAAGTAAATCGCATGAACCTGATGCAGTTAAAGCAAATCCATTCGGATTAATAAATATGCTCGGTAATGTAAATGAATATTGCCAGGATTGGTATGCCGAAGATACATATTCAAAATTAACCGATGGAGTTACTGACCCTACAGGCCCTGCTTCAGGTAAAGAGCACGTTATTAGAGGAGGATCGTTTAAAAGTGAAATAGGAGAAATCAGGAGTGCAAGTCGTAACTTTACAAAAAGTGTTGCCTGGTTAAAAACCGATCCACAAATGCCAAAAAGCAAGTGGTGGCTTTCCGACTGTAACGACATAAGCTTCAGGGTAGTTTGTGAATTCGACGAAAAAACTGGAAAAAAATAATCATATCAACTAAATCAAAACAAAATGAGTGACAATAACTTTTCAAGAAGAAAATTTTTAGCCGGAGCAGCTGTTGTTGGTGCTGCCGGAGCTATGGGTGCCGGAACTTTATCATCATGTGCTTCAGGAAGTGAAGACAATAGTATTTTTACATTTAAGAAAAAAGATTACAATTACCCTCCAATGCTGGATACTGTTCCTGAAGGGAAAATATTAAAAGCCGGGATTATTGGTTGCGGGGGACGTGGTTCAGGTGCAGCAATAAACTTCTTAGATGCTGACCCTACCGTTACCGTTACAGCAATTGGTGATGTTTTTCAAGACCGTGTTGATGATCTACAAACAAAATTAAAAGAGCAAAAACAACTTGAAATTGCCGACGAGAACTGTTTTGTTGGTTTTGATGCTTTTGAAAAAGTAATTGACTCAGGTGTTGATGTAGTTATTTTAGCAACTCCTCCTAAATTCCGTCCTGAACATTTCGAAGCTGCTGTAAGGGCCCGCAAACATGTGTTTATGGAAAAACCTGTTGCTGTCGACCCTGTTGGTATTCGCCAGGTTTTGGCTGCTGCAAAAATGGCCGATGCTGCCGGGCTAAAAGTTGTTACAGGAACACAACGCCGCCATCAAAAAAACTATATTGAACTATTTAAAGAGTTAAATGACAACAATGGCATTGGCAACCTGGTATCAGCAAATGTTTACTGGAATGGTGGTAAACTTTGGCACAGAGATAGTAATCCGGATTGGTCAGAAATGGAATGGATGATCCGTGACTGGGTAAACTGGACATGGCTTTCGGGCGATCATATTGTAGAACAGCATGTACATAACATTGATGTTGCCAACTGGTTTTTTGGAGCCCACCCTGTAAAAGCATTAGGCTTTGGTTCGCGCCAACGTAGAGTAACAGGAGACCAATACGACAATTTTAGTGTTGACTATGTTATGGAAGATGGACGTCAAATTCATAGTATGTGCCGTCAGATTAATAGCTGCGGAGGTGGTGTTTACGAAACATTCCATGGTTCAAAGGCAATGGCAACAACAGCAGGTGGTAAAAATATCATTGTTGATGCTGCAGGAAACCAATTATTCGAAGCTGCAAAATCAGAAACAAGCCCATACGTTCAGGAGCATAAAAATTTAATAACATGTATCCGTCAGGACATTCCATTTAATGAAGCAGAAGAAACTGCCAATTCGGTAATGACTGCCATTATGGGACGTGTATCGGCCTACACAGGGAAAGAAGTTACATTCGATGAAATGATGAACTCTGATCTAAAACTTGGACCAGATACTTATATCATGGGCGATATAGGCTACATGGCAAAAGCAACAATCCCTGTCCCTGGAACATTGGAAGGATAATAAAATCAATTCGTTAAATACACTATTTAAAACTGCCGCTGGAAATATTAATTTCCCAGCGGCAGTTTTCTTATACCACCATTCCTCCCCCAATTTTTCAAAACCAAGCCAATATTTTATTGGTTTTATTAATAAAACAACAATCATTCGAACTTTTACTTACAAAGATGGTTTCTAATTACACAATTAGCTTTTTCCTGTTTTGTGCACCACAACGACGCATCAAAATTGCCCCTTTGATTTTCAGTTACTTAGCATTTTAAAATTTGCATTTTGGGTGCTGCAAGCCTATTTTTGGGTATGTTTATACGTAAAAATAAGAATAGGAGCGGTTCTGTTAGCATCCAGATAATCTCCAAAAACAAGGGTAAATATAAAGTCATAAAAACTGTAGGCTGCGCAAAAACTAAACGAGAAGAAGAGTTGTTGTCATTGCTTGCAAACACTGAGTTGGAAAGGCTTACGGGAATGCAATCTCTTTTTATCGAACACGATGACATCGTGGTTGAGAACTTTGTGGACAGTATTGCAAATAATCATCTGCAAGTTGTCGGGAGCGAATTAATTTTAGGAAAAATTTATCAGAAATTCAATTTTCCATACGATGGGTGCTGCAACTATTTCCGCAACCTTGTTTTATGCCGATTAGTATACCCTGGGAGCAAATTGAAAACCGTTGATTATTTTAGGCGGCACTTAAATACCGATGTTAGCGTTCATACTATTTATCGTTTTCTTGATGAATTGAACACCACACTAAAGCCCCAAATAGAACAACTTACTTTTAAGCATACAAAGAAACTACTCAAAGGCAAGATAAGTGTCGCATTTTACGACATGACCACTCTATACTTTGAAGCATCTGAAGAAGATGATTATCGTATCCCCGGATTTAATAAAGATGGTAAACACCAACAGCCCCAAATAATGATCGGGTTACTGGTTGGTAAATATGGATACCCGGTTGGCTACCAAATATTCGAGGGAAACACTTCTGAAACGAAAACATTGATACCGGTACTTGAAGCTTTTCAAAAGAAGTTTGATATTGAAAAGCCTATTGTAATAGCTGATGCCGCTTTGCTCTCGCAAAAAAACATAAATGCTTTGGTTGAAAACAACTACCAATACATACTTGGCGGGCGGATAAAAAATGAAAGTAAAGGCATAAAAGCAAAAATTACAGCCCTTAATGTTAACGAAAACAAACCCAAAGAACTGAAATACAAGAATGGAAGGTTAATTATCAGCTTTTCTCAAAAAAGGGCACACAACGACATGAAAAACAGGAATAAAGGCTTAAAGAGGCTTGAAAAACGTGTTGCGTCGGGTAAACTGACTAAAGACCACATAAACAATCGTGGATATAATAAATATCTAAAACTATCAGGTGAAATTGATGTCAAAATCGATTACAATAAGTATAAAGCAGATAAGGTTTGGGATGGACTGAAAGGTTATGTGACCAATACACATTTATCGAGAAAAGATGTCATTGGAAATTATAGTCAATTGTGGCAAGTGGAAAAAGCTTTTCGTATATCAAAAACCGATTTGAGGATACGTCCGGTATACCATCGGTTAAAAGAACGTATTGAGGCTCACATTTGTATCTGTTTCACGGCATACGCCATTTACAAGGAACTGGAGAGGTTGTTAAAAATAAATAACATTAATATCTCTGCTGAAAAAGCAATAGAACAAATCAGGGAAATCAGGCAATTGCGGTATACGCTACCAAAATCAAGATTGATTAAAACAAAAATCCTACACCCGACAGAAATACAGGAAGCTCTAATAAATATGAGATTCTAAAACAGGGTGCTGCAATGCACAAAACAGGAGATACTGATTTTCAAGGATTCAAACAAATTTAACGCGCTAATCATCAGCTATTTAATGAACTTTTTTTATACTGTTTTCAACTCTTGATTCGCATAAGAAATAAATAAAAACCGTTTTCTAACAATTTCAGAAAACGGCTTTTGTGGTTAATTTAATTGTATAGGTGAATGATTAGAATTCGGCTCTTGTAATTGATGTATTATCAATTTTTAATCCTTTTAATAATGAGTTCATATTGCTGATATCAAACGAATTGTTTTGTGCAAATGCAGCCGGCAAGATGGCAATTCTAAAAACCTGGTCGTCCTTTTCTGCTGGTAACAAAGTTCCAAAATCTATATCTCCATCAAGGAAAACTTTTACATCGGCTACCGTATAATCGTAATTGTACTGTAGTATTCCTTCGTTTAAAACAATTGTTTGAGGTAAGGGGCGCCATACATCAACAAGCCCTCCGTTGGTTGCATCGGCTTGTTCCCAAAGGATATAGATCATTACTACATCACTTTCATAAATTTCGACATTGCTTGGAAATTCATAATATAATTCATAATTGTTATCAGCGTTAAAGTCGCCTGTAATTTCAATAACTGTACCTATTTCAGCATCGATGCCGTCATCTCCATCAACTCCGTCGTACCCTGGAGGGCCAACTGGTCCTTCGCATGCCGTTAATATAACGATGGCGAATAATCCGAATATTCCTGCTAATTTTTTCATGGCTTATCTGTTTTAATTGTTTTCTATTGATTCTATAAAACAAGTATAATGCCAAATAATCACAGATTGTATAATTTTATTGATAATAGAGTATACTAATGATGTAGGATTAAGATTTGTTTAACCGTTTTTAAGGAATATATTTTAAGTATATCAGTATTTACCTGATTTGTCCCGTTCCATAAGTTCCGGAGGCATTTCGTCTGATGTTTCTGTTTCCTTTGCCTTGCCTGATACCATTATTACCTCTTCCATTACCGGCTCGGTATGTATTGGTTTGGAATTTATGTAATCCTCCTCCGGCTTGTATTAAATCATATTGTTTTTGTTGTTCAGCGGTTAAAAGTGTTTTAACCGCTTTTTGATGGGTGTTTTTGTTGTACTGCATCTGATCGTAGATGCGGTTTTTTTCATCTAAATCGAATGTGGAACGACGTGTGTTTCGTAGCTCCGTCATAATTTTTTGGTGTTGTTCTTCCAGCATCAAAAGATCGGTTTTTTGCTTGTCGGTTAAATCACTGATTTGCTCCAGGCATAACTTAACATCTGAGGCTGTATTTATCCTGTTTCGGTAGTTATTGGTTTGAGCAGATGAGGCGAATGTTAATGTTAGGGCTAAAATTACCCAACCGAATTGTTGTATTTTTTTTGTTTTCATTGTGTGACTTTTTATGGTTATTATTTTAATCTTTTACCTTTTCCTGATTTTGGAAGCCGGACGTCTTCATTTCTATTTAAAACCGACAAAAATAGATCATTGAGTTTTTTACGTTGTTGATCGTTGCATTCACTATCCATGTTTTGATAGTATCTGACTGTAAGTGCCTTGAGCTCTTTGTGCAACTCGCCAATTTGAAGAGTAATAGTATCAATTAGTTGATCATCGGTATTTTTTTTGCCTAATTCTGTTACCATATCCATTCTCAGAAGGGCAAGTTGGTTAGTGATGTTTTTTGCAGAATGATTATAATTCCTGTTAAATTCACGGAACGGCTGCATTTGTTCAGGCGAAAGGTTTAGTTGTTCTCTGAAAAATCGTGTGCGGTTTTCTGCCGGGATATCCATTTGGGTTTGTATTGGTGTTTCTGAAAGTTGTGGGTTTTGATTTTTATGGTATATAAATGAAACAGCCATCGAAATGTTGGTAGCCAAAAGAATTATTACTGCCCAAATAAGTAAAAGGTTTGTCTTAGAAGTTTTCATTATTGAACAATTAAAAAGTTTTCGAGGGGTTCATTATCCAGTTCATTCAAAAATGGAATTACCTCTTGTTCAGTTATATTTGCAGTATGCTTTAGTATGTTTGGCTGCTGTCCGATACGGATGCCTGAATAAATCCCCAGTAGGAGTAATATTGATAATAATACAGGCTGTAGTAAACGGCGGTAGAAATGGTTATGTTGTATTGTTTCATTTTCTAATCGGGCTTTAATTTGTGTATAAAAAAAAGGATTTATCGTTGCGGCCTTTTCTGTTTTAATAATTTCTAAAGTTGTTTTTAATTCTTCTGAAAAGAAAAAACAATTATTGCATTTATTCAGATGGTTTTGAATGTTAACCATCTCTTCGTTTGAAAGGCTTTTTTCAACAAAGAATATTAGTTTGTTATGTATTGTTTTGCAGTTCATTTTTTTCATTTTTAATTATGACACAAATGGTTATAAATACTTGCACCTAAAAGCACTTTTTTTTGTAACACTTGTATAATTTTTTTTGCAGGTTTTTTT
Source organism: Prolixibacteraceae bacterium (assembly GCA_963666575.2). Lineage (GTDB taxonomy): Bacteria > Bacteroidota > Bacteroidia > Bacteroidales > Prolixibacteraceae > JABMQB01. The sequence goes on from CAXXYG010000016.1 coordinate 247,426, forward strand.
TTGCTCTGAAAAGAAGCGATTCAACTGATGAAACAGAAACATTCATAACTTCTGAAATTTCCTGATACGATAAATCTTCGTATTTATTGAGCGTAAAGGCAATTTTCTGGTTGGTTGGTAGATTGCCTATCGTTTCATGAAGTATGTTTGCCCGTTGGGTATTTTCCAATTTATAAGCAGGGTCGTCGGTGTTTTTGTTTTGCAGGTTTTTATGTATAACATTTTTACTTTGAAGTGAATCTTCGAAGGATAAAAACCAATTTTTGCGTTTATTATCGCGAATAAAATTTAGTGACCGGTTAATGGCTATTCGGTAAATCCATGTCGAAAGTTTTGAGTCGGACCTGAATTTATGAATAGAACGAAATATTTCAATAAAAACTTCCTGTGCAATATCTTCGGCATCTTCCATATTATGCACCATTCCATAGCACGTATTAACTACCTTTTTTTGATAGTCTTGAACAAGCTGCTTAAATGCCGGTTCGTTACCTTTTTTTAGGTTTTCTATAATTTGCAATTCACTCACTGATAGGCATCATTCGTTATAACGAACATATGACACGAATAAAAGTAGAAACTTGCAGAGGATTATATTAAATTTTGACCAATTATTTTTATTTTGATGTTGTTTTTTAGGAAAGCTTTTTTTCTTTTTTCTTATCCATCCAGTAATAAACAATTGGTAAAACCAATAAAGTCAAAAAAGTTGAAGTAATTAATCCGCCAATCACAACTGTTGCTAATGGCCGTTGCACTTCGGAGCCCGGCCCGGTGTTAAAAGCCATTGGTATAAAACCAAGGCTGGCAACCAGAGCCGTCATTAATACAGGACGTAATCGGTCAACCGATCCTTTTACAATTAATTTTTTGAAATCGGTTTTTTTATCTTCTTTTCGTAGAACATTAATATGATCAATTAAAACAATCCCATTCAACACTGCCACCCCAAAAAGTGCTACAAATCCAATACTTGCCGAAATTGACAGGTACATTCCCCGCATCCATAATAAAAATACACCTCCTGATAAAGCGAATGGCAGGTTCAGTAAAATTAAAATGGCGTACCGCATTTTTCCAAAATTGAGGTATAGCAAACCAATAATAATAAAAATGGAAAGTGGTACAACTAGCAGTAGATGACGCATTGCCCGCCTTTGGTTTTCGAAAGTTCCACCATATTCTACAAAATAGCCTGAAGGGATTTCTGCTTTAGTTTGAATTTCGTTTTGTAAAGTTTCCACATAAGTTCCAAGGTCAATGTTTTTTATGTTGATGCCAACTATTAAACGGCGCCAACCGTTTTCGCGTTGAATTTCGCGTGGCCCTTCCTGTAATTCAATTCTGGCTACTCGATTTAACGGGATAAAACTCCCGTTTGGAAGATGTACCGGAACTTCCTGGATTTTTTGTAGTTTGTTACGGATATTTTCCGGGTATCTAACGATTATGTCGAACCGGCGCTGTCCTTCGTATAGAGAACCTGCTTCCTGCCCGCCAATTCCTGCTTCAATTACTTTTTGAACATCGGCTACATTTAAACCAAACGACGCCACTTCTTCTCTGTCAATTTGTATGGTAAGATAAGGTTGCCCTTCCGATTGTTCAACATAAAAATTATCTGTACCCTGTAAATGAGGCAATAATTCTGAAATATTTTCACCAACCTGGTTTAAAACTTCCAAACTTTCGCCATAAATTTTTACGGCAAGATCAGATTTTACACCACTTGTTAATTCGTCAACCCGCATGGCTATAGGTTGAGTAAAATTATAAGCTAATCCGGGTTCGGTTTGTAAATATGGTTCTATTTCAGCGGCAATGTCTTCTTTTGTAATCCCTTTTCGCCATTCTTTGTCGGGTTTTAAGACCACCCATACATCGGTTTGGTGCACACCCATCCAATCGTTTGCCAAGTCTGACCGTCCTGTTTTTGGGACAACGGTTTCTATTTCAGGAATATTTGCTACCAGCTTACCAGCTAGCCAATCAGCATTTTCCATCGATTCTTCTAAAGTTACTGAGGGCATCCGAACTTGTTCTATCAGGATTGAGCCTTCATCCAGTTCCGGTAAAAACTCGGTACCCAGTTGTGTCATTAAAAACATGGAAGCAATAAAAACAACAAGTGCCGAGGAAAGTACAAACCATTTTTTTTCCATGTTTTTTTCCAGTCCTCTTTGGTACCAGGGGCGCATCCAGGTAATAAGCCGGTTTTTACGGATTTTTATCCCTTTTCGGAAGACAATGGCCGACATTGCCGGGATAAATACCAATGCTAAAATAAGTGAACCCAAAACCGCCGCCGCAACGGTAATTGCCATCGGACGGAAAAGAATACCCTCCATGCCGCTAAAAGTCATTATTGGAACATAAACCATAAGAATGATAAGGACTCCAAAAAAGATGGGTCGGACGACTTGCAAAGCAGCTTGCCGGATAATTTCATTTTTATCTTTGCCTTTATCCTTTTGAAGCCGGTCGACTATATTTTCAACCATCACTACCGAACCATCTACAACCATACCAAAGTCAATAGCTCCAAGGCTCATGAGGTTAGCTGCCAGTCCAAATTCGCGCATTCCAATAAACGCAAAAAGCATTGATAATGGAATTACCATGGCTACAATCAGGGCGCCTGAAATTTCGCCCAGAAGAAGCAAAAGCACTACAATTACTAAAAATCCTCCCTCCAATAAATTGGTGGATATAGTTCCGGTTGTACGGCTTATCAGGTCAGATTGGTCATAAAATTTTTCGATGGAAACGCCTTCAGGAAGGTTAGGATTGATGTTGTCGATTTTTTCTTCAATGGCACCTATAACTTCCCGGCCATTTCCGCCGCGTAGCATCATAACAATGCCGGTAATTACCTCGCCTGACCCATCTTTGGTAACTCCTCCCTGCCTGATCTGTTTTCCTTCAACAACAGTACCAATGTCTTTTATAAAAACAGGTTTATTATTGATATTTTTTACGATGATGTTTCGAACATCGTCCATTTGAGTAATTTGCCCAAAACCACGGATGATAAACTGTTCACCATTGTGTTCAATAAAATTCCCGCCCGAAACGCTGTTGTTATTAGTGATGGCATCCATTACTTCCGGGATACCAATGCCATACATTCGCAACATTCCTGGCTGAATTATTACATCGTATTGTTTAACATATCCTCCAAACGAATTTATTTCGGTTACGCCCTTAACTATTTTAAGTTGAGGGGCAATTAACCAATCTTGAATTTCACGGAGTTCTGATAACGAATAATTATCTCCTTTTACAACGTATTGGTATATTTCACCTAGTGCAGTAGATATTGGACCCAGGCTTGGATTTGAAACATCGGGAGGTAGTTCATCAGTTATTGACTGAATACGTTGGCTAACAATTTGCCGGGCAAAATAAATATCGGTTCCTTCTTCAAATTCAACAGTAACTGCAGAGAGTCCAAATTGAGAAATTGAGCGTACTTCAGCTACGTCAGGCAGGCCATTCATGGCAGTTTCAATGGGGTAACTTACCAGTTTTTCGACATCAAATGGCGAATAACGCCCTGCTTTAGTGATTACCAAAACCTGCACTGGAGTAACATCGGGTAATGAATTTATTGGCAGGCTTATGAGTGAAAAATAACCGCCAATTGCCATTAATAAGACCAATGAAAGGGCGACGTATTTTTGCCTGACACTAAATGATACAATATTTTGAAGCATAAGATTTGTTTTTTGATGTAATTATTCTTCGGAACTATTATCAAATCGTGAAAGAGCTTTTAAACTAAAAACTTTAGTTATGGCAATTTCTTCATCAGTGGTTAATCCAGCTTCTGTAAAAACAAATTTATCTCTGATGTTTGTTACCTGAATAATCCTTTTTTCAAATATTTTATTTGACTTTTTTACAAAAACAATTGCTTGATTACCGTCGTATGTTAATGCTTCCATAGGGATTGAGATGATTTCTTTTTGCGTTTTTGATGCTATAGCTAATCTTAAGCTCTCACCGGGTTTAGGCCAACCATTTGAAGTAGGAATTAGAATATTGATTATAACTGAACGGCTTTCTTCATCAAGGCCCGGGTTTATGGATGTGATTTTGCCATAAATATCTGAATCTGGCTGTTCCCGTTTTGAGATGGTTACTGAGTCTCCAGCCATCACATATTGTGCTTCATTTGGCGAGATGTAGCCTTTAATTAATACTTGTTTGGTGTCTAATACTCTGGAAAGGTTTTCCAATGCATTTACCGATTGCCCCAATTCAACAAAATTCTTTTCAATTACACCATTAATGGGGGCATAAATTTTTAAGGTTGGATCAAAATTTATTGCATCTCGAAATGTTGTGATTTCTTTATCAGGAACACCAACGGCCTTTAACTTTGCATAAGCCGATTTTGCCAATGTACTTGCCCGTTGGTATTCAGCAGTTGCCTTATCGAGTTCGCTGGCCGAGCTAATGGTTTCTTTAACCAATTGTTCGAGGCGGGCTAACCTGTTTGTTTGGAAATTTTCTTCGGCTTTTGCCTGAAGGTATTCTGATATAAGGGTTCCAAACTCAAGGCTTTGAATGCGAAATAATTCCTGTCCTTTTGTTACCCAATCGCCTTCATGTACATTGATTTGAAGTACTTGCCCATTAATGGGGGAGCTGATTAAACTTACATGCCCGTGTGCCGGGAAAACAACTCCTGGAGCAGATATTGAATAATTAACATAGGTACATTTAACTTGTTTTGTTTGAACTGAAAGTTCTTTTTGTTCTTTTTCGGTAAGATGGATTAAAAATATTCCATTGTCTTTTTCGGTCAATGAAGGCGGAAGGTCTGTTTGTATAGCTTGTTTGATTTCAGTTTGCTTTAAACCACATGAAACCATTAATAAAATGGCTGTGAAAATGAGTATTATAGTAATTAGGTTTTTCATATCGGTGTTTTCAGAATATTTGTAAAAGGTTTAAAATATCAGATCCTGTTCTAAAAATTGTTCAAGAGCTGCCAGTTGAAGGTAATAATCGCGCAAGGCTGTGAGGTAGCGCTGTTCGCTTTTGATGAACATTTGTTGGGCATTTAATAATACTAACAGGTCAGTTTCGCCAAGTTGGTAGGCTCTTAATGTTAAACTTTGAAGTTTTGAAGCTTTCTCTTTTAACGATGTATTATATCGGTTCACAATTGAACGGCTCACAGAATAGTTGTGCCAGGCGTATTCAATTTGTTTTTTCATGTTTAGCCTGATTCCTTCCTGCTGCCATTGAATTTCATCGGTTTGAGCTTTGGCAATAGCTATTTTCCCCTTTTGTTCAAAGGGTAACCAAATTGGGATTTTTAAACCAATTTCAAAACCATTATAGTTATAACCTCCCCCATAATCTTGTTTATAAAGGCTCATGGTAATATCAGGAAGGATATTGCTTTTAGCTTCTTTTACAGAATAATTCGAAGCTTGAAGCATATTTACTGATGCTTTGAAATCGGGTTGTTTTTCTTGTACGGCTAATGTTTGAATTTGCGAAATGTCGATTTCGATGGTGGTTAATGTATCAGTAAATTGAATGGAGTATTTTTGTTGGTTAACAGGAAGCCCCATAATATTAAACAGTCCATACCTGGCTTTGTGTAACACCCATTCTGTTTGGTCCAGGTCGTTTTTGGCTTCGTCGAGCTGAAGTTCAGCATTGGTTAAATCAATGCCATTACCCATTCCTGTTTCAAATTTTGTATAAACAGCATTGTATAAATCCTGCGACAGCTTCAGTTGATTCGTCATTGACCGTTGAAGATGGATGGCATACAAAACCTCAACATATTTACTCTTAACTTCTGATTTAATGATTTTTTCTTTGGCTATGATTAAGTTTTTTTGAGCTTCAACCTTTTGGTTGAATGCTTTTAACCGGTAGATAGTTGTGAGAGGGAAATCAATTTCTTGAGAGATAGTAATTCTTTTTTCAGCAAAAGGATTGTCAGGACTGGAGCTGATGCCTTCCTTAAAATAACTTATTTCGGCAGGAGATATCCCAGTTTCAGTGCGCCAAATATTTTCTTTTTGCGCCAATTGGGCACGCATTTGATTAAGTTCTGCATTATTGTTTATCGCTGTTTCAACAGCCTGCTGAATGGTCAGCAAATTTTCCTGAGAATACCCTGAGAAATATATTACAATTATACTGACAACACCTAAAAACTTTATTTTGAACATGGTTTTATTTTGAACAAGTGATTACTTCAAAAATAAAAACAGGTAAAATAGATTTTAGTTTTAAAAAACTTTTAAAAAATGAAATATTTTTACCTGGTAATTAAATAATAAGTCAAAATCCTTTTCAATTTAAGGATAAGACACTAATAATTTTAATTACTTGTTGTTTTTTTTAGTGAATCATGTTCTAAAATAGAATATGTTACAGGTTTTTAATTATTCTTTCTGATCGTGGTATGGCGATTTTAATTTGCGTCCACCGTATGAAAACCGTTCCGACATCAAATTTAATATTTCGTTGGCTGTATTTTCAATGGGTTTATTAGAAACATTAATAACCGAAAATCCACCTTTGTCGAAAGTAAACATGGCATGACGAATTTCTTCGCGTATGGATCGCTCATCAATGTAACTTTCGTTTTGATGGTTATTCCAGCTTTGAAGACGTTTTTTTCGGTGGGCAATTAATTGACTGGCTCCAATGTGTAATCCAAATACCCGTTGAGGATTTATTTCAAACAATTCTTTTGGAGGGGCAATACCATTCACAAGTGGGACATTGGCAACTTTCCAACCATACATTGCCAGGTATACACTTAAGGGCGTTTTCCCGGCTCGTGATACTGCTGTTAGAATTATTTCAGCATCTTTTAACCGTTGTGGCCCCATGCCATCGTCGTGCGATAAAGTGTATTCAATGGATTCTATCCGGTCGAAATATTGGTAATTTAGTTCACGATAAAGGCCTGGTTGTTTAAGCGGTTCTGCTTCAATGGTTGTTTCCAGGTAATTAGCTAGATTTCCCATAAAATCAATGGCAAAAACACCAAATTCTTTACATAATTCTTTTAATTTATTACGAAGGTCGGGATTAACCATTGTGTGTGTAATTATACCTTTATCGGCCTTGGCTTTCATGACAATGTCAAAAATTTCATCCTCGCCTGAAACTTGTGGGACAATTATCACTGGTATTTTGTTATTGGGATATTGGATCAACAACGATTGAACCATGTTATTCCCTGCCATACCACGTCCTCCGGAAACAACATAAATGGGAGGTGGTGTTGTATTTATTTTATTCATAAAACAGTACCATTTTTTACTTTGACAAAAAAAAGCTAATTGTGTAATTAGAAACCATCTTTGTAAGTAAAAGTTCGAATGATTGTTGTTTTATTAATAAAACCAATAAAATATTGGCTTGGTTTTGAAAAATTGGGGGAGGAATGGTGGTATAAGAAAACTGCCGCTGGGAAATTAATATTTCCAGCGGCAGTTTTAAATAGTGTATTTAACGAATTGATTTTATTATCCTTCCAATGTTCCAGGGACAGGGATTGTTGCTTTTGCCATGTAGCCTATATCGCCCATGATATAAGTATCTGGTCCAAGTTTTAGATCAGAGTTCATCATTTCATCGAATGTAACTTCTCCTGTTTTGTGCATTGCAGCACCCTGTTTTAGAATCTCATATTTATTAGAGCTTCCTGTATTTCTGTCGGGTGTAGGATTTTTGTTTTAATCAATCTTGATTTTGGTAGCGTATACCGCAATTGCCTGATTTCCCTGATTTGTTCTATTGCTTTTTCAGCAGAGATATTAATGTTATTTATTTTTAACAACCTCTCCAGTTCCTTGTAAATGGCGTATGCCGTGAAACAGATACAAATGTGAGCCTCAATACGTTCTTTTAACCGATGGTATACCGGACGTATCCTCAAATCGGTTTTTGATATACGAAAAGCTTTTTCCACTTGCCACAATTGACTATAATTTCCAATGACATCTTTTCTCGATAAATGTGTATTGGTCACATAACCTTTCAGTCCATCCCAAACCTTATCTGCTTTATACTTATTGTAATCGATTTTGACATCAATTTCACCTGATAGTTTTAGATATTTATTATATCCACGATTGTTTATGTGGTCTTTAGTCAGTTTACCCGACGCAACACGTTTTTCAAGCCTCTTTAAGCCTTTATTCCTGTTTTTCATGTCGTTGTGTGCCCTTTTTTGAGAAAAGCTGATAATTAACCTTCCATTCTTGTATTTCAGTTCTTTGGGTTTGTTTTCGTTAACATTAAGGGCTGTAATTTTTGCTTTTATGCCTTTACTTTCATTTTTTATCCGCCCGCCAAGTATGTATTGGTAGTTGTTTTCAACCAAAGCATTTATGTTTTTTTGCGAGAGCAAAGCGGCATCAGCTATTACAATAGGCTTTTCAATATCAAACTTCTTTTGAAAAGCTTCAAGTACCGGTATCAATGTTTTCGTTTCAGAAGTGTTTCCCTCGAATATTTGGTAGCCAACCGGGTATCCATATTTACCAACCAGTAACCCGATCATTATTTGGGGCTGTTGGTGTTTACCATCTTTATTAAATCCGGGGATACGATAATCATCTTCTTCAGATGCTTCAAAGTATAGAGTGGTCATGTCGTAAAATGCGACACTTATCTTGCCTTTGAGTAGTTTCTTTGTATGCTTAAAAGTAAGTTGTTCTATTTGGGGCTTTAGTGTGGTGTTCAATTCATCAAGAAAACGATAAATAGTATGAACGCTAACATCGGTATTTAAGTGCCGCCTAAAATAATCAACGGTTTTCAATTTGCTCCCAGGGTATACTAATCGGCATAAAACAAGGTTGCGGAAATAGTTGCAGCACCCATCGTATGGAAAATTGAATTTCTGATAAATTTTTCCTAAAATTAATTCGCTCCCGACAACTTGCAGATGATTATTTGCAATACTGTCCACAAAGTTCTCAACCACGATGTCATCGTGTTCGATAAAAAGAGATTGCATTCCCGTAAGCCTTTCCAACTCAGTGTTTGCAAGCAATGACAACAACTCTTCTTCTCGTTTAGTTTTTGCGCAGCCTACAGTTTTTATGACTTTATATTTACCCTTGTTTTTGGAGATTATCTGGATGCTAACAGAACCGCTCCTATTCTTATTTTTACGTATAAACATACCCAAAAATAGGCTTGCAGCACCCAAAATGCAAATTTTAAAATGCTAAGTAACTGAAAATCAAAGGGGCAATTTTGATGCGTCGTTGTGGTGCACAAAACAGGAAGAGTTGAAAACAGTATAAAAAAAGTTCATTAAATGGCTGATGATTAGCGCGTTAAATTTGTTTGAATCCTTGAAAATCAGTATCTTAGAGTCAGTTACGAATTGACAAATTGATATGATTTCCAAGGATAAAGACGACAAGTTAGTAAGAATTTACTTTTATATCTGTGATAAGTTTGAAGAACTACAATTTTATTGTGAAAGGTTTAGTAATAATGACAAGCCGGAATTTACAGACCAAGAGATTATGACTATATATTTATATACCATGCACCATGAAGGGCATATGAAGGTAAAGCAAATTCATCGGTTTGCTTCGGAATACCTAATGTCATGGTTTCCCAAACTTGGGAGCTACCAAGCATTCAATAATCGATTGAACAAACTGGGAGGTGCTTTTACCAGGCTTGTTGAAATCCTCCTTGCCGATTTTCAGCCAGATGATTGTTGCTTGGATCAAAGTTTATTAGACTCAATGCCAATTATAACCTGTTCTGGCAAGCGTTCTGGCAAGGTTGCAAGGGAGATAACAGATAAAGGGTTTTGTTCAACAAAGGGAATATATTATTATGGACTTAAGTTGCACTTGTTAGGTTTTCGACGTATTGGAAAATTGCCCCATCCTGAACAGATATTGTTTACCCCGGCTTCGGTCAATGATGTGACCGTATTCAAAGAAGCATGGTCCGGTATTGTGAACAGGACTTTTTGGGGCGATAAGATATACTATGTAAACGAACTGAATGAACAGATGTTGAAACATCAGAATTCTGAAATGCTTACACCAGTGAAAGCCGTAAAAGGAATGCCTGAAGTAATAAGGCAAAGGATTAAAGCAGCTAATGATTTATTTTCAACTGCTGTTTCCAAAGTTAGGCAACCAGTCGAAGCAATATTTAATTGGTTGATTGAAAAGGCTGATATTCAGAAAGCTAGTAAAGTTAGGTCTACAAAAGGTTTAATGGTTCATGCTTTTGGAAGATTGGCTACAGCTTTTATAACATTAGCAATTTAACTCTTGATTCACATTTCTTATTATATCTAATATAAGTACCGTGTAAGCTGCCCCGCATCAACCATTATAAAACGAAATAATAATCCTCCCAAAAGAATTAAAATAGCAGGAATTGCTGCTGGAATTTTTTTACCCCTTAACTCTAAAACTTCAAGTATAAAAGGTAGTATTAAACCACAAACTACAACTCCTCCCCAAAAGATCAATGTATATGGGCCTCCAAGAAATAATTTTGCTGCTTCAATTTGAACCTGCGTACTGGCTAAAAATCCCATAAACAAGTGGACAATAAAAAATAATTCAATACCTATAAGTATTAAATCAATTTTACTAAATGTTTTTCGTTCAAGATTGTTTTTCGACATCCACATAATGGTAACGGCTCCGGTTGACAATCCCGAGGTTAGAAATAAAGGCCCTAAAATAGAAGTATTCCAAAGTGGCCTTGCATTAAATGCCGATAATAATATACCTGTATATATACCCAAAATGACTGAAAAGAAAACCAATAACCATGCTATTAATTTTCTGTGCTTAATAATAAATGTTTCAAATTTTTCAAGGAACTCAAATTTCCAGCTCCAATCCGGAATTAACTCTTTTAAATAGGTTGCACTCCAAATAAGCGAAAGAGGCGTAATAAACATTAATGTCCATGCCCCCCAACTCATAGGCGATTCAATCCTGATTGTTGTATAAAGTTTCCAGAAATACATTTGATGTTTTAAATCTAAAAACAAAAAAAACAGGCCCAACATTAATGCCCCCGGAACCAGAAAGGTACTCCATTTTACTGCTGTTGGCATTTCTTTTTCTTTCCCCAAAATAGTGTACAACCCGGCAAAGAATAGGATTCCTGCAGCTAATCCGCCTAAAAAAAGATAAACCGGTATTTGCCAATGCCAGATATGCAGGCTTGGATCAATATTTGGTATATTTCTTCCTGAGATAAAAAATTCTTCCTTCATTATAAAACTGTTAACAGATTAAATCAAAAAGTATAAATGTGGGCCTGTCCCTGCTTCAGGAGCTAATACTTTGTATTTTCTTTTTTTCAAAACCACTGAAACATCTGATTTTGAATCATCCAAATCGCCAAAATACAGGCAATTGGTTGGGCAAACCGAAACACATGCAGGTTTATAACCCCTTTCAACCCGGTGAATACAAAAAGTACATTTATCAACATACCCGTCAGGATGTGAATATCTTGCATCGTAGGGGCACGACTGAATACAGGCTCCACAACCGATACAATCATTTTGTTCAACAACAACTATTCCTCCGGTTGAATAATGGCTGGCTCCTGTAGGGCAACACCTTACACAAGGGGAATTTTCGCAATGGTTACACCGTTCGCTTCGTAATTCAACTTCCACTTTAGGGAAAACACCATCAACAATCTCAACTACCCAATCGCGGCAAAAACCTATCGGGACTTTATTTTCAGTTTGACAAGCGACAACACAATCGCTACAACCAACACATTTTTTTGTATCAACGGCCATTGCATACCTCATGATAGAACCTCCTCCTTTGGTTTTTCAGTAATAAATTTCACAAAATTTCCGCGCATCCCTGTTCCTCCCATAATAGGATCGATTGCCACATTGGTTATTAATTGTGTGTCGGAAATACCTTTCCCAAATGAGTTTTTCAGCATTTTATTTGCATGTCCAAATCCATGAACCATATAAACCGAATCGAAGCCAATACGCTCAGTAACTCTTACTTTTATAGGGAATGACGATACAATACCATCCTGGTTTTCGAGCCAAATAGATTGACCCATAACTAAATTATATTTTTGTGCCACCTTCGGATTAACCCATAATTTATTCTCCGCCATAATATCAGTTAGGTTGGGATTATTACTTGTGCGGGTAAATGTATGCATAGGCGCCCTGCCATAATTTAGCCTGAAAAATCCATCGGGAGCTTCAGCATGTTTGGTATAAACTGGTAGAGGGTTAAAACCATGTTCTTCCAGAAGTTGTGAATACAACTCAATTTTTCCAGAAGGAGTTTTTAAATGAACAGGCTCATCTTTTGGCAAATATTGATCGCTTAAAGGCCGTGGGTATTTAATCATCCCTTTTTTAGTCATTTCTGGCAAGCTGGACCCAATTTGTTTAAGCTGCCAATCAAGCACTTCACTAAAATCGGTGTAGTTAAAAAATCCTTGCAAGCCCAATTTTAATGATAATCTTCGGGCTATCCACCATGCTGGTTTTGACAAATATTTAGGTTTAACAGCCGGAACACGTAAAGCAATTGTAGGCTCCCGGAAAGGAGAAACCCTTAAATCGTCGTGCCGCTCTAAATATGTACATTCAGGCAAAATAACATCGGCCCAACCTGCAATTTCCATGGGCATAGTATCAACCACAACCACCAGGTCCTGGTTTTTGATAGCTTCTACTGTCCGATTTGTATCAGGAATTGTATTTATCAAATTTGTTCCAACCACAAACCACCCTTTTATTTTTTTATCCGATTGATTGTCGGGGTGAGAGGCATCAATCATTGCATTTGCAACATTAATTCCTGCCAATGGGTATTTGCCATTTAAAAACTCTTTCCATCCCCATTTGGGTTTTGGAAACGGTGGATGTGGGAATGAAGGTACTGAAGCTTTTCCCGGAAGGTAAAAACCTCCTTTGGAACCATATGATCCTAAGATCCCGTTTAACATTGCAATACAGCGTACACGTTGAACATCGTCGCCGTACCAGGTAACATGCCTTCCCGGATGAATAATTGTAGCAGGTGCGTGATATGCCATTTCACGCGCAGTTTCACGTATTTGGCTTGCTTCTAAATTCGTTATTGATGCTGCCCATTCAGGCGTAAATTCAGCAACATGTTGCTTTAATTCTTCGAACCCAAAAATATTTTTTTCAATGTGGACAGGATTATACCTTTTTTCTGAGATAATAACATTCATCCATGCCAAAAGAAGTGCAATATCAGTAGCAGGTTTTATTGGCAACCAGTATTTCGAATGTGATGCGGCTGTTGATAAACGAGGATCGACTGTAATAATTGTTGCTTTTTTATCAATAGCCTCCGACATTTCCTGTACCTGAGAGTTGTGCATGTTCTCGCCTATGTGGCAACCTATAAGGACAAGGCATTTTGCATTTTTTATATCGGTAGGTTCGGGTGAATTTACTGCAACTCCAAATGTTGAAATCCATGCAGCCTCACGTGGACCACGGCATTGTGCATACGAAGGAGCAGTTATGTTTTCAGAACCAAAACCTTTTACTAATGATGTAAAATGCTTCCCTCCTGAACCATGGTTAAAAAGGGCAATGGATTCAGCTCCATGCTCTTCTTTAATGGTTTTCATTTTCTGTGCAACATATTCCAAAGCTTTATGCCAACTTACCTCTTTAAAAACCTGTTTCCCACGTTCTTCCACCCTGATCATTGGGACTTTGAGGCGGTCTTTGTCAGTATACATACCAATACCGCCTGTTCCCCTGGGACATAATTTCCCATTACATAGTGGATCATTAGCATTACCTACTACTTTCCACAATTCACCATCAACATCAGTATGAGCCCATCCGGCACATTTCCAAAAACAAACTTCACAATAAGTTGGTGTGCGTTGAATTTTAGGGTCCTTCATGCTTTTTGAAGGGTCGAAATATTTGGCAGCTGTAGTACCAGCAACAAGCATGGCTGCTCCACCTACCGATGTAACTTTTATAAAATCTCTCCTGCTGTTCATCCTAATTTTAATCGGTTAAAATCCTAGTTTTAAGCAATAAAAAATGCCGGGATTATGTAATAGAGCACCCGGCTATTCCGGGTGCTCCGGACATGTGAAAGGCTACTACTCTACTTTATTCGATGAAGTAGCCTGCCACTCTAAATAAGCACCATCATAAACTTTGACATTTGGATAATCAAGCCCTTTAAGGGCAAAAAATAAAATCCCTGCCCTTACACTTGTTTCACAATAAACAATAGCAGTTTTATCTGGTGTTATGCCTTTTGATTCAAATAATGCTTTTAATTCGGCAGCTGGTTTTAACAGTCCTTTACTATTAAGGACATTGGAAAATTCTAAATTTACAGCTCCGGGAATATGCCCTTTACGTAATTCTGTTTCTGCTGTTCCTGCATATTCTTCAGGAGAACGGGCATCAACTAACACATAGGAAGAACTAGCTGTAGCTTTTTTCACCTCATCAATTTTTGCTAATAATGAAGCATTGGCTTTACCAGCAAAAGTTGTTGCCACTGCATTTGTTACTGCCCCGGTTATAGGTTTTCTTTTTGCTTTCCAGGCCTTTAAATTGCCATCCAGAATTTTTACATTTGGAGCTCCCAGGTATTTTAACATCCAATACATCCGGCCTGCGTATTTCCCTGAGCCTTCATCGTACACAACAATTGTTTTGTCAGCCGAAATTCCACCTTTGCCAAGAATCTGCGCCATTTCTGAAGCAGGTTTAATCAAATTCTTCACAGGTTCGTTATTACACAATGAACTATGTGCAACATTTACAGCTCCTGTAATATGTACTTTATAACCTGCGGCGGCGCCTGCCCATACAACAACTACATCATCGTTTTTCGATATTTTTGCCAAATCAGTTACTGAAATAATATCCTGAGCAGAAATAGTAACAGAAAGGAATAATAATAATCCTATAAAAGTGAGTTTATTAAATAGTTTCATAAGTTGCTATTTTAGAATTTTACCTGTAATTGAACCATAAAACGGTCGTTCTTTATTTCAGTTGCCTGCTCGGCTGCATACTCGTAGTTAACCTGCAAACGAGTCCATTCATTAAAGAAATAGTTAACACCAAAGGTTGTAATCTGTTCCATATTATTACCTGCATCCATATCAGCAGTATAACTTTCATATTTTAAAACAGGCTGCAAATTCCATGGAGTATTATACAATGCCATTACAAACATACCCGAGCGCTTTACACTTCCCTGAACAACTTCAGGGTCGCCGCCACATCCACCACCTACAGTATATGAACCATCATCTTTCCCATAAATATATTCTCCCTGAACAAGGAAGTTAGCGTACTCAACTTCAAGGTCGGCACCAAAACGGGTTCGTGTATCATCTCCCAATGTAGCATCATCGTTAGCTGATTTACCCAATTTAAAACTTCCACCCAATTTTAGCCAATCGGTAGGTTGAACCATTAAACGGCCAACAACATCTTTGTATACATCATGATCTTTCACCAATAAACCTGTACCATTCATAACAGCAATGGCATACCTAAAAAGAGTTGTATCGGAACCTCCCAATAACATCAAACCCATATCGCGGTCAGGTGCAGTTAATTCATTTACAACTTTTGAACGGTTGATTGTATAAAGCGAATGGCATGCAGTACCAAGTTCCCTTCCAAATGGCGACTTAAAAGATCCCATGCTTATTTTAGCAAACGAAAACCGTTTGTAAGTAATAAAAGCATCGAGCAAATAAGCTTTTGGACCATCTTTTTTAAATGGGCTTGTTTCTAATAAAACATAGTAACTAAAATCGTAAGGGATATTTCCCATAGCACCAATCCGGGCACGGTTAAAACCAAATGTTGATTCGGTTTCATCGAACATATTATAGTCGTATTGAGCCTGAACATAGCCAAAAATATTTACTCCTTCTTCAGAAACAGGTTCGGAGCAGCCCTGCGACATTGCATTTACACTAAAAAACACAATGGCTATACAAAAAAATAGAAGTTTGCGCATGATGAGCATATGTTTATTTTTTATTTAAAAAAGAGGGCGGTATAATAATTATACCACCCTCTTAATTATATTTTATTGAACTGTTGTAAAACTTTTCGATTTTGAATCGAATCCCCAATGGTTAGTAACACCGTCACCTGCAGTCCAGAATGGATTTGAAGTAGACATTCCATTAATTCCAAACAGAAGGCTTTTTGCATCAAATCCCAGTACATTCAAGTAAGCTGTGATTATTGCAGATGTTTGTCCTGTATAACAATAAGTAACTACTGTTTTTGAAGGATCCAGTTTACTGCAATCATCAATCATTAAAGGTAAAATACGGTTAGCACCAGCTACATGGCCAAACCCGGTATAATGGGCATCTGAAAAATAATTGTTTACAAAATAGCTTGACGGATTAGCCAAAACATCAGCTCTGCTAATATTTTTAAATCCAGCAGCTACAACTGCTTCAACTCTTTCCTTTAAAATAGCCTCCCCATCGGTTAAGGTTGTCGAAATTACAGGAGAATTGTATGATCCAGCTGCAGGAGCAGCATCAGTAGACCAATTAGAATCAGTAGTCAGGTCTTTACAATTAGGTGTCCATTTATCAAATGTACTGTTCCAACCGCTCATACCCCATTTTAATGCCTGAGCATCTTCAAAGCCATAAAGTCTTAATAAAGCAGTAGCATAACAAGCTGTTTGCCCTGTATAACAAACTACAACAATTGGTTTATCGGCACTCGCTGCAGCAGTTAAAATGTTTGTAAATGGTACATTGCTAGCGCCATCGATGTGTGCAGTTGCATAATCGGTTGCGCTCCTTATATCCATTACCCATTTCGAACTTAAGTCTCCATCAGCTGGAAACATAACAAATTTCTGATCGTTGGCATTTTTTATGACATGGTCAAAATCCAGATTTATAGATTTTAAATGAGTTGTAAGCGTTTCATAAGCAACAACTTCTTCAACTCCTTCGCCAGAATCTTTACAGCCTGTTAAAGCGAACGTTGCAACAAATGCAATCAATAGGGTATAAATAAAAAACTTTTTCATAGAATTAATTTTTAAGTTAGTAGTATATATTAGCATCCACCGGCCGAATCAGCTTCGGAGGACATTTGTTGTGAGCCAGAATGTTCAACAGTAATTTTTTCGTTCAAATCGGGAAAAGCCTCATGAAAGGCAACCCATCCACCTTGTAAACTTTTAACATTTTCGTAGCCAAGTTCGGTAAGTGCTTTTGTTGCCAAAGCACTCCGGTTCCCGCTTTTACAGTTTAAAATAATGAGGTCAGCTTTTTCAGGAATATAAAGGCCAAAACCATCCCACACAGGCTCACTGGCAATCCTGAACTCTAATACGCCTCGTGGAATTGAAGCTGCTCCGGGAATATATCCATTATTATACTCAGCGACAGTACGCACATCGATCATGACAAAATATTCTTCGCCATCGTACAATTTTTTAAAATCTTCTACGGAAATTTCTGTGATTATTTCTTTAGCATCTTCTACTAGCTGGTCGGTGCTTTCAAATACTTTTAAAGTACTGTCTGCAGGTTGATTTTTCTGGCAAGAAACCAAAAAAAAGGATATACCTATTACACTAAAGATCAATAAATGAATTGCCTTTCTCATGTCCTTAAAATTTTCAGAATTAATGGTTCAAATTTAGCAGGGCAAGAATTATTGGAAGAATTTTAGGTGCATAAGTAAATCAAAACAAATCAACGAGCTAATCATGCACTTTTTTGATCTAAATCAAGAAGATGATTGATGTGATGAATTTCTTAATCCAAATTTACTATATTAGCCGATTCATAATGAAAGAGTTGCTATGCTTCAGGGAAGGGCCATAAAAAAATGTATCGACTGTAAATGTAAATCACACCCATTTACTAAACTATCAGCTGATGAGTTAATTAAAATTAACAAGAACCGTGTTGAAATCAATTTTAAAAAAGGAGAAACGATTGTAAAACACGGTGCTTTGGCAGGCCATTTGGTTTACATCAAAAAAGGCCTGGTAAAAGTATTTCGGGAACATGGCAACAATGAATTGGTTCTTTCGCTCGAAAGCAAAGGAAAGATGTTGGGTTTACAGGCTATTTTTTTCTCAAAATATTTATCCCTATTCCGTTTATGCGTATAACGACGTAAGTGTTTGTTTACTCGACATAAATGTTGTAAAATCATTAATTGGTAAAAATGCCCAGTTTGGTGCCGAATTATTGGCGCTAATGAACGAAGAATCCCTTTTTTCATATAATCGAATGGCGTGTTTAACACTTAAACAACTCCATGGCCGTTTTGCTGACCTTCTGTTGTGTTTAAGCCTGCGAATTTATAAACGAAAAGTCTTTAGAGTTCCGCTGTCAAAAAAAGACATGGCTTCAATAATGCATATGTCGCAGGAAAGTATTTCAAGAGTCATCAAAGATTTTACAAAAGACGGTATTTTTGAAATGAAAGGCGATCAAATTTCTATTCTTGACTTTGATAAAATAAGGCACCTTAGTTTGGTTGGTTAAATCGACTCCGGAATTATTTCATTAAATACACTTACTTTGAGGATTGTAATCCTTCTTTTTTTACATAAAAAAAGGGCACCATAGGCACCCTTAATTAAAAAGATTTATTTAAAACAAATTTGAAAACCTATTCCCTAGCTTCGTTTAATTACTTTTTTAGAAATAAATTTCCCATTGGACGCATATATTCCGACTATATAATTACCATCTGAGAAGTTCGAAAGATTAATTGTTAAATCCTTTTGTGTTACAAAACTCCCAAATGACCTTTTTACTAAAAGAGTACCTCTCATATCGCAAAGAGTTATAATAGTGCCTTCCTGCAATTGGACATCGGTTTTAATCTTTACTGATTGCCTTGCTGGATTTGGATACACTTTAAAATCGGCATCTGTAAAATAATCGATGGCGGTAGTAGTATTTAATTCTTCTCCCTGCGTATAAGCATTTTCAGAAGCTACTACTTCCTGAGCTTCAATATTTATTGCCAATAATAAAACAACCAGTACCCAAAAAATATTCAAAAACTTAACCTTAATAACTTGTTTTGAATCAATCCGCTTCACTTTATCTATCCTTTCCATGATTCACAATTTTAAGTTAATACTTATACATCAAATGTACTGATTCATTAAAAGTGAGGGTATCAGGATAATCAGGATATTGCTGTTCGCAAAACCTTAGCGAGAATGCCTAAGAAGTATGGAATACGATTGTTTCTGAGGAGGCGAGGAGGTAAAAAAAACAACTTCTCCCATAAATGGGAGAAGTTGGCGCGGTTTAAGCTAGTGGCATAACCAACAAAAATGCTGTCTTGCCCTTCTATTTATTTTTCTTTTTTCGTAATACAACAATTACTACTCCGGCTACCAAAATCAGTGCAGCTCCAGCAATATAAATTGTAGTACCTGATCCTGATTCTTCTTCGTAATATTCGCCAAAGTCCAATGCATCTCCTTCAACATAAGAGCTATCCATTGGCGTAGCATCGTCAACATAAGTACCCTCATCCTGAGCCACTAATGTATTTCCAAAAATCATGGTCGAAATCAAAACAATTGATAAAATGTAACTTAACTTTTTCATTATTTTCTGCTTTTATTTAACACTATATTTATTTTTTAAACTGTTTGCCATTTCTGTTTGCCCGGTACCCTCGTAACATTTAATAAGGTATGGTATTGCCTTAAAATACCTCGGATTAATTTTTAAAAGATCCTTTAAAAGCTGCAAGCCTGCTTCAAAATTATTTTGTTTTATCTGAACCTTTGCCCTGAGTAATTTAAAGGGTTCATAAAAAGGGTGAATAGTAAGGCCGTTTTTAACCACCTCTTCAACTTTTTCCCATTCATCAACAGCCAAATAACTTTCGCCCAGGTATGATAAAATATTTATGTCCTGAGGGTCATTTCCAGAAGCCTTACTCAAATATCGAATTGCTTCGGTATAATTTTGACTTTTGAAAGCCAGGTACCCCAAATAAGCATCTTTGTCTTGTTTATCAAGAATAACAACCGAAGGATTTCCTTTGTGGTAAAATGTTTTAGTAACTCCCTTATGGTTCCACAAATTATTTTTTAATTGCCATGGATGTACATAATTAACACCCAATATGGCATAATCCCAATCAACCGAAATTTTATCGTAATAATGAACGTATTTAAATTCAATATTTTTATTCTTATACAAATAGGGTGATAAATCGAGGTTAGTAGCAACGGTAATTGATTTATCTAGTCCCTCCACTTCATTTTCTAACCATTGTGCCCCTTTTTTCATTTCATGCCAGTAATAATCATACTCATAATTACTCCAGGCATTTTTATTAAATCCGGCAAAACTGTTAAAATAGATATAATCCGAAGGGTATGTTTTTATAGAATGAACAATTGGAAAGTTGCCAAAAGAACTATAATTGCGACAACAATATAACGTTTTGTATTCCTGAGTTTTGTAACAACATATTCAATACCCAGTGCTGACATCACAACAAAAGGAGTATAAATAAAGAACATTTGCCTCCATCCACTGTATAAATTTGCACCTATCAGAATAACATAAACAAATGGGAAAACAAAAACAAAAAGTAGCATTGTGTATTGAAATAAAAGATCCTTGTTAACTTTCTTAATCTGGTTTTTTACTAAAATAAAAAATAAGGGGAATCCAACCAATACTATTTCGGGCCACGAAATCAATATCCATTTTGGGAGGTAATACCAGGGCATTAATGTACTCCAGATAACCTCTCCTTCAAATATTTGTTTGATACTGATTTTATAATGTTCCATCACACTTAACGCGTGTAATGGATTTGTTAATGGTTTATCTAATCCATAAGGCCAAAACAACAATCCTAAAAAATAACCTACAATTACTATTACAAAACCTTTGGCAAAAATATCAATCCAGGTTTTGGGGGCAAAAAGTATACTTTTATTTTGCCTATAATTGATACTACACCAAACCAAAAAGAAAAGGCCTAAATAAGGGAATAATATCAATCCTCCTATTCGAACCGAATTAGTAAAAGCAATAGCCAATGCAAATGATATAATATTTTTCCAATCGGGTTTAGGCAATTGTTTGACGATACGGAATAAAGCCAATACCCCCCAGGTATAGCCTAATGCAAAAGGAATATCTTTTAAGTTTCCAAAAACCTGCCCCATCATGCGAGGAGAAATAAAAAACAACAACATAGCTATTATCCCGGCCAAATAACTTCCTGAAATTTCAACAGCTAACAAACCAATAACAAAAACAAGCAAAAATCCGGTTACTAAACCAATCCAATGCCTCGTGAGATATTCATTTTCGATAGAAAAAACACGGTTAACCAAAGCCGATAAATTATCAATCGATTGGCCATAATATTTTAAATGAGACGTAGGAGTATCAAAACATGAAACATCGTTTCCGCTGGTAGCATACCAGTTAACCACTTTTTTAGCATGATTGTAATGCAAAATTTCGTCGATGTTCACAGCGGCACCTGATACCAACAATACCATAACAACAAAAATTCCCAAAGCCACCCAATGAAAGTGTTTCTTTGAAATTTGTATTTCTGATATTTTGTTTCTGTTTAACATCAATTAATGTACATGTATATTATTCAATTATATTACTGATAAAAAACAATGGCCTATTTTGGGTTTCTTTATATATGCGGTAAACATATTCGCCAATTACCCCTAAAAAAGTAAGTTGTACTGCTCCTAAAAAATAAAGGCTGATCATAGTTGAAGACCATCCAAGTGGCGCCCATCCTAAAAATTTACTGGCAACGGTATAAATCGTTGCCAAAAAAACAACTAATAATCCCATAACTCCGAGGTAAAGGCACAGTTTTATAGGCCATTTCGAAAAAGAAAAAATTGCATCTAAAGCCAGTAAGAATAATTTCGAATAGCTCATTTTATTTTTCCCGTTCTCCCGGGGATGGCGATTGTAATCAAAATGATAATTATTAAATCCGGCAAAAGCCCTTAGCCCCGGAATATACCTGTTCTTTTCGTTCATTGAATTTATGGCATGTGCCACATGCCTTTTCATTAAACAAAAATTACCCGAATTATCTAAATCTTTGAGGTTGCTTATTTTAACGAAAATTTTATGGAATGAATTGATTAAAAATCTTTTCCCAATTGGATCATCTCTCTTGATCCTGCGTCCTGAAACAAGATCAAATGGTTGATTTTTTAGTATCTCAAAAAATTCGGTTAGTAGTTCAGGAGGGTCTTGTAAATCGCCATCAATCATTGCAATATATTCGCCTTTAGCATAAATAAGCCCTGCTGAATATGCCGCCTGATGCCCAAAGTTCCGGGACAATGAAATAATTTTTAACTCAGTATACTTTTCTTTTAAACGTAATAATAATGCCATGGTATTATCAGTGCTCCCATCGTTTACACACACTATCTCAAACAGCTCATTTGTGTTTTTTAACGCTGCAAAAATCTTTTCTATTAGTTTTTCAACTAATGATTCTTCGTTAAAAACAGGAGTAATTACTGATATCATGGCCTATGTTTTAGATTATTTTTTCAAAAATCTACCTAACTGTAATAATATTTCTAATTCTTTTTATTCAAAGTATCCGGCATTAAAAAATGCCGGATACTTACTGTTGGTTTAAAACAGTTGAGTTGGTTTAGGCTTTGTGCTGTATTCCAGGTACAGGGACAGGAAATTCCATATCCACAGGACCCATTTTAATTTCTTTTGGACCTAGTTTCATCGTTGAGCTCATCATTTCATCCCAGGTAATTTTTTTCCCTGTATGTGCGGCAGTACGAGCCATAATAGCTGTTAAAGTTGAAATAGCTGTTTGTTCAGCTTCCTGGACAGGTTGATTGGTTCGAATGGCAGTCACCAAATGGATGTGCTCTTGTACATAAGGTGACACCTTTACTACATTTGTTGATTTCCCACTTTTATCTTTCGGATATTCATACTTCCATTTTACAGATCCATCATGGTTATATATAATATTCTTGCAATTTGTATACCCTTCTGTCCCTCTTATAAATTCACCCATACCGTTAGCGCAGCCATCTATTTGACGCGACATACTGTGTGAATATAAACCTTCCCCAAAATCAAAATCAATGCTATAATAATCGTATTGGTCGCCGGTTAATCTGCGGGCGCGCCCTCCAAAACCAATTGCGCTAATAGGATTACGTCCAACAAACCAATTTATTACATCGATATTGTGGACGTGTGTATCTAAAATATGATCGCCACATAACCAACTGAAATTATTCCAGTTTCGAATCATGTACTCCATATCATTCCATCCTTCTTCGCGGGTTCGGAACCAAACGTGCGATTGCATCCAATAGGCTCTGGCTGAAGTAATATCACCTATGGCACCATTGGCAATTTGTTTGTAGGTTTCAACATAATCGCGCTGATGGCGGCGTTGAGTTCCTGTAATTATTGTTAGGCCTATAGCAGCCGCTTTTTTTGATGTGGCTATCATTGACCTCGCACCAACCGGATCAACACAAGCAGGCTTTTCAGCAAAAACATGTTTGTTGGCAGCAATACATGCTTTTAAATGTTCGGGCCTAAATTGAGGTGGGGTTGCCAATAATACAATATCGAGGTCTGCAACCTCCAGCAATTGTTTATAAGCATCAAATCCCGAGAAACAATTACCTTCAGGTACCTCGATTTTATATTGTTTCAATTTTTTCTTGCAATCCAAAACTTTATCCTCAAAAACATCAGCTAAAGCTATGATTTCAAGATTTGGACCTGCATCCATAAAGTTTAAAGCTGCTCCTGTCCCCCGGTTTCCGCATCCTACTAATCCGGCTCGCAAAACTTTCCCATCAGGAGCCTGATCAAGCATCGGAGGCAAACCAAGTTCCTGGCTTGTTTTTTGACTTTTACATGAATTCAGTGCAGCAACACCAACTAATCCTGCAGCTCCTGCCAAAGCCGTTTTTTCAAGAAATGACCTTCTGGAAAATTTAGATTCTTTCATGATTATATTTTTTATTCAGTGTAATTTATTGTCCTATTTATTAGCTAATTCTACTTCGCATACTACTCTAAACCCAACACTTTTAGTATCAGAATACCACCAAATACTCTTCGGAATCTGAGGATCGGTTACTAACCATTCTTTTGTTTTTGTATAATCGCGATTAGCAACTCTAACGCCTTTAGCACTATTCAAAAACGAACCACCACGTACCACATGTTCGGTACCAGTGCGTGGGCCCCGTGGATTTTTAACAATCCCCTTCGGATATTTACTATAGATAAGTGGGTCATAAAAATCGAGGCAAAACTCAGCAACATTGCCTAGCATATTTTTTAATCCAAATGGATTCGGATTAACAAATGAAGGCTCCTGCGTACGGTCTGGGCTATTCTCAGAATAAACCACTGAAGAATATATACCAATTGTATCAGGGCCAAATATTTTACTCATTAAACCTTCTTTTTCAAAATCCTTGGGATTTCCAGGAAAAAAATACGCTCCTTGTGTACCACCACGGGCTGCAAATTCCCATTCGGCTTCGGTAGGTAGCCTATATTTTTTGCCTGTAACCTGGCTCAACCACCGGCAATAAGTTTCGGCTGCAAAGTGCGACATTGTAATTGCAGGCCTTTGCCCTTTTCCCCATCCCTGATCGGGTGCTCCCCAAGGTGGTGTTGCCCCCGAAATTCCATCAACTTCTTCATTTGTTACTTCCGCCTCTTTCCGTCCTTGTGAACTGGTAGCATTAAAAAAGGCTAAATATTCATCCCACGATACTTCAATTTCTGCCATCCAAAAATCACGAACTTCCACTTCACGAATTGGCCCTTCATCCTTCTGACGGTATGCTTCTGAAGAAGGACTACCCATTAAAAATTGCCCGCCTTGAATTGGCTTCATATTAAATGTAACTCCTGATCCCGGAATTTTTTCAGTAAATGGCACAAATGCTGTCACTTCTGTAGCTGAATCAAAAATCACAATGTCTTTTTGTTCTACCAAACCAAAATCCATGTTATGTGAATGTGCGCCGGGAGTATAATGGCCTACATCGATATGGCAATTAATACATGTCCGTCCATTTTTATTATTCAGAAAATTAAGATGTGCTTCACTTCCTTCATCAGTTAGCTTTGCTGGAAACAAATTCGAATGGCATTTAACACATGAAACTTCATAAACAAAATGATTAGCTTTTTCTGGTGTTCGTTTTGCTTCCCAATCAATTTCAGAAGCTTCTTTAAAAAAATAACCGTATACATCTTTTGCTCCATGTTTGGCTTTGGCAAAAGTGTATGAACCAATCCCATCGTCTTTTGGTGGCAAATGGCACTGTGTACAATGTACTTTAACACCGGTTCGGTTGTTATTATGTGCCGATAATAAATAACTTGCCTCAGCGTGTGGATGCACATGACACGACATACAGTAATTATCAGTAGAAGTATATTTTAAAGTTTTATCAAACGAAAACACAATAGCTATAGTACCAATTATAGCAATTAATAAAATTATTCCCGGCTTTTTTATAAGCTGTTTAATCATCTGTTCTTCAATAAGAAAATTTACATTGTACAATAATAATACCTCCTCATTAACAAATTCATTAATTTTTAATTAAACTAGCTATTAACAACATATTAATAATATCTTAATTAACTTTTTAAAATATTTATACAGAAACAGTTAAGAATTAAGAATATTTTATAATATTTGTATCGATTCAAAATAAATTAATACCTTAATTTTTGGTCTATGAATTATTATTAATAGGAAAAACTAAAAATTGTCTGGAAATAAAATGAGGTTGTTAAGAAAACGGATATTAATATTTTTACTGGCAGTACTCGGCCTTCAAACCGCTGTTATCGCCCAGCAATTTAGCGATTTAACATATGTAATTGCTGATTTGTCAGATGCCAACATAACGCCACAATTAATACAAACCGAACTCTTTAATCCAAATAAAGGCCTGGAAATTAAGCTTTTCTACAATTACTCTGATAGCAAATTAATGTTGGCTCCACTTGAAAAAGGAGTTGACTTTGCAACTTTTGCAGCACTATTAAAGCCTATCCTTCAAAATAACACAAACCGTATTTATCCGCTTTTTATTGATTATACGGGACCTATCAGAGAACTAAATGATGCTTTTACACAGACAGGTTTATCAAAATTCCTGTATTATTTGCCTCCAGGAGAAAGATGGCCTTTAACTCAGGAAATTCTATTAATGAATAAAAACCTGGTTGTTTTTACTTTCCAGAAAACACAATCTGTAAGTTCCTATTTTCATTATGCATGGGATTATATTTCAGAATTTCCACATTCGGGCAATGAAGACCCAAATTTTGATGGCTACTACCCCAACGGCGATATATCAAAAGAATTGCTACTCATTCGCGACCTTGAAATTCCCTTTTCGCGTGATCCCCAAGTGGCTTTTATTCAAGACTTAAACCAAAACCAATTCTATATTAACCACCTATTGAGCCGATGGAAATATACTGGGAAAAAACCCACTTTTGTATTCTCTAAAAACAACCCCATAGGCTATAGCCCGCTCATTTCGTGGTTAAGTACTTATAAAAGTGTTAAAGGAGTTGTTAGGATTGGTGACAAACCAATGGAAAAAGTTTTCTGGAAACATTCAAACCGATGCATAACCAACGGTTTTTTTAACTTCCCTTATTCTGAAGGTGAAGAATTAAACCTTACCCCTTACAGCCCCGGTTATAAATTCGACCCTCAAACCCTCATTGTTTCAAATGAAAACCAGTTGCCTTCGTATGTTTTTTCCGGGAATCCAATCGACCTGGATGAAGGATTAACCGGTTATTTTTCATTTGATGATAATCTGGAAAATTTTCTTGACCCTCAATTACAGATTGTTCCTCATAATATAACATTTACTACTGACGTAAACAGAGGAGAAGTCGTCAAAATTCCAAAAGGAGCTTTTATAAGTATAGGGCTTCCTGAAAAATACGGTATCAAAAACAGCAGTTTTACGGTAAGTACCTGGATAAAACTAAATGAAGTTGATTTGGGAAAAGAATACAGTATTTTGGGTACAAACGAAGGAATTTACAGGAAAGGGCTTCATTTGGTAATCAGGCAGGGCAGGCCATATTTTGGTTTTTATGGGAATGACCTTTGGTCTGAAAAAATTGTTACTCCAAATGAGTGGCATCACATCGTATACAGGTACAATTATTTTAATGGAGAACAAGCAATATATTATGATGGTAAAAACATTGGTGCCTCATTAAGTCATTCTTCATTTATTGGAGATTCTACATTGCTTGTAGGACAAGCCATTGGAGTACAGAATTTCTTAAATGGTTATGTGGATGATTTGTTTATCTGGAACCGCCCGATTGGAGAAGAAGACATCCAACACCTTTTTAACTCAGAATACAAACCGGAAATCATTAAGCCGGAAACATCTTCATTTCCATATTATTACTACCTCCTGCTGTTAATTCCGGCTCTTGCAATTTTTATTTATGGCAAACAAAAACAACGAAAAAAATCAGGAACAGGCATAATTAAATCCAATAAAAAACAACACGAAAATAAAAACGCCTTATTCCTTTTTGGCGAATTCCAACTATTTAACTCCGAAGGAGAAGAACTTTCAACTAATTTTACTCCTAAGATTAAGGAACTATTTCTATTACTAATCATTTATTCAGTTAAAAATAAAAAAGGCATCAAAACCGACAAATTAACAGCCATTTTATGGCCCGGATTCGAAGCTCAGAAAGCTGCCAACAACCGCAGTGTTTCTTTTAATAAATTGCGAAAAATTATTGACTCAGTCCGAGGCCTCGAATTAATTTATCAAAATGGTATCTGGAAAGTTGTTTTTAATGAGCCCCTTTTCTGTGATTATTTGGAAGCTTTTGCCATTTTGAACAAAAACGACAATCCCTCAAAAAAAGACATGGAAAGTTTTTTCCACTATGTAAAAAAAGGGGTATTCCTGGCCGAACTTCAATGGGAGTGGCTTGATGAAATCAGAGGTATTGTTACCAACAACGTTATTGATACTTTGCTCACTTATTCGAAGTTGCTGGATGAAAAAAACGATTGCAAAACCCTTATGGCATGCGCTGAAAGAATTTTGGCAATTGACGACCTCAATGAAACAGCAACACAAATAGTCATTAAACAACTGGTTGACAATAACAACCTTAATATGGCAAAATACCGCTATAGTCAGTTCGTAAATAATTATCAGGATACTTATTTACAAACTTACGCCTTAAAATTCGACCAATTTTTAAGTGCCAAATTCTAATTTAATTTCCTGACCCTCACCTCTATCTGAGCTTCATCCTTTAATAACTCAACCAAACTATTGGTATCGGTATTACCAAAATGATAGGGATATAATACTTTTGGTTTAAAAACCTGTGCTGCATCGGCAACCATTTCAGGAGTCATTGTGTAGGGCAGATTCATAGGCAAAAATGCCACATCGATGTTCTGTAATTTTTTCATTTCAGGTGTGTTTTCAGTATCGCCGGCCACATAAATATTTTTTCCTCCAATATTTAAAATATACCCATTACCTTCCCCTTTCGGATGAAAAGGGTTTCCTTCACTTCTTTCATTTACAATATTGTAAGCTGCAATAGCCTCAACCTCTATTCCCAAAAATGTACCTGAATCACCATTTTTTAATATACTGGCCGATGGAAGCTGTTCGGCACAAACAAGACTGGCAACTATTTGTGTGCCGCCCTTTTGAATTTTTTTTATGGTTTCAAGATCAAGGTGGTCACCATGGCTGTGGGTTACTAAAATTAAATCGGCTTTAGGCATTTTTAAATAGTCGGCATATTGCCCAACCGGATCAATATGAATAACTTTCCCGTTAAACTCCATCATCAATGTACCATGTCCAATAAAGGTTATGGTTAGGTCTCCAGCCGAAGTATTAAAAATATCTTTTTCAAATGATTGTGCAAAAATCAAATTCCCCATTAAAATAAATGCTGTAACTAAAATCGTTAAATGTTTCATAGTTAAATTCTTTGAATATTTAAATTAAACTTTTTAAAGATAAAGAATAATTCCTTTTTAGCAGAAAGGCCAGAATTTCAAACACTTTTTTATTTTATTTGAAGAAAACGGCTAAGAATTTGCCTTCAATCAGGTTTTTACATATTTTTGCACACCGTTCACAAAAATGGTCCCGTAGTTCAACGGATAGAATAGCGGTTTCCTAAACCGTAGATATGGGTTCGATTCCCGTCGGGACTACAATTGAATAACACAAGCCTCTGTAAACAAAATGTTTGCAGAGGTTTTTTATTACTATATACAGTTTGCGCTCAAAATAAATAGTACAATGTTACAATCGTGACTTAAGCCGTTATTGGCATATTCCATAAATGCTATAATAATTTAACTCACCAACTTACTGTGCTTAGTATAACTATTTGTTTAAATAAAAATAAGAATTTGGATTGTTTGAAACAGGAGGAAACCAAGGCCATAAGTATATAAAACAATACCCATAAGGCGAGTAAAAGAGTTGCTGCAATAAAAACTAATACACCATGCAATAAAGGCCATAAAAACGAATTGAAAAATGCTAATTCTTCCCAATGCTTTTATCACAAATTCGTGTAACTCTGAACGGTCAACAAAACTTAATACCGACAACGGATAAAACAACTTCACTTCTTCCATAGTGTAACTCCCCTTTATAAGTACAAACCACACTGTTTTTACCCAAAAGGGGAGAAAGAGTATAAATGTGGCGGTTAGTACTATTTTGAACAATAATTTGTAGTTAATCTTGATATTATTGCCAATAAGTCCGATTTGTATCAATCCCGAAACAGTTCCTGCAATTAATAATACATATAAGGGAGACAGTAAATACCGCATAAAATCAATTCTTCTTATCATATCAATGTAATCCTCAAAACCCGTTTTACCTGAATAATTGTATTCATAAATATCGGTACTCCACACAAAATGACTGAACAGATAAAGACCAAGCACATAGAAAGTTATAGCAGCGATTATTACTTGCCAGGTGGGTTTTTTCAATATGCCTTTAATTTCCGACTTTAACATCTTTCGCTTTTTTATATTGTTCTTCAAGTGGTTCCTCAAATTCAAGGTCTTTCTTATACCTTGTGTTTAATGGGTGATCAAGTAACAGGTTATAATTTTCCCAAAACGCCGGTTGATATTCATAATCCATATCCCAAAGTGTTGTATTTTTTTTCATTTTATTCCGGCTTTTTATCCGGTCATAATCATTTCTTCTTGTTGCTATTTCATTTACCAATAGTTCTGCCTCATTTGCGTAAAAATTATTTGAATCTACTTTGGTAATCGCATCCGGAATCCCTCCGAATAAATAGGCATAATTCAAATAATATTTCCCGTCAAGTTCTCTGAATTGGATAATTTCCCGGAAACTAACTGAATCATTTATTACTAAGAATTTGTATGCCGGATTATGATTGATTTTAGTCCCTTCAGTCTTTAAAATGGCATAATCATTGGCATTAACATAGTACCTGTATCTCCAATAGGTTTGGGTTGAAGGATACTTCTTAAATAAAAACTCAAACGATTCCTGTTTAAATTCAAGAATATATACAAGGTTCTCATTATAAAAGCTGACATCACTTAGGGTAAGCGAATAATTATTGTTTTTGGCCATTTTTTTTAGCCAATTTTTCTGAACAATACTCTCGGCAGATAACGTTTTATAAACAGGATTTTGTTTCCCTCCCATCATCTTAATAAATAGTTTCATTCCCATAGAAGTACTCAATTCTTGATAATTTTTACTGTTTCTGATCTCGTTTACCTGGACCTTTTTATTTTCTTTTGAATAATAATTCTGATGTATGGATAAAGCGGCTTCAGTTAAACGCACAGTTTTATGATTATCCATTAAATTAAACACCCTGTGCCTGAAAAATGCCTCGAGGAAATATTTTTTGTGCGGGTAATTATTATCAATCCGTGATATTACATTCTTTATAATAGTAGCAGCATCGTTTTTGCCGGGAACTACCACAATATCTTCAAGCTGGTATTCCATTGGAATAAGAGAAATCAACAATGTATCGACTGCCATTAGTGAATCGATAGGCAACGAACAGCTTCTATAACCGATACACGAAATTTCCAACTTCCCCGAACTAAAACTGTCAGGGAGGTTCAATACAAAATCGCCGTAAATATTGCTACAAGTCCCTAAAGGCTGGTTTAATACAGAAATATTGGCATATGGAATAGGATCATTATTTTTTGCATCATAAATACTGCCAATAAAATTTAACCATTGAGCGGAGGCATTAAACGACAACAAAAGCAAAACTAACAAAGTAGCAATTTGTATTATTATTCGGGAGAAACGCATGATATTGGATTTACTTACTGTGAATAAAATTCTAACTTATAATTGTTCTTTGTAGGGCTATTTGATAATAATCGAATAGCCCTTTGAAAATTATTTACTGATTATTTTCAACAACCATTTATATAGTTACTGCATACACTAGCTCCACAAGTACCCTGGAAACTACTACCACCTATGTACCTATAACAGACTAGATCGCAGCAACTACCGCCGTGCAATGTTTCCATTATTTCAAAACAGCCTGGCCTCCCCAAGGAGGCTTACCCATATAAATTTATTTTTCCCTATGAGCGTTAGATAATACATTTGTAGTTACTTGTTATCGGTATGGGTTAATAAACAAGAGATCTACGCATATTAAAATCAAATTTAAATAATAATATTTTAAATATGAAGTATCCCTCTTCCCTCCAGATAACAAAACAGATATTATTAGCTAAAAATCAATAGATTAAAACAATTCGAAAATATCATTTTATAAAAACATCGTATAAAAGTCACTTAGGTAGGGTTGCCTTTTCTTATTTAAGATAGTCCTTCAAAAAATACTTGATTTTAATAACAGAACAGAGATTTTTTATGCCTCAATCAAGTACATGAACATAGTTTTTCATAAAAAAAGAAATTTAAAATCTCCTCACCCAAAATCTTAACAAAAACATCCTGTTTTAAATCCCTTATCGCTTTTTATAGGTTGCTCAGTGTTTTTTTGGTCCCTTATTGGTTTTTATAGATTGGTTTCCAATTAAAGGCACTCACTACTATTCAGGCATTAAAGCTATTCTTTTTCATCGTCAAACAACTCGCCTTCCGGCAACTCCAACGCTTTTACCGACTGAATAGCATTGCCGGCAATTCCTTTTATTGAGCCATACATATCAATAGTATTGGTAACTACTTTTTCGATTTGTTTTTCGCGCGATTTCCAAATGCGTTGCATAGAGCGTTTTTCGCTTTCCAAATCGGCTTTCATCTGCGAAAATCCTTCAACAATGGCTTCAATTTGCATCCTGAAGGTGTTGCTTGAGAGGTAATCGTAAATCATAAACATTTTATCGCCTTTGTTTTCCTGCGAACCAATGGCATTACTTAGTTGGATTATTGACTCCCGAAGCACGGCACAAAGGCCTTTAAACTCTTCGTAATTACAAATCCAGATACCATCTTTTAATCCCATACGGTCGAGGCCGGCTGGCATTACCTCGGTGACCAATACGCCAATGTTGGCGCCTTTGTCACGAATATCGGCTTTAAATTTTTCGATCCAACTGGGCTGAAAATCTTTGGTGCGTTTACTCTCATAATAAATGGTTCCGCAGTTTTGATGTGTGCGTGTATTCACAATTTGGATGCAGTCGCCACCTCGCGCCCCTTTTTTAATTTCTTCGATTGTATCGAGGGGGAAACTGGAAGCCAGCCACTCCTCGATGGCCAACTCCTGCACCTCGCCCTGCATTTGCATGGAACCCTGCTCCTGCTTGCGTTTCATTTCTTCGGTGAGCTTTTTCTGGTCGTCGAGTTGTTTCTGCATTTCCCTAAAACGTAATTCGTTTTTTTCTTCCTCGGCTTTGCGTATTTTTTCCTTTTCTTCGGTAATTTTCTGGTTTAAGGCTTTTTGGGCTTCGGCCTCAATTTCCTCTTTTAACTCCCCTTTTTCGCGTTTTAACTTTTCAATTTCGGCTTTCGAACGGTTCAACTCTTTTACCTTCTCCGATTTTTCGTTCAGCTCGGTTTGTAAGGCTTTTAACTGCTCCGACTGTTCTTCCTTAAGCTTCGACGACAGTTTTAATTCAATGATTTTCCGGTCTTCTTTTAACTGTTTTTCGAGGCGTTCCTGAAATAGCTCGTTTTCCTGTTTTTTCTTTTGCTCAAATTCTTCTTTGGCTTTTTTCAGGCCCTCAAACTCCGAATCGTATTTTTTCTTTTCTTCAGCCAGTTGGGCCTGGTACTTTTGTTTGATTTCGTCTTCGAGCTGGTGCGACAGTATGTCCTGCACATCGATTGCTGTGCCACAATTGGGGCATTTTATCTGGGTTTGGTTTTTCATTTCTAATCACTATTAATTTACCAACAAAACAAAAGTACTTATTTGTAATGTTTTAAAAACTAATTTTTCCATTCATTTAAGAGAGTCACAATGACAATCATTTTTTAAGCTAAAACCGAATATTATACTTCAGTTTTAGCCGCAACGCCCCTTCACTCATAATATAAGCGGAATTAGGTTTTATGAAGTTAGAAGTCCAGGCAAGGATAATTTCGTTGCCGGGTTTAACAATCCACTGGAAGCGCGATTGCCAACCCGCACTTTTTGAGGCGTTATCGTATTGAAAATAGTTATACAAAGTGATATCGGGGCTAAAAAGTATGTTGGCATTTATTTGGTAAATGGTTGCCACAAAACTTCCCTGGGGCAAGTTTATATCACTGCGGGTAAGTTTGCCACCTACAAAAAACGGGACAGCAATTTTCCAATTGGCTGCCAGTTCAATATCGTTTCGTTGACCGTTATAAAAATTGCCCCAGCCATACGAAATATCACCCCATAAATTTCTGGCACCTTTTGTTTTGAGTTCTAAAACCTGATACCACCAGGAATACTCATCATTTGGTATGATAATATCATCAAAAATATTAAAATTATCAGGAAGGTATTCGTATTGATTAACAACCGAATAACCAACTTCTTCTCCCGATAAAAACCGTATACTAAGAGGTTTAAGTTTATACTCCCTTGTTTCCAACACATTTTCAAAATTGGTGACGTAATCAAATTCGCCACCCATCTGAATTTGCATTATTCCCCATTTATTGGGGCGTGGCCCAACCACAAATTCGCCATATGTTTCTCGAATATTAGTTCGTGGGACAAATCCCATACCTGCTACAAAATTTTTACCTATTTGATGGTGCCCCAAACGTGCATTGATTAAATCATTTGGATAAACAACCTGGCCTCCCCATGAAACATCGTCGCCTTTTGTATTTTTTGTTGCCGATTTGAGCCCAAATAGAATTAAAGAGGCATTTTTATTCCCTTTAAATTTTGAAGTAGATAATCGCACATCAACACCCGCCAGCAAATTTCTTTCATCGCCAACAGCATTGCCATAAGTTGCTATGGCTCCTATTGATGATTGCCCTCCAATATTTCGCGTAATACGTGCCACTGTAAAATCTGACGCTCCTGTTTCTCTGTCGTCATTTATATGCATCAATCCAATGTTCCAATCGTCGACCTGCCCGGTTAATTTGGCACCAACATTAATTGGAACAGGAGCTCCCTGCTCATCTAAACCCATTTGCCTCGAAAAAAACGGAATTAGTTTCTTCGAAGCAGGACTCAGGCGGTCGCCCTCAAGGCCAAATTGAAAATAATTGGCTCCATCAAGGAAAAAATCTCGTTTTTCAGGAAAATGTAATCCAAACCGTGTAAGGTTAATTTGCCTGTCGTCTACTTCGGTTTCGGCAAAATCAGTATTAATCGATACTGAAGCTTTTAAACTTGGTGTTAGTTGATAAAAAATATCAGTCCCTCCTGTCAGTTTTCCTTTATTTTTCTGCCCATGTTTGGTATCAATACCTGTAACCAAATAGGGTGAAACATCTAATCCAATTCCCTGGGTAATTCCTTCCAATCCATCAAAAATACCGGCATCCGAAACCTGAAATTTGTGGGTATTTAAATTTGCCTCGGGCCAATAACCAACTTCGAGTTTGTTTACAATGTGGCGAAGTATTTTAAGCCCCCATTGCCTATTTTCTTTGTCGAAACCCAATGTTTTAAAAGGAATCGCAACCTCAGCCTCCCAGCCTTCATCGGTAATTTTTGCTTTGCCACTCCACAAACCATCCCATTGTTTATTAAATGCAGCTCCATTTTCGCTGATAATTGCATCGCCAATTGAACCACGGGGCCCAATCTGGAGCCAATAACCATTCCGGTGGTCGAGGTAAGTATCCAAAATTATCTGAACCCTGTCGTCATTCCCCAAACTAACATCGCGCGCAAGTTCTTTGGCAGTAACTTTTGCCGGATCATCAAAACACTTAAATCCAAAATAAATGTTATTTGAATCGTAACAAACATACGCTTCTGTTTTTTCAGAAATGGGTTGCCCTTCGTTTGGTTCGCGTTGGTAGAATTCCGATATTATAGTTGCGTTCTCCCAACACCGGTCATTTATTCGCCCATCTAATACAGGAGGGGTGTCTGTTTTTATGGCAGGAGCGTTTTTTTGTGCATAAACATTTCCTGAAACAAACAGGAATATCATGCAAATAAATAATAGTTGCTTCACAGGTTTAGGTTTAAGAATAATCAGCTAAATGTAGCAAAAAAAGGGAATCCCAAATGAAATTCCCTTCTCACTCTTTCCAAAACTTAATTATAATTTTAAGTACTTAGTTAATAATTCTTTGCCCAATTTTATAGCTTCACGCCCCGACGATTCGATACCATACCAGCCACTATAACCCATATCCTTGCTCATAGTAATCATTTTTGCTGTAAGTTCTTCGGTAGGCTGGTTCCGGTAAGACATACCGCCAGCAAAAGGTAACATTTGTTTCAGGTAAGCCACATTATCAAAATTGGGACCAGGTCCTCTCCAATCGGGGTAACTTCCAAAATACAGGCTATCGACTTCTCCCATTAGTAGCTCCATCCAATCAGGATCGTTGGATACTCCTCCATGATTTTCAATCAAAACACTTATATTAGCCGGAACAGAATATTCCAAAAGTTGATTGTAAGATTCAGCCGCCCACTTTAAAGCATCTTCGTGCGATACTCCTTCAGTTCCTCTACAATTTGTACGAATAGCATGACAACCTAAATAATTCGCAATATCAATCCATTTACGGTGATTAATTGCATATTGCTCACGCACTTTTTTATCGGGCGAACACGGGTCACCTTCGGCATCAACCATAATTAATACCATCGAAACGCCATGTGTGTCAGCATTTCGTTTTAGCTGATTCAGGTATTGCATATGCGGTACTTCAAACAGTGTATTTACAAATTCAATCCCATTCAGCCCAAAATCTTCGCGTGCTACTTTAGGAAAATCAAGAGTTTTCCATTTCCCTGCCCGTATTTCATCAACCAAAGCCCATTGAGCCAGCGAAATATCATCTTTCCTTATTTTAGGTGACGCCTGCAATGCTGCTGATTTTAATGCTGAAGGAGCAACTATTCCGGCGGCTCCAACAGCTATTGTTTTTCCTAAAAAATTTCGTCTATCCATATTTTTTTTTAATTTAAAAGTGAAGCCCTCACTTAGAGTGAGGGTTTCACTAAATCCAACAAACATTACATCTCCCATCCTTTACGGTATTCCCTCACAAGGTATTTATTAGCATCTTGGTTATTAGTGATTTTTTTAGTTCCTGTATCCCATACTACTTTTTTTCCTGCGCGTAAAGCTACGCCTCCAAGCAAAATTGTTTCGGTAACTGGCCCTGCCAATAAGAAACTACCTGCCGATTCAATATTTTCTTTAAACGGATCGAGCCAAAGGTTATCATTGCGAATAATTTTTTCTTCGGGAGACTCAGCCAACCCGGTAAACTCCACCATTTTTTTCTCAGGAATAATTTTAGGCCTGCTACAATGGAAACTGGCCAAAATTTTCCCTTTATCACCTACAAACATCATACCTTCAGAAGGAAGGCTCTTATCTTCAATATCCAATTCATCAGGCGTAATAGGTTTCATTCCACCATCGTACCAAAACAATTTAAAAGCCGGCAATTCTTTTTGTTCTGGAAAATTAAACTTCACAATACATGAATATGGGAAAGCCACATTGTTACGTTCGCCCCGACTCACATTGCCGACAGTTTTACTGGTTGTTGTCCCATAAGCTTCAGCGCTCAAGGGAGCTGTATTGATTCCAAATTCGAGGAACAATGGCCATAAACTGTAATGCCCCATATCGGCAATGCTACCACCACCAAAGTCGTACCAACCGCGAAAAACGGCATTGGTATAATTAGGATGGTAAGGACGATCAGGAACAGGGCCTAACCACAAATCCCAATCGAAATTATCTGGCACATTTGGTGTATCAGTGGGATTAGCTGTCCATTGTTGCCAAACCGGCCTATTCGACCAATTATGAATTTCTTTTAATTCACCAATAGCTCCTCTTTTAATCCAATCGAGAGCTGTGGCATATCCACTGCGTTTACTGTATGCCAGTAAGTGTGTACGGGCACCTGTTTCTTTCGCTGTTTTAATGGATAATAATGCTTCATGCATACGGTTTGCAATTGGTTTATGTATGACCACATGTTTGCCTTTTTTCATGGCAGCAATTGAAACTGCAGCATGCAAATGATCGGGAGTCATTACTTTTACAGCATCAATTTCCTTTTCTTTCTCCAACTGTTCCCTAAAGTCGCTATATGAACGACACCCCTTATAACTACTTCCACTTTGTTTTGAATAATATTTCTCCACCATTTCTTTACCAATATCACGCCCACCGGGGATACCTTTAATTGCTTCTCCCCATGAAGATTCGCCGGTAGTTCTTCTCATTAAATTACGAATCTCGTGTGGCGACCAGTCAACATAATTTGTACTATACTTATTAGGGTCACAAACTGATGTTATTTGAACTGCCGGATTTGTTATCAATCCAGCCATTTCTCGTATTCCTTGAGTGCCACATCCAACATAAGCCAGGTTTACTTTATCGCTAGGAGCTATATGCCCTAATCCTCCAAGAACATGCCTGGGCACAATTGTAAATGCTGCAGCTGCAGCTGCCGTACTGACAAATTCACGGCGGGTAAATTTAGATTTAGATTTCATCTCTCTTAGATTTAATGATTGGTTTAGTTATAAATTAGTATTAAGCCTTATTTTACAGGAGGTTTAAACACCGATTGCAAATCAGCATCCACATTTACCCCTCCCGATGTAGTATAGAAACGTTGTGTAGGATAAGCGAATTGTATGTTTTTATCCTTACCAAATTCTTTTAAAATCTGTTCCCAAATATTATGCTCTTTACCACGACGCTTTCGTGGATCACACAAAAATCGAATGGTTAGCATTACTCCATTTTCCTTCACACATGAATACACAGTAGGTGTGAGGTGTTGATAAAAAATCAGATAACTTTTACTGGCTTCTCTAATTTGTTCTTCAGCCTCTTTACTAAAATGCAGGGCTTCCCGGTTTATTATCTTTAGTAAAATACCTTTGGCTTTTTCCCAATTACTTTCAAATGTTAAGGTTACCGGAATTTCATGCCAAATAAACTGAAATCCAGAGCTATAATTGGCCTGAGAATCAATAAAAACCTTCCCGTTTGGGATGTGAATAATCCTTCCGGTACTTTGGTCAGCTTTTACCCAGTTGCCAATTTCAAGAATAGTAAATTGAAACAAACGAATATCAATGATATCGCCTGCATGGTTCCCAATTTGAATACGGTCGCCAACCGAAAATGGTTTACGTACCAAAATAAATAACCAGCCGGCAATATTTGTTAAAGGATCTTTTAAGGCGATTGCCAAACCAGCAGTAAGTAGTCCTAAAAATGCCCCCGCTTCGTTACCAAAAGCCTGAAACCAAACACTTACAATCAGAAAAAATCCTATTAAAGGGAATGTGTATGAAAGTGCTGTTTTCCAGGCATACCTTTTTTTAACATCTACGGTTTGCCGCCATACTAATTTTAAAATGATAAGCCTTATTATCCAAAGGCCGAAAATTATTATTGCAGATGCAAGTAGCTTTAAGAGGGTTTCTGCACTTAATCCAAATGAGCTTTGAAAAAACTCAATAATTTGTTTCATTTTTTTGAATAAAAATGATTAACAATTCACTGAGTAAGATACAAAAATCCGAATTAGAAATAAAACTGATCTTTTTAAAATTTTTATAAATACAATTAATGGAAATATCCTAATGGATAAAAACCACTTACGGCCAAATATTAAAACCACATTTTGTATTTTTAGCCTTCACATTTCAAAATCAATAAAAATGCCTTCAAAAAACATTTTTCTGCTGCTACTACTTTCAGTGTGCCTAATGCCTGCCTATTGCCAATCCAGCAAACAAGAAAAAATCCTAAAAACATTTCACTCTATTTCAAGCCATGAACTACTTGATTTTGCTACTGAAATAAGCTCAGAAAAGTACAATGGAAGACTTTCAGGGTCGCCTGGTTATATAAATGTTGCCAATTGGTGTGCCAATAAATTTCAAGAATGGGGAATTGATCCGGCCAACAATGGCAGCTATTTCCAATACTTCCCAAATCCATATACAGAAGTTTATTCTTCAGGAAATCTCAGCTATACTTCAGCAACAGGAGAAATAACAAGTTATTGTTTCCCCGATGATTATTTTCCTGGCTCCAACTCAGCATCAGGAACTGTTACCGGCGAAATGGTTTATATTGGTTATGGAATTTCTGCCCCTGAGCTACAATACGATGATTATAAAAACATCGATGTAGCAGGAAAAATTGTCATTCTTGAACCCGGAATTCCTTACACAAAAAACGACACTACCCTTCGAAAATGGACTCCTTATGCCTATCACCGGTATAAATTCAGGAATGCAGTAAAGCATGGAGCAAGAGGACTGTTATATATGAGTAAAATTGCCAATCCAAATACGGTCCACCTTGGCAACTTTATCTACGCACATATCAATGAAGAAATTGCCCTTCGGCTATTTTCTGATGCAGGCAAGGAGTATAATAATATTAAGAATGAGTTAAAAGCACAAAAAACACCATCGTTTGCCCTAAATCCAAAACAGAAAATAACTATTACCGCACAAACAAAACATTTCCCTGATACCAAAGCCAACAATGTGGTAGGACTAATTGAAGGTTCAGACCCTGAACTAAAAAATGAAGTTATAATCGTAGGGGGGCACCTCGATGGGCAAGGAAACCTCGGTGTAATTTTCCCTGGTGCACTTGATAATGCCTCTGGAGTAGCCGACATTTTGGGAGCCGCAAAAGCACTTGCCTCCTCCGAGATAAAACCTAAAAGATCGATTCTTTTTATTCTTTTTGGTGGCGAAGAATGTGGTTTATATGGAAGCAAATATTATACACAACATCCACTATTCCCTGCTAACAAAACAGTTTTTATGATTAATCTCGACATGGTTGGCAATGGCACTGGTTTTTATTTAGGTTCAGCAAAAAGTTACCCTAAAATATTTACTCATTTTGAAAATGTTAACAACAACTATTTACATCGAAAAATGGGCACTTCGGAATGGAAAAAATACTATGGCCGGCCCCGATCCGATGCAACACATTTTGAGAACTTAGGGATTAAAACAATCTCTTTTTATACTTCGGAAAGTGTAAAACCAGTTTATTACCACCACCCTCTCGATAACATCGATGCACTTACACCTGAAATAATGGAAGATGCTGCCAAACTACTTTTTCTTGGAATTTTAAAAATTGCAAATGATACATTAATTCAATAGGCACAACATACATAATCTGTATAGTGCACATTAATGCCTTATAAAACGACCTAATATTAGTCATTTTAGCATGCAGCAACATAAAAACACTACAATACACATATTGTACTATGGCGTTTTTGTACTATCTTTATTCTACTAAAAATTACAGATAAAATGTCAAATTTAAATGTTGGGAATCCTGTAACCGGGAAAAATTTTATTGGTAGAGAAAATGAAATTGAACACATAACCGAGGTTCTCAGCCAAGGTCAAAATGTAGTTTTAATTGCTCCCCGGCGTTATGGAAAAACATCATTAATTTTACAATTGCTTTCACAAATTCAAAATACAGAAACATATTCTGCATTTATAGATTTGTTTCCGATTCCATCTATAGAAATGCTTCCATCACAAATTACCGAAGCTGTTTTAAAAAACCACGAACTCGATCAGATTTTCACTAAAACAAAAAACAGTGCGATATCAATGATTCAAAATGAAAAATTAAAACCAGTAATTAAAGATTTTGAATTTTTGTTAAGCTTTTCTGTCCACCAAGAGAATAATTGGGAATTACTCGGAAATAGTATTGATTTTATTGACCAATTTGCCAAAAAACATAATAAAAGAATGGTGTGCACATTTGATGAATTTGGCGATATCAGCAAATTTGATGGAAATAAAACCGCTAAATTAATTCGTTCAAAATTTCAGCAGCATACAAACACCTCTTACATTTTTTCAGGAAGTTATGAATCAGTAATGTCTAATTTATTTATTGAAAAAAAATCACCCTTTTATGGCTTTGCACAAATAATTAATTTAGCTGAAATTGAAAATGAAAAATTCCTTGCCTTTTATATTTCTCAACTCAAAAAACACCAAATATATTGTGAATTAAATTTTTTAAATAAAGTACTTCGTTTTACAAACGGACACCCCTATTATTCACAATTAGCATTACAGGAAATTATCATCTTTAAAGCATTATATAAAAAGATACCTTCTTACAACGAACTCCTTGGCCAAATGTTAAACACCGAAAAAAGTTACCTTGAAAAAACATGGGAAGAGTTATCAGCAAAAAAGGAAACAACCAAAGCATTATTGGCTGTGGTTCAATCAAATAAGCAAATATATACTTCATTAAAAAACAGCGGTATTAATATTTACAGGGCGCTTAAAACATTAACCCTAAACGGAATACTTTTAAAAACAAAAAAAGGCTATCGCCTTAGTGATCCTTTATTTAAACATTGGATTGAACAAAACATTCTAAATATACTTTAATTAATACATCCTAAATATCACGTATGCAACTCGAAGGCAATATTCTAAAAATGCGGTCTGAAATCGCAACACCTGTAAATTATTTCCTGCCAATTGGAGATGAAGAAGTTTTAATGAATGAACTTATTGGTAGCAACATACATTTACAATACAATGGGCGAATCAACTGCATTACGTGTGGGAAAAAAACCAAAACATCTTTCGCACAAGGATTTTGTTACAATTGCCTTCAATCTGCGCCCGAGGCAAGTGAATCAGTCCTTCGCCCTGAGTTATCCAAAGCCCACCTTGGAATAGCCCGTGATATGGAATGGGCAGAAAAATACGACCTCATCGACCATTATGTATACCTCGCCGTTTCGAGCAATGTAAAAGTTGGAGTTACACGAAACAGTCAAATCCCTACACGCTGGATTGACCAGGGAGCAAGTATGGCAATTAAATTGGCTAGAACACCGAACCGCCACATTGCAGGAATAATTGAGGTGTTCTTAAAAAAACACTTTACAGATAAAACCAACTGGCGGGCAATGCTTAAAAACGAAATAGCCCAAAACATCCACCTTTTAGAAGAAAAACAAAAGGCAATCCAGTTATTACCATCCGAACTTCAGAATTACATCGATCCTGAGAATTCAATAACCAAAATTGAATACCCGGTTTTATCCTTCCCTGATACCATAAAAAGCATTGGATTCGACAAACAACCTACAATTCAGGGAATATTAAAAGGAATAAAAGGACAATACCTGATTTTTGAAAATAATACTGTTTTAAACATCCGTAAGCACAATGGTTATTTTATAAAAATTAAAAGTTAAACTAAATATATCATGCTCGAATCTTCAAAACAATATTGCCCATAAATAATTAGTAGTTGTAAAACATTTGTTTTTAAGCGGTTTTAGCTGATATTTCTTCTACTCTATTCCGGTATTTTTTTGTTATTTTAGCTTCCAAAATAAAAAAACTACCGGAAGCATGGAAAATTCAGATTGGAAAAACATAGGATTTGGTTACCGCAAAACCAATTATAATATCCGTTGTTATTGGCGCGATGGCAAGTGGGGAGAGCTGGAAATCAGTTCATCAGAACATGTTAATCTACATATAAGCGCAACAGCGCTTCATTATGGGCAACAATCATTCGAAGGACTAAAAGCATTTATGGGCAAAGACGGCAAAATCCGCGTTTTCCGTATGGACGAAAATGCCAAACGTATGCAATCGTCGAGCGATGGTATTTTAATGGCAAAAATGCCCGAAGACAAATTTATGGAAGCTGTACGTATGGCTATCAAAATGAACCATGAATATGTACCTCCATATGGATCGGGTGCTTCGTTATATATTCGGCCATTGCTAATTGGAAGTGGCCCTCAAATTGGGGTTAACCCTGCCAACGAATATTTATTTATGGTATTTGTAATGCCTGTTGGCCCTTACTTCCCTGAAGGATTTAAGCCTACCGATTTAGTAATTATGCGTGAATTTGACCGTGCAGCTCCCCAGGGAACCGGAAAATATAAAGTTGGAGGAAACTATGCTGCAAGTATGGTCGAAGGTAAAAAAGCAAAAGCCGGAGGGTTTTCAGCTGTATTATATCTCGATAGTAAAGAAAAAAAATACATTGACGAATGCGGACCAGCCAATTTTTTCGGGATAAAAAACAATACTTATATTACACCGCTTTCCGATTCAATTTTACCTTCAATAACTAATAAAAGTTTGATGGTTTTGTCGGAAGAATTGGGATTAAAAGTTGAACGCCGAAAAGTTCCTTACGAAGAATTGGCTGAATTTGAAGAAGTGGGAGCTTGTGGCACCGCTGCCGTTATTTCGCCTATTAAAAGGGTATACGATGCCGATAAAAACAAAGAATACCTTTATGGCACTGAACCAGGGAAGTGGTCAACAATACTTTTCAAAAAACTGCAAGCCATTCAAAATGGTGACGAACCGGACACATATGGTTGGGTTGAGATAATAGATTTATAACAACATTCTTAAATATTTTCTTCGTAGGCCTTATAAATATTAAGGCCTATTTTTATTTCTTCACTTTTTTTGTGTAACAAATCAACTTTTCAGGCGTCTTATTTTATGAAGCCCAAGTTAAGTGAATGACAATTGAAGAGTACAATAAAGCCGTTGACCTTTTTTCAGACCGTGTTTACAGGTTTGTATTGAAGAATACACGCGATATACATAAAGCTGAAGACATTGTCCAGGATAGTTTTGAACGGTTATGGAAAAACTATCAATCGGTTAATTATTTAAAAGTCCGTGCCTATTTGTTTTCAACAGCGTACCATACTTTAATCGACCGAATAAGGAAAGAAAGCAGGTCGGCTTTGTCCGAAGATCTGAAATTAGTTGAAGAAAGCCATGAAAACAATTATTCAGATGTGAAAGAAATTTTAGATGAAGCCGTTAAAAAGCTACCCGAAATTCAGCGTATGGTATTATTATTACGCGATTATGAAGGATATTCGT
Organism: Prolixibacteraceae bacterium; assembly: GCA_963666575.2. Classification (GTDB taxonomy): domain Bacteria; phylum Bacteroidota; class Bacteroidia; order Bacteroidales; family Prolixibacteraceae; genus JABMQB01. Next base: position 292,156 of record CAXXYG010000016.1, read on the forward strand.
ACCAGGAAATTGGAGAGCTGACCAGTTTGAACGAACCGCAGGTAAAAGTATATATTTACAGGGCGCGGGTATTTATTAAAAACTATATTGGGAAAATTGAAGTTTTAGTGTGATGGAGATTAACAGGGAAAATTACGGCGCTTATTTTATTGATTACCTCGAGGGTAATTTAAATGATCCACATGTTGATGAATTCCTTGAATTCCTTCAGCAAAATCCTGATTTAAAAGGAGAACTTAAAAATTATAGCCACATCTCAGTTGAAGCTGAAAATAAACTCTTCCGAAATAAAAAAAGGCTATACAAACAAAAATTGAATGACCCTGAATTGTTTGAGATAGCTGCATCGGCTTATATTGATGGTGAACTTAATCCATCTGAAGAATCAGAACTGCTAACTTTCCTGAAAAATAATCCAGAAAAAGAAACCATTGTTGCTAGCCTAAAACGGACAAAGCTTAATCCTGACACAAAACTATATTTCGGAAAAAAAACACTCCTACACCAACAATCCTTTTCAAAAAAATTATTTTTTGTTACATCAAGAGTTGCAGCAGTGTTTATTTTGCTTTTTGCAATATCCCTGTTTTTTAATCGGCACAAAGTAATAAATGTGCCCGAAAAACAAATTGTAGATGTCAAAATCACCAAAAAACCTCAAAATAAAATTTCTACTACACCACCTGTCGAACCAAAAAAGAAAAAGGTAGTTCCCAAAGTTAAATCGGCTGAGCCTGAAAAACCAAAACAAAAAAAGAGCCTTCGGGAAAAAACTAAAGGCCGAATTGATGAAAAACTGGTAGCTGAACAAAGGCAAAACGAATTTGTTTTTCCACCAATAAATACAAAAAATGCTGTTTTAACATATTCTACTTTATCTGAGCCTTTGGCTGATTTATCGAACCGTATAATAAACCAAAGTCCAAATATATACTCGGATGAAAGGCCGTTATTAGCGCAAAAAATTAAAACAAAAGCCAGGCTTAACGGATTCTCTTTTAATAAAATAACAAAAGCAGGCTTAAACCTCGCAGCCAGCATTTCTAAAAACAAATTTACATACGAAACCAATGATAATGGACAGGTTACAGAGTACAATCTCGACACCCATTTACTGGCATTTTCTATTCCTACCCGAAAAAAACAAAATTAGGTTGTAACTTATTTTTAATTCCCCCCGTCATACTATCAAATTTCAAAAAAAGAATCATGAAAAAAATTATTACACTTTTTATAGTTTTGGCATTTGTTCTTCAAATTTCGGCGCAAAAGGATAGTACTGTTATTAAGGCACTCGACAAAAATATTGTTACGGTTGTTGATGGAGATGATGGCGTACATGTTAAAGTTGGAAGCAAAAATGGAGTTGAAGTTATTACCGATGACTGGGGAGATACAACTCAAATAAGAGTAGGACGGCGCACTTTTAATGTTATTGAAGATTTTGGTGGTACGCATATTCAATATAACAAAGTTGAGCGCGAAAATTATTGGAGAGGGCATTTTAATGGGCATTGGGCTGGCATGGAAATGGGCTTTAATATGTTTCGCGAAATTGATTATTCATTGTACGATGGATCAAATGTTGGAGAATTTATGGACCTTAACCATGGGAAATCCATTACTGTAAATTTTAATTTTGCAGAATTTGCATTCAAAAATGATAAAAACAATTTTGCATTGGTTACTGGCATGGGAATCAGTTTTATGGATTTTACTCTTGATAATCCGCTTACAATCTCAAAATCGTCCTCGTCAGGGTTAGTTCAACCTATTGACCTTGATCCAAACGGATTAAAAAAATCAAAGTTGAATGTGACCTATTTAACAGCCCCTTTGATACTCGAAATTAAAACCCCACTCCGGTTTAACGGGTCAAAACTATATTTAGCAGCTGGTGTAATCGGTGGGTTTAATATCGGTGCCCATACCAAATACAAGTATAAAAAAATTAAAGAAAAAGAACGCAGAAGTTTTAATATCAACCCATTCAAGTATGAATTGACGGGAAGAATTGGATTGGGCGACTTATGTATTTTTGCCAACTGGGGAATGACTCCATTGTTCAGAGACAATAAAGGGCCAGGAGGTTACCCGGTAACTTTTGGCATTTCTTTTCCGAATATCTAAAAAAAAGCAGCCATTTTTAAAAAAAACAGGATTTTTTCAGAAGGTAAATTTATTTTGCCAAGGCTGAAAGAATCCTGTTTTAAGTTTATAATTGACCGGTCCCTCTATTTTATCTGAAAGGAAAAACCTACCTTTGTTTATAGCCAGAACAATGAAACAGAATTATTTATGATTAAAACAAAACTATTTTGTAAGTACATACCTCAAATTATTCTTTTGGGATTCACCATTTTTGCGCCTGCATTTTCAATCGCTCAAACGAACGATCAGGATGCTCGAAAAGGACTTAATATTTCTAATATTCAGGACATCACCACCGATGGTTTTAATTTTTGGCAAGATAATTTCTCAGGACATTTTGCCGGAATCGATTTTGGATTTAACACTCTTTTCAATCCCGACTATTCACATTTTAACAAATCAGACGGATATTTTATGGAAAATGATTTTATAAGGTCGAATTCCGTATTTTTTAATATTGTCCAACAAAGTTTTGGCCTTCAAATTAGCAGAAATACAATAGGAATAGTAACAGGACTCGGATTACAATTACAAAGTTTCAGGTTAGATAAAAACACAACTCTCGAAAAACTGCCAAATTCTAAAATTGTTCCTAAAAAACTATATTTTGATTCCAATCAAAAATCAAAATTATCATCGGCTTACGTGATTATCCCATTGTTGGCCGAATTTCAAATTCCCATAAAAAATTATGCCGACAGGGCATATATTTCAGCGGGAGTATATGCTGGATTACGCCTAAGTAGCCACACAAAAATTAAATACCGTATTGACGGGAAAAAAGAAAAACTAAAAATTCCTGATGATTTTTCGTTACAAAAATTTAAATCAGGTTTTATGGCACGAATAGGTTACCGCTGGATTAATGTTTTTGCAACCTACGACATTTCACCCCTATTTTTAGAAGGGAAAGGACCAGGGCTTACTCCATTTACTGTAGGTTTTACTTTTCTCCAATTTTAAAAAGTATTTTCTCCTGTTCTAAAGAAAATTCTCTATTTTAATTGCCACTTTCTCAAATCATCCCAATAGGATAAATTAATACTAAATATGAAACCTTACATTTTAGAAGAAACCAACTGGAAACAAGTAAAAAACCAGAAGTACGACGTGGCAATATTACCTTGGGGAGCCACCGAACCGCACAACTATCATTTACCATATGGCACCGACTCGCTGGAAACTGCAAAAATAGCAAGCGAAGCAGCCGAAAAAGCCTGGAAAAAAGGAGCAAAAATAATGGTGCTTCCCACCATCCCTTTAGGAATCCAAAATCCGGGACAAATTGAATTACCTTTTTGTTTACACACACGCCCTTCAACACAAAAATTAATACTCGAAGACATTGTAAAAGCACTTTACAATCAGGGAATTAAAAAACTTGTTATAATGAATGGCCATGGCGGAAATGATTTTAAGCCTATGATTCGTGAAATCCAACCTGAATTTCCTGAAATGATAATTAGCCAAACTGAATGGTTTAAAATAATGGATAAGGATAATTATTTCGAAGAAAAAGGCGACCATGCCGACGAAATGGAAACAAGCATTATTATGCATTATTTTCCAAATTTAGTCCTCCCTCTGAACGAAGCAGGAAGCGGAACAGCCAAAAAGTTTTCGATTTCAGGGCTTAACACAAATGTTGCCTGGGCATCGCGAAAATGGGATAAAGTGTCGGAAGATACCGGAATTGGAAATCCCAAAAAAGCGACACCCGAAAAAGGAAAAAAATTCCTCGATGATGTAACTACAATTCTTGCCGACTTTTTTGTTGAACTAGCCAATTGTAAATTAGAAAACTTATATGAATAATTTCCAGGCTGCTTTATATCATTTTATTTCATGCTAAAAAATGGCTCTTTTATAAAAAATAATTATTCAATGAAACTATTATTAATAAGCAATTCAACAATGAAGGGAGAGCCTTACCTGGACTATCCCAAATATAATATTCAGGAATTTTTAGGCAAAAAACATGTAACTGCTGTTTTTATACCTTATGCCGCAGTTACCTTTTCATACAATGATTATTGCGACAAAGTGGAAGAACGTTTTGCGGAAATTGGCAACCACATTAAGGGTATTCATACATTTCCAGATCCCATAAAAGCAATTTCGGAAGCTGAGGCAATTGTTGTTGGAGGTGGCAACACATGGCAATTGGTTCGAAAATTAAACGACCAAAACCTGATGCAGGCCATCCGCAAAAAAGTATTAAAAGGAACACCCTATATCGGATGGAGCGCCGGTTCGAATGTTGCCTGTCCCACATTACGCACAACCAACGATATGCCTATTATTGACCCCAAAGGATTTGATTGTACCAACCTCATCCCTTTTCAAATAAATCCACATTACCTCGATGCCAATCCTGAAGGGCATGGTGGCGAAACAAGAGAACAGCGTATTGAAGAGTTCCTTGAAATGAATCCAAAAACTTATGTAATAGGACTCAGGGAAGGGACCATGTTACAACTTACAAACAACAAACTTGAATTAATTGGGCCACTCCAAGCCAGAATATTTATAAAAGGCGAAAAACCATTTGAAATAAATCCGGGCGAGAACCTTAATTTTTTATTAAAATAGATAAACAAATACAATCAGGGTTATCCATAATATTACCTTTGCAAAAAATGTATTGTAAATGGAACTCCTTTCGAATAGCTATTTTGCTTTATTTGTGATAGTTGCCCTTGGTTTTATGCTTGGTAAAATTAAAATCAAAGGGCTCTCGCTCGATGTATCAGCCATCATATTTGTTGCATTGGTGTTTGGGCACTTCGGAATAGTAATACCCAAAGATTTTCAAAACCTTGGGTTAGTTCTCTTTATTTTCACCATCGGAATTCAGGCGGGTCCCAGTTTTTTTGAGTCGTTCAAAAAAGACGGCCGGATATTAGCGACAGTTGCCACCATTCTAATAGTATCGGCAGGAGCAGTCGCTTTATTAACTGTTTTGCTTTTTAATGTCGACAAAAATATTGCAATCGGTTTACTTTCAGGTGCATTAACAAGTACTCCGGGATTGGCAGCTGCCATTGATTATACCAATTCTCCATTGGCATCGATTGGTTATGGAATTGCTTACCCGTTTGGAGTTATAGGTGTAATCCTTTTTGTTCGAATTTTACCTAAACTTATGGGTAAATCCATTTCGGAAGCCACTGAAGAAAATAAAAATGAACTGGAAAATACATTCCCTGAAATAGAAAAGAAAAATTTTGTTGTTGAAAATGAAAACATTGTAGGAAAAACAATTGGAAATCTGCGCATCAGATATATGACAAAAGCGGTTATTTCAAGAGTCGTACATAATGGGCAGGCAATTATACCGACACCCGATACTATTTTGAATAAAGGCGATTTAATAAAAGCCGTTGGTACAACTGAATCGCTTGAAAGGGTGAAACTTTTAATTGGGCAGGAAACACCAGAGGAAATTCCACTTGACCCCCAATATGATGTAAGGTCGGTGTTGGTAACAAACAAAGAAGTTGTGAATAAATCCATTGCACAAATTAACCTCCTTAATACATACAGTTCAACCATTACCCGAATCAGGCGTGCAGGTATAAATATTTCTCCATCACCTTCATCAAAACTTCAATTTGGCGACAAATTAATAATAGCCAGCAGTAAAGCCAATATGGAGATGGTAGCTAAAATTTTTGGCGATGACAACAAAAAATTATCCGACACAAATGTTTTACCAATTGCCCTGGGAATTATTTTAGGTGTTGTTGTTGGAAAAATAAGTATCAATTTTGGCTCATTTAATTTTAGCCTTGGCCTTACCGGAGGTATTTTATGTGTAGCACTTGTTTTAAGCCGAATAGGTAAAACAGGCCCAATAATCTGGACCATGAGTAGTGCAGCCAATAATTTGTTACGCCAATTGGGGCTCATCTTTTTCCTGGCAGCCGTTGGCACCAGTGCAGGCGCACATATCGTCGAAACCTTTCAAAATAACGGAATATCATTGTTCCTGTATGGCGGAGCCATTACAATTTTACCAATGCTTATAACGTCATTAATAAGCAAGTGGTTTTTTAAAATTAATTTGCTTCATTTTTTAGGGGCTTTAACCGGCAGCATGACCAGCACACCAGGATTAGCAGCAGCTGATTCAATGTGTGATTCTAATGCACCTTCGGTGGCATATGCAACAGTTTACCCGGTTGCCATGGTGCTCCTAATAATAGTCGTACAAATTTTTTCAGTTTTTTTATAAATAAAAAACCTCCATTAAGTTATTCTTTACGCCAAACCGAATTTATTTCATTGATATCAAGTTGGTCAACCATTAATTCGCCACCCTGAGTAAAAAGCAACATTCCTTCGCTTTTAGCATCAGGGACAAAACATCCTGACAATACTGCAATTCCTTTGTTGCAAAAAACTTCGATGGAAGACCTGTCAACCAAAACTTCTAAATAAATTTTCCCATCTATAGGATTAAGTGAAACAGTTTTGCCGAGGCACGACAATGTCCCTTTTTTAACATTGTATAATAATTCAGCACCTGCTGATTTTCTCCCTGTCCGTATCATAAAACCAAACATATCGGAAGTTTTTATATCCAATGTAGCAGTAATATGAAAACAATCGCCTTTTACTTTTTTTATGAGATTCTCATCAAGGCCAGGAATAATATTTTTATTCTCCCAGTTATAATTTTTCCCATGTAACAACTCAATTTCTTTAACTGGTTTACGTATCAGGCGAATTTTATCATTCACTTTTTTTAACGACAATTCACAAGGAAAACTCATTTGCCCGTTAAACGGCATGCCAGGGAATTTTCCATCCCTCATCCAGGCAATTTGAATGGTCCTTCCATCTTCTTTAGGAATGTTACTCCACGTTTGTGTGGCATAAAAATTTGCTCCAAAATCACCTGGTAACTTTTCCGACTCCGATTTAAATGTTTCACCATCAAATGAACCAATAATATATGAACCATCGCCATCAATAAGTACCCAACGTTTGTCTTCAGGCCTGTTATCAACACTTAACTCAACCAGGTCGGGGCATTCATAAAAACCAACCATGTGGTTCTTAAAATCCCAATCGATTAAATTTGTAGATGTATAAAATGAAAACCCACGTTTACTTTCATCTTTATCTGGTTCGCGGTACAAAACCATAACAAATTTCTGTGATGGATTGTGCCAAAACACTTTTGGGTCACGGGCATCGTCAGTTTCATCAAACGGAATAACCGGATTTCCTTCAAATTTTTCCCAATTGCGGCCTTTATCAGTGCTATAGGCAATTCGTTGCCCACCTTTATAACAGGTGTAAAATGCAATCAAAGTTTTAATATCACCTTTTTGGAAATTCAAAAGATTTGTTTCATCAACAATTGCGGTTCCCGAAAAAGCCGTAAAATCTTTAATGTCTTTTGAATCATTATCAGGGAATAGGGCTATCGGCATGTGTTCCCAATGAACCAGGTCCTTACTGACTGTATGCCCCCAGTGCATATAACCCCATTCTTTCCCGTTAGGATTATACTGATAAAACATATTGTATTCTCCTTCAAAAAATATTAACCCATTAGGGTCATTATGCCAATTTTCGGGTGGTGAAAAATGAAACTGCGGCCTTAATACTTCATCGTAATATTTTTTTTCTGGCTTAGCTGCTATTAAAACAAAAACCAATAATGGTGCTAAAACTACCAATAATATATGCTTCATTTTCTATTATTATTATTTAAGTAAACAAATATAAAAGATCAAACAAAAATACTGGCATAAAATACTAGTTGATTCGCATTAATCCCGAATAAAACACCAAATAAAAACATATGTCAAAAATGGCGGTATTTGTTAATTATTATCTTTACAATTAAAATTAAATAATGATTTTCAATATTTTTTAATCTTATTTTGAAATCGTTTGTTATAATTAATTCAACATCAGAACATAAATACATATATGAATAAAATTATACTTGTCCTTTTAATCCTTATTGTAGGAAAATCAGGTATTGCAGAAAATAAAGAATGGCGTAATGATTCAAGAAAGTTTCCTCCCGTTGTATGTTACGCATCAGGTCAAATCGAAAAATCGTTTGTCCCTCCTATGCTATTAAAATCAGCAGCAGAAAAAACAGCATCGATTGAAGTTAATTATATTTCCTTCCCCGACAGTGTTAAAAATGCTTTTCAATACGCAGTTGATCAATGGGAACTACTCATTGAATCGCCTGTAACCATATACATGGATGCCCGCTGGAGTTCTCTCGACGAAAATGTTTTGGGAAGTTGTGGAGCCAGTAATTACTACCGAAATTTTGAAGGAGCAACCCTACTTAACCGTTATTATGCTGTCGCCGCCGTTGAAAAAATGATTGGTGAAGAAATTTCCAATTCCAGTTTACCTGATATGGTTGCTAACTTTAATAAAAATGCTAATTGGTATTTTGGGACAGATGGCAACTGCCCCGATACGTTATACGATTTTGTATCAACAGTAATGCATGAAATTGGTCATGGCATAGGCATTGTTGGTTTTTTTTATGATAACGATAACCTTGGTGGATATAACGGAGAACCAAGTATTTTTGATGGTTATGTTACCAATATACTTAATAATAAATTGGTTGATACCAGTATTTATGACGATCCTTCGGCAGAGATTCATCAGTACTTAACTTCCAGCGCACTTCATTTTCATAGTCCAATATTTGAAACAGCCGAACATCAACCAAAATTATATGCACCACGTACATGGAATGATGGTTCAAGCATCTACCATTTAGATGATTTCACCTATCCTCATGGAAATGAAAACTCGATGATGACTCACGCTGGTGGATTAGGTGAAGCTATCCATAATCCGGGACCTATTACACTCGATATATTAGCCGACATAGGCTGGAAACATTTTTATATCGATTTTGAACCATTTAAAGATGTTGAAGAGGTAACTGAACCACTAATTGCTAATGTTAGAATTACGAGTGACTTCGACACTGATACTTCCTCATTATTTTTATGCAGTTCTATCGATTCATTTCAAACAATTGATTCTGTCCCTTTAGTGGCTACTGATAATCCAACATTTTTTAGTGCTGAATTGCCGGTTAATATTACCCAGGGCAAAATATTATACTTTATTACAGCCACTGATATAAAAGGAAGGACGTTTACCAAACCATCGCAAGCTCCCAACTATTTTGCAACTTTTACAATAGGCCCCGATATTATTCCTCCTGAAATTAATCACCAACAAATTGAATATATCCTAAGCACTACCCGTTCACTAGAAATAATTGCCAACGTTACCGATAACATGAAAGTAGATACTGTTTGGGTTGAATACTTAATCAATGATTCTCCATATCCTAATGTAGGACTTCAGAACGATAGCACATCGGTGTACAAAGGTACCATCTTATTTAATGAAGGACTTTTAAAAAACGGAGATATTATTTCTTACAGAATTTATGCAAAGGATGCTTCAAACTCGCATAATATCAAAAAAATTCCTCATAAATTCTATTATGAAATTAATGTTGAGGATATTTTTGAACCTGTTACTGGTTATCTTAATGACTTTAATAACCAAACCAATGATTTTATAAACTCTAATTTTAAAATCAAAACCGAATCCAATTTTATTGATGGAGCATTGCACACTACCCATCCTTACGAAAGCCCTGAAATTAACGACGGGACCTTTAACTATTCATCGCAGCTAAAATACCCAATTATACTGCAAGCTGAGGCTGATATGAGTTTTGATGAAATTGTTTTGGTTGAGCCAGGCGAGCCAGGTACATCATTCAACGATGATGAATTTTGGGATTATGTAATTGTTGAAGGTTCAAAAAATAATGGAGAAATTTGGCTCCCATTAATCGATGGTTACGATTCAAAATCAAAATCAAGTTGGTTAGTTGAGTATAACAATGGCATAGTTGGAAACAACTCCACAGCCGTTGGAACAAAAGAAATGTTTTTCAGGCGCGGAATAAATATGCTGCAAAATGAAAATTTTGCTGCCGGAGACACAATATTAATTCGTTTTAGATTATTTTCTGACCCATACGCCAATGGCTGGGGTTGGGCAATTGATAACCTTCGGATACAAACAGTAGTAGCCAATAAAGATGAATTAACACTTTCTCCGGGTAACTTGAAAATTTTCCCAAATCCATTCAACGATAAAATTACAATTGAATTAAATACTGAGAGTACTATCAACAAACTAACTATCAATGTTTTTGATATTTACGGACAACTAATTATTAATCAAAAATTTAATCATCACAGTCAAAATATACGTTCGCAAATAAACCTTGAAGGTTATCCGGCAGGAATGTATCTTGTGCAGGTAAATGCTGACAATAAAACAGCATTATCGCGAAAAATTATAAAAAACTAAAAAAGCTCTACTTTAAATTTGATGTTAAATACATAAAATCAAAGAGTTTTATAAATTATATATTTATATTTGTGGCAAATTCAAAACAAATGAACACTATTAACAACAATTTTTATTATTTCTGGTATTTCTATTTCTGTTCTTCAAAAGGGATCGGTTAGTACCAGTTTGTTGTTAAAACAATACTATATCAAGGGTCCCGATTTAATCAGGGCCCTTTTTTATTTATTAAAAATTCGGAACGGGAATTTAAACTACCCGTTCAGAAAACTATTAGTTGAATAGATATTCAGACAAAATAAAATATTATTATCCATATGAAGGTAACAGTTATAGGATTAGGACTTATTGGAGGGTCAATTGCATTAGACCTTAAAGAAACAAAATTTGTTTCGGAAATAACAGGTGTCGATATTAGCAAAACCAATGCTGAAAAAGCAGTAAAACTTGGAATCGTCGATAAAACACAAAACCTGGAAGAAGCCGTAAAGAAAGCAGACCTTGTAATAATTGCTATTCCTGTCGATAAATTATTGGAAATCCTTCCAACAATTCTTGATACTATTTCTGAAAACGCAACTGTTATTGACCTGGGTTCAACCAAAAGAAAAATTGTAGAGCTGGTAAAAAACCATCCTCAGCGAAAAAACTATGTGCCAGCGCACCCTATGTCGGGAACTGAAAATTCAGGTCCTGAGGCTGCTTTGGCAGGTTTATTTAAAGGAAAAATCACTATTATTTGCGACCCTGAAAACAGTGGGCCTCAACATTTAGCATTGGTTGAAAAAATGTTTCACATGATTGGGATGAACATTGCTTACATGACCGCAGATGAACAAGACCTAAGTACTGCTTTTGTTTCGCATTTACCACATGCTGCTGCTTATGCACTGGCAAATGCAGTACAAGATAAAGCCGACCGGAATATTATTTTTGACCTTGCCAGTGGCGGATTTAGGTCGACCGTGAGGTTAGCTAAAAGTTCATCGACAATGTGGCACCCCATTTTTCAACAAAACAGCGAATATGTTGTTGAAGCTCTTGATGTTTATATAAAACACCTGAAAGAATTCAGGAATACTCTGAAAAATAAAGATTTTGACCAAACAAAAACATTGATTAAAAATGCCAACAAAATAAGAGGTATTCTTAATGGTGAAACAAAATCGTTAATACAAAATAACGAAACAAACGTAAAATTTTATACAAAATAATTATGGGAATTAAATTAAAATTAAATCCAATAAAAAAGTGGTTGCCTCAAATCAACAATCCACTTTTAATTGCTGGCCCCTGCAGCCTCGAAACCGAGGAACAGGCAATGGAAACTGCAAAATTACTGGCACAAGATCCACGGGTGTTTGTTTACCGTGGTGGTTTGTGGAAACCCCGCACACGTCCTGGTTCTTTTGAAGGAGTTGGCTCAATAGGATTAGAATGGCTTAAAGCTGTAAAACAAGAAACCGGCTTACCAGTTGGAACTGAAGTTGCCAATGCACAACACACCGAAGAAGCTTTAAAAGCAGGCATTGATGTATTATGGATTGGAGCCAGGTCAACTGCCAGCCCCTTTGTTGTGCAGGAAATTGCCGATGTACTGAAAGGCACCGATGCTACAGTAATGGTAAAAAATCCGGTAAATCCCGATGTTCAGTTATGGATGGGTGCTCTCGAACGGATAAACCAGGCAGGTATTACTAATTTAGTAGCTATTCACCGTGGTTTTACTCCCTTCAGGGAAACAAAATACCGTAATTACCCCAATTGGAAAACTGTAATTGAATTACGCCGATTATTGCCTCAATTACCTATTATTTGTGATCCGAGCCATATTGCAGGAAAAAGAGAACTTTTACTTGAAGTATCACAAAAAGCTTTTGATATGGGAATGGATGGCTTGATGCTTGAGTCTCATATCGACCCATCGTGCGCATTAAGCGATGCCGCACAGCAACTTACCCCGGCCGACCTGGGAACTATGCTCGACAAGCTTATAATACGCCACGAAAACGTTAGTAATCCACAGTTTGAAAACAACCTAGACTTATTACGTTCGCGAATTGATGCTCTGGATTCAGAGTTATTGGAGGTATTATCATCGCGCATGGAAATTGCAAGAGAAATAGGGCAATACAAAAAAGAAAATAACGTAACAGCTTTACAAATCAACCGGTGGACTCAATTAATGGACGACCGCGTAAAACTGGGCGAAAATCTAAACTTAAATAAAACCTTCGTAAAAATCTTGTTTCAGCTGATTCATGAAGATTCGGTTAGAATGCAAACTGAAATTATGGATAATTAAAATACTCTTAAAGCCGTTGCACCCTGCAGCGGCTTTTTATTTCATCAATATTTTAATCAATTTTACAATTGCCTTACTAAAAGGAGGGTAACGTAAAGGAATATCAAAAAATGTGGTATTTTTTACTACAGGGCGTTTATGAGAAAAAGCATCATAACTGTACTTTCCATGATAAGATCCCATCCCACTTCCGGCAATCCCACCAAAAGGCAAATTATTATTGGTAAAATGCACCACCACCTCATTAATACCAGCACCGCCCGAATTAGTTTCATCTAAAACTTTACGTTGAGCTTTTTTATTTTCAGAGAAAAAATACAACGAAAGAGGTTTTTCCCCACTATTAACATAGTCAATCGCCTCATTTAGGGTTTTGAACGTAAGTATAGGCAAAACCGGCCCAAAAATTTCCTCCATTAGCAAAACCGAATTTTCAGGAATATCAGTAACAATAGTAGGAGAAAAATATTTTTGGCCCGTATTAGAATTACCGCCATAAACTACATTACAACCGGTAATTCCTTGTTTTAACCGTACAATGGTTTCCTGATTAATAACTTTTGAAAAATCACTGCTCTTGTCGGGATGAGCAGAATAAAAATCTTTAATATTTTGAATAAGCAATTGGATCAATTTCTCTTTTACATCGGCATGTACCAATAAATAATCGGGTGCCACACACGCTTGCCCTGCATTCATTAGTTTTCCCCACATTATTCGTTTGGCAGCCACCTTTAAATTGGCATCGTTATTAACAATAACGGGATTTTTTCCACCCAATTCAAGAATTACCGGTGTTAAAAACTGCGCAGCTGCCTGCATTACAACTTTTCCAATCTTTTGGCTTCCTGTAAAAAAGATCAAGTCCCAGCGTTGTTCCAGCAATTGTTTACCAACATCAACTCCACCCTGAAAAACAGCTACGTATTTTGTTTCAAATACCTCAGACAATATCTCCTCAATTACCTGACTGGTGGCAGGAGTATTTTCCGAAGGTTTAATAACAGCCGTATTTCCTGCTGAGATTGCTCCAATTAACGGAAGCATTACTAACTGAAAGGGGAAATTAAACGGGCCAATAATTAAAACCCTGCCAAATGGTTCATTACAAATAAAACTCCTGGATGGGAAAGAAAATATGGGAGTTGGTACTTTTTGTGGTTTTGCCCACATTTTTAACCGCGATATAAACAGAGATAGTTCTTTGTAAACTAATCCAATTTCGCTTGAATAGGCATCAAATTCTCCTTTCCCAAGATCAGTATACAAAGCCGAATACAATTGTGGTTCAAACTTTTTTATAACACGTTTTAACTTTTTAAGTTGTTCCAAACGGAAAACAACATTTGCTGCTTTTAAAGTTTTGCCATAAACAAGTTGTTGTTCGGCACACTCATCAATTGACTTCATCTGTTAAGATTCAAGAGTTTATTTTTCCCGAAACACTACTTAATTATTCTTTCAATAGCGTTTTTTATCCCTTTTTCGATAATTTTATACTCTAATTTTTCTTTCCCGATAAATATAAAAATAATGGCATACTGCCTATTTTTCAGCCGATTATAAAAATCAGGCTTGCTTAATCTATAGGCTTCTTTCATTCTCCGCTTTAATAAATTCCGGGCAACAGCTTTTTTAAACAATTTTTTACCAACTGAAAAGGCAGCTTGAGCATAAATCCCTTCAGGTAATTCTGTTTCGAGGTAAACAACTTTTATGGGATAAACCAAAAAAGACTTCCCTTCGGCGAACAACTGGTCAATTAAGACCTTACTGCACAATCGTTCTTCCTTTTTGAGAGAAAATATTTTTTTTACCATTACCGGCTAAATTAAGCATAAGTGTTATTTCAACCAAAAAAAGGCCAGCTTTAAAAAGCCAGCCTGATATTATAGGTATAATAAGTTTACTTATTTGTCTTTTTAATATATTGCTCCAGAGCCATTGTCATTGATGGGGCTTGAGGTGTTGGAGCTTTAATATCAAGTCGCAAACCAGCTTCGGTAACAGCTTGTGCCGTGGCAGTGCCAAACGAAGCAATTCGTGTTTGATTTTGCTCGAATTCAGGGAAGTTTTTCATTAATGAAATAATCCCTGAAGGGCTAAAAAACACTAAAACATCGTAATTAACATCTTTTAAATCAGAAAGATCGCTACTTACGGTTTTATACAAAATAGCTTTTGTAAACTTAAAGCCACCTTTTTCCAGTAAATCCGGTATTTCTTGCTTATGAATATGTGAAAGAGGTACAAAAAACTTCTCGCTTTTGTGTTTTTTCATCACCTCAGTTAAATCGGCAAACCTCCCATTTCCAAAGAAAATTTTACGTTTTCGGTAGACAATGTATTTTTGCAAATAAAAAGCAGTTGCCTCTGAAACGCAAAAATATTTCATTGTATCAGGGATAGTAACCCTCGAATCCTGGGCAATCCTGAAAAAATGGTCGATTGCAGTGCGGCTTGTAAAAATTACAGCACTGTGATCCAGAATCTGGATGCGTGTCTGCCTGAATTCCTTTGCAGAAACTCCTTCGATTTGAATAAAAGGCCTAAAATCAATTTTAATATTATTCCTTGATGCCAAATCGAAATAAGGCGACTTTTCCGTTTCCGGTTTTGGTTGTGAAACTAGTATTTTTTTGACTTTCAAATTCCTTTCCTTTAGTAAATATTTCCGTCCTTATTCAAATACCATTTTAAAAATCAAAAGCAATGGTAAAAATTCAAGGGTACAAAGGTATAAAAAGAGATAAAATATTGAAATTTGTTTCTTTAATAAAATCTTCATTCCCCTAAATAGTGACATTAAGTATACAATGGCCACAATCAAAACACCCAAAAACATCATCACCCCAGAGGATTTAAAATAAGGAGAATAAGCAATAACGGCACTTACAGGAAAAATAACCAAGCCTAAAACGCGGTTAAAATTATTTATATTAAATATGTATTCATTTGTCAAAAAACTCTCCTTATTTATTATTCCAATCGTTTTATACAGAAGTTGCTTCAATAAAAAATAGGTAATTACAACTCCAAAAGAAAAAAGAAACAAACTAAAGTTCGCAAAAGGAACCCTTGTACCATAAAAAGTTAAAACCTGATATAAAAACAAGGATGAAATGAAATAAAAATAAATTTCGAGTCGAAAAGCCCCATGCAATATTGAAAAATTCTTCTCATTATACATTCGGCTGGCAGTTTGATAATTTACTAATGAAGCAAATAAATGCTTGAGGTATTTTGTAAATGGCACCTTTAGCGTAGCAAAAACAAATAAAAGAAACATAAGTATGATGGTTATCCAATCGCCGGGCATTCGCGATAATTGATGCTCGGGCAAACCAATATTGTCAGCCACTTTTTCGGTAACCAATTGTACATTAGTACGAGGTTTAATATACCTTGAATCGCCAATAAGCAATTTTGCTTCCTGTTGTTTTTGCCAGTACCTGATTTGCGCGCGAGTAGGTGGTTTTGGTTTTACAACCATCTCTCTTCGGGTAGTATCAATCCGCAATCTTTCAAGGGGTATAGGAATCCGTTTTATCTGCAAAACAGGAGGTTGCGAAATTTGCTGTTGTAAATCAAGCAACGAATTTACCCGAATCGTGTCATTTCCTTGATATGTAAAGGTTGCAGGCATACTTATTAAATTGTTTGCAAAGATACAGAAATTCTTAGCAGCTCAATATGTAAACTTGTTTTACTATTTTTAGCGCCATGATTTATTTAGCGCCATTACAAGGTTTTACCGATTATACCTACAGAAAGGTTTTTTCTGAATACTTTGGAGGCGTAGATGCTTATTTTATTCCTTACATTTCTGTAAAAAACGCAGCTCTCCTTCCTAAACATATTAAGGAAATAATTCCTGAAAACAATCCTCAAAAAAACGTTATACCTCAGGTTTTATTCAGCAACGATAACGAACTTCAACTACTCCTTACTGTCATTCAAAGCAATGGGTATAAATCAGTAAACCTCAATTTAGGATGCCCATACCCTATGGTTACAAACCGTGGCAAAGGTTCTGCGTTATTAACCGATCCCGAAAAACTAAAAAATATACTTCATAATAGCCTTAAAAATAAGCTTGAAATATCGGTAAAACTGCGGTCGGGTTTAACCAACGAAACTGATATCTTAAAAATTATAACTGTTTTAAATGAATTTAATTTAAAAGAAATAATTTACCACCCACGAGTAGCATCGCAACTGTACAGGGGCGAAATTAACAGCGATCTGTTTCAATTGGTAAGCGAAAAATCAATCCATCCGGTGGTTTATAATGGCGATATTTTAACATTGGAAGATTTTGTTTCCAGAAATCAAACTTTTAAAAATACATCTTCATGGATGATTGGCCGGGGCATTTTACAAAATCCATACCTCCCCAACGAAATTTCCGGGATTTATACCTCTCCCGACGAGAAATTAATTCAATTAAAAAACTTCCACGATGAGCTGTTCGAAAATTATTCAAACCAATTATCGGGAGGCGGACACGTTTTAAACAGGATGAGGCAGTTCTGGATTTATTTTTCTTATTCGTTCCAAAACCAACATAAAACCTTTAAAAAAATTAAAAAGGCAAAATCAATTGAAAGCTATAATGCTGCCATTGCCGAAATTTTTCAAATTTCAAATATCCTCTAATGTTTTCACAATAACTACACAAATCAAGGGCTAATGCCCTGTGAGTTATACAGAACCTTTTTCAAAGTTCAAGATTTTTGAAAAAATAAATCATCTGACTAATAAAATTAAATTTTTACTTTTTGTCACTAATAATTATTAATGGGCATCGAGCCAGTTAGCAGCACTTTTAATTTCGACCGATAAAGGCACTCCAATACTTACAGCATTCTCCATTTCGGTTTTAACAATTTCCATCATTTTTGATTCTTCAGAACTCAGTGTATCAAAATTAAGTTCATCATGAACCTGAAGAATCATTTTTGATTTGAGCCCGTTTTTTTCAATTTGTTTTTGAATATTAATCATGGCAATTTTAATTATATCGGCAGCTGAACCTTGGATGGGGGCGTTAATAGCATTCCTTTCGGCAAAACCACGGACTACAGCATTGTTTGAATTAATATCGTTTAAATAGCGTTTCCGGCCAAAAATAGTTTGCACATACCCCAACTCTCTTGCATCTGTAATACATTGGTCCATGTAGGCTTTTATTTTCGGAAAACTTTCGAAATAACCATCGATAAGCTGTTTAGCTTCTCCACGGGGAATATTTAATCGTTGTGCAAGGCCAAAAGCCGAAATACCATAAATAATCCCAAAATTGGCTGTTTTTGCTTTCCGCCGCATATCACCATCAACTTCTTCAATCGGCACCTTATAAATTCGCGATGCCGTTAAGGTATGAATATCAATCCCATCGGCAAAGGCTTTTATCATATCTTCATCATGGCTCAAAGCAGCAATAATGCGTAATTCAATTTGCGAATAATCAGCCGATAAAAAAACATTCTCTTTGTTCTCGGGAATAAAAGCTTTACGGATTTCGCGTCCACTGGCTTCGCGTATAGGAATATTTTGCAAGTTTGGATTATTTGAACTCAGCCGTCCTGTAGCCGCAACAGCCTGATTATAGGAAGTATGAATTTTTCCTGTTCGTTGATTAATAAGCTTAGGCAAGGCCTCAACATAAGTCGACAATAATTTTTTTGCCCCCCTAAATTCCAAAACTAAATTTATAATCGGATGTTTGTCCTTTAACCGCACCAATACCTCTTCGCCTGTAGAATACTGTTTGGTTTTTGTTTTTTTTGCGTTACTATCGATATTCAATTTTTCGAACAGGATAACTCCCAACTGTTTTGGCGATGAAACATTAAACTCTTCGCCCGCCAATTCAATAATCTTTTTTTCGAGGCCAATTAACTGTTCGCGTAATCTTTCGGCAAAAACTTCCAATTCCTGCGTATTAATGACCACTCCCGCAATTTCCATTTCGGCAAGAACCGGTACCAAGGGCATCTCAATTTCTTCAAACAATTTACGCGACTCACTTTTATCAAGGTCAGCATCGATGGCATATTTTAACTGTAAAGTAAGGTCGGCATCTTCGCAGGCATAATCCTTTAAATTTTCGATAGGAACCGAAAGCATGGTCATTTGGCTTTTCCCTTTTTTACCGATTAAATGTTCGGTGGGTATTTTTTGATAATTGAGGTATATTTCGCATAAAAAATCGAGGTTGTGTTTTAATTCAGGCTGAATCAGGTAATGGGCCAGCATTGTATCAAATAATTTCCCTTTAACCTTGATACCATAATTGCGCAGCATTAAAATATCAAATTTTATATTTTGCCCTATTTTTTGAATGTTCTCATCAGCAAAAATACCTGCAAATTCAGCTACTATCTTTTCAGCTTCTTTCCGCTCCCGTGGAAGAGTTACACAATAAGCTTCATGCTTCCGGAAAGCAAATGACATACACACCAAATCGACAGAATGAGTATCAAGCCCGGTGGTTTCAGTATCAAAACAAAACTCTTCCTGCACCGATAATTCAGCCCTTAAACTGGCTCGTTGCATTTCATTTTCAACCAAATAATAGTGATGTGGAACCGATTTTATAGTTTCCATTTGTTTTGAATCAACCTCTTCAGCGATAGCAGTCTCCGTGCCAAATAATAATCCTTGTTGGGCTGTTTCAGCTGGAGCAGAAAATTTTAACCGGCGTAAAATATTTTTAAACTCCAGCTCATCAAACAATGCAGTTATTGCTTTTTTATCAGGATCTTCAATCTTTAGGCTTTCCGGCACAAACTCAAAAGGAACATCCTGAACAATTACCGCCAATTTCCTAGACATCCTCACCTGCTCTTCATGTATTTCCAGGTTTTCTTTTTGTTTACCTTTTAAATCGTTTAAATTCTCATACAGCCCATCAATACTACCATAAGTTCCAATTAATTTCTGGGCCGTTTTAGGCCCAATACCGGGGCAGCCAGGAATATTATCGGCCGAATCGCCCATCAAACCCAAAATATCAATTACCTGTTCAGGAGTATTAATACCAAAACTTTCATTAACCTGCGGAATACCCCAAACCTCAGGCTCTTCGCCTGATTTGGCCGGCTTATACATAAATATATTATCCGAAACTAACTGGGCATAATCCTTATCAGGTGTCATCATGTAGGTAACAAACCCTTCTTTTTCGGCTTTTTTTGCCAATGTCCCAATAACATCATCTGCTTCAAAACCTTCCAATTCAATAATTGGAATATTAAATGCTTTAATAATGTTTCGGATATATGGAATTGATTTCCGAAGGTCTTCGGGCATTTCTTCTCGGTGTGCTTTGTATTCAGGAAACATTTTATGCCTGAAAGTTGGAGCCGAAACATCAAAAACCACACCTATATAATCAGGATTTTCTTTTTCTAATAGCTGAACCAACGTATTGGTAAACCCGAGCATTGCCGAGGTATTTAACCCTTTTGAATTAAACCGTGGATTACGGATAAATGCAAAATAACTGCGGTAAATAAGCGCAAATGCGTCAAGTAAAAAGAGTTTTTTTGAATTATGTTCCGGCATTGTTTTTTTATTTAGTTATTATCAGAAGCAAACCATTCGGCAAACGAAGTTACAGTTTCGTACAATCGTAAGCTAAAAAGAGAAACGTTTGATGGCAAATGTTGTTGAAGAATTTTTGCAATGTAAGCTACTATATTTTCAGAAGTTGGTTGAAAATCAACAATTATCAACCTATTTGTTGTTTGTTTTATCAAAACAATCTGTTCTTCGGGTGTTTGATGATTCACCATTAAAGCATGGTCAAATTTTTGGGTAATATTGGTTTTAACAATTTCTTTCAACTCACCAAAATCAAGAATCATCCCATCTTTCGGATGCCCTGGTTGATTTAATGGCTCTCCCGAAATTGAAACTTCCAAATTATACGAATGCCCATGAATATTCCGACACAAGCCATCGTACTCAAACAAAATATGCGCCATCTCGAAATGAAACCTTTTTGAAACCCTGATAATTGCCATGCTACACATTAAATTTAGATGGGTGAAATTACTCAAAAATATTTTTCATAAAAGAAAAAGGCCCAATCTTATTAAAAGATCAGGCCTTAATTGCTTGCTTAAAACTATTTTAAAATATTGTGTTAATCCGACATTCCTTTACCCATTTTTGTTAAACCCTCTAGGTCATTCACTTTAAAATCGCCATAAAATGAAACAACAAAACGAATATTATCATCTTTTTCATTATTAAAAAACATGTGACACTCTTTGTATTTCTTTTTACCTCCCAGCAGCCAAATTTCAGCATCGTTAACCTCATCATCTTCATCCTCAAATTTTTTATAGGATGATTTTGGTAAATACCCTATGGCTTTTTTAACAAATTCGGCGCCTGACATGTCCCCTTTTTTTGGATTGTATGACATAAAACGAATCTGGTGTAAATCGCCGGTAACCTTCTTTTCATCGCCTTCATCACCAAGATCAAGGTTCACCACGTCGAGCATATTCTTTGAGAAAGAAAAATTGGTTACCCCATCACGGTCTTCAAAAATATCATACATTTTGTCTGATTTACTTTGGCTTTGAGATATCAATGGAAGAATCCCAAAAAGTACGGCTAGTATTAAAATATATTTTTTCATCTGAAATGTTCAATAAATTTTTATTCTGATTTTTTACTCTTGGCTAATCCTTCAGGAGTCATTACCCAATATTTTCCTACCATATCACCATCCCATGTATTCGACACATTTTCAATGTCGTGAATAATATGAATCATATCATCGCTTAAAAATACCTGTTTCCCTTCGGGGACTTTTAGAATAATATCTACATCCTGATCACGGAATTTACCGTCTTGCCCGAGTGAAAAATAAGAATCGAGGAATAATGTAGAGTCTTTTATTTCATAATTATATTCAATTTCTTTTGAGTAATCCTTTGCCATTTCACGGTTTTTACCCCGCGAACTACTTTTTATAACAATCACAAAATTATTTGAACTTGATTTTTCGATATCAAATGTAGGTTGGCTTAATAGTACTTCTTCGCCATCGACCAGGCCAATTTTAAAATCTTCAATGTCCCAGTCCAGTTCATCGTATTCCTCATAACTGTCTTTATTTAATTCGAGGTAAAGAGTATTACACCCCTCGCAGGTAATAGCCATACTATTTGTAACCGACGCCCTGTTTTTATAGTTACCTACCTGGCTTACCGATAAAACCACTATCGCTACAAGAGCAATCAGCCATACGCCAACCATTCCTAATCCGATTAATGTATTATTCGATTTGTACCTAAACACCAATTTTGTTCCGATATAAAGCATTGCCAGAAGTGGTATTCCAACCAAAAATGCAATAGATATCATTCCAAATGTAACAGTACCCGGAGTAACAAAATGGTTTAAAATGCCTGGTACATGTATTTCGGGGCCCCAAATCATTGGAACTCCTGATACAAATGATTGGCCTACAATTAATGAAGAAATAAATCCAATCAAACCAAAAAATCCAGAGAGGATCAGTACTACTCCAACAATAATTATGAATACTTTAAGAACAACTTTCAGGATGTTATAAACTACATCTCCAAATTGTGAAACAGCATCCTGCCCTTTAGCATACCCTTTTGAATCTTTTAAGTTTTTAACACTCTCTGTTACGTCCTTTACTTCTTCTTTGATTGATTTTTCAATGTTTGAAATGGTCACTTCCTTACCTCTCATTTCAAGGCGTTGGGCTGTATTAATTGCTTTTGGAACTGCAATCCACAAAATAACATAAGCAATGAGGCCAATTCCCTGAGCCAGGAAAAGCACCACAAAAATAATACGAAGTACTACCGGGTCGATATTAAAATAGGCACCTAGCCCACCACAAACACCTCCAATTACTCTATGGTCAGGGTCGCGGTACAAGCGTCTTTTTCGTTTTACATGAATTGGTTCTTCTTCATCGCCTTCGGCTTCAATAAAATCATCAGGTGTACCCATGGTTTCAATTACTTCATCGACCCATGCCAGTACAACAACACTTTTATCTCCTGAAATTTTTTCATTAAACAATTCCGAAATCCGGGCTTCAAAATCAGTTACAATCTCTTTACCTTCATCGTTGGTTCCAAAATGTTGTTTTAATTTCAGAAGGTAATTTTGTAATTTTTCGTAGGCATCCTCTTCAATGTGAAAAACTGTGCCGCAAATATTTATGGTGAATGTTTTTTTCATTTTATATTAAATTAAGTATTACAAAACCTATTGGATGAATAGTTTTATGACTTATGTTTTTTTATTTGATCAACAGCTTCAACCAATTCATTCCATGATCCTCTTAGTTCATTTAAAAAATCACTCCCTGGCTGAGTAAGTTCATAATATTTACGAGGTGGCCCCTGAGTCGATTCTTCCCATTTGTAAGCCAATAATCCGGCATTTTTTAATCGAGTTAAAAGTGGATACAAAGTCCCTTCAACTACAATCAATTTGGCCTCCTTTAGTTCCTGAATAATATCACTGGCATAAAGTGGCTTGCCATCAATTACCAGCAAGATACAATACTCCAGGACACCCTTCCGCATTTGCGCTTTTGTATTTTCTAATTTCATCTCAATAAAATTAATATTTTTTAACGGTATTCGATGCAAATAAACTTACTGATACCATGAGAATAAACATAATTCCTTTAAAATACTCTTCTCATGATCGTTTCATCGCTTTTCGCTATTAAAATCTTTCCCTATATATATGAACTATTTATAACAATATAAATACTCCTAACTTTCCCACTTTGAATCATCTACCATCCACGATTCCAATTCCAATTGTCCTTCTTCTTCAGATGAAAACGAAAAATTATGCTCATCTATCATCCAATCTTCAATTTCCAAAGATGCCTCTGGGCTGTCAACATAAAACACATACTCAGCATTTACTTCAGTTTTATTCAACATCCATTCTTCCAGCTTCAGAATTTCCTCCGATTCTACAAAATACTTGTCAAAATAAGTAGTTCCAACAACATACTCAGTTTTTGTAGTTTTACTTTGGGCAGCCGGTGTCTCCACCAATGCCAGGGCAATATCTTTAAAACTACTGTTTGAAAGTAATTGTTTCCAAAATCCCTGGGCACTTACCGTTAAACTTAATAATACAAAACTAACGACAACTGCAATCGACCTTAAAATTGTTTTCTGAACATTGTTTTTTGTTTTCATGGCTTTTGTTTTTGTTTCAGCTTGTTTTTGTTTCTGTTTGTTTCTGTTTGTTTCTGTTTGTTTCTGTTTCTGCTTTATAATTGTTTTCTTCTTAAAGACGCTGTTTTTTTCAATTGTTACATTCTATAAAGAACTCTCTTAAAAATATTACCTTTCGATGCACTGTTGTTTGTATTGCAAATATATGTATTTTTAATGGTACTATGCAACACAAAGTACTAATATTTTTAATTTATTTTTACTCATGGTCGTTATCATCCTGATATGTTGTGTTTTAAGTTAGAAATAAAAAATTGAGTTTTTTTAGAAAAAAAAACAAAAGAGTGGATATTGAACAATAAATAATAAAATACCCAACTTTTGACTTCTATAGTTATTTATAAAAGCCTCAAATTGTTGATAGGTGGTTAAAATCCGGTTGATAAAATGTTAACAAACTTTAATAATTGTTGATATTAATTCTTGGTTGATCCATTAAATAATATGAACTTTCCCTTTGTAATTTTAAGGCAAATCGGCCTATTTTTTATAAGTGTTAATTGGGGGATTAACATAAGGCCGGAAATTCTATTAATTAATAATAAACTGGGGAATAAAATATAGAACCAACAGTTAAAAGAGTTTGATACGGTTTTAAGGTTATGTTCTAATTTGATTGATATTGGTAACGATAATTTGCCATTAACTTGAATCAAACTTACAATTGGGTATACATTATCCTTGTAACATTGCAGAATGTTAATGACAACCGAATATGTAATACCATAATACAAAACACACATGTAATACAAATAAATATTTTTTAACCAATAATTAATCTTTGAAATAAATAAAAAAGTTTTCTTTGCCGGGTAAAATGTAAAGAATGTGAAATATGCAACTTAAAAATTATACATATTATTCATTTTATATAACTACTAAAGTTTATTATTTATGATTAAGAAAATCAGTTTTTTATTAGTAGCGCTCATTATTTCATCAGCCGCTATTGTGCAAGCACAGGTAACCTCATCCAGTATGGGTGGACGTGTTACTGATACTGAAGGAGCTGTGATAGGTGCAACGGTGATTGCTACACACGCCCCTTCAGGAACAACTTATGGTACTGTAACCAACAGGGAGGGCCGATTCAACCTAAACGGTATGCGTGTAGGCGGACCTTATACGGTAGAAGTTACTTTCATTGGATATGGTGCATACACACAAAACAACATTACGTTGAGTTTAGGTGAAAACTATGTAATGAATGTTGTACTCTCAGAAGAATCAATATCATTAAATGAAGTTTTTGTTACGGCAAGCCGCACAAAATTCTCTAATGAGAAAACTGGAGCAGTGACCAATATAACAAACAGCCAGATAGCTAATTTGCCCACAGTGAGCCGTAGCATTATGGACGTTACCCGCCTTTCGCCCTATGGAGGCAATGGGATGAGCTTTGTCGGCACAGATGGCCGTACGGCTAACTTTACAGTGGATGGAGCTAATTTTAACAATAACTTCGGTTTGAGTTCTGCTCTTCCTGGTGGAGGCAGCCCAATTTCTATTGAAGCTATCGAAGAATTACAGGTTGTAATCGCTCCATACGATGTTCGTCAAACTAACTTTATTGGTGGTGGTGTAAACGCTATTACAAAATCTGGTACAAATACCTTCAAAGCCAGTGCTTATACTTATCACAGAAATGAAAACATGCGCGGTGATGCTGTTAAAGGTCAACAAATACAAGGAGCACGTGAAAAAGACCGTAATACAACATACGGTTTCACTTTAGCTGGTCCGATTATCAAAAACAAATTGTTCATCTTCGTAAACGCCGAAATGGCTAAAACACCAACAATTGCCAATCGTTGGAGAGCTTCAACTGATGGTGTTGCTGATCCAGACAACTTTATCTCTCGCACAACAGAAAACGATCTAAAGACGGTTTCTGATTTCGTAAGAGGTAAATATGGATATGAAACGGGATCTTACACAAATTTCCCTGCAGATGAAAGCAACAGAAAACTGCTTGCCCGTATCGATTGGAATATCACAGACAAGCATCGTTTAGCATTACGTTATAACTATACTAAGAACGCTTCATGGAGATCTCCTAATGCTAGTTCTATGGATGGTGGTACTCGTATGTCTGAGGCAAGAATGTCACAGGCTTCAATGTCATATGCCAATTCGATGTATTCGATGGACAACATTGTTCATTCATTCTCTTTTGACTTAAATAGTCGTTTATCGGAAAACATCTCTAACCAATTCCTGGCAACATTCTCAAAACTTGACGATATTCGTGGAACAAATTCAACAGAATTTCCTTTTATCGACATTTTGAAAGACGACCAAGCATACCTCTCTTTAGGTTACGAGCTATTTACCTGGAACAATGGGGTTCACAATAATGTATTGAACATTAAAGATGAATTGACTTATTATTTAGGTAATCATAAAATTATTGGTGGAATAGCTTTCGAATATAAAATGGCAGATAACTCTTATATGCGTAACGGTACTGGTTACTATCGCTACTCTAGTCTCGATGACTTCTTAAACGAAGGAACACCTGCAATTGTGAACTTAACTTATGGTTACGATGGCGAAATTAATCCTGCAGCACGCGTAAGAACGAACAAAATTGGAGTTTATGCTCAGGACGATTGGAGTGTTAGCGAAAGATTCAAACTGTCGTACGGCCTTCGCCTTGATGGACTTTTCTTTAATAATAATGATTTGTTGACGAATCAAGCTATCAAGGAACTTGATTATTCTGGTCGTAGTATTGATACAGGTGAATGGCCTTCAACCAATATCATATTCTCTCCTCGTGTAGGTTTTGTATGGGATGCTTCTGGCGACAAGAGCTTGAAAGTTCGTGGTGGTACTGGTCTTTTCTCTGGTAACTTACCACTTGTATTCTTCACCAACATGCCAACCAATGGTGGTATGGTTCAATACCAGGCTCAAATAAATGAAAGTAATGCTGCGAAGAATGGTTTCACAATGGGAGAATTTGCTGGCGGTCTTGTAACTGACGCTGACGGCAATGCTACAATAACAGCACTACATGATAAATTGACAGGTTTAGGTTATCCTACAACTATTTCACCTGAAGATGGAACAGTTCCTTCTGCAATTGCTGGTATATCTTCAGATTTCAAGATGCCACAAGTATGGAAAACATCATTTGCTGTTGACTATGCATTCCCAACATCTTTCCCATTCTCTGCAACAATAGAAGGAATCTACAACAAAACAATCAACGGTGTTTCTATTTCCGATTGGAGTATTCCTTCTGTAGGTGGTTTTGCTCGTTTTAACGGTGTTGACAATCGTCCGGTTTATCCCGATGGTTATCGTTCTGGCACAAAGGCATTCGTATTAGAAAACACAAGCCGTGGTTATGGTTGGTCAGGCAACATCACTTTAAATGCCCAACCAACAAAATGGCTAAGCATGATGGCTGCCTATACACACACAGTTGCTAAAGATGTAACTGGCATGCCAGGATCTAATCCAGAATCTGCATTTACATACGTTCCTACAGTAGAAGGCCCTAACCACATTAAATTGCACAATTCTCAATACACCACACCCGATCGTCTTGTGGCATCGCTTACTGCCAACGACAAGAGCGGTAACCACTATAGCATTATCTATGAAGGATGGCGCGGTGGAGCTAACTACTCATATATGACTGTTAACGATATCAATGGTGACGGTTACAACTACGATGCAATCTATGTTCCAACTGACGATGAAGTGGCAAACAATCAGTTCCGCTTTGTTTCAGCAGACGATCAAACTCGTTTTATGGACTATGTGCATGCCGATGATTATTTGAAAGATCAACAAGGCAAGTATGCAGAAGCCTATAGCGTTTACTCTCCCTGGGTACATCGCGTCGACATTGGCTACAAACATGACTTTGCTCTTAATGTAGGTAATAACGAACACAAACTGCAACTTAGCTTTGATATCAAAAACGTGATGAATCTGTTCAACTCCGGTTGGGGTGTAGGTAAATTTTTGAACCCGGAAATTGGTTCGGAAGCTCGTATCCTCAAATATGAAGGTGTTGATACTGATGGTGTGGCTACATTCTCTACACCCTCTTCAATCCATGGTGATACTCAAACATTCACGCCAAGCTACTCATTGGGTCAAACCTGGTATGCTTCTATTGGTATCAAATATATTTTCAACTAATTTAAAAGCATAGATAATATGAAATTAAAATATTTATTCCCAATATTCATCGCAACGCTTGCCCTGATGACAAGTTGTGTCGATGAGGAAACTATGACATTATTGGATGAAGTGCAAGTGTCGTCGTCATACGTCGCTCTTTCTTTAGACGGAGGTTCTACATCCATTACTGTAACGGCTCAAGATAGCTGGACAGTAGAGAATAATGCTGAATGGTTGACTATCTCTTCAACTTCTGGCAGTGCTGGTGAAACAGATCTTACATTTTCTGCTCCAGCTGCTTTAGATGGTCGCACTGCAGAGGTTTTACTTCACAGTGGAGGCAAAACTCAGAGAATTAACGTTATGCAAGGTTTAGCACAAATATCAGAAGCTCCTGTATCTGAAGTGCTTGCAGCTCCAGACGGAAAAAACTTCCTTGTATCGGGTGTTTGTACTGCAATTACTAATACACTATATGGTAACTGGTATTTGACTGACGAAACAGGTGAATTGTACATCTATGGTACTCTTGACGCAAAAGGTGGAACAAAGAACTTCGAGAGTCTTGGCCTTGAGGTTGGAGATGAGGTAACTATCCAAGGACCAAAATCTTCTTATAATGGAAGTCCTCAAATGGTGAATGTATCGGTTATTACAATCAATAAATCACTTGTGAAAGTTGATTCGGTAGCAAACGCAGAGCTTCCTATCGAAGGTGGTGAACTTACAGCATACATTACCTGCAAAGGACAAGGCGTATCTGTAGATATTCCTGAAGATGCTAAATCTTGGTTATCAATCTCCTCTATCGAATCGGCAGGAACAGATGTTGTCGTGAAATTCAAAGCTGAAGCTAATACCGGTGGAGACCGTGAAACTACTCTCACATTCCGCACCACAGATGGTTCTAAAAACTATTCTACAGAAACATCTATTAGTCAAACAGGAGCGATTATAGATGCAACTATTACAGAATTCCTTGCAGCTGAAGTTGGTGATACTCAATATCGCTTGAAAGGTGTTATTACCAGTATTCCCGATGCTACATCTGGCAAATTAAACTTGAGAGATTTCTCCGGTGAAACATATGTTTATAAAATTCAAGATTTTGCCCAAAAAGGTCTAAAAGTAGGTGACATTATCACAATTGTTGGAAAACGTGCCGCATATAATGGATCTCCACAAGTAAGTGGTGCTGTTTTGGAAAGCTCAATTTCTGTAACTCCTGCTACTATTGCAGAGGTGCTGACCAAAGAAGATTCCAGCCAGGATTACTATATGGTAACCGGTGAAATTACATCAATTGCTAATGCGGATTACGGTAATCTTTATCTGAAAGACGGCGACAGTGAAATATATGTATATGGCTGTTATCCGGGATATGGTGCAACCGGTAATGATAGAAAAGGTTTGTTAGCTGCCAAAGACATTAAAGTTGGAGACACAATTACAGTTATCGCAACAAAAGGATCTTATAATGGAGCAGATCAACTTTCAAATGGTATCTATTTCAGCCATGAAAGTGCAGAATAAAATGTAATATTCTTCCATTATTAATTTAATGGAGTAAATAAAAAAAGAGGCCGTCTCATAACAAGTTTATGGGACGTTCTCTTTTTATTACCTAAAAGAACTTTTATATCATATTTGATTCAAACAGAAAATATTAATTTTGAATTGTATTAATACTTATACTATGAAAATATCTACTATTAAACTTGTTTTTCTTTTAATAGCCTCCACCTCTGTATTGTTTTCTTCCGCACAACCCATTGGCTATTACAATGGCACTGAAGGCAAAAAGGGGGAAGAATTAAAACAAGTACTTCATGAAATAATTAATAACCATGTAGATTTTTCATACTTCCAGGCTAAAAACATTATCAACTATTCTGATGCCGATCCGGCGAATCCCAACAATGTAATCCTTTTTTATTTGCAGGAATCACGTGCAGCTTCTGAATATGGTGCAGGAGGTGACTATATCAACCGTGAACATGTTTGGGCCAAATCGCATGGTAATTTTGCTGACATCCGCCCAATGGATGGCGATGCTTTTAACCTCCGCCCTGCCGATGCTTCGGTAAATATGAATCGGAGCAATAAAGATTTTGACAATGTTCAGCCCAATGGTACACAACACACCGAAGCTACTGAATGTTGGTATAGTAGTGACGCCTGGGAACCTGGCCCAAAAACCAAAGGGCAAGTTGCCCGGATTTTATTTTATATGGCTACCCGTTACGAAGGCACCAATGGCGAAATGGACCTCGAAGTGGTTGATAAACTCAATACATATCCACTTCCCGAACACGGTAAGTTATCAGCTCTTTTAGAATGGAATAACCAATATCCACCATCAGACCTCGAGCGCCAACGTAATGAACGCATTTTTAGAATCCAGCAAAATAGGAATCCATTTATTGATAATCACAATTTAATCAACCTTATATGGGGCGATCAGGAACCATCAGCTACCGAATTTAAAAACTTTAACCAGTCGCCTGACATTCCTTTCCCTGGAGATAACATAACTATTTCAATTGATGTGGAAGCAGCTCAACCACCAACTTCTGTTACCATTTATTGGGGAAACACATATAATTCAGAACAAAATCACATGGTAATGACAGCCAGTGGAACAAACTATTCTGCTAATTTTAATCTTTCCGGATTTGTTTCAGGAGAATATGTTTATTATAAAATAGCAACAGAAACGGATACTATCAGGGCAACCCATTTGTTGCCAAAAACAGTTTTAACGAGTGAGTTAACAACTATTCCTGAAGTAAAAGGAGAAAATACAACCAGCCCGCTTTTAAACCAAAAAGTTAAAATTTCGGGCAGGATTACCGGCAATTACGACAATGCCTTTTATATTCAAAATACATCAGCTCCTCGTAATGGTGTTTGTATTTATGGATCATTAGTAACCGGAAGAGTTGGCGACAGTATTGTTGTTTCAGGTTCGGTTACCGAATACCAAAAACTCACAGAACTCGATAATATTGATTATTTCTATAATTTTAAAAACAATCAGCCTGTTGAGCCTGTCACGTTAACCATATCGCAATTAAATGAAGACTACGAAGGAGTGTTGGTAAAACTTGAAAGTGTATCTTTTAGGGATGGTGGGATAACCATTGGAGACGGCAATACGAGTTTAACTATTGAAGACCAGACTGGTTCAGGTACTGTATTTTCTAAAATTGATAGTAAACTAGTTGGCTACCAACTACCATCCGATCCTGTAAACATAACCGGTGTTTTAAGCCAATATAATAACACATATCAGATATTGCCGCGCGATAAATCAGATATTGAAATAACAACTGGCACATTCGATATTACAATAAATAAAAAACCTTTGGAGGTTTACCCAAATCCAACCAAAGGACAACTGTTTATAAAAACAGATGAAACTTTAAAACGTGTAATTATTTATAACCTGGCAGGAAGTGTCGTTATCCGGGAAAATGGAAATTTAAAAAAAATCTCTACCCAACAGCTCGAATCTGGAATGTATATCGTTGAAGCAGTTTCATCATCAAACACAATTTTACGTACAAAATTCTTTAAAAATTAATATTTTTTTGATCGTTTATTTATCCTGTGTCATTTTTATATGAGTAAAAAACAAAACAAAAGAGTTCCCACTGTGTTTTTAAAAATGAATTTATAATTTTGCGGTCTTAATTAGCACAGGGTTTTTAAAATTTATACGCATGAAACAGGCTGAAGTCCAGCAAATGCTTAAAGAGAAGGGTTACATTGAAGAAAAAATTAATCCTGAAATTAAGTTAATTGAGGAGATAAAAAGGTTAAAGAAGGAAAAAAATGCGGTGATTCTCAGTCATTTTTATGTTGAAGGAGAATTGCAGGATATTGCTGATTTTGTTGGCGACAGCCTTGGTTTAGCGCAAGCCGCAGCCACAACCGATGCCGAAATAATTGTATTTGTAGGAGTCCATTTTATGGCCGAAACGGCTAAAATTATCAATCCTTCAAAAAAAGTAATTCTCCCCGACTTAAATGCCGGTTGTTCACTCGATGAATCGGCTCCAGCCGATAAGTTTGCCGAATTTAAAGCCTTATACCCCAATCATAAAGTGATTACGTATGTAAACTGCTCAGCGGCACTAAAAACAATGTCCGACATTGTTTGTACATCGGCCAATGCGGTAAAAATTGTTAACAGTTTCCCAAAAGATCAAAAACTTATTTTTGCCCCCGATAAAAACCTGGGAAATTACCTGAATAACCTAACCGGAAGGGAAATGGTTTTATGGGATGGAGCCTGTATGGTCCATGAACAATATTCGGTTGAAAAAATTATCGGCCTAATGGAAAAACATCCTGACGCTGAATTAATCGCTCATCCCGAATGTGAGAAACCGGTTTTATTAGTGTCGCACCATATTGGATCAACCACATCGTTACTCAATTATGTACAAAGTAGCTCCGTCAAAAAATTTATTGTAGCTACTGAAAGTGGCATATTGCACCAAATGCAGAAAGCCTGCCCAACTAAAACATTTATTCCGGCCCCCTCAATTGATTCAACATGTGGCTGTAATGACTGTTCGTATATGAAATTAAACAACCTTCAAAAATTATATGTTTGTTTAAAACACGAACTACCTGAAATAACATTATCGGACGAAGTCATCGAAAAAGCTCAAATACCTATAAAAAGAATGTTGGAAATTTCGTAAAGCGATGGCATCCCTACATAACCTTAAATGAATTGTAGCCACCTCGTTGTTTTTATAAAAAATAGTATGTTGCAGGAAGGGATGCCATCCCTTTTAAATTCATTTTACAAAAACAAAATTCATTCTATTTAAACAGCCAACTTTTTTGTAACTTATTCCCCAAATAAACCAATTCATAAAAAATGCCCGGGAAAAATCTGTTTTTAGCCGCAGAATTTGCCAAAAACTACGATGTGGCAGTAACAAACAATGGCTGGGTGGGCCCCGAAATTATATTTGGGCTTGTTCAGAAATACATTCAACCGAATCAAAACCTATTGGATATTGGTATTGGAACAGGAGCAAGTTCCTTGCCTTTTAAAAACCTCGGATTACAAATTACCGGCCTGGATGGTTCACCTCAAATGCTAAATGAATGCCATAAAAAAAACATCGCCCAAAAACTAGTGGTCCACGACCTTGAAAAACAACCATTACCTTTTGTAAAAAACGCATTCGATATAATTCTTTCAAATGCTGTTTTTCATTTGATTTACCCCTTTGAACCCCTTTTTTCAGAAATAGGCAGAATTTGTAAAACTGGTGGTTTATTTATTTTTACCTTCGAAAATGCATTTCAAAATAAAGGATATGTAATAAAAAATAAAGGTGTGTGGGAAACACAAACTCCCTCAGGAGTTGTAACTTATAAATATTCAAAAAACCACATCTCCACCCAGCTAAAAACCAATGGTTTTAGGTTGCTAAAACAAAAACGCTTTTTAGCTTTTTACAACAAAGAGTTCCAAAAAAAATACTTTTTTACAGCCATTTTAGCAGAAAAAAGTTGAGCACATTACTTTTGATTAAAATTCAGGTTTTCAACCAACAAGTTTTTATGGCTTGCTTCGATGGCTATAAGCAGCGTTTTATCAATTTCTTTAATGATTGGGTAAAATCCTTCTTCACCAATAATATTGCGCGCTATATAAGCCTTAAGTTGTGTATTAATAACCAAACGCGATTCTTCTAATCCCTTTTTATCGGTAGGCAATCCTTTACTTTCGGCATATTTTATCATTTCAGCCAAAACATTGTTTTCGTCGAGGTAGGTGTTAAACTCAGCGGCAGTTGTAAAGTTATTAAGTAACTCGCGGTGTGTATCGGTGTAAGAATATGCAAACTGGTAGATTATGCCTTTTTGCGATAATTTGGCAAAATATTCAGAATAACCGGTTGTATCAATTGGGACAAAAATATCGGGCGTAATGCCACCGCCACCGTAAACAGTCCTTCCGGATTTAGTTGTATACCTCAACGAATCGGCAAAATGAATGCTATCAGCTTTTTGCATTTCGCCATGATGCATACGGTCATACAAATCTTCGTAATATTTATCAATTCCCTGGTCGTACGATTTTTGAATACACCGCCCACTTGGAGTGTAATACCTGGCAACTGTCAGACGGACAGCAGAGCCATCAGACAGAGGTATTTGTTCCTGAACCAATCCTTTTCCGAAAGTACGCCTTCCAATAATTATAGCCCGGTCGTTATCCTGTAAAGCACCTGCAAATATTTCACTTGCCGAGGCAGAACCCTCATCAATTAACACAATAAGTTCTTTACCAATACCTTCGTTTTTACCTGAGGCAGTATATGTTTTAGTTGGCTGATTAACTCCTTTTGTATAAAGTATCAATTCATCTTTTTCCAAAAATTCGTCTAACATATGAATAACAGCTCCCAAATAACCACCAGGATTACCACGTAAGTCAACAATTATTTTTTTCCCGCCAAGCCGATCAATCTTTTGAACACCCTTCATAAAATCCTCAAAAGTTCGTTCAGCAAAACGGTTTACTTTAATATATCCGGTTATTTCATCAATCATATAGGTTACATCAACACTAAAAAGAGGAATGTCGCCACGAATTATTTCAAATTCAAACAAATCAGTATACCCGGCTCTTAAAACACCCACGTTTACTTTTGTGCCTTTTACTCCACGCAACAACTCAAATACCCGCTGATTATTAACACTGATACCGGCAATTACAGTATCGTTGACCGAAACAATCCGATCGCCAGCCATTATGCCAACTTTTGAAGAAGGGCCACCCGAAATAACATCAATAACCCTTACTGTATCTTCCTGAATAGAAAACTGTACACCAATGCCTGAAAAATTGCCCTGCATGCCTTCATTTACTTCCTGCATATTCTTAGCAGGAATATAACTGGTATGTGGATCGAGATTTTTAAACAACTCAGGAATAGTGTTTTCTACAATTTCTGAGACATTTACACTGTCGACATAACCTTGATCAATAAGGTGTAAAATAGTACTTATTTTATTTGTGTTCCCAATATGTAAACCTCCAACTCCGGGTTGGCTGTTTTGCTTTAACGTATTTCCTATAAAAATTCCGGCAGCAAATGTAATTGCTATAGCGATGGGTATAATTACTGTAAATTTATTCTTCATTTTTTTCCTGATTCGCCAAATCAATAGTTACTTGTTTAACTTCGATGTTGGCACGTTTTAATAAATTAATTCCGTCTTCTATCCTGTATTTTTCTGTAAAAACCACCCTAATAATTCCCGCCTGAATAATTAATTTAGAACATTCGAGGCAGGGTGATGATGTGACATACAAAGTTGCCTTATTACTGCTGTTACTCGATTTAGCAACCTTGGTTATAGCATTGGCTTCGGCATGCAAAACATAGGGTTTTGTGGTATTATTTTCGTCTTCACATATATTTTCAAAACCCGAAGGAGTACCATTGTACCCATCAGAAATTATCATTTTGTTTTTTACAAGTAACGCACCTACTTTCCGGCGTTTACAGTAGGAATTCTGAGCCCACACTTCGGCCATTTTTAAATACCTCTGATCTAATAATTGTTGTTTTATATTATCCTTCATCTGTTTTTACATTGTTTTATAGGTAAGCCAAAATACTTACCGATTACAAATGTAATGTTGTTTTTAAATTATCGGTAGTATTTAAATACGAAAATCCTTCTCAGGGATTTTATTACAAATTCTTGAGAAGGATTACTAATTAACAAGTATCTAAGCATTTACCAATTCAACAGATTTATTGTTTCACCAATAACCAAGAATCATAATACTGTGGGAAATCCTGCCTTATTTGATGTACCCTTGCCCTAGATTCTGACTCATTGTTAAATGAATTAACACAAACACGGTAATAACCAGTAGTTTCAGAATGAAGGATAATTGGCGTAAAGCCTTCAGAAATAAGAGTCTGACGGTAGTTTATTGCATTTTCGTTGCTGCTAAATGAACCAACTATAATAAAATAAGTATTGTTTTCGTTGGCTGATACATCTTCCTGTTCTGTAAAAGTTACAACTTCTTTTCGCACAGCAATTGGGTCAATGTTTGTAGCTTCTTCGGCTGTTTTCGATTCGCTTTTCATATCAGGAACAGAAAATACTTTGGCAGGAGCATCAGTAGTAAGTGTTTTTTGATATTCCGTTTCGGTTTTGGCTGTTTTTTTAAGAGAATTACATGATACAGAAAACAACAAAACAACTATAGAAATAAATGCTATTTTTTTCATGGTATAATATTTTAATTTTTTTTAGACTGTTACAAGTAATCGCAAAATATTTGCTACTCTATTGTAACTAACGAAGGTACTAAAAAGGATATTTTATCAACAGGCTTATAATTATAAGTTTTTCACATTTGATTGTGTGTAAACTTGTCTAAATAGTTTTCAAAAAAACCAGCAACCAGTTGAACTAACTCAGTATTTTCAGGATTAATTTCCATTTCTGTTTTTTTCTGATATACTTTAAATCCGCGTGAAACATAACTTGCTAAAGCCGCTTTATGATCAGACGTACACGTATGAAGCCATACTCTTTCAACACCCGTTTCCCATGCACAACTAATGGCATGTGATAAAAACCATCCACCTAATCCTTTACCAATAAAACCGGGCAATAATCCAAAAAACTTAATTTCTGCATTTTTATCCTGAACCTCAATTTCATAGTATCCAATTAGTTGATTGTCCCTAAATCCCAAAAATGTTTTTACCTGATTATTTGCAAAATAAGCTTCCCATTCCAAAATAGGCCACTTTAACCTGCTGTACCATCGAAAAGGAAGCCCAACTCCGGCAAACATAATAAAGTTAAGAAAAGCGTCATTTGCCATTTCTTTTATTTCAACTTTTTTCTCAAAACCTTCCTTTGGCCGAAATTCACTTACATCAACCATTTGTAAATAACTGGTCGTTACCTCTTTTTTCATAATTACCTATTTATTTGAAGCTAAATTCTCATTTTCGGAATACTATAAAATTCAGTTTAAATTTATATAAAAACAAAAAAAGCCGGACAAATGCCCGGCTAATAGTACATTCTATCAAAATATATTCTAAAACAAACTTCTAAAACCAATTACACTTTTTACTTCATCAAGTGTTTTGGTAGCCGAAGCCCTTGCTTTTTCAGCTCCTAATCGGGCAACTTTGGCTAAATAAGCTTCGTCTTTTAAAATTTCAATTATCCTGTCTCGTATTGGAGAAGTATAAGCCACAATATCTTCGGCCAATTGTTTTTTTAAGTCGCCATACCTGATTTCACATTTGTTATACAATTCATCAAAATGTGCTACGGTATCGGGTGTTGACACAATTTTCAGAAGAGTAAATAGGTTTTCAACAGGCTCAGGTTTTTTCGAATTCATTTCGGTTGGGCCGGCATCAGTCACAGCACGCATTACTTTTTTACGAATAT
The DNA here is from genome assembly GCA_963666575.2 of Prolixibacteraceae bacterium. Taxonomy (GTDB): domain Bacteria; phylum Bacteroidota; class Bacteroidia; order Bacteroidales; family Prolixibacteraceae; genus JABMQB01. Next base: position 329,911 of record CAXXYG010000016.1, read on the forward strand.
CTTTCGAATCGTCGTATAAGTTAATAGCATTACCTTCCGATTTTCCCATTTTCCCACTTCCATCAAGCCCGGGAACTTTAATCATGTCGCCTCCATCGAAAGTAAATGGGCGAGGAATTGGAAATACTTCCTTATCGTACATCCTGTTAAAACGTTTGGCAAATTTGCGGGCCATTTCAAGGTTTTGCTCCTGGTCTTTTCCAACAGGCACAAAATTGGCTTTATGAATAATAATATCGGCCGCCATCAAAACCGGGTACGTTAATAATCCTGCATTTACATTATCGGGCTGCTGGCGTGCTTTGTCTTTAAATGAAGTTGTGCGTTCAAGCTCTCCCAGGTAAGCATTCATATTCAAAAAAGCATATAATTCCGATACTTCAGGAACATCACTTTGAATAAAAATGGTCGATTTTTCAGGATCGATCCCACACGCAAGGTATTCAGCTAAAACCTGTTTAACACCTGCCTGTAAATTTTCGGGAGTAGGATGTGTGGTTAACGAATGTATATCGGCAATAAAGAAAAAACAATCAAATTCATCCTGCATTCTGACAAAATTGCGCACAGCACCAAAATAATTTCCTAGGTGTAAAAATCCTGTAGGCCTTATGCCACTTACAACTGTTGGTATATTCATATCAATTTTCTGATTTTAAATCGCTGCAAAAATAGAGATTAGCAAGTAAAGTAAAAAACATTGACGTAAATAATTTATTTAAGCCTTACTATATCAATTAATTGATTGTTATTCTCAAGGTTTTATGGGGGTTTTGTATTTAAAATCAGGCATATTACTAAAATAACTTAATGAACAGCTCAAAACCAACATTCAATTATAAATGGTTGCACATTTAAGATTTAAAAAGTACTTTTAACTTTTATTGACGTTGAATAGCTAATAATCAACAACTAAATAAGCAACAACATGAAAATTCTAAATTGTTTGCTTCTCGTTTTAATTACTATTCTTTTTTTAAAGTACTTAAATTGCTGTCATAAAAAATCATTTTCAAAAAGAGCATTTAAAAAATTGGCGCAAACACTTCCGATGGGATGGAACAGGTGGATATGGTATGGGCCAACCATTAAAGAATACCAAGTAAAATCAATTAATACAAATCGATCATGAAATACAACAAATTATTCTTCCTCCTTTCGCTGATTTTGTTTATCGGTTGTTCCGAAGTCGTAAAAGAAACAACTGTTGCTCACAACTATCCTTTTTCAGCAATCCCGTTTAATGAAGTAAAAGTCAACGATAATTTTTGGCTTCCAAAAATTGAAACAAACAGAACCGCCACTATTCCTGCTTCGTTTCAAAAGTGCGAAGAAATGGGCAGGCTGGATAATTTCCTTATTGCTGGAGGAATTATGGAGGGCACAACAAAAGGCGAAATGCCATTTGATGATACTGATGTGTATAAAATTATTGAAGGTGCTTCGTATTCAATGACAACCATTCCGGACCCAAAATTAGATGCATATGTTGATTCATTAATTGCCATAATCGCCATAGGGCAGGAAGAAGATGGTTATTTAACTACCTGGAAAACTATCGATCCAACTGTATCGCCTGCTCCAACATGGGCACCTCCTGGCCAGCGTTGGGAAAATCTGGCAACCAGTCACGAATTGTATAACAGCGGACACATGTTTGAAGCTGCTGTAGCTCATTATCAGGCAACAGGGAAAACCAATTTTCTGGATATAGCTACTAAAAATGCCGATTTATTAGTAAAAGTGTTTGGCGCCGATAAAAATCCACAAGTACCCGGCCATCAGATTGTAGAAACCGGTTTAATAAAATTGTATTTAATTACCAAAAAACAGGAGTACCTTGATTTAGCCCGCCATTTTTTAGATGGAAGAGGCAAACCCGAATTAAGAGAACTTTTTGGCCCCTATAACCAAGACCACAAACCGGTAACAGAACAGGATGAAGCCGTTGGCCATGCTGTAAGGGCCGAATATATGTATGCCGGAATGACCGATATTGCAGCATTGTACAACGACGAAGCCTACACAAAAGCTGTTGATAAAATTTGGGACAATGTGGTTTCCAAAAAAATGTACCTCATTGGTGGAGTGGGTTCGCGCCACGAGGGCGAAGCTTTTGGCGATAATTATGAACTTCCGAACATAACGGCTTATAACGAAACTTGTGCCGCTATTGCCAATGTTTATTGGAATCAGCGTATGTTTCTTCTACATGGCGACTCAAAATACATTGATGTTTTAGAAAGAAGTTTGTACAACGGTGTTATTTCAGGGGTTAGTTTAGATGGTAAAAATTTCTTTTACCCAAATCCTTTGGAATGTGACATGCATTACCATTTTAACAGTGGCGGAAGTTTAACCCGCGAACCCTGGTTCGACTGTTCGTGTTGCCCAAGTAACTTATGCCGGTTTATGCCTTCCATTCCGGGATATATTTATGCCAAAGCCGAAGATAAAATATTTGTAAACCTGTTTATTCAAAGCTCTACCGGAATTGATTTAAGTGGCAATAAGGTGGCACTTAAGCAGGAAACAAATTATCCATGGCAAGGCGACGTACAAATTGAAGTTTCCCCCACAAAGGAAGATAATTTTTCAATGTATGTCCGTATACCTGGCTGGTCAGTAAATCAACCGGTACCATGCGATTTGTATTCCTATGCCGATGATCAAAATAAAACCATTTCATTAAAGGTAAATGGAGAAGTTGTTGAAATAGTAAACAAACAAGGTTACGCTGTTATAACACGTGATTGGAAAAAAGGTGATGTAATAAAATATTCGCTCCCAATGGAAATTAGAAAAGTAAAAACCAACAAACTGGTTGAAGAAAATATAGGCAAACTGGCTATAGAGCAGGGCCCTATCGTATTTTGTGTTGAAGGTGTTGACAATGCCAAAATTGATGAAATTGATATTTCAACCTCTTCGCAATTTACTTCCAGTTTCGATGCTGAATTACTTGGTGGTATTAGTGTAATTTCAACCACAAATACTACAAAAAATGAGTCGTTTACTGCCATTCCGTACTATGCATGGAACAACCGGGGTGCAACCAAAATGAAAGTTTGGCTGCCCGAAAAATAAAAAACAATCTTTATCAAACTAAAAAGGCAAATGATTAATCCTCATTTGCCCTTCATTAAATTATTTAAATTACTTACGTACATTTTATCGTATAACAGGCTCACCTACATGCCGTTATTTCATTATGAGGGAAAAAGTTTGTTGTAATCATTTTTGTTTAAATTATACGATTCTGAAACCAATTTTTTTCCTGTAAATTAATTACAAAATTCACCCGAATATTAATATAACATATACTTCCCTTTATAATAATTGGAAAAATTGCTTAATTTGGATTTTCATTTTGTATTTAATAAAATGTAAACTCAAAAAAATGTCTTAATTTATAAGATATAATTCTTGTCAAAAAAATGATTCAATCGTTAAAAGAAAATAATTATTGGTTAGATGTCTGGATAAAATTTAAATCAGGCGACCAGGATTCATTTAAAGAATTATACACCCAACACATTGATTCACTGTTTGCTTACGGATCTAAATTCACCAACGATAAAGAACTAATTAAAGATTGCCTCCACGATTTATTCATAAATTTATTTCAATATAATATCAGCTTATCAAATCCCGAATCACTAAAATATTACCTCTTCAGGTCATTTAAAAATTTACTACTCGAAAAACTTAAAAGAAAACATTTTTATAAAAATGACATGGATTTTGAAAATTACACGTTTCATTTAAAATTTAACCTCGAGGAAGACCTGTTAACAGAAGAGACTAAAACACAAAATATTAAAGAACTTCAAACAGCTTTAAAAAGCCTTGATTCAAAAAAACGCGAATTATTATTTCTTAAATTTCAAAGCGGATTAACCTACAAAGAAATTGGACAAATACTAAACATAAAACCTGACACAGTTAAAAAACAAGTGTACAAAATTCTATCTTTATTACGGCTCAAACTTGATAAAAAACTTGTCGAACTTTTTCTTATGTGTTATAAAACTTAAAAAATAATTCATTTATTTTTTCCTTTTTTTTCACTTTACCACTCTTAATACTAAACCAACTAAACCTAAATGGAGTTTTATAATAAATTCGTTGAGAATCCTCAATTTCTGAAGTGGATATATAGCCCTGATTATGAAACCATTAACTATTGGGAAAAATATATTAAATCACATCCCGGGGAAAAAAATGAGATTCTAAAAATCAAAAACGAACTTCAAAATTTAAAATTTTCAAACCTGTCGCTTTCCGAAAATGAAAACAAAGAACTCTCAAATCGAATTTTAAAATCATTGGGGATTCAAAAACAAAAAACACTTTTTATACACATAAAAAATGTCTTAAAATATGCTGCAATAGCTTTGCTGTTTTTTTCGTTGGGAGGAGTTCTTGTTTACAACCACATGAATAATCAAATTCCCGCCATTTTAGGAGAACAAATAAATTCGCCCATTCAAATTCAAAAACCCACTTTGTTTTTACAGGAAGGAGAAAATATTCCATTAAACAACAACTCCTCATCATTAGACTATAGTAATCCGGGTAAAATTGTGTTAGACAAAGACACCATTATTAATACTTCAAAAACCCACAAAACACTTATTAACCAACTGGTTATACCTTATGGCAACAGGTCTAAAATATTATTAAGCGACAATACCGAAGTTTGGTTAAATGCCGGTAGCCGCTTAATTTACCCCTCTGACTTTAAGGGCAATAGGCGTGAAGTTATGCTTTTTGGCGAAGCATTTTTTAAAGTGGCTGAAAATCCGGATAAACCATTTATTGTTAAAACATCTTCAATCGAAGTACGGGTTTTAGGTACCATGTTTAATATTTCGGCCTACCCCGAAGATGATTTTATTCAAACTGTATTACAAAAAGGAAGTATTGCCATTCGGCAAAACGGGGCACAATTTTTTGAAAAAGACCTGTTATTAAAACCCAATCAATTGGCTTCATTTAATAAAAAAACCAAAACCTCAAAAATATTCAATGTCGATGCTAACTATTACTCCATATGGACAGAAGGCCTTTTAAGTTTTTACATGATCGATTTAAACCGAATCATTAAAAAAATTGAACGCTATTACAATATCCGGATTAAAATTACCGACCCAATGCTGGGAATCGTCAAAATTAGTGGGAAGCTTGATTTAGAACAAGATATAAATGAAGTTTTTGAATACATCTCAAAAGTTTCATCGGCAAAAATTGTAAAAATTGAAGGTAACTATTATGAAATAAAATAACCGGCAGGTGGTTGCACACTTACCGGTTACCAATTAAATACCATTTAACTAACAGTATTAATTAACATTAAAGTCGTACAAATTTATGAAAAAAAAATTATTAACCGGTTTCCCTGGTTGGGGCAACTGTAAAATTCTTTGGAGAATTATGCGCCTAACAATTATTCTCATCGTTGGAATTACACTAACAGTGTCTGCTAGTTCATACTCACAGAACGCAAAGTTCAATGTAAAACTAACAGATAAATCTATTCGTGATGCTTTTGAATACATCGAAGAAATCAGTGAGTTTGTATTCTTATACCGAAACGAGGATCTCAACATGGAAAAGAAAATTGATCTTGAGCTAAAAGAAGCTACAATCAACCAAATTCTTGACAACATGCTGGCTGGCGAAAATGTAAATTATGATGTTTACGAACGCCAGATTGTAATACGTGAAGCTGAAAAACTAAAAATTCCTGCCAAACAGGAAAAGAAAATTTCAGGGATTGTAACCGATTCCGATGGGATTGCAATTCCTGGTGCATCAATAGTGGTGAAAGAAACCACGCTTGGAACGGTAACTGATATTGATGGCAGGTTCCAGTTATTGGTTCCTGAAACCAGCCAGGTATTGGTCTTTTCTTTTGTTGGCATGAAAGCCCAGGAAATAACTATTAATGGGCAATCTGAATTTAATGTGATCCTCGAAACTGATGACATTGGCCTTGAAGAGGTAATTGTTGTAGGATATGGAACTCAGAAAAAAGCGAACCTAACCGGGGCAGTTGACCAGGTTTCGAGCGAAATATTCGAAAACCGGACAATCCCCAACCTAACTCAAGGCCTTCAAGGAGTTATGCCTAACTTAAACATCACACTGCCCGATGGAAAACCAAATCAATCACCCAGCTACAACATACGTGGTACGACCTCAATAGGGCAGGAGGGTGACGCACTTATACTAATTGATGGTGTTGAAGGCGACCCGAGTTTAATTAATCCAAATGATATTGAAAGTATTTCATTATTAAAAGATGCAGCTTCTGCTTCAATTTATGGTGCCCGTGGTGCATTTGGTGTAGTATTAATTACAACCAAAAATCCTTCAAACGAAAAAACAAGTATCACCTATTCTGCCAACTTTTCGCTTAAAAATCCGGTAGTAACTCCTGATTATGTTTGGGACGGATATACATGGGCTAAAATGTTTAATGAATCAACATACAACTGGGAAGGATCGTACCCAAGCAAAGCCAATAAAACCATCCGCTTTTCACAGGAATACCTGGAAGAACTGAAATACCGCTCAGAAAATCCCAATGAATTTACGGAAGATTGGGCTATTAATCCTTCAAATGGCGAATATGTTTATTATGGCAGTACAAATTGGTATGAAGAATTATATAAAAAATACACTACTTCCAACGAGCATAATATAAATATTTCAGGAAGCTCAAAAAAAACCAGTTTTATGGTTACTGGGAGGTACCTAAGCCAAAAAGGCCTTTTCAAATACAATTCAGATGATTACCGAATGCTCAATTTCAGGGCAAAAGGTTCGGTACAGGTATTCCCTTGGTTAAGAATTGAAAACAATTCACAGTACTCTGATATGACCTACCATAATCCATTAAATGTAGGTGAAGGAGGCAGTATCTGGCGAAATATCGGAGATGAAGGAAATCCTATGTCGCCAATGTTTAATCCTGATGGGACATTATCACATACATCGGTTTACCAGGTTGGCGATATGTGGTATGGGAAAAATGGTTACGACAACAATAAACGCGTATTTAAAAGTACAACTGGCTTTATCGCTAAATTTCTTGATGATAAATTGCGTATAAAGGGTGATTTTACTTTTCAGAATACCGACGACAATGAAAAACGCAGGCGGGTCCCGGTTCCTTACAGCAAAAGCCCAGGCGTAATCTCATATGTTGGTACATCAACCAACGACCTCAGAGATGCATGGAGAGAAACAAAATACCTGGCTACAAATCTATTCACCGAATATGAAAATACATTTAATGAAGTTCATTATTTAAAAGCAATGGTTGGATATAACTACGAAGAATCGTTGTATAAAAAACTGGAAGCCGAGAGGAATGGCCTTATTTTCGAAGATGCAATTGATTTAAGTTTAGCATTAGGTGAAGATATTAATGTGGATGGAAGTTATACTGCCTGGAATATTTTAGGTGGTTTTTCTCGAATAAACTATTCATATAAAGACAAATACTTATTTGAAATAAATGGCCGTTACGATGGTTCATCGAAATTCCCAACAAACGAACGTTATGCTTTTTTCCCATCTTATTCAGTTGGCTGGAGGGTTTCAAACGAATCATTCTGGAATGTGCCTGATGAACTGATTTCAAATTTAAAAATAAGGGCTTCGTATGGTTCATTAGGTAATGGTAACATAGCTGCTTATGTTTATCAGGAAATATTTGAGATTGAACAATCAGATAATATTCTGAATGGCACAAAACCTCAACAAACCGGTCAACCCGAAGTACTTCCTGATGGCCTTACCTGGGAAACTTCAACTACAACTAATATTGGTTTGGATATGGCAATGTTCTCAAATAGGTTAACTTTTGTTGGCGATATGTACCTGCGAAAAACTACCGACATGTTTACTATTGGTATGACTTTACCATCAGTTTTTGGAGCAACGGCACCAAAAGGAAATTATGCCGATTTGGAAACAAAAGGTTGGGAAGTTTCCCTTTTATGGAGAGACAAATTTAATATTAAATCAAAACCATTAAATTACAACATCCGATTAACACTTGCTGATAACAAAGCCGTAATTACTAAATACAATAATCCTGAAAAAGCCCTTTCTGATCATTACGTTGGTGAAGTTATTGGTGAAATATGGGGATATACAAACGAAGGTTTTTTTATTGACCAGGCCGATATTGACAGCCATGCTGATCAAAGCAGATTTAAAACCACAAATGCCAGAATCATCTATCCGGGCGATGTAAAATTAATGGATATAAATGGTGACGGCAAAATTGATCCTGGCACCGACCGATTAGATAATCCGGGCGACCGGAAAATTATTGGCAATTCAGCACCTCGTTTTATGTACGGAATAAACCTTGGAGCTGACTGGAATAACTTTTTCTTCTCAACTTTCTTTCAGGGAGTAGGGAAACAAGATTGGTGGCCCAGTCGCGAGGCAAGTGCTTTTTGGGGGCAATACAACAGGCCTTACAATCCGCTTCCAGCCTGGCATCTTAACAATCATTGGACGCCGGAAACACCCGATGCTTATATGCCCCGGTATGTCGGTCCGTTTAGCCAACCGTAGCGGCGGTATTCTCAGAGAAGCCCAAACCCGCTACCTGCAAAATATCGCATATATACGTATGAAAAATTTACAGGTTGGATACAACCTGCCAACTTCACTAATATCAAAAATTGGTGCCGAAAATGCAAAAATTTATGTATCAGCTGAAAATTTATGGACATGGTCACCACTTTATAAAATCACGCGTGACCTCGATGTTGAAAATACAGGAGGATCTGATTTAAAACTCACCGATGGTGGATCAGGTGATGGATATAATTACCCAATGCTTAAAAGTGTCAGCGTTGGATTATCGGTAACATTCTAATCTTTAAATTTTAAAATCAACATCATGAAAATACAATATTTGTGGTTTATACTGTTTGCAATCTTTTTAATTGGTTGCGACTTAGAACAAATACCCCAGGACAGTACATCAAAAGATGCAGTATTCGGTACTGAAAAAGGCCTGGAATTATATTCTTATTCATTCTATGATTTTTTGCCAAGTGCAAACAATATCCATACCGCCGACGCCATGTCTGATTTTGCTGCCCGCAGGGGAGCTCCAGCGTTTTTAATGGAAGGTGCGTATAGTTCAACTTCCGAAGACGATGATAGTGCATCAGGTAACGACATAGTTGCCCTAGGTGGCGACCGTGATTGGGAATGGGAACACTTGAGAAATTTTAACTTTTTTATTGATAATTGTAACGATGAAAATGTACCTGAAGACATCAGGAATCACTACATTGGTTTGGCTAGGTTTTTCAGAGCATTTTTTTATTTCGAAAAAGTAAAACGTTATGGTGATGTACCATGGATAAGTACTGCCCTCGACGTAGAAAATCCCGAACTATATAAAGGACGCGATCCGCGTACATTGGTAATGGATAATATTTTAGCAGACCTAAACTTTGCATGCGAAAATATTACTTTAACCTCCGATGGAACACGTAGTTTAATTACCAAATGGGTTGCGTATGCGCTTAAAACCAGGGTTTGCCTGTTCGAAGGGACTTTCCGTAAATACCATACCTCACTGGGCTTACAAGGTACAGCAAACGATTGGTTATTAGAAGCTGTTGATGCTTCCAAAACAATTATGGATCAATCAGATTTTACAATCTATACTGGAGCTGGCACTGATCTGTCGTACCGCAAATTATTTACAAGTAAAACACCAGTTGCCGAAGAAATATTATTAGCTGCAGTTATGGATGAAGCACTTGCCAAAACCCATGCCGCAAACTGGTATTATACAAGTACCACAACAGGTGTCCGATTTAATTTTATCAGGACATTTATTAATACCTACTTAAAAATTGATGGAACTCCATTTACCAATAACCCTGATTATAAAACCATGCAATTTCATGAAGAAGTTGTAGGCAGGGATAAAAGGCTTCAACAAACCATCAGGTTAGGTGACTATGAAAGACTAAACAACAATGTACCATTTAAAGCAGCACCTGATATGCTATATTCCTATACAGGTTACCAACCTATTAAATGGACTCTTGATGATATCAACGTCGATACACGTGATTTAAATGACAATTCAGTATCGATGTTTCGTTATGGAGAAGTTTTATTAAATTATGCTGAAGCAAAAGCAGAACTTGGTACTTTAACTGATTCTGATTGGGCTGCCACTGTTGGAACACTAAGAGCCAGAGCAGGCATAACAGGTGGATTGTCGGTGAAACCAACCATAATTGACCCATATTTACAAACAAACTACTTCCCGGAAATTTCCGACCCGGTTATCCTCGAAATCCGTAGGGAAAGGGGTACTGAACTTTGTTTTGAAGGATTACGCTTTTATGACATTGTTAGGTGGAGAAGAGGCGAATTAATGGAAATGGAATGGAACGGAATTTATGTACCAGCCCTTGATACACCACTTGATCTCAATGAAGACGGGGTTATGGATGTTGTATATTATAAAGATGCTCCTGCTACCTTACCATCGTACCCGGCTATTCCGGTATCGACAACTTATGGGGGCCAACCAAATCCATACCGGTTATCGAATGAAACTTATGGAGAAATTACCTGGTTAAATACAATAACACGTAAATGGGAAGAAAAAAATTATTATTACCCTATTCCCGAAGACGATAGACTAACAAATCCAAACCTGGAACAAAATCCAGGATGGTAAAAAATAAACCAAAATCACCATAAAGTTTAGTTGTTTAAAAAGGCCGTTATGAAAATTCTATAACGGCCTTTGAACTCAAAAAATACCCGTATAAATGTTGCATAAATAAAATCAGTATGAAAAAAATAATTTTTACTTTAATTATTATACTTTGTGTTTTTGGTGCCCAATCGCAGGAAAACTATAAAAATCAAACTCCTGATTTTAAAACTTACAAAGGTGGAGAAACATACCAGGTAAAAACTTTCCCACAAAAATTTAAAACTAAAACACCCAAAAATATAATTTTTATGATTGGTGACGGAATGGGAGTTAGCCAGGTTTTTGCAGGTTACACAGCCAATCATGGGCATTTATTTCTTGATAATTTTAAATGGGTGGGCTTTTCAAAAACACAATCAGCATCTGATTATATCACCGATTCAGCTGCTGGTGGTACAGCCCTTTCAACAGGTGTTAAAACCTATAATGGTGCAATAGGGGTCAATCAAGATACTATCCCTGTAAAAACTATTCTTGAAGAAGCCGAAGAACATGGTTTAGCTACCGGATTAGTTTCAACCTCAGCAATTACACACGCTACTCCTGCCTCATTTATTGCCCATCAGAAAAGTCGGAATATGTATGAAGCCATTGCTGCCGATTTCTTACTAACCGACATCGATGTATTTATAGGAGGTGGTTACAAACATTTTACACAAAGAAAAGATGGGCAAAATTTAACCAATGACCTTATAAAAAAAGGCTATCAGGTACTTCAAGACATGGAAAAAATCAAACACGTAAAAAAAGGAAAACTTGCCGGGCTTGTGGCTCCTGAACATACAGAAAGAATTAGTAAACGCGGCAATATGTTGCCAGTGGCTTCAACAACGGCAATATCAATCCTGGGAAAAAATAAAAAAGGTTTCTTTTTAATGATCGAAGGATCTCAGATTGATTGGGGAGGACACCAAAATAACTCACAGTATATTGTCGAAGAAATGCTCGATTTTGACCAAACCATTGGAAAAGCATTAGAATTTGCATCGGAAAATGGAGAAACACTTATTATTGTTACAGCCGATCATGAAACTGGTGGACTTTCAATTACAGGAGGCAACTTAGAAACTGGATCAATAACTGGAACATATGGTACCGGAGGGCATACAGGCGTAATGGTACCTGTTTTTGCGTTTGGCCCGGGTGCTGAAAATTTTATAGGTATCATGGAAAATACCGATATTAATAAAAAAATTCAAACCCTTTTATTTAGGGAATGACCAAGTTATAACAAAATATGAATCTATTACACCTCGTTATATTCTACTTTTAAATAACAAGTTTAGAGAACAAAAATTTGACTAATTAAAAATAATAATTAGTTTTACGTAACAAATTGTTATAATGAGCTTTAATATAAATACAGGTAATTGGTGGCTGTGGCGTTTCTTTCGAAGAACTGCGTAAACTATTTACCTGTAATATAAAATCATAAAAGAGGGTTATGTTGTTTACGCAACATAACCCTCTTTTATTTTATTGAAACATAAACCTTTGTAAATCAAACAATCATGACTAGACTAAAAAAAATTTATCTCGACGAATCAGAAATGCCTAAACAATGGTATAACCTTGCCCCCGACCTTCCAACTCCGTTAAATCCACCACTTGGGCCCGGAGGAGTTCCAATAGGGCCAGAAATGCTTGCTCCCGTATTTCCCATGAACCTCATTGAACAAGAAGTAAGCCAGAAACGCTGGATCAACATCCCTGAACCAATTAGGGACATTCTAAAACAATGGAGGCCCAGCCCGCTTATCCGCGCTTATGAATTAGAAGAAGCACTTGGTACACCTGCAAAAATTTATTATAAAAACGAAGGTGTTTCACCTGCCGGAAGCCACAAACCAAATACAGCTGTTGCCCAGGCTTGGTACAACAAAGAATTTGGAATTAAAAAATTAACTACTGAAACCGGTGCAGGACAGTGGGGATCAGCTCTTTCATATGCCTGTGCGCAGCTTGGAGGCATCGAATGTAAAGTTTTTATGGTTCGTGTAAGTTTCGATCAAAAACCTTTCCGGAAAATGATGATGGAAACCTGGGGAGGACAATGTGTTGCCAGTCCTAGTACCGAAACACAAGCCGGTCGTGATATTCTTGCCCAGTTTCCCGATACTCCCGGAAGTTTGGGTATTGCTATTTCTGAAGCAGTTGAAGCGGCAGTTACTGACCCAACCGGAGGAACGCGTTATTCATTAGGTTCGGTGTTAAACCATGTTATGTTGCACCAAACCATTATTGGGCTTGAAGCGAAAAAACAATTGGCTAAAGTAGGCATTAAAAAACCTGATGTAGTAATTGGTTGTTGTGGTGGCGGAAGTAATTTTGCCGGCTTATCATTCCCATTCTTATTCGATAAAATCAATGGTGCAGACATTCAGGTTATTGGCGCTGAGCCATTTAGCTGCCCAACATTAACTAAAGCTCCATTTATTTATGACCATGGCGATGTAGCCCAAATGACTCCTCTATTGGCAATGAATAGTTTAGGACATAATTTTGTGCCTGCTCCAATCCATGCCGGAGGTTTACGTTACCACGGAATGGCACCTCTGGTTAGTGCCGCCTTAAGGGATGGTTTAATGGAAGCACAAGCTATTCACCAAAGTGAATGTTTCGAAGCAGGTTTATTATTTGCTAAAACAGAAGGAATTATTCCTGCCCCTGAAACAACACATGCTATTGCTGCTACCATTCGTGAAGCCAAAAAAGCCAAAGAAGAAGGAAAAGAAAAAGTTATTCTTTTTAACTTTAGCGGACACGGACTTATGGACCTTGTCGGTTACAATAAATACTTAGGCGGCGAATTAAATGATTATGAATATCCTGAAACGGAAATTGCTGCCAATCTTGAAAAATTAAAAGGTTATCCTCTTCCAAAATAACAGCATCAATCCATCGGGTGGTTAGCACTATCCGATGGATTTTATTTAAAAAAATGTATTTATTAATTCTTCTGAGACCTCCAAATTGCTATTTCTTAAAAAATCATAGATATCTTCATAAAAATGCCTTTCGCCAATAAGTTTTGAATTTAAAATTTCCATCTCCTTTAAGGAAAAATAACCTCCTGAAACTTTACATTCCTGAATAATCCCTTTTTTAACAGACAACTCAATTGATAATTCCCGGTTATCGAACTCTATAGTATTTTTAAAAAAATAAGCTGGTGAATACCCAAAATTCCATTCCCATCCTATAAATTTTTCTTCAGCAAGTAAACCTATCTTCTGAATATCAGTGGTATTTAAATCAATTTCCCGATTCGATAAATCTGTAAGATATTGTGCTTTTAAAAAATTGATAAACCTATCAACACTTATTTTTCTCTCCAGGAAATCCAAAATATTGGCTACGTCACTACGGTTCGACTGAACAGCTTTACCAATATATTTGCCGGGAATTACTTTAATGGCTTTCCCCAGATTTTTCAAATCAGAATCGAAAAGTAACGTGCCATGATGAAGCACCCTGTTTTTATATACATGTTCGGCATTGCCTGATATTTTTTTACCCTCAACCATTATGTCATTCCTACCCGAATTGTAGGCAGTGATACCCAACTCAGCTAAAGCAGAAATAATAGGTTCAGTAAATTTTTGAAAGTTTATTTCGGCTGTGCTATTTACATTTTTAATAAATGCAAAATTTACATTTCCCGAATCGTGAAAAACAGTACCTCCTCCTGAAATTCGGCGGGCAACTGTTATATTGTTTTTCCTTACAAACGGGTAATTAATTTCTCCTAAAGCATTCTGATGTTTACCCAAGACGATGGTGTTATCACTCTGCCAAATCATAAAAACATCCTCGTTAAAATTTTTTAACAGGTATTCTTCGGCCGCCAGGCAAAAATACGGGTTATTATTTTTTAGATGAATACAATACATAAGTTATTGAATCAGACGCAAACGTTTAAAACATCTGCGATTTACACAATGTAATTTACATTTTGCGTTTTTAAAAACAAAATTGCACCACTCCACTTACAATTCAATAATAATACCCAATGTTGGTAATACCGTGCCCGATGAATTAGAAACTCGTTTTAATTGGTACCGTGAATTATTATCGGTTAAAATAAGATTACCATTTCCATCAACATCTCTTATAATAATGTCCTGATCCTGTGATTTAAAGCCATAAAAATTCTGGAAATCGATATAAAATTTGGCCGTCATTTTTTTGAGGTAATACGTTTTATCAATTCGTAAATCGAGTTGATGAAACGCTTTAAACCGTTCGGAGTTTAATTTAGAATTATCAAAATAAGGGCCTCCTGTAAGGTTCCATGCTTCTACATTCGAACTACGCTCCATATCATACGGCGTATAAGGTAAACCACCAACAAACCTCCAGCGTGCGCCTATCCGCCACTCTTTTTTAAAACTTTTTGTAGTGGTTAACACCAACAAATGTTTGCTGTCCCAGCTCGAAACCAAATAATTTCCCCAGGCATCTTTAAATTCGCTCCGTACAAGTGTATAAGCCAAATTAAAATTAAATCCTTTTGTCGAACTTATCCTTGCCTGAAATTCAGCCCCATAAGCCCGCCCCTCAGAAATTGATCGAACTTCCTCGTCGCCAACCACGCCAAATTCGGCTCCTTTGTTAGCCAGGCTTATTGAATCTTTTACTGAAAACGGGTAATTCGAATATTTTTTCAGAAATCCTTCAACTGATAACATAACAGCTTGAGTTGGCCTAAATTCAATTCCTCCAATTAAATGATCGGCTGAAATATACTTGAGATTATTTGTTTTATTCACTAATTGGTCATTTAGTTTAAAGCCGAGGGTAGTGTATGAGGGCAATTGATAGTACCTGCTTGTATTAAAATTTAGACTCCATTTTTCAGTCAGGTTATACGATGCTGAAAAACGAGGTGAAAACTGCTTCAACAAATTATTCATACTAGCCGAATAATTAGTAGCATCGGCCCTGATTCCAACAGAAAGTGTTAACCGATCATCAAAAAAGTTTTTACTGGTTTGAAAAAAAGCGCCCCATTTAACCAGATTTAAATCAGTTGAATAATCAACATTTTGGACACCGTCGCCATAAAACCGTTTTTGTTGAGTTGAGTTGGTATACGTTGCAAAATCAACATTTATACCGGCATTTATTTTATAATCCCCAATCCGGGAAGTATTTTCAAACCTGAATTTGTTTTCAATTTCCTCGGAAGTATAATCCAGAATTTTATTATTTTCTGAGCTATCATCATTTTCAAAATATTTGTACGAAGAATTATTTAAATGGCTACGGCTGGCAACAATGGTTTGGTAACTGTGTTCGCCAAAATGTTTGTAAACAGCCCCAAACGTATAACTCCATTGTTCATTTACCGGAATCCGGCTTAAAATATATTTCTGTTGGTCATCCGGATCTTTTATGTCCAGATTTAAATCAAACAAATCGATGGCACCCAATCCAACAAGTGTTAATTCATTCTTTTTATCGAAACGCGTTTTCATTTTAAACTGAAGGTCGTTAAAAGTTGGTAGGAAGGGCAATTCAATTAAACTAAACAGAAGCTGGAGGTACGACCGCCTTGCAGAAACAATAAAAGTTGTTTTATCACCAACAGGCCCATCGAAAGTTGCTGACACTTCCGAAGCCCCCAACGAACCACGAAACCTGAGTTTGTCAGAATTTCCATCTACCTGGTTAAACTCCAACACTCCACTTAAGGCATTACCACGGTTTGCCGGAAAGGCACCCGAATAATAATTAACCTCCCGCAAAAAATCGGCATTTAAAATCCCAACAGGCCCGCCCGAAGCTCCCTGTGTCGAAAAATGATTAATAAAAGGCACTTCCACTCCATCAAGGTAAAACCGGCTTTCAGAAGGGCCACCACCTCGAATAATAATGTCGTTTCGAAACGAAGGGGTTGACTGAACACCTGCAAACGATTGAATAACTTTCGAAACATCGCGGTTTGCTCCCGGGCTTTTTTCTATTTCAGAAATCCCTATAGTTTTTAATGAAACCGGGCTTTCTTCCGTTTTACGAAAAGGAGATGCAGTAATGGTAATCTCCTCGATAGCGGTTTCAGTTTCAACCATTCTTATTTCAACAAAAGCCATTTTTGCATTGCTTACCTCTATCTCTGACGAAACAGCCTTTTTAAAACCTACAAACGATGCCTCTAATCGAACAAAACCAGTTTGTACGCCATAAATAACAAAATTACCATCTAAATCAGTTATTGCTCCAATGGTAGTACCCGAAACAATAATATTTACAAATGGAAGTGGTTCATTGTTTATTGCATTATAAACTCGCCCTTTAATAACAGCATCTTGTGCCATTGAAACAATCGAAACACTAATTAAAATTATATATAACAGTATTTTTTTCATCTTAATTTTTAATGGTAACTACTATGCTTGAAACAATATTTTTAGCTGTTGTAAAAGTTGATAAATCGGTAAACAACTGCCCATTTTTTCCTGATGGATGACTATGCCCAATCAATTGCAATTCGTATTCTTTCGTTGAAGAATTTAAATCAATTATTGCTTCATAAACCAATGCAGGTTGAAGAGACCCATAATACTCCTTATCGCCGGGGAATAGCGAATTTTTCCAGTAACGGTTTGAATCCCATGGCTGATTAATTTCAAAAAGCAACCTGAATTTATTGTCTGATTTTAAAAACTTCGATTTAATTGAAAAATTATCTTGCGGAGTTGCCGCGGTGAGAGCATCAGGCACAGCTGTTTCGGGCGAAGGAATATACAAACTGTCAGCAGCCATTATTCCACGCTTGTGCGACCAATAAGGTAAAGTTGCTGGCCGTCGCACCTCTCCTGGTGTTGTTGTCCACCTCAATGGGCCAGATTCTCCATGAGCGAATTTCCCCTTAGCAACATAAATAGTTACATACAACGATTCAATAAAAGTACTATCAAGCTCTTCGGTCCAAATTGCAAATGTTGGATGGTAAAACGAAACTCCCTTGTTAAACTTTAATTCATAATCTACTCCATTTTCAAAAGAATTTAGTTCTATTACCAATTGTTCTTTCGAGACATTTTGATTAACAGAACACGAAAAGAGAGTTAATATTAAAAGAAAAAATAAATATCTCATTTGGTTTTGTTTAACTATTCTAGCTGATCATTAAACACATGGAGAAGCAAATAGTTTAAGGTTACATCTAAATTTTCCTAAATTTAACCAAAAAATGCGTGTAGTAATTCAAAAAGTATCAAAAGCATCAGTAACTATTAATTCAACTATTTATTCCTCCATAAATCAAGGGTTATTAGTATTGTTAGGAATTGAAGAATCCGATAACCATGAAGACATTAACTGGCTGGTAAAAAAAATTATTCACCTCCGTATTTTTGATGATTCAGAGGGAATAATGAATTTATCGGTAAAAGATACTAATGGCGAAATTATAGTTGTTAGCCAATTTACCCTTCATGCATCAACAAAAAAAGGAAACCGCCCGTCGTACATAAAAGCCGCAAAACCTGAAATTTCAATTCCTCTTTATGAAAAATTTAATTTAACTCTCGAAGAACAATTTGGAAAAAAAATTCAGACAGGCCAGTTTGGTGCTATGATGGAAGTTGCTTTGGTAAACGATGGGCCAGTTACCATTATAATTGATTCAAAAAATAAAGATTTATAAATAAAATAAATAACAAAATTAACATTGTATGTTATCACTAATCCCAATTTTTTATGAAATTTGGGAATATAATCCCAGTTTTATAAAATGGAACAAAAACAGATTACCATACAGGAGGCACAGGAAAAAGTTGATTTTTGGGTAAAAACCATCGGTGTCCGTTATTTTAACGAATTAACAAACATGGCTATCCTCACCGAAGAAGTTGGAGAATTGGCACGCATAATGGCACGCACATATGGCGATCAATCCTTTAAAAACAATGAAGAAAAACATAATCTGGGCGACGAAATGGCCGATGTGCTTTGGGTATTAATTTGTTTGGCTAATCAAACCGGTGTTGACCTTACTAGTGCATTTCAAAAAAATATGGCAAAAAAAACGTTGCGCGATAAAAACCGCCATATCAACAACGATAAACTAAAAAAATAAAAGATATGAATTTTGAACCTATTCCATTCGATACAAAATCGTTACCCGAACAAGTTGAACTATATATAAAAAAATCAGCCCTACCAATTCAGGAAGAATTGCTGAAAAAACTCTTTAACTGTATCGACTTAACAACATTAAATTCGACTGATACAAAAAAGCACGTATCTGAATTTACCCAAAAAGTAAACTCATTTTCATCCGTATTTCCTGATTTAAATAATGTAGCAGCCATTTGTATATATCCCAACATGGCTCAAACCGTTAAAGAAAACCTGGTTGACAAAAACGTAAAAATAGCAGCTGTTGCAGGAGGTTTCCCTTCATCGATGACATTCACAAGCGTAAAAGCCGCTGAAGCCACAATGGCTGTAAAAAACGGTGCCGATGAAATCGATATTGTAATTCCGTTATGGGCATTTCTGGAAAAAGACTATGTTTTCTGCTCAACCGAAATAGAATTAATAAAAACAGCAATTGGCGACGCCCACTTAAAAGTAATTTTAGAAAGTGGCGTATTAAACGATCCCGGACTTATTTGGAAAGCATCGGTAATTGCACTTGAAGCAGGTGCTGATTTTATAAAAACCTCAACAGGCAAAATGCCACAGGCAGCAACACCCGAAGCAGCAATTGTAATGTGCCACGCCCTAAAATGGTGGCATATTAAAACTGGCCGGAAATGTGGTTTTAAACCCGCAGGGGGAATTAGTACTTCGGAAGAAGCTATGCTTTATTTTACCATTGTAAATGACATACTCGGTAAAGAATGGCTTAACAGCCAACTTTTCAGAATTGGCGCCAGCAGATTGGCAAATAACTTATTATCAGACATCATGGCTAAAACTATCTCTCACTTTTAAAAAAATCCATTCACTTCGAAATTGATTATACACTATGGAAAACCCGAATACCCTCACCGACCAACAAATTGATAATTGGTTCAACAATTCTGAATGGCTTGAAAGTTGGCCAATAAAACCACATTCCTCAATAAATAAACGCAGGTTGGCTAAAGCCATTTATAATCATCCAAAAAGATGGTTAAAAGCATTTCAATTCCTGAATAAAACCGATTTGACAACTCTTGAGGAAGGGAAAATTAAAATTGAGGGGCAGAACGTTTTTTATGCTGTTGCTCAATACACCACAAAAAACAGAGAGGATGCCGAATTTGAAGCGCATAAATCCTACATCGACATACAATATGTAATAAAAGGTGAGGAATTAATTGGTGTTTGCCAGGCTGAAGAATTACCTGTTTCTAAGCCTTATAACAGCCAAAAAGATATAGTTTTTTATAACCACAAAGGAGGTGATTTTCACAAAGCTGATCCTTCAGATTTTTTTATCTTTTTCCCGGAAGAAGCTCACTGCCCAGCTGTTAAGTTGAGTGCTAATTCAGAAGTCAAAAAACTGGTCGTAAAAATAAAAATTAACTAATATCTATTTTTTACGGGTAGTAATATATTCTAACAATTCGATGAGTGACTGACGGGCTTCATTTTCAGGGAATTCGCTTATTGCAGAAATGGCTTTGTTCTTAAACTCTTCCATTTTTAATTTCGCATATTCGATGCCTCCTTTTTCATTTACCAATTTTACTAACTCACTAACCTTTGCCGAATTTTTATTTTTCCGTTTTATCAATCGGATGATGCGTTTGTGTTCTTTCGGGTCTGAATTTCTTAAAACAAACAACAATGGGAGGGTAATTTTTTTCTCTTTTATATCATTTCCCGTTGGTTTGCCAATAATTCCTTTTGCCTGGTAATCAAAAATATCATCTTTAATTTGGAATGCAATTCCGGCATCTTGGCCTATTCGGTACATTTTTTCAACCAACTCATCATCTTCGGTGGCCGAAGCAGTACCAATTGCCATACTTGTAGCAATTAAAGAGGCTGTTTTTTTTCGAATAATTTCAAAATAGGTTTCTTCATCAATATCAAGTTTCCGGCTTTTTTTAATTTGTAGAATTTCGCCCTCACTCATATCTTCAACAGCCCTCGAAATAAGGTGCAAAAAGCGGTAACATTTATTCTCGAGTGTTAACAATAATCCTTTCGCCAAAATAAAATCACCAACCAATACTGCCAATTTATTCCGCCATAAAGCATTCACCGAAAAACTGCCCCGCCGTTCGTACGATTCATCAACCACATCGTCGTGTAACAAAGTAGCCGTATGCATTAACTCAACCGAACATGCAGCAAGTTGTGACATATCGTTGGTTGAACCATGCAATTTAGCCGATAAAAAAACAAACATTGGCCTTAACTGTTTGCCTTTTGTCCGATACACATAATTTAAAATGGTGCCCAGCAAAGGAACATCGCTTTTCAACGACTTTTTAAAATACGGTTCAAAATCTTTTAACTCCTTATCAATAGGAGCTTTAATATTCTTTATTGATGCCATTAAATCGGTTGAATTCGTATCGGCAAATTAGCAAAAAAAAAACCGCCCTATCAACTTTTCATTGTTAAAAGGTTATTCTTGCCTCCTAAAACCAAATTATCAAAAGAATTTTCCAAAAAAATATTGTATTACACAACATTAAAATATATTCTTAAATATTTATATATTTGCATTCTTAACTTATTAAATAATTATGGTCGACATCAGGGAGTTAGATACGGAAAGATTAGAAATTGCATCGAATATGCTAAAAGCTATTGCTCATCCCATGCGTATTTCAATTTTAAAACACCTCGAAGGAGGGAAAAAATTGACCGTAACCCAAATCCATGAATTGCTGGGCATTGAACAATCTACTACCTCTCATCATTTGGGAATTTTAAAAGACAAAGGCGTTTTATGTTCCAAGCGTGAAGGAAAAAACACCTTTTATTTTTTAAAACACGATATTTTAAGCCAGGTAATAGATTGCCTCAGCAAGTGTGCCTGCGAATAAAAACTATTTTCACCCATTTTTTTTCCCCGTAGTTAATTTTAGATTTACTTCCCGACGTACTCTGCCGGCAACAAGGTGTTCATATTTTGCCATAAAATCTTCAACAGCCGGTTTATCTTTTTTCGACAATTCACGCAATGCCCACGACAATGCTTTAACCACCATATCATCGCGGTCAGCAATTACTTTTTCACAAATCATAAGCGTTCGGGGCGTATCACCTTTGCCTCCTCTCGATTTTAGATTTAATGCCACTGTGCTAACCACTGCCACTCGCCGCCACCAACGGTTTTCAGAAGCCAACCAATCCAAAACAACATCATCGCCAATTTGTCCTTCGCGCCAAGCCCAACCCGAAAGCATTATGGAAAAAGAATCAACCGAAGCCCAATTGTCGAGATTTTGGCCTAATCTCAATAAATCATCTAAAACAAGTGCAGATAAAGCTTTTTTATTGTTCCACAATAAGCTAAAAGCTACCATTTGGCATTCAAACATTGCAGTAGCAGTTAACTTTTTAGCAAATTCAATCAATTCCCGTGGCGAATAACTTTTACACTCATTTGTCCATAATTCTTTTACAACACTTTTTAATTGAGGACTTGTAATACCCAAAACCTCCATAGATGTGGGGCAATACGTTTTTGCATTTTCTGTACGAACAGGATCGGATAATAATTTTAAAGCAGCTATTATTTCAGTAATTTTTGCTTCCATAACTCCAAAATTAATACATAAATTACATTTTACCCCTTCCTCCTAATAAAAAAAGCCATTCCATTTATTCAAAAAAGAAATCACTATTTTTACCACCAAACAAAATTGAACTATGAAACTTGTTTTTGCTACCAACAACCAACACAAATTACATGAACTTCGAACTATGTTAGGCAGTAAATTTGAATTGTTAAGCCTGTCCGACATTGGTTGTACCGATGAAATACCCGAAGAACAACCAACACTTGAGGGAAATGCAAGGCAAAAGGCACAATTCATTTTTAACAAGTACAAAATCAATTGTTTTGCCGATGATACCGGCCTCGAAATTGAATCACTTAATGGCGAACCTGGTGTTTATTCAGCACGGTATGCCGGCCCGGATAACAATGCCCAGGCAAACATGGACAAAGTTTTATCAAATCTGGCTAAAATAAAAAACCGTAATGCACGTTTTAGGACTGTGATTTTGTTGATTTTAGATGGCAAAGAATACGCTTTTGAAGGAATTGTTGATGGAACTATTTTATCAGAAAAAAAAGGAACAACAGGATTTGGGTACGACCCTATATTTTTGCCAAACGGATTTAATCAAACATTTGCCGAAATGGCTCTTTCTGAAAAAAATACCATTAGCCACCGAGGCAGGGCCGTAAAAAAATTAACTGATTTTTTAACCATGCCTAAATAGTTTTCGGCAGTTATAAAATTTGAAACTAAAATTAGAATTAATGAACGCTTCCAAATTTGTTTTTATAATTATTCTTTTTTTATCCGGCATCCTTCAAAGTGTTGCTCAAAGGGCAGTTGGCGATTGGCAGGATTACCTGTCGTTTTCGAAAGCCATTAAAGTGGCCGATGCCGGCGACAGAATATATTGTGCCACCGAAGGAGGTTTATTTTATTACAACCTTGAAGATAACAGTACCAACAAATTTTCGGGAGTCAATTCTCTTTCCGATATTGGAATTAATACCATTAGCTACAACTCAATTCAAAATTTATTACTTGTTGCCTATAAAAACAGCAATATCGACCTGATTTATGAATCACAGATTATTAACCTTTCAGATATAAAACGAAAAACAATAACCGGCGATAAAACCATTAATAATATTTTGTTTGTCGATGACCTCGTTTATCTCTCGTGTGGTTTTGGAATTGTTGTAATAAATCTTACCAAACTTGAAATTAAAGACACCTACTTTATTGGTGAAAATGGCGGCATGGCTACCGTTTACGATATGGAATACGATGGCCAGTATTTATATGCAGCTACAGATAACGGCATTTTATATGCCGATAAAAACGAACCAAATTTATTGGATTACAATAACTGGCATCTATTAGAAGACATTCCTCATTCAACTGGTAAATTCACAAACCTGGAAATATTTACCGACAAATTAATTGCCAATTACATTCCCGGCTCAGGTATCGAAAATGAATTTTATATACGTAACGGTTCTACCTGGGACACATACGTTTCGGAAGTATTTTCGGGAGAAAACATGCAAACCAATGGTAACTATTTAACCATTAATTCTTCGAGTGAAATATACATCATAAACAGCTCGCATTCAGTTGTCACAAAAATCAAAAATTATATTTTTTCTGAAAGTGAAGAATCGGCTTCACCAAATAACGCGCTGTTTTCTGAATCCGCCGGATTATTTATTGCCGATAATAACCTGGGATTAATAAAAGCGGTTGATCAGTCATTTGAGATAATTAAACCCCAAGGCCCTTTTAACAACGACGCATTTTCATTATACACCACTCAAAACGAATTATGGGTATGCGCCGGAGGAAGAAGCAGTTCGTGGGGTAATTTATATAAAGCTCCTCAATTACAACATTTAAAAGACAACAACTGGACTTCTTTCTCAAAAAAAGAATACCCCGAAATGACCGGTTTTCATGATATTGTAACAGTAGTTGCCAATCCTTTAGACCCTGGCCATATTTTTGCAGGCTCATGGGGTGGTGGTATTATTGAGTTTAAAAATGGCGAGTTTATTGAAAGATACAGCACACATAACAGTTCGCTACAAAGTGCCATACCCGACCAACCCGATGAACCATATACGCGTATTGGAGGTTTGGCTTTCGATTCGCAGGGAAATTTATGGGTAACCAACACACAAGTCCCAAAGGTTTTAAGTGTTAAAAAAACAAGCGGCCAATGGGAAGCATTTGAATTACCTGAAATTGCCAATTCATTTAACCTTGGGAATATAATTGTAACTCAAAACGATGATAAATGGTTGGTTGTGCGTCAGAACGGATTATACGTAGTTAACAACGATAATACACAGAAAAAACAACTTGTTGTAAAATCGTATTTTAGCAATGGCACCGATGAAGTAATTGTAGACATGAACGATGTTTATTGTATTGCTGAAGACCTTGACGGAGCTATTTGGCTGGGAACTTCAAAAGGAGTTGCTGTTTACAATAATCCTCAACAAGTTTGGAACCAGGGATTTTTATATGCCAGCCACCCGGGACTAGATATTAACGATGGTGCCTACCACCCTTTGCTTGAAACAGAAACTATTACAGCCATAGCTATTGATGGCGCTAACCGAAAATGGATGGGTACCCAAAACTCGGGTGTTTACCTTATTTCTGACAACGGCGAAAAAGAGATCAACCATTTTACGACTGAAAATAGCCCGCTTTTATCAAATAAAATTACAAGTATTGCAATCAATGGAAACAGTGGCGAAGTATTTTTTGGCACCGAAGATGGAATAATTTCTTATCAGGGAGAAGCCCAAAAAGGCAACAATGATTTTTCGGAAGCTTATGTTTACCCCAATCCGGTAAGAGAAACATACGATGGCCCGGTAATTATCTCAGGCTTATTAAATGAAACCGATGTAAAAATCACTGATATTAGCGGGAACCTTGTATTTCAAACCACATCGCTGGGGGGACAAGCCAACTGGGATGGAAAAAACCTCAACGGAAACAGGGTAAAAACCGGCGTATACCTTATTTTACTAACCGATCAGGAAGGTGAAAAAACACATATTCTAAAACTTTTGTTTATTCATTGATGATTTCTAAAACGGAAGGAATAGTTTTGCGGCTGGTAAAATATGGCGAAAATGGTGTCATTGCTACCATTTACACCAAAGATTTTGGAAAACAAGCCTATATTTTTCAAACCAAAAAATCAAAAAATAAAATTCCACAATTACAACCACTTTTTATTCTTGATATGGAGGTTTATCACAAAAAAAACAGAAATGTACAACGTATTAAAGAATATAAAATAAGCCCCCCTTTTACATCTATTCCGTACGATATAGCTAAAACAACTCAGGCTCTGTTTTTAGCTGAAATAATTTCAAAAACCATTCAGGAAGAAGAAAGGAATCCACGTTTATTTGATTTTATCACAAACACAATTTTATATTTCGACTTGATGGATTCAGGAACGACAAATTTCCACTTGTATTTTCTGGCTCATTTCGCTGGTTTTGCAGGCATTTCTCCAAATATTGATACACAAGTCCCTGATGGTTTTTTTGATTTGAAAAAAGGCTCAATCAAGCTCATTAGGCCAATCCATAGCATGCATATGGATCGTGAAACAACTACTCTTTTTAAACAACTTGTTATTGTTAAAATTGAAGAATTAGCTGGCTTGCAAATATCGAATTCCCAAAAACAAATACTTTTACAAAAACTCGTTGAATACTTTCAGCTACATTTTGAATCTTTTAAAGAAATTAAATCGTTAGATATTTTAAAAGAAATATTTAATTAACTCACATTTTTACAAATAGTTATTTCAATAATCCTATACATAAATGGATATACCAATGTCTTCAAATAAACAAAATAGTATTTTCTGGGAGATGAAAAAACTAGCTGCCGAAAATCAAGCCATTGATTTAACTGTAGGACAAACTGAATTTAAATGCCCTTCTTATTTAACTGAATTAGCAGCTTCATATATACAAAATGGTTTTAATAATTTTTCTTGTCTTGAAGGTATTAAACCGTTTCGGGAACAAATTTCGTTGTACTATAAAAAATCCTACAATCATACATATAATCCAGAAAGTGAAATTACCATAACTTCAGGAATAGTTCAGGCTATTTCGACCGTTATTTGTACTTTTATAAAAGAAGACGATGAAGTAATAATTTTTGAACCGGCTTTCCCTACCTATGGGCCGGCGGTTAAACTTTCGGGCGGGAAACCAAAATTTATTTCTTTAAAACAACCCGATTTTCACATCGATTGGGAGGAAGTGGTTATGACAATTACCTCCAAAACAAAAATGATTGTTATTGATTCACCACACAATCCTACAGGTAAAGTAATAACAACCGCCGATTTGGAGCAATTACAAAAATTAACCAATGGCACTAACATAATAATTTTAAGTGATGAAACATTTGAAAATATGTGTTACGATAATTTACAGCACCAGAGTATTTCAAAATACCCCAATTTAATTTCACGTAGCCTTATCGTATCATCATTTGGCCCGGCTTTTAATATTAATGGCTGGAACCTTGCCTGGTGTGCCGGGCCTGAAAACCTCATGTCGGAATTTAAAAAAACTTATGAAATTAGTGCATTTAATGCAAATGCGCCTTTACAATATGCATTGTCCGATTATTTAAAATCGGGAGTCGATTATAATGAAATAACTGAATTGTACCAGGGTAAAAGAAATTACTTTAACCGGTTAATGAAAAATTCGCCTTTTAAAATAATCCCAACAGAAGGCTCATATTTTCAACTACTTGATTATTCTGCCATTTCAGACGAACCGGATTTTGATTTTGCTTTAAAACTAATCACAAAAGCCAAAGTAGCAACAGTGCCAATATCCACTTTTTACCACCAGAAAAAAAATGATTTTTTACTTCGAATTTGTTTTGCCAAAAAGAATGAAACTTTGGAAAAAGCAGCTCAATATTTATCTGAATTTAGACTTTAGATAATATCTTCCCTGTTTTTCCTGACTTCTGACGCTATCAAAAAAAGACAAGATTCAAAGATATAATTCACAGATATTGAGAATGTTGTGATTTTGTATATATGAAAATACCGCACTAACGCGTACTTTTGTGGTATGTATTCGGTACGAAAAGTAAAAACCAGGTCAGGCTCAATTGCCTTGCAAGTGGTGCAATATGTTGCTCACCGTTCCATTATTATCAAACATATAGGTAGTGGAAAGGACGATATAGAAGTTCAAGCTTTACGTAAAAAGGCCTTTGAGTGGATTGAAGGGCATTCCGGGCAATTATCCTTATTCCCGGACCAGAAACAAAAGATATTATTGGTCGATAGGGCTGATTGCATAGGAGTAACACACCATTTTGCTTTTCGTTTTTTCATGAGCTGCCTTGATGAATGTGAGTTGTCCCATTTGCCCCGGTTATTACTTGATTTTGCTATTATCAGGTTAATTGAACCAGCTTCGAAACTGCGGTCGATAGAACTATTACAACACTATTTTGGGATACAGTACTCACAACGCATTTATCGCAATATCCCTAAATTAACAAACTATAAGGCCGACATTGAGCATTGCGCCTATAATGTTGCCCAAAAGAAATTTAAGGAGCCCTTCTATTTTGTTCTGTACGATGTAACCACTCTTTATTTTGAATCCTTTAAAGCCGATGATTTTAGAATACAGGGGTTCTCAAAAGACAATAAATCACAACAGCCTCAAATAGTAATCGGGCTTTTGGTAACTCAATCGGGTTTTCCTTTGTCGTACGAGGTTTTTGCCGGAAACACCTTTGAAGGAAAAACCATGCTGCCGATAGTTGAACGGTTTATTGCAGGACACCCCCAGGTTAAACCTATTATTGTGGCAGATGCAGCCATGCTCGATGAACAGAGGCTTTCTGAACTCAGGGAAAAGGAAATATCATACATTGTCGGTGCACGGTTGGCCAATGCGAACCTTGATTTAGTAAAACGTATTCACAATACACTGGATGGGAACCATGGCACAAAGGCCCGTTTCTCTTCGATACATGGTGATTTGGTTTGTGATTTTTCAACCAAACGGTATAAGAAGGAGTTGTATGATTTTAACAAGCTTGTTCAAAAAGCTGAAGAATTGGTAGCCAAACAATCCCTGAAAGTCAGGGCCAAGTTTATCAGAAAGGTCTCCAAAGAGAAAATAGAACTGAATACCGCATTAATTGAAAAAAGAAGGTTATTGCTGGGAATAAAGGGATATTGTACCGACTTATCTGAGCAACAATTATCTAACGAGCTAGTAATATCACGCTATCACCAACTATGGCATGTAGAACAATCATTCCGAATGAGCAAGTTTGACTTACAGGCACGGCCTATTTATCATCAAAAGCATGATGCAATTAGGGCCCATATATTGATTTGTTTTGTTGCATTGATAGTAGAAAAATACCTGGACTTAACAACCAAGCTATCGCTTAGGGAAATACGCTTTCTTGTAATGAACATTACTGAAACCCATATACAAGACCGCGTAACAAAGGAAACATTTATCTTCAGGTCACCTACCAAAGAAATTTTGGAAACCCCATTAGCAAAGTTGATATCAAAATGGAAATTGCTACCGCACTAATCGTCAGAAGTCAGGACTAATCACAAAAGCCAAAGTAGCAACAGTGCCAATATCCACTTTTTACCACCAGAAAAAAAATGATTTTTTACTTCGAATTTGTTTTGCCAAAAAGAATGAAACTTTGGAAAAAGCAGCTCAATATTTATCTGAATTTAGACTTTAGATAATATCTTCCCTGTTTTTATCACTAAAGATAATAGCCTCATACGTATAAATTTCAGCCGTTTTCCACCCATCCCAGCCAATCCCCGCTTTATCGCGCGAGCAATGCCCTAAAAATTGTTCAAGGTTCCAATCGGTTTTTGTTGCCACCTGTGGTAAAAATGTACCCGATGAAAATCCCCTTTTTATAACTATACCGTGTTTCCCGAGTTTAATATTTTGTACATCTTCAATTTTTTTCAAAGGAGACAAAACCGATAATTCAATGGTGACATTTTTAATATCCTCCGGTTTTAATTTGTCAAACCGGTAATCATTTGAGGCAGAAACTACTATTTTAGGAACGGATTTAAACAAAGGTTTATACCCTTCAATATTCCCTATACAACCTCGTAAATCACTTTCAAGATATAGGCTCACAAAAATACCCAGCTTTTCATTTAATATACCTTGAGATTGTATGGTTGGATTAACTTTCTCCTCAGCTAATCCATAAGAATGCATCAACGATTGCCGGGCTAATTTTAACAGATTGTTTTTTTCCTCTTCTAATAATACAAATGGATTGTCCTCCGGCTTTTGATAAACGGCCAGAGCCAAATAACCAACAACCCGTGATTTATCGCCATAAAACCGGGCATCGCCTGAATTTTGACTGGCAATTTTTTTGTATTCAAAACGTTTATTTTCAGTGAGGTACATGAGCATTAATACCGAAGTCCAGCCGCACATTGAAGTAGCTAAATGAGGAATTTTTAGTTGCCTGTTTTTTTCAATCGTTTGCAATAAATTTTGCGGATTATTGGAAAGTACTGCGTCCGCCGTCCTTTTATCAACTTCAACGGCATCGTTATATTCAGGATAATGTGATAAATCAGTACTTATCACAAACAAGTTTTCAGGAACAAAATATGGGGCAAGAACTTCAGCTATTTTTTTACATTCTTCAGCTGATTGAGTTCCTAAAATTATTGGAACCAATAAAAAATCACTCCCCAATTTATATTGCAAAAATGGCAACTGAACTTCAAGGCTGTGTTCGTTTCTATGGGCTTCATCATTATCTACAAACAAGGAATTTTCCTGACACAGTTTAATGGCCAGATCGGTGTCAACATTAATAGTCCCAAGTGGTGTTTTGTAATTTCCTGGACAATAAACCGCTGCACCCTTAAAAGCCATTTGATGGCTCGAAGCTATTACAAAAACTCTTTTATATTCAGCTTTAACAGGTATTTGATTAAACGCCGATGCTGCTACCTCGCCACTAAAAACATAACCTGCATGAGGAGACACAATAGCCTGAGGCGGATCGTTTTTACTACATGGATCTTCTGCAACAGCAATTAATTTTTTTAATTCCTGAAGAAGTTCCTTTTTATTTCCGGGATAAAATTTACCAGCAAAAAAAGACTCACGGTCAGTTTTGGAAGAACGATAATGGTTCATTTTCTAAATCGGCTTTATAAAACAACCATGCTGTTGCATATTGTGGATTGTCAGCCCTATAATCTTGTAAATAACCTCTGGCCTCAACTTCATTGCGGTAACGTTTAACAATCACACGGTTAAAACCATTGTTAAAAAACTGGACATAAGTTGTTCCGTATCCAATATCCTGAAGTGATTTTGCAAACATATCGGCATAAAGTTTATTCTGAAAACTACCGCTTACAATATGGTAATAAATTGGTTCGACCTTGTTTTTAACAATTTTCTCAACAATATCATCAACTCTTTCCTGAATAGGCGTTTTAATTGGTTCAACCACATCGGGTGTTGTTTTTTCTCCGCTGTTTACCGTTCCTTCCAATTCATTTTTAATTATATTTTCAGCCGTTGGCTCCGATTGAGCTACTGTTTTGTCCTCTTCCATTTGATCAGGGAATAACTGTACAGAATAATCTGACCTGTCATCGTTATTCTGCATTTGTTCAGGTAAATCTTCAGCTTTTACAATTTTACGTGGTATTTTAAAAAACTTACTGGTAGCCGATTTTTTAGAACTATTGCACGTAGTAAATAAACCCAAAACCAATATTAAACTTACTACACCCAAAATCTGAGTAACCTTCATTTTTCCCATCATTCTATTTTTTAGAATTCCCTGTTTTCTATAAGCCGAATGACCTTTAATAAACATTCAGCCGGATTTTGTTCTATTTCATGCTGCCACAACCGAATTACCTTGTATCCTAAATAATTCAGTTTTGCATAATTAACCTGGTCTCTGGCTATGTTCTTTTCAATTTTGGGGATCCAATAATTCCTGTTTGATTTAATCTTCTCCCGTTTATCCTGCCAATTATAGCCATGCCAAAACTCTCCATCAATAAATACAACCACTTTGTATTTCAGAATAACAATATCGGGTGATCCAGGAAGTGCCTTAACATTTTTCCTATACCTGATTCCAGCGTTCCAAAGCAGTTTTCGAAAAACCAATTCTGGCTTTGTATCCTTGCTTTGAATTTTCGCCATTAGCCGAGACCTCTCCTCTGAAGTCTCAAACCCATATTTTGTTTTCATCCATTACTGGTTGGATAATAAAATTATGTAAAAAAGACAGTATTGACAGGGGATTCAGCATTACGGAACTCACTTTTATTAACTACAAATTGTTAAAAGGAAAAATACAAAACACAATTTATATATTCGCCTGTATATATGAGCGTTACAGAAGGACAAGCGTGTTTATTAACCACCCTTTGTTTAAAACAACGCTGAAAGGCGTTGCTAGTTAATGATTACTTTTTGGTTGGTAAGGATGTTTTTAGCCACTATTTCAATAAAATAAACACCTTTGGGCAGATGAGAAACATTAATTTCCTGTTCAAATATCAGGCTGTTTGAATAAACATCACGGTTGAACTGAAGCTGCCCCCTGCTATCTAACAAACGAACCTGTATGTATTGATTAACTATATTTTCAATGCGAATTTTAAAAATCCCATTGTTGGGATTTGGAAAAGTGGTTATTTCAAATTCATCCGATTCTTCATTTATTTGCACTAGTAAATTCACCAGCTGGGCTTGATTAACACACCCATTAAAATCGGTAACCTCGAGGTAATACGATCCACTTCGAATGGCTTCGTAAGTATTATTCGTAGCACCTTGAATGGCCCCATACTCGTCAAACCACTGGTATGATTCATAAATATTTTCACTTTCCAAAACATTTTTATTTGATGATACAATAGGAATGTTGTACTCATATTCCATCAAATTGGTAACAACAATACTGTCGCATCCCCATTGATTCTGAAGAATCCTTTCATAAATACCAGCCGAATACCAGCCGTTGTAATCTTCGCCCTGGCATAAATATATGTTTTCATCAACTATTATTTCAGGAATTACAGTGAGGCGAGTAATTACAACACTATCGCAGCCATTGCTATTACTTAAATACCTGACATATTGCCCCGACTCGTCCCAGCCGTTATAATTTTCGCCCGAACATATTACTACCTCTTCTTCAATCCGGTCGGGGGATAAAATAGAAAGATGTGTTGTAACAATACTATCGCAACCTACTAAATTTAACAACTCCCGAATATAAATTCCTTCTTCATCAAAACCAAAATAGTTTTCTCCTTCGCAAATTCCAACAGTTTCAGTAATTTCAATAGGTTCACAGGTTTTTAAAACAACAGGTTTTTCTGCAAAGTCAATTAAACCACTGTTTTCAGTATCAACAATTTTAAACTCAATGGAATCCCCTTCACTAAACCAATCTATGGCTTTCCAAACAAAGGAAGCAGAATCGGCATTAACTTCCTGAATAATCTTCCAACTATTTTCAGAATCACCAGCCTTTTTACAAAATACAGATGCTTGGTTTATACCGGATGACTTAATACAATTTATACGTATTTCCTGAGACGGATTATACTTAAACGTCTCAAATTCAGCTTCAATTTTTAATACATTCCCCTGCCTGTTTGAATTCCCTTCGTTATAAAAAGGTTTTGGCCAACTTGATTTTCCCAATCCCGATTCCAAGTATGAACTAACAGACCAAAGCTCATTACTTTCTTCATTGGGAATAATTATTTCACCAAATTTATTAATTGTGCAAGCCCCGGTATAATTCCTGTAATAACTACCCGATTCACCATCGCGCCGCAAACTAAACTTACTCAATAACTGCCCTTCAGGAGATAATGTCAGAAAACTATAATCGGAAGCAATAATATTAATTGTAGACTCACTGCCAAGAACAGGTGAAGAAATTGGGGACCATGGAGCTGTTGAATACGACCATATTTTATCACCCTTGTCGTTAATACAAACAATTGCCTTGGCATTATTATCTGCAATTATTAAATTCCCAGATTTATCAATAACGGGTTGCTCAATTGACTGAACTGCATTATTCTTCCAAATTATCTGGCCTTCGGTATCTATTTTAAAAATTCCACAGTTGCTTGATAAATATACGTTTTGATCAACCCCAATTATCAACGATCCAAATTTATCACACCCATCAATTGTTTTGTCATAAATGAGCTGCCCCTGGTTGTTCAGTTTAATTAGCCTGTTAGAGCTTATTATATACACATTATCGAAATAATCAATAGCTGGAGTTGTGTTAAAATTAGTGGTTGTATTTGCTGTGGTTTCAATATGGTACGACCACAAAATTTGCCCGGTTTCGGTTACACAAACTACATTTTTATTTATTGCTGAATAAACAACAGCACTGTTCAAAGAATTTAAAGCTATATTACTTCGCTCTATTCTGAAATAATCGTCTGAAACTACCGAATTCCATATTTCATTACCTGAAAAAGACAAATTAAACAATTTAGGAATATCAGATTGAATTTGATTATTGGAATACCAAAGACTATTATTATTTAATACGATTGATGAATTGGTAATGGCCAGCATACTTTTTGACCAATCCAAATCGCCACTTTGAAACAATGCAAATATTTTTTGCCCTGATAAAAAAATGTGTGAATCGGTAATTGCAGGTGTACCATTTATGTTTCCTGTCAGATTATAATCCTCTTTAAAATTTCGAATATAATTCTTTTTAAAGGGTATGGTAGTAAAGGTTTTGCTGCTTATTAAAAGTGGATTATCCATCGTATCTGAAACAATAAAATAACCCCTATTATTATAAATCACATCTTCGGGAATTACCCACTCAATTTTATTTTCTGAAACAGTTTCAAATAACCTGGTTTTTCCCTTTTCAGAAACAAAGTCAATATTAACAGGTAAATTGTGTTGTTGAAGATTTAAATTAGCCTGAACAGTTTCTCCTATAAAATACTCACTATGTGCATTCTCCAGAAATAACTCCTGTGGAAATACAAATTGAAACTTCTTTGAATAAACAAAACTTTTATCATCAATCGAAGATATCTGAAAGTAAAATACCGATGAATCTTTAGGAAATCCATATGTTTCTAAATCAAATGAACTTACCTCAGTGGCCGATAATAACGTATCAAACACCGCATTCGCATTCCGTAATATAACATTTACCGGCAATCCGGTTTTATTTTCCCAGCTAATTTTGGGATTATCAACACCAACAGTAATCTTTTCTTTTTCTAAATCCTGAACAATTTTTATGTCATTCCCCGAATGGTAATTGATTTCACGTGAAACATCGTTTACAGCAGGATTTTGAGAATAATAAAGTTTTAAAAAGGTTTTGGGGCTATTGTAATCCGAATCAAAATAAATTTCGTCTCCACTTTTTACACCTGTTGAAATATTTTCCCAATCGATACTATCAAGTGTTAATGATAACGACACCGGCAAATCCCACAGGTTTTTATAATTAATGGAATATTTATCTCCCTTATTTATTGTTTGCCCTATCGATTCATCATCCAATACAAGCGGATGAATTTTTAATCCTTCATTTAATAAACTTTGATTAATGGCTTGGCTGTACCTAAATGATTTATCAATGTTGTCCGCTTCAAAATTTATTTTTAATGAATTAAAAATATTTGTTTCGGAGCCGTCAAATCCCCGGATTGTATAATTAAAATATCCCGGATTTTCCAAAATAATATCTTTCCATTCGGTATGGTCAAAGGCTATTTCTCCTTCAAAAGGAATGGAATCTTTGTGTATGTATATTTGGCCTGGAGTAAATTCTCTTAATTCATTATTTCCCAATTGATTCACAAAATCAAAGCCGATATTTATTTCCTTCCGCGAAGAATGATTAAAGTTTACAACTGTAAATATTTCAGGAATATAGTTTTCCTGTTTTTCAAAATACCAAAACCGTTTAAATTTTTCCTGAATAGCTTTATACGAAATGTAAAATGTGCCGTCCCCGTTTGGCCCCCAGCCTGGCCCATGGCTATTTACACATTTAAAAGCACCATGCTGAATCGTATCACCTTCGTTATATTGAATACTATCATCGTAACCAACCATAGTAACAACATGGTTGGTCCAGCCCAGAAATTCTCCATCTAATTCAAATGCCGGCAAACTATCAGTTGTTAAAACCAAATTTCCTTTAACAATAAAAATATTAATGGGTACTGAAAACAAGGTACCCTCTGCTAACAAAGCCTTTAGGTTAAAAAAATCGAAATCACCATTACTATTTATTGATGCACTATTTATGGTCCGGTTAACAGCAGCTTTTTTCCAAAATTCAGCTTCGCCGGGCAAATAGGTAACATCGTGTTGATGATCTTTAAAATCGGACCATGGTACAGCTCCAAACATTGATAAATAGCGTACATTATCAGTTAATGTTGTTCCCTCATCCTGCCCTCCGTTAGTAAGGTTAAATCCAAAATAAGGACTTAAAATTTTATCCTGGTATCCTTCGGAAGGTTGGTTGTTTTCCCATTTTGCCCCCGAAAGATCAATATCCTTTTCACGGGCACGGTAAAATGTAAGCGTATAATAGGTGGTTGACCATGGCACACACGACCCCAATTCCTGCCTGCCAATGGGTGGAAAATACTTCGATTCAGACCAATCGATGGAAGCAGGCAGATCTTCAGATCCTTTTTTTAAACTAAAATTTTTATCCCCTGAAATTCCTTTAACATCGCCTGGAGAAAAAACATAACCAGTTGGGTATTTGATGTTTTGCGAATTATTTGTGTTTTGAGCAACTGAAAAGAACGAACAGAAACCTACCAGAAAAAGAAGGAGAAAAAACCGATATTCTTTTTTCC
Organism: Prolixibacteraceae bacterium; assembly: GCA_963666575.2. Lineage (GTDB taxonomy): Bacteria > Bacteroidota > Bacteroidia > Bacteroidales > Prolixibacteraceae > JABMQB01. The sequence goes on from CAXXYG010000016.1 coordinate 366,368, forward strand.
CAACAGAATTTACTCTATTCTGAAATTTATATTTTGAATGATGGTGTTTAAACCTCATAAAACCATAATCTTGGAATCAATGGATAAATATAGTAAAAAGATAATTACAGGATTAAAAAAAATTATTTATATAAAAGTAAATGGTTGTTTATTATATAAAAATCTGAATTGATCCGAAAAAAGAAGGATCAGAAACTATTATTGCTATTCAAATAAAACAAAAACCTCTTAACTTTAATCAGCTAAGAGGCTTTGAGTACCCGAAGTGGGAATCGAACCCACACTTCCTTGCAGAAACTGGATTTTGAATCCAGCGCGTCTACCAATTCCGCCATTCGGGCATTTATGCCATTCTATTCGTACTTTCCTGCGTCTCCCCCCGAAGCATCGGGACCGCCATTCGGGCAGATATTTTTAAAATGGTGTGCAAAACTAACCATTTACATCGAAATGACAAAATCCTTCCTAGAAACAATTATTCTTTTTTTAATCATCTTATTTAACAGGGCTTCGAGGGCACCTGTTTTTCAAACAGGTATGCAGCACCAATTATTTCGCACAAATCAACAAAAATATTCCCCTAATTATTATTTACGGGAATCAATCCGCTTTATAACCTGCCCATAAATAATTAAAGCAAAAGCTGAAATTAGCGATATACCAACAAAATAAAACCATATATAATGCGCATTTGATGCAGCATCCTGCCATTCCGCACGGTTATCAAACAAGCGTGGGTCGGGGCAAAATTTTTCAAGTAATACCCCCGACATTATAAATCCAAAAATAGATGACAAAAACGAATGTAAATGGCTAAATCCTAAATACATACCCTCTTCTCCTTTGGGAGCCTGCAACGAAAAAAATTCGAGGTAACGCGGCGAGATAAATGTTTCGGCAAATCCCTGAAAAGCAATACCAATTACCATCATAAAGGCTACCGGGTGCATTCCCAGTATATCGTCGGTCATTAAATTCCCCGATGCCATAAACAATGCTGAAACCGGCATAATAAACATACCCAAAGTCATACTAAACAAGGCCGTTCGTTTTCGAAGGACATGAGTTACTACTCCAACAAACAAAAATACCATCAGCGGATTTATATTGGCATACCACGAAGGCGAAGCCCCTTCGCCTGCCAGGCGTAACACATATTTAGGCATGGTGGCATACATTTGATGTTGTACCATCCAAAAACCAGTAATAATTAAAATTAAAACCAATAACCGGGTATTCAAAAAAATCTTTCGCAATCCCTCAAGTGTTTCACCAATTGTTTTCCCCTGCCCCTTTTGGTGAGTAGTTTTAAACATGATAAATACAACAATTAATCCCAGAAGAGTCATAAATGCAGAAAAATAACTGATCCAAATCAAACCACTATTCCCCATCATTTCGCGCAAAGGTTTAACTACTGTTTTAACCCGAAAACGCACCAATATTTACCATTGCATAAAAAATACTGTACCCACGTGCCCGGTTATCTTTAGTCGTTTCTTTAGCAACAGTACCGGTGATTACTGATTTTATAAATGACCCTCCCAAAATTATTAAAGCCATTACCGGAAGAATTGCATATTTTACTGACGATGTATCAAGTCCGCTAAACACAGTCGTTTCGCCATATTTAACTAAATTAAGCGATTCGAACATTGAAGGCAGTGCCCCCATTCCAGCGTACCCCAAAGTCAACAATAAAAAAGCAAGCATCAACGATTTCCGAAACCCAATTTTATCGGCATATGCACCGGCAAAGGTTGGAAGGAAATACAATAATGCCTGAAAAGTTCCTGCAATAGCTGCTGCTTCAAGATCGCCAAATCCTAAAATTCGTGATAAATAAAGTGTAATTACAATAAAAACTCCGTAAAATGCTGCCCTTTCAAACAACTCAACTGTATTTGCTACCCAAAATGCTTTGGGAAATCTCCATGTTTCTCGTTTTTCCATTCTCCTTTTTTATTTAGTAACAAAAGTAACAGCTTAATTCTTATCTCAAAATCAAAAATATGCTTCAAAACATTTAACAACATAATGTAACTTAGTGCTCTTAAATTTTTTGTTACTTTTAAAATTAACTGTAAATCAAGCCTGTTTCCCATGGAACCAACCGATGAAAAATTGTTGTTTAATAAAATAAAAAACGGAGACGAACAAACTTTCGAAATTCTTTTTAAAAACTATTACTCATTTTTATGCCACTTTGCTTCGCAATTTTTAACTGATGATATAATTGCTGAAGAGGTTGTTCAGGATATTTTTGTAAAACTTTGGGAAAAACGCGAGAGTATTGTTATTGAAACTTCTGTTAAAAGTTATTTGTTCCGAATGGTAAAAAATCAATGTTTAAATATAATTCAGCACAACAAAATTAAAAATCAGTATGCCGAAAAAGTTAAAGAAACACCATTGTTAAACCAAACAACATCCGATTTTTATAACGCCGTTGAACTCTCACAAGCCATCGAAGAAAGTATTAATTCGATGCCTGATAAAAGAAAAGAAATTTTCAGGCTCAGCCGCGAAGAAGGATTAAAATATAAAGAAATAGCTGAAAAACTGAAAATTTCAATTAAAACTGTTGAAGCCCAAATGGGTATTGCGCTCAAATATTTAAGAGAAAAATTAAAAGAATACAACCATATTTTTTCTTTTTTCCTTTTTCTTAAAAACTAAAATAAGGGTATTTAATTCCAGCACTGTCTTACTTCTGACTATGAATAATAAAAAAAATACGGAAAATTTCAATTGGGAATTGGTAGCAAAACATTTGGCCAATGAAACTACCGGTGAGGAAAAACGCCTTATCAAATCCCAAATGCAAGAATCTCAAAGCTTTGAACATAGTTTTATTCATAACAAAAATTTGTTTCGGAAAATTGAGCTCTATTATCGGTCAAAACGTTTTAACCAGGATATAGCCTGGAATAATGTCCAATCGAAAATGAGGCAGGTGAAACCAGAAAAAAAATCGTTGAATACCCGCAAACACAGGGTACTTTATCAAACGTTTGTTAAATATGCAGCAATTATTTTGTTGGTTTTAACAATCGGATCGGTAGGCTATTATTATGGGTTCCATAAAAATGAACCATTCGGCAATGAGAAGCTCCTTTCTTCGAACAAACAAAATTTAAGGGAATTAGTCCTTCCTGATGGATCAAAAGTTACTTTAAATAGTAACTCAACTCTCTCATTCCCTGATAAATTTGCAAAAAATTCAAGGGAAGTTCAAATTCAGGGCGAAGCATTCTTTGAAGTAACACCAAATCCGGATAAACCCTTTATTATTTCGGCCGGAAAAGCTCAAATTAAAGTACTTGGAACTTCATTTAATGTTCGTGCGTATCCCAGCAAAGAAACTGTTGAGGTAATTGTAAAAACAGGAAAAGTTCAGGTTACCGAAAACGATGGTGATTTAAGTGATACTAAAAGTGTATATCTGGACCCTGGCGAAAAAGGTACATTAAATAATAATTCGCTTGTTTTAGAAAAAAACTTAAACAACGATGTTAATTACCTTGCCTGGAAAACATTTGATATTGTTTTTACAGAAATGCCATTAAGTGAAGTTATTGCATGTTTAAACAACGTTTACCATGTTGATATTGAAACTTCAAATCCTGAAATTGAAAACTTAATGTTAACAGCTAGTTTTAATGACAAATCAATTGATTTTGTTTTAGATGTTATCCGAATGACTTTTGATCTGGAGGTTTCACGTGAAAATGAAACTTACTTATTAAAAAGCCAGAGTTAAAAAATTAAAGTTTAATAAGCCATGAAAACAAATAAACTATTTTTTAAACATTTTATATGTGCTATATTTTGCCTGGCACTATTAACTCCAACAACATTATTTGCACAGGAGAAAAATCAAACTCTTGACCAGAACATTAGTATTTATGCTGAAGAAGAGCCTTTATCGAATATTATCGAAAAAATATGTACTTACCTGGATATCGATTATTCGTACAACTCAAAAATTGTTGAAGGGAAAAAAATCAGCTTAAACGTCTCGAATAAACCTATCAAATATATTCTTGACAAACTGATGAAAGATTTTTATTTAATTTTTGAAATCGAAGACAATATTCTGGTTGTCAGGGATTATGTTCCACTCGACCAAAGCATTGATTATGAAAGGAGTAACCAGCAGAACTTTGCTTCGAACCGAGGATTTTTATTCCAAAATCCCAGGCGAAAATCTATTACAATTAAATTTAAATCTGCCAGTAACTTGATTATCATTCCGGTAACAATAAACGATTCGGATACCTTAAACTTTATTTTAGATACCGGTGTAAGGTTTCCAATTATTACAGAATTGCCGTTTGTAAATAAACTTAACCTAAATTACCTGGTTCCTGTTCCCATAAAAGGGTTAGGTGAAGGCGAAAGCCTCACTGCCTACCGATCGGGTAATAACAAAATGCAAATTGAGGGCCTTGTTGCCAATAATCAGGAAGTTCAAATGATTATTGATGAAAACTTTCAAATATCGCATATTTTAGGATTACCAGTTCATGGGCTTATCGGATTTAACCTGTTTAAAGATTACATTGTTAAAATTGATTACGACGATGAAAAGATAACTCTATACAGGCCTGAACATTATAAATACCGCGACCGTAAAAACGATATTATACTTCCACTTCATTTTGAAGGGAATAAACCATTTGTACGTACAAGCATAGTTACCGAAGATTTTGAAGAAGTCCCTGTAATACTTTTAGTTGACACAGGCGCAAGCGATGCTCTTTGGCTTTCGGCAAATTCTGACAAAAGGATAAAAATTCCGGATAATAATATTGAGACCTTCCTTGGAAAAGGTTTAAGTGGTGACTTATTTGGCAATAAAGGCCGTGTTGATGGAATTTGGGTAGGGCCACTTGTTTTATCTCAACCAATTGTTTCATTTCCAAACTCTGAATTAATCGACAAATTAATGTCGACTAACAACAGGAATGGAACATTGGGAGCTGAAATTTTACGCCGGTTTACGGTCACTTTCGACTACAAGAATAAAAGGTTAACTTTACATCCAACCAGTAAAATTAAAGAAGATTTTAATTATAACATGAGTGGTATGGATCTAGTTAATCCGGTTCCGGGTTTATCCGTTTATAAAGTTGATAATATTCGATTAAATTCTCCAGCATATTTTGCAGGTATAAAAGTTAATGATCAAATTCTCTCAGTTAATAGCTCACATCATACCAACATAACCATGAATGATATTAACCTTTTACTCCAAAGTAAAGAGAATAAAAAAATCAGAATTAAATTGTTAAGAGACGGTGAAGAAATTAAAACATCGTTCCTCTTAAAAAAAGTATTCTAAAATTGAAAAAAATAACAGGAATATTAGTATTCATTCTGTTGCTAAACCCATTCATTTACGGACAGCAACAGAATGAATCTATTCTTGAAAAAACACTTTCATTATCCATTACTAACCAGCCTATTTCTTATATTCTTGATAAAATCACAGAAGATGCAGGTATTCACTTTTCTTATGATGCGACTCTGGTAAATTCAACCCGGATTGAATCAATCTCAACCAACCAATTAAGTATTCACAATACTTTAAAACAACTTTTTAGTAATGAATTATTTAATTTTTATGAAAAAGAAAATCAAATAATCCTGTCTCTAAAAAATCAGGCAAAAGCATCAAATAACAACGTTGATAGTACAAACGTTAAACAAAAATATATTGTCCTTTCCGGAAAATTATTAGATGCAAAAAAAACATTCCCATTACCATTTGCCAGCGTTTCTATTTTAAATAAGCCTATTGGAACAATAACCAATGCCGATGGAGAATTTTTGCTGAAAATTAGCCCTATCTATAAAAATGAACAAATTATTTTTTCATGCCTTGGCTATGGCCAAAAAGTACTTTTAGTTCCTGATTTACTTGATATTAAAACTATTTCATTAGATCCGATTTCTATCAATATTCGTGAAATAAGTGTAAAAAGTATCACTCCTGAAGAAATTTTAAACAATGTATTTAAGTTTAAAATTAAAAACTATGGCTCTGAATTTATAATGATGAATGCATTTTACCGTGAAATAGTAAAACAAGACGAAGATTTAATCAACATTTCAGAAGCCGTTCTCGATATTTTAAAATCTCCTTATGATTTAGAGATATTAAACGATAAAATTCGCATTCAAAAAGCCAGAAAAACGCCCGAATTTAATCCTTTTCAATGGGTGAACTTTAAACTTCAGGGAGGCCCGTTTAATATTACACAGCTCGATATCATCAAAACAGTAGATACTTTTATTGACCCTGAGTATCGTGAATATTACAACCACAGTATCGACCGGGTAATATGGTACCATAATCATCCGGTTTATGTTATAAAATTTAAGCCGCACAAAAACCTTTATTATGGCTGTTATGAAGGTGAAATTTACATTGACCGTGAAACCTATGCAATTATGCATTGCAATTTTAAACTTGCAAACTGGGGCCTTCGATATTCCGAAAGATCACTTATTAAAAAGAAACCCAAAGGTTATAAAGTGCGGACAAATTCTGTAAAATATTCTGTCGATTACCAATTTTACAATGATAAATGGTATTTTAATTCGGCGCATGCCGCTGTTACGTTTAAAGTTAAAAACAAAAAGCTTAAAATAAACTCCTCATTCTATAGCGAATCCGATATTTTAGTAACGAACATGAAGGAAAGCCAAATAAAACGGTTTCCACGAAAACAACTTTTTTCAATCAATGATATTTTTATCGAAAACATTACTGATTACGATGAAAACTTTTGGGGCAACTTTAATATTATCAAACCCGATGAAAACTTACGTACTGCTTTACTAAAATTCACACAATTAAACCAATCTCTTTTAAACTTGCACAAACCTGAATTAACAAATTTAAAAACCGATTAGCGCTCTTTGTAATTTCTTTATTGTGCATTTTTTCGACTAAAACATTTAAAAACAAACCAATAACAAAATTAGAAGCTTAAATCATTAATTAAATTATTCAGTTCTAATTTCAAAAGTTATTCGCCTTTTTAACTACTTTTGCCCAAAATAAGTGTAATAATGGAAGAGTTTAGTACCAGACAAAATAAAATTTCCCGGCTTTTACAAAAAGAATTAGCCAATTATTTCCAAAAAGAAAGCCGAAATTATTTTAATGGAAAATTTATTAGTGTAACTACTGTCAGAGTTACGAAAGACCTTAGTGTTGCAAGGGCCTATTTAAGTATTTTTCCGGTGGAAGGAAGCGATGAAATTTTGAAAGCAATTAAAATCATGACCCGACAAATAAGAGGTGATATTGGCAGGGCTGTTGGTAAACAGATTCGGAAAATTCCTAATTTTGAATTCTACATCGATGATAGCCTTGATTATATTGATAAAATAGACAATCTTTTACATTAACATAATTATTGGTATTTTAATTCGTTTCTACTAAAAGCATTAAACAACAAATATTTAACCGCATTGAATGTTCCGTTTTTTATAGCAAAAAGATACCTCGTATCAAAAAAGAAACAAAACGTAATTAACATAATATCGGGAATTGCGGTCTGTGGTGTATCCATAAGTACAATGGCTTTTATAATAGTTATTTCTGTATTTAATGGCTTCGATTCGGTTGTTAAATCGCTTTTTAGTTCATTTGACCCCGATATAAAAATTTCGGCAGTTGAAGGCAAAACATTTAATCCTAACAGTATAAATTTTGAATCTGTAAAGACCCTTCAGGGTGTTAAAAACTGGGCTTATGTACTGGAAGAGAATGCCATTTTAAAATACGATACCCGCCAACAAATAGCTACTGTTAAGGGTGTCTCCAATAATTACAATTCAATTTCATCAATTGATAGCCTGATAATATCGGGCAACAGTAAAATTCAAAATGATGGTTATGATTTTGCCCTTGTTGGGTTAGGAATAGCTTCAAAACTTGGATTAAGAATTACTTTTGTTGATCCCATTCGAATTTATACAGCAAAAAAAGGAAAACAAATCTCAACAAACCTTTCAAAAACCCTTAACCAAAATTATATTTTCCCCACAGGAATTTTTTCAACTCAGGAAGAAATCGACGCAAAGTATATAATCGTTCCCTTAGAATATGCCCGCAATTTATTTGAAGAACCTGAAAATATAAGTGCCATTGAATTAAAAATAGATAAACTAGCTGATGTTGAAGATATTAAAAAATCAATAAAATCAATTTTAGGCGAATCGTTCCACGTGAAAAACAAATATGAACAGCATGAATTAATTTTTAGAACTATGAATTTTGAAAAATTCGCTACATTTTTAATTCTGGTTTTTATATTGGCAATTGCATCGTTTAACATCATTGGAAGTATATCCATGCTCATCCTTGATAAAAAAGAAGATATCATTGTTTTACGAAGTTTTGGAGCATCAAAAAAACTCATCGAACGTATATTTATGCTCGAAGGTTGGCTCATTTCTGTCCTTGGTGCTGTTTCAGGGCTTGTTTTAGGGCTTTTAGTGTGTTGGCTTCAAATCAACTTTCAAATTATTAAATTCCCGGGAAATGGCTCATTTGCAGTTTCTGCCTACCCTGTAGTGGTTCGCTTTACCGATGTTGTCTTGGTTTTTATTTCTGTCCTCTCCATTGGATTAATTTTATCGAGGTATCCTGTTAAATACATTTCCGCAAAAAGTAGTTCTGAAGAATAAATTTTAAAGTCAAAAATTATTCTCTGAACATGATATAATTAAGAATTTTTTAAATAAAAACCATCTATATTGCACATAATAAAACGTGCAATGATGAAAGCAATAGTTAAAAGTAAACCCGGAAAAGGATTATGGTTACAAGATGTTAGTTTACCGAAACCTGGTCCCAATGATGTACTGATAAAAATACATAAAACAGCTATTTGTGGTACCGACCTTCATATTTATAAATGGGATGAATGGGCTGCACAAACAATAAAAACACCTTTAATTATCGGGCATGAATATATGGGCTATGTTGTTGAAGTTGGGGCTGAAGTTGATCGGGTTACTGTAGGTGAGCGTGTTACTGTTGAAGGCCACATTTCCTGTGGTTTTTGTCGGAATTGCAGACGTGGACGGCAGCATATTTGCGATAATACTAAGGGAATTGGAGTAAACATTGATGGTGGTTTTGCTGAATATATTTGTGTTCCGGCTAAAAATGTATTACACCTCGATTCGAAAATTCCTGATGAAATACTATCCATAATGGATCCCCTTGGAAATGCAACACATACTGCATTATCATTTCCCATGTTAGGCGAAGATGTCTTAATAACAGGAGTTGGCGGGCCAATTGGAGCCATGGCTGTTGCCATATGCAAATTTGCCGGTGCCCGAAATATTGTAGGTACCGATTTAAGCAAATACCGTCGGGACCTGGCACGCAAAATGGGAGCAACAAAAATTATTGATCCTACAAAAACCTCCGTTTATGATACTAAACATGAACTTGGAATGAAAGGAGGATTTGATATAGGACTTGAATGTTCTGGCTCACCTGTTGCTTTTAACGATATGGTTAACAACATGTATAATGGTGGTAAAATTAGTTTGCTCGGACTATTGCCTCAGAGCACTCAAATAAAATGGAACAATGTTATTTTTAAAGGCCTAACGTTAAAAGGGATTTATGGTCGCGAAATGTATGAAACATGGTACCACATGGAAATGATGCTTCTTTCGGGGCTTGATGTTTCACCTATAATTACACACCGTTTTCACTATTCTGAATTTCAAAAAGCTTTCGAAATTATGGAACAAGGCAATGCCGGAAAAATAATTCTTGAGTGGGCTTAATGTTCCACGTGAAATATATGCCATTTAATAAACCATTAATATGAATTGGCTAAAAAATATATCTTTGTAAACAAAAACTTGAAAAAAGCGCGTGTAATAAAATCAACAGGAAGTTGGGCTACAGTCAAAAACGATGACAATCAAATAGTTGATTGTAAAATTAAAGGTAATTTTAGGCTTAAAGAAATAAAAAACACTAATCCTGTGGCAGTTGGTGATTTAGTTGAATACGACACTATTGAACATAATGATAATGGAACTATTAATTCAATTGGCCTAATTCATAAAATTGAAAAACGCAAAAATTACATCATCCGCAAGTCACAAAATCTTTCAAAGCAAGCCCATATAATTGCTGCCAATATTGATCAGGCCTTTCTAATTATTACCATTAATTTCCCACTTACAACAACTACGTTTATCGACCGGTTTTTAGTTTCAGCCGAAGCATATAGTATCCCTGTTACCTTGGTTTTTAATAAAATTGACAGGTTTGATAAAAAACACATTGATAAGCTTAAATTATTAACCAAAACTTATGAAAATATTGGATATAAATGCCTTCAAACTTCAGCAAAAACAGGAGAAGGAATCGATACCCTTAAAACAGAAATGACTGATAAGATAAATGTGGTTAGTGGGCATAGTGGTGTTGGGAAATCAACTTTGATAAACATATTGCAACCAGGCTTAAATTTAAAAACCAACGAAATATCAGAATCTCATAAAACAGGCAAACATTCAACAACATTTGCCGAAATGTTTGAATTTGATTTTGGAGGTTATATTATTGATACTCCAGGAATAAAAGCATACGGAATGCTTGAAATGGAGGCGTGGGAAATTTCTCATTACTTCCCTGAAATATTTAAAGTATCGAAAAATTGCCAATTTCAGAACTGCTCACATACACATGAACCCGAATGCGCAGTTAAAACTGCCATAAAAAATGGAGAAATAGCTGAAAGCCGATATATTAGCTACTTAGGGTTACTTGAAAAAGACGACAAACACCGTGCAGCATTCTAAAAATCTACATTAACATATTCCACATTAATTCTCTGAATGAAAATAATTAATTACAATTGAGGCTTTTGAAAATCCAATTAATTTGGCCAATTCTTCCTGTTTTGTGCATTGCAGCACCCTGTTTTAGAATCTCATATTTATTAGAGCTTCCTGTATTTCTGTCGGGTGTAGGATTTTTGTTTTAATCAATCTTGATTTTGGTAGCGTATACCGCAATTGCCTGATTTCCCTGATTTGTTCTATTGCTTTTTCAGCAGAGATATTAATGTTATTTATTTTTAACAACCTCTCCAGTTCCTTGTAAATGGCGTATGCCGTGAAACAGATACAAATGTGAGCCTCAATACGTTCTTTTAACCGATGGTATACCGGACGTATCCTCAAATCGGTTTTTGATATACGAAAAGCTTTTTCCACTTGCCACAATTGACTATAATTTCCAATGACATCTTTTCTCGATAAATGTGTATTGGTCACATAACCTTTCAGTCCATCCCAAACCTTATCTGCTTTATACTTATTGTAATCGATTTTGACATCAATTTCACCTGATAGTTTTAGATATTTATTATATCCACGATTGTTTATGTGGTCTTTAGTCAGTTTACCCGACGCAACACGTTTTTCAAGCCTCTTTAAGCCTTTATTCCTGTTTTTCATGTCGTTGTGTGCCCTTTTTTGAGAAAAGCTGATAATTAACCTTCCATTCTTGTATTTCAGTTCTTTGGGTTTGTTTTCGTTAACATTAAGGGCTGTAATTTTTGCTTTTATGCCTTTACTTTCATTTTTTATCCGCCCGCCAAGTATGTATTGGTAGTTGTTTTCAACCAAAGCATTTATGTTTTTTTGCGAGAGCAAAGCGGCATCAGCTATTACAATAGGCTTTTCAATATCAAACTTCTTTTGAAAAGCTTCAAGTACCGGTATCAATGTTTTCGTTTCAGAAGTGTTTCCCTCGAATATTTGGTAGCCAACCGGGTATCCATATTTACCAACCAGTAACCCGATCATTATTTGGGGCTGTTGGTGTTTACCATCTTTATTAAATCCGGGGATACGATAATCATCTTCTTCAGATGCTTCAAAGTATAGAGTGGTCATGTCGTAAAATGCGACACTTATCTTGCCTTTGAGTAGTTTCTTTGTATGCTTAAAAGTAAGTTGTTCTATTTGGGGCTTTAGTGTGGTGTTCAATTCATCAAGAAAACGATAAATAGTATGAACGCTAACATCGGTATTTAAGTGCCGCCTAAAATAATCAACGGTTTTCAATTTGCTCCCAGGGTATACTAATCGGCATAAAACAAGGTTGCGGAAATAGTTGCAGCACCCATCGTATGGAAAATTGAATTTCTGATAAATTTTTCCTAAAATTAATTCGCTCCCGACAACTTGCAGATGATTATTTGCAATACTGTCCACAAAGTTCTCAACCACGATGTCATCGTGTTCGATAAAAAGAGATTGCATTCCCGTAAGCCTTTCCAACTCAGTGTTTGCAAGCAATGACAACAACTCTTCTTCTCGTTTAGTTTTTGCGCAGCCTACAGTTTTTATGACTTTATATTTACCCTTGTTTTTGGAGATTATCTGGATGCTAACAGAACCGCTCCTATTCTTATTTTTACGTATAAACATACCCAAAAATAGGCTTGCAGCACCCAAAATGCAAATTTTAAAATGCTAAGTAACTGAAAATCAAAGGGGCAATTTTGATGCGTCGTTGTGGTGCACAAAACAGGAGCATTCTAAAAATCTACATTAACATATTCCACATTAATTCTCTGAATGAAAATAATTAATTACAATTGAGGCTTTTGAAAATCCAATTAATTTGGCCAATTCTTCTTCTGAAACAGTCTTTACTGTAGCAACTGATTTATATTTTAATAACAATTTTTTTGCTGTTAAAGCCCCTATTCCTTTTATATTCTCTAATTCTGAAGAAATAAATTCATTGGATCGTTTTTGACGGTGAAAATTAATTCCAAAACGGTGTGCCTCATCGCGTAATTGTTGGACTACTTTTAATGTTTCAGAAGTTTTATCAAGGTAAATAGGTACAGAATCACCCGGAAAGTAAATTTCTTCCAATCGTTTTGCTATTCCTATAATTGCAATTTCTCCTCGTAAATTAAGTTTATTCAATGCTTCAACTGCAGCTGATAGCTGTCCTTTCCCTCCATCAACAACAATAAGTTGTGGCAACTGCCCTCCTTCTTCTTGTTGCCGTTTATACCTCCGAAATATCACCTCTTCCATTGAAGCAAAATCATCAGGGCCAGTAACTGTTTTTATATTAAAATGCCTGTATTCACGTTTTAAAGGTTTCCCATTTATAAAAACAACACATGCTGCCACTGGATTAGATCCTTGTAAATTACTATTGTCAAAACATTCAATTCTTCTGGGAAGTGATTTTAATTGGAAATCCTTTTGTATCCTTTCCAGAATACGATTTGTATTTTTGAGTGGCTGTGCCAGAGCTGTTTGCTTTTGTTTTTCAAGCTTATAATAAGTGGCATTACGTTGCGATAAATCTAATAATTTCTTTTTATCCCCTTGTTTTGGGACCTTAAAAACTACATTTTTAAGCTGGGTTTTTATAGGTATTGGAACCAGTATTTCAGCTGCATTACTAAATATTTTTTGTCGAATATCAACAATAGCAAGAAGTAACAATTCCTCAGATTTTTCCTCCAGTTCTTTTTTAATCTCAGTAGTATATGTTTGAATGATTGCTCCTTTAATTACTTTTAAATAATTAACAAAAGCAAATTTTTCATCCTCAACAATGGTAAACACATCAACATCAGTAATTGATGAACTTACAACTGTTGACCGGCTCTGGTAACGTTTAAAAGCCAAAAGCTTTTCCTTTATTGACTGAGCTTCTTCGAATTGTAAAATTTTAACAGATTGTGCCAGATTTTCATTTAAATAATCAATCACTCCCGTCATATTTCCTTTTAAAATATGCTGGATTTCATCAATTTTAGAGTTGTATTTTTCAAGAGATTCAAACCCTTCGCAAGCACCTAAACAATTGCCTATATGGTATTCCAAACAAACTTTAAATTTTTTGTTTTTTATGTTTTGATCTGTCAACTTAAAATTACAATTCCGTAATTTATAAAACTTTTTAAGGATACCCAATAACGCATTAACAGTAACATATGAAGTATAAGGCCCGAAATATTTTGACCCATCCCTAATTACATTTCTGGTTTTAAAAACCCTGGGAAAAGGTTCGTTTTTAATACATAACCAAGGAAAAGTTTTATCATCCTTTAATCGTACATTATACCTGGGTTGATATTTTTTTATTAAGTTATTCTCTAGCAATAAAGCATCTTCTTCGGTATCAACAACCATATGTTTTATATCGACAATATTACGAACCAGAAGTGCTGTTTTACGATGCTCATGCCGCTTTGTAAAATATGAAGATACGCGTCGTTTAAGGTGTTTAGCCTTGCCAACATAAATAATTTTCCCTGTAGAATCATAATACTGGTAAATTCCTGGCTTATCAGGAAGTACAGCAATTAGTTTTTTCAGGTATACAATATTTCTATTTTCTGCCGGATATTTCAAAACACAAGCTTAATAAGAAACTAGAATTTGTGGCTTAAAATCGTATATTTTTTGTTTTTGCTGATTCGTAATAAAGGACAAATCACAGATAAAACTAAAATATATCTTTTTAACATTAAGCTTATTGATTAACGAAAGCGCAGCTGCTGCTGTACCTCCTGTTGCCAACACATCATCATGAATTAAAACAATATCATTTTCACATAAAGCATCGACATGCATTTCAATAATATCAGTTCCATACTCCAATTGATACTCTTCTCTTACTACATCGGATGGTAGTTTGCCCGCCTTGCGCACAGGCACAAATCCAGCATTTAAAGCGTGCGCAATTGCTCCTCCAAAAATAAAACCGCGTGCCTCAAGTGCTACAACTTTCGTAATTCCGCACCCCCCAAACTCTGATTTAATAAAATTAAGCACATGATTTAAGGCAATTGGATCTTTAAGAAGAGTTGTTATATCTTTAAAATTAATGCCTTTTTCGGGATAATCAGGAATTTCTCTAATTGTATGTTTTAAATTCATTGTGTGTTTTTAAAATTGTTCCACGTGGAACCTTATCGCCCCATTAATACCAATAGTACATTAATATCAGAAGGAGAGACACCCGGTATTCGACTGGCTTGTCCAATTGTTTTCGGTTGTATTAAAGTTAATTTTTGTCGTGCTTCAGTTGACAAAGATTGAATTTGGTTGTAATTAAATTTTGATTGTATGTTTAGATCTTCTAGCCTTTTGAGTTTGTCTGCTATAAGTTTTTCACGATCGATATAACCTGAATATTTAATTATTATTTCAGCAGCTTCAATAATTTCAGTTTTTCTATCAGAAGGAATCCCTTCAAGGAAACGTTTTAACGGAGTAATGCCTTCAATTAAATCAAATATCGAAATCTGAGGGCGTAAAATAACGTCCTTTAATTTAACACCTTGTTTTAAAACTGGTGTCCCTTTGTCGATAAGTATCTGATTTACAAAAGCTGGCTTAATACTAAAATTAGATACAAATTGAATAATGCTGTTAACAATGGCCTTTTTTTCTATAAATAATTTTAACCGTTCTGGAGAAGCAAGTCCCAATTTAAAGCCTTTTTCTGTTAATCTTGCATCAGCATTGTCCTGACGGAGTAGAATTCTGTATTCAGCCCTACTGGTAAACATTCGGTAAGGTTCATCCACACCTTTTGAAACAAGGTCATCGATTAGAACTCCTATATATGCCTCGTCTCTGCGCAAAACAAATTTCTCATCATTTCCCTGACATAATAAGTGTGCATTTATACCTGCCATTAATCCTTGAGCTGCCGCCTCTTCGTACCCGGTTGTTCCATTTATTTGCCCTGCAAAAAATAATCCTTTTACTATTTTAGTTTCCAGCGTATGATTTAACTGAGTGGGATCAAAATAATCATATTCAATTGCATAACCGGGCCTAAATATTTTCACATTTTCCAAACCAGGAATTAAATGCAATCCTTTATATTGAACATCCCATGACAATGATGAAGAAAAACCATTTAAATAATACTCAATTGTTGTTTCTCCTTCCGGTTCCAAAAATAATTGATGCATTTTCTTTTCAGCAAATGTTGTTAATTTTGATTCAATACTTGGACAATACCGCGGTCCGGTACTTTGTATGGTACCATCGTACATTGGAGAATCATCGAATCCTAACTCAAGAGCAGAGTGTACATCTTCATTGGTAGAAGTAATCCAGCATGACCTTCTTTTAAGATTAGTTTCGGTCCCTGGCAAATATGAAAATTTATAATGTTCAACTTCACCTTGCTGCTCTTCCATTTTCGAAAAATCAATAGTCCTGCCATCCAAACGAGCAGGGGTACCGGTTTTTAATCTTCCTGTCTTAAAACCCAAATTCATTAATTGACCTGATAGGCCATAAGAAGCAGCTTCTCCAATTCGTCCTCCTTTTAACTGGCTTTTACCAATATGCATTAATCCATTAAGGAAAGTACCATTTGTTAAAATTACCGTATTGGAAAAAAACTCAACACCTATTTTTGTACGCACCCCTTTAACCTCTTTATCTTCAACAATTAGTTCAATAACAGCATCCTGCCATAAATCCAGATTATCTGTCGTCTCTAAGGTATCTCTCCACAATTCTGAAAATTTAACACGGTCATTTTGAGCCCTTGGACTCCACATGGCTGGCCCTTTTGACCTATTCAATAACCGGAATTGAATGGTTGTTTGATCGGTAATTATACCAGATTGTCCTCCCAATGCATCTATTTCGCGTACCAATTGTCCTTTGGCTATTCCTCCCATTGCCGGATTGCATGACATTTGAGCATATTTACCCATGTCCATAGTAATCAGCAATGTTTTAGATCCCAACTTCGCAGCCGCTACTGCAGCTTCACACCCTGAATGCCCACCTCCAACTACAACAACATCATACTTTGGTATCATCCTTAAAAATAGCTTTGTATAAATAATCTAAATAAAAATTTTCTTTTCCTGTCATTACCAATTTTTCAGTAGCTTGTTTGTCTCCATAACCAACTAGGTGTAACACGCCATGAAAAATGACGCGATAAAGCTCGTTAAAAAAATTGATATTATATTTGTTTGCATTATAAGTTACTCGTTCAATACTTATAAATAAATCGCCCGAAATTACTATTCCTTCAGTATAATCGAATGTAATAATATCAGTTAATGTATTGTGATTCAAATACTCAATATTCTTTTCCAGAAGGTATTCATCAGAACAAAATATAACTGAAAGTTCATTCAGCTCCTTGTTTTCATTCTGAATTAGATAATCAATACCGTCTTCTATTTGCGCATAATTAACATCAAAATCATTAATTTCTTCAAAATAAAAATTAACTCTGTTCATTCAATAACATTTTAAAAACAATACTATTCCCACAATCTAAAACTGATAGATTTTCAGAATAACACTTTATAATAAATAAACCTCTTCCATTTTCTTTTAACAAATTATCTGCTTTAGTAGGATCGGGAATATCTGTAAAATTAAAACCACATCCTTCATCTACAACTTTCACATTTAAAAAAGGTTTATAATAACTAAGTTCAATTGAAATTATTTTTTTTTCTTTTCCTTTATTACCATGTATTATAGCATTTATAACCGCTTCGGATAGACACAAATAAATTCGATTAAAATCGTTTATATTTAATCGATTATTATGTAAAAATTCCTCTAAAAAAAGCGACACTTTTCCTAATTCATTAGTACTCGAATTTATTTCAAGAATTTTACTTGTCATTAATTATTGGTTGCTCATTCACACGGTCTAAAAAATTTTTATACTTTAAATCGTAAAATTTATTTAATTGATGGTTTTCTTTTTGTAACAATTCCAAAGTGGTTTTCTGTTGTTTATTGTACTCTAAAAACTGTAGTGGGTTACTATAAAATTCATCCTCAGCTGTTTCCGACTCCCTTTTATCCTCAAAATCTCGTTCCATTTCTGCTTTTTCAGCTTTAAGCAATTTATCCAAAATTGCATTTTGCCTAAATAGCATATTTTGTGTTATATTTTTATTAATCAGGTCTTTTCGTACATCCTCTAACAAATCATCAACTTGCTGTAGTTGTTTTTTAGCTTCACTACCTACACCCGAATTCATTAATTCGCGAAGCATATTTTGCATCATTTCGTGTTGTATTAAAGATTGGCCGGTCATTTGACTCATTTTTTTTCCATTACCATTCTTCATTTCATTTATCATCTCCTCTAATTGCTTTTTAATATCTTGAGCTGATTGTTTTAATCCATCCATTGAATTTCCATCTCCATCAGGATTTTCACATTGTTGATCACCAGGTTGCGCATTAGCCTGCATTTTTTCAAGCTGATCAAGTATTTCATTTAATAACAATGCCAAATTATTAACACCTGTAATAACATATTGTTGTTTTGCGCGACTTTGGTCTATTAACCCTTCTTCAAGCATAGAAACAGCAGAAGATAAATTTATTTCAACCGATAACAATTCATTATTTACAGTGTTTGACACTTGTGGAACTCGTAAAGCCAGTGCATATAATGAGTCTTTAATTATTGTACTATTATCTTTCAATAGTTTCTGCTGACTTGCCAAATCTGAAATTATAGGATCTTTAGAGTTTATCCCAACCAATCCTTGATTAATCTCTTCCTGTCCAAAAGAAACGACCAATAAATTACTAAGTATTTGTTTTAAATCATTAATATTTTCTTTCTGCTGTTTATCTAAATTTGACTGGAATAACTGATATAAATTAAATGCTAATTCATTGATACTCTCAGAAGTATTTTTAATACTTATTTCTGATTTTTTCCTTCTTTTTTTTGTTAGATGTTCTTTATTTTCAGAAAATTTTTCCCTTATATTATTAAATTCTCCCTCAAAACCATCGAGGTTTAATGGTTTCTTTAATTTATTATTTAAATCAAGAATTTCCTTTAAATCGTGCTCGTAAGTATTTAACTTTTTGTTATTTAATGTGTCTTGGTTTAAAGTATTTAAATAATCTTTTTTATTAATAAACTGATCAGCTAATTTTTCTTCAGTTTGAGCCAACTCAAATAAATTGTCGATAACCTGCTGCATTTTTTGTTCCACCTTCATTTTCCGAAGTATCTCAAGGTTTTTATCCAATTGCTCTGATAAATCGTCAAATGACATATCTAAATTTTCAGACAATTCATTAAATTTTTTTGAATTAAACTCCTCAGATAATTCGTTAAATTGTTCCAATAAATCTTTCAATTCATCGGTAAAAACATCTTCCAGCAACTCTTCAATCAGAGCTTGTTTTTCCATAATGTCCTGGTTTTGCTCAGTAAATGAGTTCAAATAATTATTAACGTCTTTATTTATTTCATTTGCCTGCTGAATAATATTTTCCAACTCAGACTTTTTTTCCAGAATATTATTAACCAACTCAGATTTCTCCCAATCAGACAAATTTGAATTTAAATTTTTCAATTTTAATTCATCCAATGAACTTTTTATTTCATCCGATAACTTTTTACTTTCAGTAAGTAAATCTTCAACCGATTTAAATTGTTCTTTTTCAAACTCTTTAATAATATTTTCATCAGGGAAGTTAAATATAAAACTATTTGAAGTTGTTGTTTTATACCCAGAAACACCATCATTATCGGTTACAGAAAAATAATAAGTTACTATTCCTGAAGAGAAATTCAGAGACTTAAAATCGAATGAAAAATAAAATTCCTGAGGACTCAAGCTTTCAATAAAAGGTAAAGTAAAAGTACTATCAGAATTATCGATATTGTAATGAAAACTTAAATCACTAAACCCATAGTCATCGTTAATTGATCCTTTAAAGTAAAAAAGTGAATAATTAAATGAATCTTTTTGCTGAACAATATCAATTTCAGGTAACAAATCTGCAACAGTATTAATGGAATAGTTAACACTATTTTCATCGTAAAAATTGGAGTTTTTTAAAGAAAATCCATACGAAGTATTTGCAGTTATTTTTTCTGAAAATGAAAAAATATTATTTTCTTCACTATCTGGTTTTACTATTTGTTCTCCTAAATTCAGAAAAACAGAATCAGTATCAAGGCAATATATATCCCACTTTACAATACTTCCTGCAGCGATATTTAAATCCCCTATATTTTCTAACTTTTCTTCAGTTAATGCAGTATAATTAGGAGGTGATACAGTTACTATAAATCTATTAATCAACGGTTTATTCAAAACTTTTAAAGAATAAGCCTCTGATCTGAATTTATTATCCGTAAAATAAAATGAAAAATCATTTATAACAGATTCTATTCTATACTCATATAAATTATCAGATAATTTATTCATCAAAAAATTATTGTTCCCAATATTAATCCATAAATCATCTGGTATCCTATTACCTATACATTTAACACTAAGTACAGTTCCTTCTCCCTTTTTTATATTGAGATTTTTATTCTGTAACTCAAAATCAAAAGGCGGAGGTTTAATAAATTCTGTATTATAATTAACAATGCGAAAATTAGATTCGGTTAAAATGGGCCTATGAAATATGCCAATTAATATAACAACAATGGCACAAAAAATTACATATGAACTCACATACAGAAGTTGAGTATAAGTAACTACCTTCCTAAAATCGAATAAACGAATTGATTCAATTTTTTGATGAATACTTGCCAATAAAATCTCATCTGAAAAAGAAGCATTCTTAAGTTCATATAATTCTATTACATTTAATAATGTATCTTTTAGTTCAGGAATTTTTTCTGAAAGAATTCGATTAACTGACTTATTATTTATTTGAGGAATAAGGCTTAAATAATGAAGTAATGGTATTAGAACATTATATATTAATAGGAAAAGAGCCAATATAATCAGTGAAAAATAAATAAATAAACGTGCATTTGACACAAAATAAAAATAATATTCACTAACCGAAACAACTATGTATAAGGAAATAAGAAT
Organism: Prolixibacteraceae bacterium; assembly: GCA_963666575.2. GTDB lineage: Bacteria > Bacteroidota > Bacteroidia > Bacteroidales > Prolixibacteraceae > JABMQB01. Next base: position 387,286 of record CAXXYG010000016.1, read on the forward strand.
AAAAAAAGCAGATAAAAAACCCTTTATCAATTTAAATAAATAGTACTTTTTCCTGAACCTATTTAGCTTTTCAACAAGTATGTTAAAATGTTTATCCATAAAAATATAACCATTTAATTTATAACAACTTAATCAACCTATTAGTTGTTAATAAATTGGTTAAATAAAGTTGAAATTTAAAAATAATTTTTTACAATTAAAGTTGTAAAATATATATTCATATTTAAATAACAATAATAAAATGAAAAGCCATATTATTTAGCAACATTTCTAATATTAATACAACATGGTTATAAACACCATAAATTTGTTAATTTTAAAACCAGTAATTAAAAATATTTTTGTTGATAATTAAACAAGCATTTAATTTTCTAATACGATGAGATAGTTAATAGAGTGTTAAAAACTGAAGTAGAATTTTTAATTAAATTGCGCATAAAAAGTGACAAATACTTATTAACCATTATCAACAGGATATTATATATATCATTATTAGATTTAATTACATTAAATAATTAATAATAAAATACAAATTGGAAAAAAAATTTGGAATACTGCTAGTAGAGGATAATCCCATAAATCAAAAAATTGTCAAGTTTTAATTTACAAAGGGAGAATCATGTTATAATTATTGCTTCAAGTGGAAAAGAAGCATTTAACTATTTTTAAAGAAAATACTTTTGATTTTATTTTAATGGATATTATGATGCCCGAAATGGACGGCCTCGAAACAACTCTTGAAATTAGAAAAATTGAAAAAAGAGATAACTTAAAAGAAACACCAATTATTGCACTCACAGCAAATACACTTGATAATGACCGGGAAAAATGCCTTAATTATGGAATGAATGAATACATGGTTAAGCCATTTAAAATGAATAAATTAAATGAAATTTTAGAAATTTTACAAATATATTGTAAATTGTCTGGAAAATGGACGATACTATAGATTTACATTCCAATTCATTTTCGGACAACGATAAAGAAATTTGATCAACAATTAAGGCCCCTTAGATTTTCAGATTTTAGAGGGCAAAATAAAATTGTTGAAAACCTTGAAATTTTTGTACAAGCGGCAAAAATGCGTTCCGAATCATTAGACCATGTGTTATTACATGGCCCTCCAGGGATTAGGAAAAACAAACTCTTTCAAACATTATAGCCAACGAATTGAATGTTGGCATAAAAGTAACATCAGGCCCGGTATTAGATAAACCAGGCGACCTGGCTGGGTTATTAACTAACCTTGAAACCAATGATGTGTTATTTATTGATGAAATTCATCGCCTCTCCCCCATTGTTGAAGAATACCTTTATTCGGCAATGGAAGATTATAAAATTGATATAATGATTGATAAAGGGCCAAGTGCCCGTTCTATTCAATTAGAATTAAATCCGTTTACATTAATTGGGGCAACAACACGTTCAGGTTTATTAACAGCGCCTTTACGAGCAAGGTTTGGTATAAATTCACATCTTGAATATTATAATACTGAAATATTAACAGGTATTGTTAAACGGTCGGCAGCCATATTAAATACTGAAATAAGCGATAATGCGGCAAAAGAAATTGCCTCGCGAAGCCGAGGAACGCCTCGTATTGTTAATGCTTTATTAAGGCGCGTTCGCGATTTTGCACAAGTGAAAGGGAATGGAAAAATTGATATGGCAATAACAAGCTTTGGTCTCGAAGCTTTGAATATCGATCAATTTGGATTAGACCAGATGGATAATAAAATATTATTAACTATTATCGATAAATTTAAGGGAGGGCCTGTTGGTATTACCCACAATTGCTACAGCAATTGGCAGAAGATGCCGGAACCATCGAAGAAGTTTATGAACCTTTTTTGATTATTGAAGGGTTTTTAAAACGTACTCCTCGTGGAAGAGAAGTTACTGAGTTGGCATATACTCATTTGGGAAGAATTAAATACGGCGATTCTCCAAAACTATTCTTGAAGGAAGTAATTGTATTTCAAATAATTTTGGCCACCCATTTCCCTGTAACCAGTAAATTCCCCGTTTCTTTTTTATAAGCTATGCCGTTTAAAACATCGATTTTTGATAAGTTGACGTTTAATTTTTGTTGCAATCCTGAAAGGTCAATTGTTGAAATTATTTTTCCTGTTTTAGGGTCTATTTCAACAATGGAATTTTGGGTCCATAAATTCGCAAAAATTGAACCGTTAATGTATTCCAATTCATTTAAAGCTTTTACCTGATTTTTATTATCGGCAACATATAAAGTTTTTATTGGTGCTAAATTATCGGGACTAAACCATGTAAGCCTGTTGGTTCCATCACTCATAATTAAATTGGAAACCATCGTTGGTAAGGCCCCCACCCTTCGGCCGATTTTATTTTAAAACTATCTATTATCGAAAAATCGGAAAGATTATAAACAAAACCCAGTTGAGCTTTATAAGTAAGCTGGTATATTTTATCATTTAAAATAGTGATTCCTTCGCCAAAGTATTTATTATTCAGTGGTTTTGATTGAATAATCCTACCCGATTCTGCATTAAGTTTATAAATTGCTGATTTATTTTTTTGGCCGGTGCTTTCATATAAAAAACCATCATACATTAATAGCCCTTCTGTAAAAAAATCGGTTGAATGCGGATACTCTTTAATAATTTTATAGGTGTATTTTTTCAACAGGAACTATATCGGAGATTACTGAAAAATTTTTAATTCGGGTATTGGCTACATCATCGGTTTTTGTGGCAATAACTTTTATTGAATTTGAACCCAATTTTGAAATATTTTTTAGTGTATATTCAAAATTAAGCGATTTTTCGGTTTTAATTAATTCGTTTTCATAATACAATTGAATGGTATTTATTTCTCCATTTTTTAATTTGGTAACTACATTAACCGTAACATCATTGCCAATTACAAAATTGCGTGTTGCTTGATTTATGTAATTGTAATTACAGGTTTTCTACTTCGTTTAGCATTGCTTGAGCATGAAAAAATGATAATAATTAAAGAAAAAATTATAAAAAACGGAAAACAAATGATCGTTTCATAGTAAAATAATAATTGGTGGGCCAAATTATGATACCCATAGATTTAAAAACAAATTTAGAACTTTTTTTATTTCTAAAAATACTATCTGTATATTTTCAAATCCCATAGAAAAAGGAGTACTTTGAAAAATTATAATGATGTTTTTAAAATTTTATAGTTGAATCCATTTAAAAAGTTAGCTGGCGATACTGCAATTTATGGGATGAGCAGTATAATTGGAAGGTTCCTGAATTGGTGGCTTGTCCCCTATTATTCCTGGATTTTTATTCCTGAAACATTTGGGGTTGTTACAAATTTGTATTCGTATGTCGCATTTTTTATTGGTTTTTTTGACTTATGGAATGGAAACAGGTTTTTTTAGGTTTGCATCAAAAAGTAAATACGCCAGCTAAAATATATTCAACCACACTTATTTCTCTATTTTTTACATCCTTAATATTTATTTTTTTTATTGTTGTTTTTCGCGAAAATATATCGTCAATTATTCGCTATAAATCACATCAGAGTATATTATATGGTTGGCAATTATTGTTGCTATTGATGCTTTTACGGCTATTCCATTTGCAAAATTGCGGCTTGAAAACAGGCCACTCAAATTTGCGTTTATAAAACTTTTAAACATTGGATTTAATCTGGGATTTAATATTTTTTTCCTATCGGTCTGTCCGTGCAATACTCGAAAATAATCCTGAATCGGTTGTCAATTATATTTATTCGGCCAATATAGGTGTTGGTTATGTTTTTATTTCAAATTTGTTGGCGACTTCCGCAACTTTGTTGTTGCTTTTACCTGAGATTTTTAAAGTTAAATTGCAGTTCGACAGGCAATTATTCACTAAAATTTTCAGCTATTCATTTCCTATTTTAATTGTTGGAATTGCTGGTATGGTTAATCAGAATATTGATAAAATATTAATCCCCTTTTTGGTACCCGAATCGCAACACCCCATGCAACAGGTTGGTATTTACGGGAGCAAATTATAAAATTGCGGTATTAATGAATATGTTTATTCAGGCGTTTAGGTATGCATTTGAGCCATTTTTTCTTTTCGACGGGGGCACAACACGAAGATAAAACAATGCATGCCTTAATTATGAAGTATTTTGTGATTTTTGGGCTGTTAATATTTTTGGGAATTATTTTGTACATCGATATTATAAAGTTGATTATTGATCCTGATTATCACGAAGGGTTAAAAAATTGTGCCGGTTATTTTATTGGCTAATTTGTTTTTGGGAATTTATTTTGCTCTTTCGATGTGGTATAAATTAATTGATAAAACCCGTTATGGGGCTTATATAGCAATAGTTGGGGCGATTATTACAATTGCACTTAATGTTGTTTTAATACCAATTATGGGATATATGGGATCAGCTATTGCAGTGTTTGTTTGTTTTTTAGTGATGATGATTATTTCGTATTTTTTAGGGCAAAAACATTATCCTATCCCTTATGATGTTAAAAGTTTGACATTTTATTTTGTAACTGCATTGGTTTTGTATTTCATTTCCACTTATACAAGTAGTTTTTGAAAACTTTTTGAAATATGGGGTAAATACTATTTTAATTGGAACTTTTGGATTTACAGTATTTTTAAAGAGAGAAAAAATCATTGATTAAAATTTTTAGATAAAAAATACTAAAAAGTATTAAATTTGTACCAATATGAATAATACAACAATAGCGTTAGCGAGTGACCATGCGGGGTTTGATAAAAAGGAAATTGTAAAACAATACCTTGAAGAGCAAAGGGATCACCATTTTTGATTTTGGGTGTTTTTCGAATAAAAGTGTTGATTATCCTGATTTTGCACATCTTATAGCCAATGCAATTGATAAGGGAGAATATCAAATTGGTATTACTTTTTGTGGAAGTGGGCAGGGTATAAGTATTACTGCAAATAAACACAAAAATGTAAGGTCGGCAATATGCTGGAATCCTGAAATTGGGCAATTGGCTCGTGAACATAACGATGCAAATATTTGTGCAATTCCTGCACGATTTGTATCCGACGATGAAGCTATTGCCATTATTGAAGCCTATTTAAATGCAAAATTTGAAGGTGGTCGGCACTTAACCAGATTGAAAAAATTCCAATATCCTAAATGTTACAGCAGCATAAAAAATTTGTAAATGATTCAAAAATAGCCTTCGATTTAAAACACCGTAAAACCATTGGTTATAACATTTCGAAGTACGATGCTGCAGTAAAAAAAGGAAATAATAATTATCAGAATTTTGATTTAGCCAAAAATTGGGCTTCTTACCATAAAGAAAAATCAATTGCCTGATTTGCGGCAAAACCTTGAGTTATTTGAAGAAAAAATTTCAGAAAGAGGGGCAAAAGTAATTTGGGCACGTAATTCAGAAGAAGCTATTTCAGAAATAAATTCAATTTTAATTAATAACAAAGTAAAAATTGTTGTTAAAAGTAAATCAATGATTTCGGAAGAAATTGAATTAAATGAAAATCTCCATAAAGTTGGAATTGAATCAATTGAAACTGATTTGGGAGAATTTATTGTGCAGGAAGCAGGTGAAAAACCGTACCATATTCTAACTCCTGCTATGCATAAATCAAAAGAGGATGTGGCAATACTTTTTAATCAAAAATTTGCAACTCCCATTGATTCATCTCCTGAACAAATAACCCGGTTTGTTAGAAAAAAGCTACGTAAAAAATTTGTTTCTGCCGATGCAGGAATTAACCGGTGCAAATTTTATTGTTGCCGATATTGGGGGAATTGCTTTAACCGAAAATGAAGGAAATGGCCTTTCGTCGGTTGCATTTCCTAAAATTCATATTGTAATTGCAGGAATTGAAAAAGTAATTGCTTCAGTTAATGAATTGCCGTTTTTTTTTCGCACTATTGCTGCCAAAGGAACAGGGCAACCAATAACTGTTTATAATTCGTTGTTTTTGGGACCAAAAACAAAAAATGAAACAAAAGGGCCGGAAAAAATGTTTGTTATTTTGTTGGATAACGGCAGAACTGATATATTTAAGGAGGCAAAACATTCATTGGCATTAAAATGCCTCAGATGTGGAGCTTGTTTAAATGCCTGCCCAATTTATAAAAATGTAGGAGGGTATACATATAATGCTACCTACAGTGGGCCTATAGGATCGGTGATTACACCGTTTTTTAATGGATTTAAAAAAATTTGGGCATTTAAGTTTTGCATGTACCGTTTGTGGAAAATGTTCAGAAGTGTGCCCGGTTGAAATACCTTTACACGATTTGCTTTTATTAAATCGGAAAAAATATGTTGAGACAAGTGGTTATTCTGATAAAAAGTGGGAAATTGGAATAAAAGTATATGAATGGGCATTCAAAAAAGAAAACATTTGGATATGTTTAATGGTAAAAATAAAATCAGTAGCTATAAATACTATAGGAGGAATGGTTGGGCCACATAAAAAATTGCCTGAAATTTCATTAGAATCGTTTTAGTAAACAATGGTCAAAACGAAAAAGATTAGGTTATGTTATCGAATACATGTAAATATGCTTTGCGTGCGTTAATTTATTTAGGAAAATTTTCGCAGGAAGATAAAAAAATTGGTATTAAAGTTATTTCCGAAAAATTAGGAATTTCCTCTCCTTTTTTTGGGAAAAATACTTCAGAACCTGGTAAAACAAAAATTATTGGTTTCAACAAAAGGGCCCAATGGAGGTTTTGGCTTGGCTAAACCGCCCGAAGATGTTACACTTTGGGAAATTGTTATTTTGGTTGATGGTGAAGAGTTTTTTCACAAATTGTTTAATAGGTTTGGAACCATGTGTTAGTCACGATCCGACAAAACCATTATGCCCGGTGCATAAAAAGTACGATAAACTCAGAAAAGAAATTTCTCTTTTTTACCACGAAACAACATTAAAAATAATTAGTGACGACGTGGATAAATTTGAAGACCTAATTAAGCTTTAGAAAAACCGTTCAATATATTTTCCCGGAAATATAATATCTGTAAAATAGCGAAGGCTAAAACTGCTCCGGTAATATTTGCTAATAAATCGTAAACATCGCCATGGCGGCTAATCGCTATTTTATTTTGAAGGACTTCGATTAATCCACTTAAAAGGACAGAGGTAAATAAGGCAATTATATAATATTTTGAAGTTATATTTTTCAGTGGACGGAATAGAAACAGGCATAAAATAAAATAAAACGACAGGTGTACCAGCTTATCAAAATGAGGGATGGTAAATATAGGTGTGTGCGGAATTTTGTTGCCTGGCATCAAACTTAATAAACAGATTATAATAAACCATAAAAATGGTTTCCAAAAAAGGATTAGTTTCATTATCAGTTAATTATTAAAATATGGCGGGGATTTATATTCATGTTCCGTTTTGCCACAAAAAATGTTTTTATTGCGATTTCTATAAAACTACGACTCTTGAAAGTAAACCACAATTTTTAAACGCTTTATTTAAAGAGCTTAGTATTCGGAAAAGTTTTTTAGGTAACGAAACAATAAAAACAATTTATTTTGGCGGAGGGACTCCTTCGGTATTAACATCATTGGAATTAACAACAATTATAACCCGTATTTATGAATTATTTGATATTGAAAAAACTGTTGAAATAACCATTGAAGCAAACCCCGATGACCTTTCAAAAGAGTACTTAAAAATGTTGGCTGATACACCAGTTAATCGTTTGAGTATTGGTATTCAATCGTTTTTTGATGACGATTTACAACAAATGGGGCGCAGGCACAATAGCCGTCAGGCTATTCATTGTGTTTCAGATGCTTATAACAGTGGTTTCGAAAATTTAAGTATCGATTTAATTTATGGCCTTCCCAATTTAACAACTGAAAAATGGGCGCAAAATTTAAAACAGGTTTTTCAATTGCCGGTTAAACATTTATCGGCTTACCATTTAACGTACCACGAGGGCACTCATTTTTTTGAATTAAAAAAACGCGGATTCCTTTCCGAAATACCTGAAAAAGAAAGTATAATTCAATTTCAGATGTTATTAAATGAAACTAAGAAGCATGGATTTGAACAGTATGAAATTTCAAATTTTGCAAAAGACAAACTTTATTCAGAGCACAATATGTCGTATTGGTTTAATCAAAAATATTTGGGATTAGGGCCCTCCGCTCATTCGTACGATATTGATTCGAGGCAATGGAATGTGTCAAGCCTGAAAAAATATATGGATGGAGTAAATTCAGGAAAAGCAGTTTATACCACCGAAACTCTTTCAGATAAAAATAAGTACAACGAATATATTATTACAAGGCTACGGACAATGTGGGGAATTGAAGAGGTTTTTATTCGGAATAATTTTATGGCTGAAGTGTATAAAAATTTTAAAAAATCCGTTCATTACTATATGGAAAGTGGGCATGTTATTTATATCAATGGAGTTTATATTCTTTCAGAGTCGGGATTATTAATTTCAGATAATATCATGTCGAAATTAATTATGGTTTAGGAAAGTGTATGTTTTGAAACGACTCCAAAATATAAATGTTGTTAAAGGAACTTAATAATCTATCTATATTCTATATCTTAGCGCTTTTTAAAAAAATCAAAGAATGAATTTACCAGATGGTATTAACGGCCTGTGAAAAAGTGGAATGGAAATTGTCTGGAACTCTTGAAGAATCAGATAGGGGAGAAGGTGGTTTTGGACGTACAGAGAAAAATAAAATATGAAATGAGCAGAATTAAATATTTGAATCAAGTTTCAGATATTTAAATATTGCGAGTTACCTGTCTGCCCATCAGGCAGGCATCTTGTACCTTATAGGTAAACAATTTTAATAAGATGAAGAATTTAGTATTATTTGCGATAATTATAAGTTTTGTATGGGGGTGTTCTTCTGTTAAAGAAGCAACAGTATTAGCTGTTGAAACTCCTGAAATTAGTGGTGATACAATTTCAGATAAAAAACAAAAAGAGTTTGAATACCTTTTTATTGAAGCCTTAAAGCAAAAAATGATTGGTAACCGCGAGCAGGCGGTATCATTATTATCGGGTTGCCTCGAAATTGATCCTAATTCGGCAGCTGCCATGTATGAATTGGCAAACATGCATGCCTCTAATAACGATATTACGAGTGCAACTCTTTTGCTGGAAAAAGCAGTTACAATCAGTCCTGAAAATAAATGGTACAGTATGCTACTGGCCCGGTTATATCAGCAAACAAAAAAATTCAATGAAGCAGCGGCTATCTATCGTGAATTAGCTCAAAAAGAGCCTGATAATATTGATTACCTGTATTTTAATGCTTTAATGCTGTCAGATGCTAAAAAATATGACGAAGCAATTAAAGCCTATGAAAACATGGAAATTAAGTTGGGTCTTAATGAACAAATATCGGTGGCAAAACAACAACTTTTTGTTGATGCCGGCCAAATTGAAAAAGCGTATGCCGAATGCCAGAAATTAATTGATTCAAATCCTGATGAAACAAAATATTATGGATTGTTTGCCGATTTATACCTGAGCCAGGGAGATAAAGAAAATGCCTTAAAATATTACAACAAAATATTAGAAATTGATCCCAATAATGGATTTGTCCATTTTTCTCTTTCAAATTTTTACCTCGAAAACGGTGACCAGGAAGCCGCTTTTAAACACATTAGCGCTGGTTTTTTAAGTAATGAAGTTGATATTGAGACAAAACTTCAGCTTTATTTGATGGTTAGTGCCGATAGCGAACAATCATCGGTTACTGAAGAAAAAAATGAAAAATTGATTCAAACTCTTATTGAGCAGTACCCTGATGATTCAAGGGTTTATACCGTTTATGCCGAGTATCTACTTCATAACCAAAAAATAAAAGAAGCCCGGGCTCAGTTGTTAAATGTGCTGGAGCTGAATCAAAGCGACTATATTATTTGGGAGCGTTTATTATTTATCGATAATGATATGCAGGATTGGCAAGCATTATACGACCATAGTAAAAAAGCTGTTGCATTATTTCCAAATCAACCACAAGTATATTTTTTAAATGGTGTTGCCAACCTACAATTGGAAAAATTCGACGAAACAATAAAAATTACAGAGGAAGGATTGGAATATGTACTTGAAAATCCACCTCTCGAGGCACAATTTATTTTATTAAAAGCCGAGGCTCTTTATAAATTAAATAATAAAACCGAAGCATATTTATTATTTGACAAAGCCATTAGCCTTGACCCTGAGAATTTTATTGCATTAAATAATTATGCTTATTACCTTTCGTTAGATGGAAGTGATTTGGAAAAGGCTGAAAGGATGAGCGGAAAAGTGATTGAACGTTTTCCTAACAATTCAACCTACCTCGATACACATGCCTGGGTACTGTTTAAAATGCAAAAATATAAACTTGCCAAATTTTATATGGGTAATGCAATTGCAAATGGCGGGCAAAAAAATCCAACACTACTCGAACACTATGGCGATATTTTATTTATGCTTCAAAACCTGGAAGAAGCAAAACAATATTGGCAAAAAGCAAAAGAAAACGGCAGTGAATCGAGTGTTTTAGATAAAAAAATTACTGATCAGAAGTATTACGATAATTAATTAGCGACATGCCGGCCCGATATTTTAGAAACTTCTTTTTTTTGCTGTTAGTTTTATCTGTTTTTTCAGGATGTAAAACAGCTAAAATCGCTACAACTGCAAAGGCCCGGTCTATGAGTACCGGAAGGTTAATAAAACACATTGAAGATAATTCGCTGGATTATAAAAATTTATCTATTCGTCGGATAAATTGTACATACGAAGAAAATGATTCAAAAACATCGTTTAAGGCGAATTTAAAAAGCGAAAAGGAAAATCAGATTATTGTTTCATTTAGTAAGCTAAATATCCCTGTTGGCAGGGTATTGCTAACTCCCGATAGTATTAAATACATAAATGTTGTTGATAAAAAATATTTTATCGGTGATTATTCATTTATGGCTGATATTTTTAAAGTGGACCTCGATTTTGAAGCCATCGAAGCCATTCTAAGCAATAGTATTTTTGCGTATAACGATGACTCCCAAAATAGAGATTATAAAAATTTTACCTCTTATATCGATTCCGGATTTTATGTAATTCAATCAATTAACAAGCGAAAACTAAAAAAAATTGAGAGAAAAGGGAAATCTCAGAAAACAGAGAGGATACTTAAAAAACGCGATGACGAGGCATTAATTCTTCAAACTGTATATATCGAGCCAGGCACATTTAATCCCCGTAGGTTAATTATTGAAGATAAATCAAATGGCCGGTTTGTTGAATTTGAGTTTGATAATTATATTTCGGTTGACAACAGTGATTTCCCAGGTGAAATTGGGATGAATTTTGTTTCGCCTGAAAAAAATATTAAAATGAAAATGAAATTAAGTGGGTTTTCTACTGAGCCGGTGAAAAATTTTAATTTTAATATTCCTCGTAAATATGAACAGTTAGAAGTAAATTAGGGGAAATCTTTCGTTAGGTCTATTTATGAGTGTTTTAATGAAGCAGATACTATTATTCATAGTAATTATTGTGGTTGTACTAAATTCTGGTGCACAGTCGATTGATGAATTAAGGCAAAAAAAAAGTAAGGCTGCCGAAGAAATTGAATACACCAATAAGTTGCTCGACAAAGCAAAAAAAGATGAGCGTACTTCGTTAAACCAACTCCGGTTAATTAATAATAAAATAAATAAACGCAGTGCTATTATTAATTCAATTAACTCCGAAATCGAAGTTTTTGAGGGATTGATTGCTGATAATAATCTGATGGTTAATATCCTTGAGGAGGACTTGTCAAAAATAAAAGTTGAATATGCCGAAATGATCAGGTTTGCATTTAGAAATAAAACGTCGTACGATAAAATATTATTTCTGCTTTCATCCAACGATTTTAATCAAGCTTATAAGCGTCGGCAGTATTTAAAACAGTATACCCGTTACAGGCAAAAGCAAGCCGATGTATTAAAAGCAATACAATCAATTTTAGAAATAAAAGTTGACGATATTGCCCGTCAGATTGAGTTAAAAGAAAAGATTATTCGGGAGAATAAAAATGAAGCAAAATTACTGGGAACTGAAAAATCACAACAGGGTAATTATCTAAAAAAAATGCAGAAACAGCAACGTGATTTGCGCCGCAAACTTCGTGACCAGCAACAAGTGGAGCGACAGCTACAATCTGCCATTCAAAAAATTATAGAAGAACAAGCCCGTAAACTAAATGAAAGTGGAGCTGCTTTAGGTTTTACGCCTGAACAAAAGCTAATAAGCGATAACTTTGAACAAAATAAACGCCGCATTCCCTGGCCTGTTGAAAAGGGTATCATTACCGAGCAATTTGGAGTTCATAAACACCCGGTACTAAAAAATATTATTATCGAAAATAGCGGTATTGATATTACAACCGAAACTGGTGCTAAAGCCCGGTCGGTTTTTAAGGGAGAAGTAACCAGGGTTTTTGGTATTACAGGAGGTAATATGGCGGTTATTATCAGGCATGGTAAATACCTTTCTGTATATTCTAATTTGATAGAAGTAATAGTTAAAAAAGGCGATGTGGTTGATGTAAAACAGCCGATAGGTACTATTTATTCCGACCCCAATGAAAACTTCAAAACTGTTTTAAAATTTCAAATTTGGCAGGAAAGCAAAAAACAAAATCCTGAATATTGGATTGCCAATTAAGGCTTCTAATTTGAGATTAATGTAATATTTAGTAAAACTGAATATTAGTAACCAAATGCAGGCGCGTCAAAATTGTGTGAATCGGGCTAATCCATATAATTGAAATACCGAAAAGCTTAATTTTGATAGGATTTTTCTTTGGTCCGTTTCTTTTTATTTGGAAAAAGAAATGAACTGGGGTGTGGGGCAAAGGCACACTTTTGCATAAATCAGCAAGTTGTGAATATTATAGACTCTGTTATCTCAGATTTATTAAACACAACTCATGTTTTATACTTGCTAACAATTATTTTTCAGATTGTTTATCCTGAATCTCTTTTAGTGTTTTTAGTATTTCCATAGTTATTGGATTTTCGGCAGCCGAATTTCTCATTTCTTCTTTTCTAAAACCAAATTTTGTATCTAGCCGGCCAAGGATAAGAGAAAACACCAAAAAAAGAATAATCATTACAGGGTATGTAATAAACTTATTTTCATCCAGCAGATGCCTTATTGTTTCATCTTTTATGGTGTTTAAAAAAACAAAAGCAATCATGGCAAAACTGATATAACCAATATACATTCTTGCTCGGTCAATGTATATTTTCCAACGTACAATAGCTTTTTTGTTAAAACGTATTCCAAGCAGTTTCATAATATTTAGTTTAAATATTAAACTCTGTTTTTTTAAATTTATGATTAAGTTAAGAAAAATGGCATAAAAAAACCGGCACGTGCCGGTTGATTTTATAAGTTTGCTACTCTTTGTAAGCCTGCTATATTCAGGAATTTTATTTTCCTTCCCTGCAATTCAATGAGTTTATCTTGTTTAAATTCCGATAATAATCGAATAACCGATTCGGTGGCAGTACCAACAATGTTCGCTAATTCTTCGCGGGTCAGTGAAATTTGTAGGGTGTTTTGATTATCAAGGTCAAAACTTTCTTTTAATAATAGTAAAACCTCAGCTAATCTTTCGCGGACGGTTTTTTGTGCAATGTCAGTAATGTAATCGTTTGCTTCACGCAATTCATGACAAACAATTTGTAGCATGTGATGCGAAAACTGCCAATTGCTTTGAATAAGGTATAACAGCGTTTGGTAAGGCACATGGCACAATACTGCTTCTTCGATAACTTTTGCAGTTGTACAGGCTAATTCCTGGCTTAATAGCGACCGGTAAGCAATTATTTCGCCACGTTTGGCAAACCTTATTATTTGTTCTTTGCCATCAATTCCGGTTTTAAATATTTTTACAATCCCTTTTGTAACACAGAAAAAACCAGTTAACCGACTGCCTTCACGGTAAATAACAGTACTTTTTTTATAAACGGAACATGTTTTTTCGTAGTTTAACCTGTTAAATTCATCAGGAGTTAGTTTTTTAAATAATTGAAATCCTTCTAAATTAGTTTCTTCTTCTGTTGGCCTGCTACTTGAACTTCTCATCAAACTGGATTAAATTGTTATTTTATTCGCATTAAAGATACAATATCAAACAATATTTGTAAAACTATTTATATACATATTTCGATGAGTTATATTTGCAAGGAAAATTAGTTAAAATAAAATATAAAACTTAATAAATGAAACATATTATTGATATGGCCTGGACAGATAAATTAGCTTTTGAGGCTGATTTAGACGGGCATAAATTAATTGTTGATGCTAGCGAAGAAGTTGGAGGCAGCAATTTGGGCCCCAGGCCTAAAAAATTAATGCTAACAGCCCTGGCTGGGTGTACAGGTATTGATGTTATTATGATATTAAAAAAAATGAAAGTGGTCCCTGAAAAATTTAATGTCATAATTGAAGGAGGCCTTTCTGAAGGGCAACCTCAAAAATACACCGATTTAAAAGTTATTTATCAGTTTAAAGGTGATAATTTACCTATTGAAAAATTAAAAAAGGCAATAAATCTTTCTGAAACAAAATATTGTGGAGTTAGTGCTGTTTATCGCGAATCAATGAATATTGAGTCTGAAATTCGAATTATTGAATAAAATGAAATTAAAAATTTTAAAAAAAGCACTGTTACTCAATGGTGTTTTTTTTTATTTTAGTGAACAAATAAAGGATAAAATTGTATTTAAATTGTAATGGAGTTAGTGAACAATATTTTGAAAACAATTTAAAATACAAATAATGAAAACAATTAAAAAATTTACCGGAACAATTTTAATAGTGGCTTTAGCTGTATTACAGCTATCAGCAGGAAATTTTAAAGTGAATACCAACGATAGTAATGTAAAATGGTTAGGAAAAAAAGTAACCGGTGAACATTATGGTTTAATTAGCCTTAAAGCAGGTTCACTCGAAGTTGCTGATGGGAAAATTGTAAGCGGGAATCTTCAGGTGGATATGAACTCAATGACTTGCGAAGATATTAAAGATGAAGGTATGGCAGGAAAATTAATGGGGCATTTAAAATCTGATGATTTTTTCTCTGTTGAAAAAAATCCTGTATCTACCTTAAAACTTGTTAGTGCTGTTGGTGACGATAATGGCCAATATACTTTTAAAGGAGATTTGACTATTAAAGGAGTTACCCATCCTGTTACATTTACTGGTGAAGTAAAGGTAGATGGTAGTGTATTAAAAGCAAAAGGCAAAGTTATTGTCGATAGAACTTTATATGATATTAAATATGGGTCAGGTAAATTTTTCTCTGACCTGGGCGATAAAATGATTCATGATACTTTTTCGCTTGATTTTAATGTTGTTGCTTCAGAATAAATAAATTACTTTTTTTAAAATATATTAACAGGCGGGACTATTCCTGCCTGTTTTTAATTGGTTTAGTTTATGAAAACAATTTACCATAACGCCGAAAGCAGAGGATATGCCAATCATAATTGGTTACAGGCGAAACATTCGTTTAGTTTTGCAGGCTTTTATGACCCTGATAAAATACAGTTTGGAACATTACGTGTATTAAACGATGATATAATTGCTCCCGGGACAGGATTTGGTATCCATCCTCATAAAAACATGGAAATAATAACTATTCCACTGAAGGGAGCTTTAAAGCACACCGATAGCATGGGGCATGAAGAAGTAATTCAATCAGGCGAAGTCCAGGTAATGTCGGCAGGAACCGGGATTCATCATTCCGAATTTAATGCCTCTCATGAAGAAGCTATTAATCTTCTGCAATTATGGATTTTACCAAATAAAAACGGCCATACCCCCCGTTATGGGCAGAAACAATTTGATGTTGTGGAAAGAAAAAATAAATGGCAATTATTGGTTTCGCCCGATGGGCAAAAAAATTCATTGTGGGTGAATCAAAAAACTTATATTTCCATAATTGAAGCTTCTGGAAAATATGAGGTTAACTATCAGCCTTACAACCAAAATAATGGCATTTATTTTTTTGTAATTGAAGGAGAATTAAGTTTCGAGAAACTAAAATTAAATAAAAGGGATGCCATAGGTGTTTGGGAACTCAATAATCTAATATCTTTTAATTCTTCGGTCGAATCATTATTATTAGCTATTGAGGTGCCTATGATATAATATTTGGAGCATAACGATTGGTAATTTTTTGTACCTTTATTAGTACGAACTTTTTTTACCAATAAAATATGAGATCCATTAATCCTACCACTGGCGAAATTATTAAAATTTACGAGCCCCATTCTGATAAAGGAGTTGAAAAAATTATCAATTCAGTCGATAAAACATGGGTTCATTGGCGAACTACTTCTTTTAATCACCGTAGCCAGTTAATGCAAAATCTGGGAAGTTTACTTAAAAGTAAACGCGATGGATTAGCAAGGATAATGTCGCTTGAGATGGGTAAGACCCTGAAAGAAGCTAAGGCAGAAATTGAAAAATGTGCCTGGGTGTGCGATTATTATGCCGAAAATGCTGAAAGTTTTCTTCAAAATGAAAATATTCTAACCGATGCTCAAGAATCATTTGTTTGTTTTTTGCCAATAGGCACTGTTTTAGCCGTTATGCCCTGGAATTTTCCATTTTGGCAGGTATTTAGGTTTTTGGCACCAACACTTATGGCCGGGAATACTGCCGTTTTAAAACATGCCAGCAATGTACCTGGGTGCGCAATGGCAATTGAAGAATTGGTGCATGAAGCAGGTTTCCCAGAGAATGTTTTTCGGACTTTATTAATTGGTAGTAATGCCGTTGAGCAAGTAATAAAACATCCGGCTGTTAAAGCAGTTACTTTAACCGGGAGTACTCCTGCTGGTAAAGCTGTTGCTACAACCGCAGGCAGTGTTTTAAAAAAATGTGTGCTTGAGCTTGGAGGAAGTGATCCGTATATTATTTTAGAGGATGCCAACCTTGAAGAAGCCGCTAAAATTTGTACAACCGCGAAATTATTAAATGCCGGGCAGAGTTGTATTGGTGCCAAACGGTTTATTGTTGTAAGAAGCGTGTATTCCCGGTTTCTTGAATATTTTACACATGAAATGAATAAAGCAGTTTTTGGTGACCCGTTTGAAGCTGAAACTACTATAGGGCCAATGGCTCGTGAAGATTTACGTAATGAGCTGCATCAACAAGTTGTTGATTCAGTAAAAAAAGGTGCTGAGATAATTATTGGAGGAGAAATTCCTCATATTAAAGGAGCATTTTACCCGCCTACAATCCTTGAAAATGTTAAACCAGGAATGCCGGCCTACGACGATGAATTATTTGGCCCGGTTGCTTCAGTTATTTGTGTTGATGACAGTGATGAAGCTATAAAGGTGGGCAACGATACAGTATATGGATTGGGTGCTGCTATTTTTACAGGTAATATTAAAAAAGGAAGCAGGATTGCTGAAATGAAATTAGACGCAGGCTGTTGTTTTGTGAATGATTTTGTAAAATCAGATCCCCGTTTGCCCTTTGGAGGAATAAAAGAAAGTGGTTTTGGAAGGGAGCTTTCATCATTCGGAATTCGTGAATTTGTTAACATCAAAACAGTTGTCGTAAAATAGGTTTAATTAAATTGTTGGAAGTACAATTTTTATCCCTAATTTTAAAGTGTTGTTTATACGCTTGTAAAATTTAAATACCTATTAAACTACTGATATGAAAACCAAAAATTTAAAAATTACTGCCTTTCTGATACTAATTGCCGTTATTCAAATGGCATGTACGTCAAATTATAATGAAAAAAACCGTGAGGTTAATTTTAATTCAGACTGGAAATTTATTAAAGCAGATGTAACAAATGCCCATGAATTTTCTTTTGATGATTCACAATGGCGCGATATCATTTTACCTCACGATTGGAGTATTGAAGATGTAACTCCAAAAGAAGGAGTAGAATCAGTGGGCTCCTTTTCTGCGGAAAGTGCCGGAGGCCCGGCAACAGGGCATGTGGTTGGTGGAACGGCTTGGTACCGGAAATATTTTATTCTCGATAAATCTGATGAAGGCAAAAAAATTCAGGTTTTATTTGATGGCGTTTATATGGATGCCGATGTTTGGATAAACGGCAACCATCTTGGCAACCATCCCTATGGTTACACAGCATTTTCGTATGATTTAACTTCTTTTTTAAATCCTGCAGGTGAAAAGAATGTTATTGCTGTTCAGGTTAAAAATGAAGGTAAAAACTCACGCTGGTATAGTGGTTCGGGTATTTATCGGAATGTGTCGTTAATAAAAACAAATCCTGTTTTTGTCGAATTATGGGGTAATTATATTACTACTCCCGAAGTTTCTTCAGAGCAGGCAATTGTTGCTGTCGAAACCAAATTAGCTAATAGTACAGAAAAAGATACAGATGTTGAAATTTCTGTAAAAATTCTTGATTCAGAAGGAAATTTAGTTGGTGAATCTGAAAAAGAGATGCTATTGATTTCGGGGAATTCTGGAACAATTTCGCAACAAATTAAAGTTGAAATGCCAAAACTTTGGGCACCTGATTCACCTTCCCTTTATTCAGCCATTGTTGAGGTTGAAAAAGGAGAAAAAGTGCTCGATCAGATAACAACAAAATTTGGGATTCGTAGTGTTGAATTTTCGCCCGAAAAAGGTTTTTTATTAAATGGCGAAAATGTCCTACTAAAAGGAGGCTGTTTACACCATGATAATGGCCCACTTGGTTCGGCAACTTTTAAAACAGCCGAATACAGGCGCGTAAAAACCATGAAGGAAAATGGATTTAATGCAATTCGCACAGCCCATAATCCTCCATCAAAAGTTTTTTTAGATGCATGCGATGAATTGGGAATGCTGGTAATAGATGAATCGTTTGACCAATGGCAAAAACCCAAAAACACAGAAGATTACAACCTTTATTTTGATGAATGGTGGGAAAGAGATATGGAATCAATGTTATTACGTGATCGTAATCACCCATCAATAATAATATGGAGCATTGGTAATGAAATTGGCGAGCGGGCCGATTCGTCGGGATTGGTAATTGGCAAAATGTTAAAAGATAAAGTTTTGGAATTTGATAAAACACGGCCGGTAACGCAGGCAATTTGCCATTTTTGGGATCAACCCGGGAGGGAATGGGAGGATACAGCTCCTGCCTTTGCACAGATGGATGTACATGGTTATAACTACCGTTATGATGAATATTTAGCCGATCATGAAAAATTTCCGGAAAGAATTATAATCGGCACTGAGTCTTTTCCAAAAGAAGCATTTGAAAATTGGCAGATGGTTGAAAAATACCCGTATGTGATTGGCGATTTTGTGTGGACAGGAATGGATTATTTAGGCGAGTCGGGAATTGGCCATACGAAATTGGATAATTCTGATTGGGGATTTTTGCCTCCGTGGCCGTATTTTAATGCTAATTGTGGCGATGTAAGCATTTTGGGGTATAAAAAACCACAAATGTATTACCGCGATGTGGTTTGGCGGAATAGTCAATTGGAAATGATGGTCCATGCACCGGTTCCTGAAGGGCGAAAAGAAGTGGTTAGTATGTGGGGATGGCCCGAAGAAGTTAAATCGTGGAATTGGGAAGGAAATGAAGGAAAAGTTCTGCAGGTTTCAGTTTATTCGCGATGTGAAGAAGTTAGGCTAGAGTTAAATGGTAATGTTATTGGTACAAAAGTTATTTCCGAAGAATCTTCTTCCGTAACACAAATGCAAAATCCGATGTTGTCGCGCGAAATAGTTGCTTTAACTGCAAAATTTGAAGTTCCTTATTTGCCTGGCGAATTGGTTGCAATTGGTTTAATTGATGGGGAAGAAATTGTTCGACAAAGTCTAAAAACTTCGGGGAAACCTGTAGCATTAAAAATTACTGCCGAGCAGGATCAAGTAAAAGCCAGTCCTGATTGCCTGGCATATTTTAATGTTGAAGTAGTTGATGAAAATGGTATACTTGTCCCTGATGCTGAAGAATTGATAAATTTTAATATAAAAGGTTATTGTAAATTACAGGCAGTTGCCAATGGAAATCCTTCAGGTATGAAAAGTTTTCAAAAGCCCGAAGTTAAAACATTCCGAGGAAAATGTCAATTGATTGTTCGTTCATCTGAAAAAGGAGGAAAGATAGAAGTCATAGCCAAAGCTGAAGGATTAACAGCTGGAACCAGTATCGTTCAGGTAGCTCAGGAATAAAATAATTTATTATTAGTGTATAAAATATAGGGCACCCGGATTTTTCCGGGTGTTTTATTTTTGGTTATTTTTTTGTTTTCTGTAAGGTTTAAGTTTATAGATTTTTTTACCCATAAATTGCCCAAGAATAAATGGCCCAAACAAAAAAGGGGCAAGTTCCCAGGTCAGGTCTAAATGATGAAATTTACGGATTAATATTACCAATGGTACAGGCGCGTGAATGGCGACAAACCACCAGAATGAAAGTTTACGAAGGCCGCCACGAATATATCCAAAGGGAAGATTTATTATAAATGTAGCAATAAAAGTGTATAAAAGTGGAAGATATAGAATTTGGATTTTTGAACTCGTAATAGGTAATAGCGAGAGTAATTCCATATATTAATTTTTATCAATAACAATTTGTTTGAGTGTTTCTATCCATTGTGAATTTGCATTTAAACTTTCCACTAATTGGATTTTTTCACCTCCATGTTTTTGAAATAGTTCATTGTATTCAACGCCTATTTCTATTGTTGTTTCAAGGCAATCGGCAATAAAAGCTGGAGCGGCAATTAAAATCCGTTTTGTACCTTTTTTTGCCAATTCGGTAATTTTTTCATCGGTAAAAGGTTTCAGCCAATTTTTGGTTAAACGCGACTGGAAAGCCACTGAATAAGTTGAAGCCGGCAAATCCAGTTTTTTAGCGAGTAAACGTGTTGTTTCGTAACAGGTTGCTTTGTAGCAATATCGACCATGTGCCGGCATTTTTTCTTCACAGCTGCATTCTGTTGTTTTTATATCGGGATGTACTCTATTGGTTTGACTTAATGGCAATCCATGGTATGAAAAAATTATGTGGTCAAATTCTTTTGGATTGTATTTTTCTATTTGAGAAACAAAAGTATTGATAAATCCGGGGTGTTGGTAAAATTGCGAAACGATAGTCATTTCAGGAATAATATTCCATTTGGCAGTTTCTGTATTTACCAATTGAGCAATGGTTCCTGTTGATGACGAAGCATATTGAGGGAACATAGGCAAAATAATAATTTTATCAAACCGTTTTTTTTTGATAGTATTTAAAACCGCTTTTAACGAAGGATTTTGGTACCGCATACCCACATATACTTCGTAATTCTCGCCAAGGGTAGATTGTAATTTTTCTTTGCTTTCATTTGAAATTGTTAATAATGGAGATCCTTTTTTTGTCCAAATCATTTGGTAAAGTTTGGTCGATTTAGGTGCCCTGAAAGGAACAATAATCACATTTACAAGGAATTTTTGCAGCAGCCATGGTAAATCAATTACCCTTCTATCGTTCAGGAATTGAAATAAATATTTCCGAACAGCACCAACAGTTGGAGCATCAGGAGTACCTACATTTGCTAATATTACGGCTGTTTTTTGATCCATTTTTTTGATATTATTATGACAACTTTTTCTTACGGTTTAATGAATGAGGCTCATTTTGATAATTAATCCAGTCAATATTTTTTTTCAGCAGATTCAAGGTATTTGCTTCAAATCCATATGCTTCTGGTGAATAATTGTATTCCCATGAAGCATCAGAAGGGAGGCTAACAAGGATTGATTCGGTATTGCCATCTGATTCCAGTCCAAATTTAGTACCTCGGTCATGTATCAGATTAAATTCAACATACCTTCCTCTACGGAGATTCTGCCAGTGTTTATGGTGGTCGGTATACAATTTCGACCCATTTTTATTCATAAACTCAGAATAAATAACGGGATAAGCTTTTGCCAGTGTTTGTGTAAAATTTAATAGGTTTTCAAAACTGTTGCTATCATCAGGCACAAGGCGGTCAAAAAATATTCCACCAACACCGCGTGTTTCATTTCGGTGTGATAAAAAATAATAATCGTCGGCCCAATTTTTAAAATCAGGGTAAAAATTGGTATTAAATTGGTCGCAAATGTTCTTTAGCGATTGATGAAACATTTTAGCATCGTTGGGCTCGATAATGTGTGGCGTAAGGTCAATCCCTCCTCCAAACCACGAAAGCCCGTTATCAAGCGCAAAATGGCGTACATTCATGTGAATAATAGGCACCCAAGGATTCATGGGATGGATAATTGAAGAAATACCTGTTGCAGCATATGAATTTGCTTTTTCACCCAGCAATTGTTCCATTTTTTGTGTGTATTCGCCTTTTACAAACGAAAAGTTAACAGCTCCTTTTTCAATGATTGCGCCGTTTTGTAAAACACAAGTGTTTCCACTTCCTATCTGTTTGTCCCACTTATTGTTTGTGAATTTTCCTTTCCCATCCGACGATTCAAGGATATTACAAATCTCCTTCTGTATTTCGGCATAAATTTCAGCAATGTTGGCAATTTTTATCATACCTTTTTTTTATTTCCGGGTTTTAAAAATGCCAATGATTTTTTCTGAAACGCATAAAAAAAATGAAATTGCCCAACCAGTGTTCCAATTATTAATAGTAATATTTGGTATGCAGGGAAAAGAATTAATATGTATAACGGAATTTTTAAAAACAGTGTTGTTTCGGGCTGTATACCCATTAAACTAAAGGCAAATTTCCGGACAACTAAAGCAGCACTTCCGGTAATCGAAAAAACAATTAAAATAATTGTTAATTGCCAATTGGATTTAATATTCCATTTTTCTTTAAATCGTTGAAACATGTAAAAATCTACTTTTTATTTTAGTTCTTCAGCCAGGTCACACGATTGTTTAATTCGGTCAGCCATTCCAATACCATTTCTGATATTTCCGGCTATGGTTAATCCCGGGTATTTTGTTTGTATCCCGGAAATAGTATTAAACCTTTCTGCCGAGCTTAATCCATATTGAGGAATGGCGAACTTATACCTGAAAAGTTTTACAAAATCAGGTGAAAATTCTGATAAACCTAACATTTCTTCGGCATCTTTTTTAAGAGTTGAATGAATTTCTTCATCATTCATTTTAAATACATCGGGGCGTTTGGTACCTCCCATAAATACCGAAATTAAAGCTCCTCCTTTGGGTGCACGGTTGCTAAAGAACGATGATGTAAATAACGCACCAAGTATGTTTTTGTTCTCAACGGTTGGCACTAATCCTCCAAAAGCGTTCAGGTTAATACCTTTCCATTTTTTGTATCCAATAATTGCCTGAACAATTGAGGCATATTTTAATTGCTCAAAAGGTTGTTTTTCTTTTTCGGTGAGGAAAGGTAATAAGCTGAATAATTCGTTACCTCCAACTGTCGAAATTACCTTTTGTGCTTTTATTTGAACCGGTTTATTATCAATTTTTGTATCGATAATAAAACTTCCGTTATTGGGTGTTATAGATGTATTTAATGCATTTAAAAGGATATTGCCTGAGCCAATTGTAGCTGTTAAGGCTGAAACCAGATTGGTTAAACCTCCCTTGGCTGAAAAAACTTTTTTTGTTGCTTTTTGTAAGCGCGGATTGTTCTTTTTTTCTTTGGCTTTTTGCATGGATCCTTTAATAAAACTACCATAATTTTGCTCAAGGGCATACAGTTTTGGCAAAGCATATTTTGGGATCAGGTAATTGGTGTCGCCAGCGTAAATGCCCGAAATAAATGGATCAATGGCATAATCTAAAAAACTATTCCCTAGCCTTCGTTTAACAAGTTCGGCAAGTGTTTCATTTGGGTTGTCACCTTTTTTCCGGAAGGGTTCGCCAAGGACTTTAAATTTATCTTTAAATGTAAAAAGAGGGGTAGTAACAGCCGAAATTAATCCTGATGGTAAAGGATGCCATTTGCCTTTTTTCCAAATCAACCGCCGTTTTGATTCCGGGTTTGCTGCTTCAAACTGGCATAAATCTTTAAGTTCTTCAAATAATTCAGCAACTTCAGGATTCCCAACAACACCTGTGTTGGGGCCTGTTTCAAAAACAAAACCATCTAAATTAACTGTATTTATCACCCCTCCTGTCCGGTTTGCTTTTTCAATAAGGAATACTTCTTTGCCTTGTTTTTTTAGGTAATAAGCAAGTGTCAGACCGGTTAGGCCTGCTCCAATAATAACGAATTGTTTTTCGATGGATGAATTCATTTTATACTGATTTTGAGAAACTTTTGGTTGATGAGGTAAGCAGCGGATCAAACGATGCAGCTACATTTCTGATTAAAATTAAGCCCATTGGGGTTACTTCGATTTTTTCTTCAGAGATTTTTATGATACCATCGGCTTCAAATTCTTTTAATTTTTTGGTATCATATACAATAATGTTACGAATTTCCTGTCCGGTTTTTGAATAACGGCAGCCAATTTCATCCCACACAATCTGCTCGTTACACATAAGTTCAGTAATTACTTCTCTGATAATTATCTGATTTTCTTCGAGTTTGTAGCCTTTTAGAGTGGGGATATCACCTTTGCCAGCAATGGCAATATATTCGTTAATGGATTTGGTATTTTGAGCATAAACGGCATTTAATTGCGAAATGGCAGTTACTCCTAAAGCGTAAACTTGCCCTGTAGTACGTCGTGTGCAATAACCCTGAAAATTGCGGTGCAATGTTTTGTTATTGTATGCCAGCGAAAGTTCGTCATCTTTAAGGGCAAAATGGTCGAGGCCAATTGCCTGGTATCCATTTTGAGACAATAACTCGAAGCCATTTTCAAACATTTTCATTTTTTCTTCGCTTTCAGGAAGGCCCACTTTTTCAAGTTTTTTCTGGATTTTACTGACCCATGGAACATGTGCATACGAAAATGTAACCAAACGGTCGGGTTTTAATTCAATGGCTTGTTTTATGGCGTGGGCAAAACTTTCGGCACTTTGTTTTGGCAAACCGTAAATAAAGTCAAGGTTAATGGCTACTTCCGGATCGTTCTTTTTTAAGTAAACCATAATTTCTTTTACAGGCATTCCCGGTTCATCACGGTTTACAGCTTTTAAAACTTTCGGGTCAAAATCCTGAATACCTAGACTAAAACGTTTAAAACCGGCTTTTAACAAACCATCCATTTGCTCATAAGTAAGGTAAGCCGGATTACATTCAATGGCAATTTCAGGTTTTTCGATGGTTGGGAATGATGAAAAAAGAATATCATTTATTTCCTGAAGGTATTCAACTGGTATAGCATTTGGGGTACCTCCCCCATAATGAATCTGCGAAATTGGCCGGGTAGTATCAAGGTGGCTGATTACTGTTTTAATTTCTGCTTTTAAAGCCTGTATGTAATCATGAATAATTGTATCGTTTTTTATTCCATAGGAATTACATCCGCAGAAATAACACATCCGCAGGCAAAAAGGAATATGGAAATAGAATGAAATATTTTTTGGTGAATGATGGTTTGATTCCGCAAGAGCATTTCGAAAATCGGCCTGCGAATACTCTTCAGTAAAAAAATTGGCAGGCGGATAACTTGTATAGCGGGGAACCGGATTGTTATATTTTTTTATTAATTCGTTGGAAATCATTCTATTTTTTCTTTTTATGAATTAAACATTTCGTTTCCAATCGGTATTTTTTACCCAATCGGCAAGGAATTTGGCATTTTCGAATGGTAATCCCGGAATAAATCCATGGCCGAGGTTAAAAATCCAATTTTGAT
This sequence comes from Prolixibacteraceae bacterium, assembly GCA_963666575.2. Taxonomy (GTDB): domain Bacteria; phylum Bacteroidota; class Bacteroidia; order Bacteroidales; family Prolixibacteraceae; genus JABMQB01. Next base: position 413,049 of record CAXXYG010000016.1, read on the forward strand.
TTCTACTGCCAAAATCAACGTATGTATTTAATGTTTTTTCAATTTCTTCCTGGCTGGCATATAACAGGCGTGGATCCACATTTCCTTGCAATCCAATTTCATTGTGAACAAGTTCACGAGCCGTGTTAATAGGTGTTTGCCAATCAATGCTTAAGAAATCGCAATGGTCGGGTGTGATATTTTTTATACCTGAAGCCAAACCTTTTGGAAAGAAAATAAATGGAACTCCTTTGGAACGAACTGCTGCTGCTATTTTTTTTGTAGCCGGTAAAAACAGTTCTTCATATAAATCAAAAGGAATTAATCCCGAATGGGTATCAAAAAGCTGGAAAACCTCAACACCATGTTTTATTTGTTCTTCGGCATAAATAATTGAAAGGTTGGTTAATTCTTCAACCAGTTTTTGTACTGTTTTTTTATTTTGATAAATAAATTTTATTGCATCGGGGAAATCACCTTTGCGGCCAAGGCCTTGTAGCATAAATAAAAGGACAGTCAGCGGAGCACCACAAAAACCTATTAAGGGTGTGCCTGTAGGACGTGTTTTTATGATTTCATCAATTACATTATAGATGTAATTTAATTTTGAAGGGTCAGGATTTAAGCCATCTAATGGATTATTGCGATAAGCCAGAGGTTTTTCAAAAACCGGCCCGGCATTGGTAAAATCGAGCCCCATTCCTAATGCGTAAGGAATGACTAATATGTCTGAGAATAAAATGGCTGCATCAACGCCAAGGTCTTTTATTGGCAAAAGGGTAACTTCGGCTGCCACTTTTGGGTTTTGCATCATTTGCCAAAAAGTATATTTTTCTTTTATTTTCAGATACGAAGGCAACACTCTTCCTGCCTGCCTCATAAACCATACCGGAGGCCGGGAGGTTTCTTTTCCTTTGAGTGTTTGTAATAACAATGGTTCTGACATATTTTTATTTTTCCTGAATGCGTAAAAACTGAGTTTATTTTTTTAGTTGTTTGAGAGCCAGGTAACTGGCTTTTATGGTGTTTTTAATGTCTTCATTTGTATGAGCCGCTGAAACAAAACCAGCTTCGTATTGTGAAGGTGCCAAATAAATGCCACTATTAAGCGACAGTTTAAAATACCGTGCAAATAGCGTGGTGTCACATTTGTTGACGTCGGCAAGTGATTTGACTGTCTCTTTTTCAGTAAAAAACAAAGTAAACATGGAGCCAACACGGTTGATGACACCTTTAAAATTGAGTTCGTTTAAATTATTGCGTAGGCCTTCCTCTAAAAGAGCTGATTTTTCTTCTAGTTTTTCGTAGAAGTTTTCGGTTTCATCCAGTAATTTAAGAGTGGTTAAACCAGCAGCCATTGCCAATGGATTACCCGATAAAGTTCCTGCCTGGTAAACCGGGCCTTTTGGAGCCAGATGATCCATAATTTCCTGTTTTCCACCATAGGCACCAACTGGTAAACCTCCACCAATAATTTTCCCCAGCGTGGTTAAATCAGGAGTAATTCCAAGCAAAGTTTGTGCGCCGCTTTTTGATACCCGGAATCCGGTCATTACTTCGTCAAAAATTAAAACCGTATTGTATTGGTCACACAATTGCCTGATTCCTTCCATAAATTCTTTTTCAGGAATGATAACACCCATGTTTCCGGTGATGGGTTCAAGAATTATTGCGGCAATTTGGTTGCCGTGTTTTTCAAATAATTGCTCTACCGATGGCAAGTCATTAAATTTGGCAGTAAGTGTATCTTTTGCTGTTCCTTTGGTAACGCCCGGCGTATTTGGAATTCCAAATGTAAGGGCACCCGAACCGGCTTCAATCAGGAAGCTGTCGTTATGGCCATGGTAACACCCTTCGAATTTAATGACCAGGTCACGGCCGGTATAACCACGTGCCAGGCGTAAAGCACTCATGGTTGCTTCGGTTCCTGAATTTACCATTCGGACACTTTCGATGGAAGGTACCATCTTTTTAATGAGTTCGGCCATTTCTGTTTCCAACAAAGTTGGGGCACCAAAACTGGCTCCCAATGCTGCTGTTTGTTGAATAGCTTTAACTACATGGGGATGGGTATGGCCTAAAATCATTGGCCCCCATGATCCCACATAATCGATAAATTCATTGCCATCGATATCGGTTACTTTTGAACCGCTGGCTTTGGCTATAAACAGAGGGTCGCCTCCAACACTTTTAAATGAACGGACCGGAGAATTAACTCCTCCGGGAATACTTTTTTGTGCTTCTTTAAAGGCCTCTAAACTTTTATTATAACTCATTTTTGGGTAATTATATAAGCAAATTTTATATTATAAATCCTGAATAATTTCTTGTGTATGGTACGATATTATCAAATCGGAGCCAGCACGTTTTAATCCGGTAAGTATTTCATTAACAATTCTTTTTTCGTCGATCCAACCTTTGGCAGCAGCAGCTTTTACCATCGAAAATTCACCACTAACATTGTAGGCAGCCACCGGCATATTAAAGCTGGTTTTTACACGCTGGATAATGTCCATGTAATTTAGGGCTGGTTTAACCATTACAATATCGGCTCCTTCTTCAATATCGAGAGCTACCTCGCGTAATGCTTCATCGCCATTTGCCGGGTCCATCTGGTAGGTTTTCCGGTCGCCAAATTGAGGGGCACTTTCGGCAGCTTCGCGGAATGGCCCATAAAAAGCGGAGGCATATTTGGCAGAATAAGCCATAATTGGCAAATTGTAAAAACCGTTTTTATCCAGTCCGGCACGTATTGCCTGAATACGGCCGTCCATCATATCGCTGGGAGCAACCATGTCAACACCTGATTCGGCCAATGAAACCGATTGTTTTGTTAATGTTTCAAGGGTAAGGTCGTTGTGTACATCACCATCAACAATGGTTCCACAATGCCCGTGTGATGTATATTCGCAGTTACATATATCAGCAATGATGTACAAGCCGGGTACTTCTTTTTTAAGAGCCCTGACTGCTTTTTGTACAATTCCATCATGTGTACAGGCTACCAAACCGTGTTCATCCTTTGTTTCAGGAATTCCAAAAAGTAAAACTGATTGAACTCCCATACCGTATAATCGTTTACAGTCTTCAACCAATTTATCAACTGATTGCTGCGAGTTTCCTGGCATGGACGAAATTGGGTTTACAATTCCCTGGCCGGGGATAACAAACAAAGGCATAATAAGGTCGTTGCCTGTAAGAACAGTTTCTCTAACCATATTTCTGATGGCTGGCGATTGGCGGAGGCGGCGAAGCCTGGTTTCTGGAAATGACATAACTTTATTTTTTAGTGGTTTTTAATTTTGTAATAATCTAATATTGAATTATAAATCCCCTCAGAGTTGCTCATTTTTGCAATGATTTTGGGCTGAATATTGTTCTCAATTGCAGCCTGGGCTGTTGTTTTCCCGATACAAACAATTCGAAGATTTTCAGGATTTATATTTTTAGTCATTTTAAAAAAATTAAAAATTCCTGAAGGGCTAGTAAAAATAAGCATTTCATATTGGCCATTACGGATAAGCTCTGTAGTTTTTTTATCAAGCGAATCGGGCGGTAATGTTTGATAAATGTTTATGCGTGTACAGCTGGCTATGTTTTTTAATTGGTCTTGAATAATTGTGCGAGCCAGGTTTCCCAGAGGCAATAAAATGTTTGGCTGACTATTTTTAATGATTTGAACAAATGCATCAGCAAATTCTTCGGCTGTTGAACCGGGATTAATAAATGTTGTACTGTATCCAAAATCATTCAGGATTTTTTCGGTTTTATTCCCGATAACAGCAATTTGAAGTGATTCTGGAAGTTTATGATGCCCATTTATTTTTTTTACTATCCTGAAAAAATGACGTACACCATTTGGGCTGGTTAAAATAAGCCACTGAAATTGCTCAAGTGTTTTAAAAAGTTTTATTTCAGAATCAGATATGATTACCGGTTGAATTTGAATGCATGGCATTTCTATAATTTCAGCTCCTTCGCTATTAAATAATTGCCAAAGTTCATCTGATTGCCCCTTTGGGCGTGTTGAAATAAATACTTTATGTTTGAGCAATTGTTGCATAAATTTTTAAAGTCTGATATTTGTAAGAATTTCTTTAGCTCCTTTTTTGATCAGTTTTTGAGCTAGTTTTTCTCCAACGGTTTTTCCTTCTTCAACTAAACCTTTTTCGGAATCGGCCAGGTATTCTTTACCATCGACCGATGCTACAAAACCTGTTATTAAAATTGAGTTATCTTTAATTTTAGTGTAACAGCCAACCGGCACCTGACAACCGCCTTCAATACTACGAAGGAAACCCCGCTCAGCTTCAATTGCATTGGCTGTTGGAGTGTGGTTTATAGCTTGTATAAAGGTATCTATTTTAGGGTCGTTTTCTCTCGATTCGATGGCAATTACTCCCTGGCTGGTTGCAGGAATAATTGTTTCGGGTTCAATAATTTCGGTGATGTATTTGTCAAGATTAAGGCGTTGTAATCCGGCAGCAGCCATAATCATAGCATCACAATATCCGTCTTCCATTTTTTTAAGCCGGGTACCAACGTTTCCTCGAATATCAATAATATTAAAGTTTTTATTTTGTCGATATAGGCCCGCCTGTCGGCGAAGGCTGGAGGTTGCGATAACATCTTTATCGGTTAATTCATGTAATTTACGGCCATCTTTACTAACCAATGCATCGCGGTATTCTCCACGTTCTAAAACAGCTCCTAGTTTTAGCCCTTCGGGAAGAGTAGTGGGAAGGTCTTTTAAACTGTGAACAGCAATATCTACCTTTTTCTCCAGAATGGCGACTTCAAGTTCTTTGGTAAACAAACCTTTGTCACCAATTTTTGAAAGTGCAACATCTAAAATTTTGTCTCCTTTGGTTTTAATTATTATAATGTCGACAGTAACATCCGGGAATTTTTCCAGTAGTAATTTTTTTGTCAGATTTGCTTGATAAAGTGCCAGTTGGCTTCCCCGTGTGCCAATTCTGATAGTATTATTAGTCATGTTGGGTAGGTTTATTCGTTGTCAATATTAAAAAGGTCGTTGACAATTTTTAATGATTCAGTATTTTTCCCGTTAGCAGTAAGGCCTTTTAAATTTTTTATAAATATCCGGGTATATTTTTGGGTCAGGTGTTTTGAGAATTCATTGATAGCTAATTGCATCTCCTCCGAATTAACTTTGTTATAACCCGACATTTCTTCCTTGCTGATTTTTTGCATGTTATAGGTAATGGTTTTTATGGCAGGGCGTAATGACCGGCTAGCTAACCATTCGCAAAATTCTTCAGTAATTTCAGCGATTATTTTATTGGCAGAGCTAATACTTCCTTTTCTTTTTTCCATGTTTAAATTTACTACCTCTTGTAAATCGTCGATGGTAAATAATTTTACTCCGCTAATATCTTCAACCTTTTCTTCGATATTCCGTGGTACTGAAATGTCGATAAAAATTTGTTCTTTTTGTTTTCTTTTTATTACTGATTGTTCAACACTTGGTTTTGTAATTAGCGGAACCTTTGATCCGGTAGCTACAATAATTATATCGAAAATGAACAGGTGTGATTCCATTTGTTCATAAGGAAAGGATGTGCAGTGGTATTTTTGAGCCAGTTTTTGAGCTTTGTGTTCTGTCCGGTTAGTAACATATACTTTATCAACGCCTTTTTTAGTAAGGTGTTGTAAAACTAATCCACCAGTTTCGCCAGCCCCAATTAACAAAACCGTTTTATCAGAAATGTTTTCATAAAGATTGGAACTTAATTGAACAGCAGCATTACTAACGGATGTCGACCCCATTTTTATTTTGGTTTCGGTTCGTACACGTTTGCTTGCTTCAAACGATTTTTGAAACAGGCGCATTAATATGGCATCGGTTAGGGCCGCTTCGGTGCAAAATACATAAGCATCCTTGATTTGCCCAATTATCTGGTCTTCACCAATAATCATGGAATGAATTCCTGAAGCAACTTCAAATAAATGAGTTATCGCATCGTTGTTTGAATGGCTGTAAAATGAGTGCCAGTATTTGTTTTGGATTCCTTTAAATTGTTTGAGGGTTTTATAAACTAATTTGGAAGCCAGGTGAAAATCATATTTTTCCTGCGAAAAATAAATTTCGGTACGGTTGCAGGTCGATAATACCACTAAATCTGAAATACCGGTTTCTTTTTGCAATAATTCAGAAAATGGAATAATTTCTTCTTTCGACACCGAAAATCTTTCCCTGACTTCTATCGTTGAAGTTTTATAGCTTATACCTATAAGGCCAATCATATATCGTTTTTTTCGTAAGGAAATATGTTAAACGAATTATGTAAAAAACATGTTATCGCACAAAAATTATTCTGTGCTTTTATTTCAACATAATGAATACGTTTTTGTTTGCTTTAACTTTGAATAATTAAGCAATAATAGGAGGTGGCCTGCTAAATATTGTTTGCGAAAAATGATGGTTCCAGTTTTCGGAAGAATTTAACGATAGGTATTTAAATTTCCATCTGAAAACCATGTTTTCAAATTTTTGTTGCGGATGGAAATCAGTTTTGTAATCGAAATAAAAGTGTTTTTCTTGTCCCGATTCTGACAATAAATCGTTAGAATGGATTTCTGTTTTAAATTTTGGGCCACCAAAGTCAATTTCGCCATCGGTAGCTTTTTCAATTCCAAAAATAAAAAAATAGGCATAAAATACCCCAAAAATAAGGTAGGGGAAATGAGTTGTAAATATGCCAAACGTAAACATAGAATTCTTTTATTAGAACTTATTTAACGTTCAAAGATATAATTTCATTGGCAAACTACCTTATAACCACCTTGTTTTATAACACAATCAGCACTGTTTTGGAAATAATCAACTTTTTTATTGATATAAATCAATAAAATATGTGTTTAGAAATACAGTCTATAAATGATGACTATTTATTTCTGTTGGTTGATTTTAAGTAAATAAATATGGAATTTCACTATTAATTTGGAGGATTTTTATTTTAATATAAATTTGTTTACAATTCATAATTAAATTACTGAAGGATGATAAAGAAGAATGTTCAACTTATTTTTATTCTTACAAATTTACTTTTTATGCTTGCATGTAATCAAAAAGAAAATGTCGATTTAATTGTAAAGAACGGTAAGATCTATTGTGTAGATGCTCGTTTTTCGATAGCTGAAAGTTTTGCGGTTTTGGATGGTAAAATTATTGCTGTTGGAAATGAAAAAGAAATTAGTAAGAAGTATCATTCAGAGGAGATTTTAGATGCTCATGGGAAATATATCTACCCTGGATTTAACGATGCTCATTGCCATTTCTACGGATATGGTTTAAATCAACTTCAATATGCCGACCTTTCGGGAACACAAAATAAGGATGAAATTTATTCAATTTTAAAAGAGCACCATAAAAAACAAAATGACGGTTGGATACTTGGACGTGGTTGGGATCAGAACGATTGGCCCAGCGAAAAGTTTCCTGATAAATCCGAGTTGGATAAATTATTTCCAAATACACCCGTATTTTTGATTCGCATTGATGGGCACGCAGCCTGGTGTAATTCAAAAGCACTGGAATTTGCAGGGGTTTCGGCAAGTATAAAAGTTGATGGGGGTGAGGTTTTATTAAATAACAACGAACCATCGGGAGTATTAATTGATAAAGCATTGGGGCTTGTTTCTGCATTAATTCCCGAGCCTTCATCGAATCAAGTACAAAATGCGTTGTTGGAAGCACAGAAAAATTGTGTGGCAGTTGGATTAACATCAGTAACCGATTGTGGCCTTGACAAACAAGTTATTTTATCCATGGGACAAATGCAAAAGGATAAGTTTTTAAAAATGAGGATTAATGCTATGCTGAGCCCTACCGATGAAAATATTGACTATTTTGTAAAAGGGGAACCAATTAAAACAGACCGGTTAAATGTAAGTACCATTAAATTATTTGCCGATGGAGCTCTTGGTTCAAGAGGTGCTTTGATGTTGGAAGATTATTCGGATGATCCGGGGAACAAAGGCCTTCAGATAGAAAACCGCGAATATTTTGAAAAAATGTGCCAACTGGCTTACGATAATAATTTTCAGGTGGCAACACATTGTATTGGAGACGGGGCTAACCGGTTGATGCTGGATATTTATGGAGATATTTTAAAGGGGAAAAATAACAGGCGATGGCGCATTGAACATGCGCAAATTATTCATTCTGATGATTTTAAAAAATTCACTGAATTTTCAATAATTCCATCGATTCAGGCAACCCATTGTACTTCGGATATGAAGTGGGCAAAAAGCAGAGTGGGTGAGGAACGGATTAAGGGTGCATATGCTTATCAAACGCTGTTAAACCAATTGGGATGGTTGCCCAACGGAACCGATTTTCCGGTTGAGGAAATTAATCCGATTTTAACATTTTATACTTCTGTTTTTCGTACCGATAAAAATGGCAAACCCGAAGGTGGCTGGCAAATTGAAGATGGGCTGACGCGTGAACAGGCTTTACGTTCAATGACAATTTGGGGAGCAAAAGCATCGTTCGAAGAAAATACCAAAGGAAGTATTGAACCTGGGAGATATGCTGATTTTGTTGTGCTTGATAAAGATTTGATGGCTGTTACACCTCAAGAAGTTTTGAATACAAAAGTAACAAGTACCTGGATAGCAGGAGAGAAGGTTTTTGAGCAATAAAAATTTATTTTGCTGAGAAAGCAACCTTTTGTAATGATAAACCCTCTTATTTTTATAACCTCTTATAATGAAAAAGAACATAATTATTATTGTCTTTTTTTATCTTTTATTTCCCTGCTGTCAAAAGGACTTAATAAAGGAGGAGGAGATTATTTTTAACTCTGAAATTCGTTTTATCATTTCAGATCACCTGTTACCTGGGAGGTCAGTTTCAAATATAGTTTTTATAGACGAGAAAAATTTATTTTGTTCGGTAGGAACTCAATTATTATACCTTGAAGGAGGTATAGTAAAAGATTCGTTTACTGCAACTTCCGATGTGCTTTCTCTGGCATATAGGCAACAGGACAATTCACTTTTTTTTGGAACATATTCTTCAGGATTAGGAAGATTATATAACGGAGAGATATATTATTCAACTGCTGAAAATGCTAATTTACCTTATAATCGCATCAGAGAATTGGTTTCCGATGAATCAGGAAATATGTGGTTTTCCTCATCGGCTCATCAGGTGGGAGGATTAATAAAATATGATGGAGTTGGTTTTGATAAATTTTTTCCCGAAAATTCTCCTCTCCCTTATAATTTGATTTTTAAAGTAAAATTCCGATCAGGTAAAATAGTTGTTGTGGCTCAGAATCCGGGAGGTGGTACTAAAACATTTCAAATACAAGGCAATAAATGGGAGGAATTATTTGAAAGTGGTGGATGTTCAATTAAAGATATTGATGTTGATTCAAAAGGGAAAATATATTATATCGACGATAGTAGGGATTATTGTGGCGGAGGTTTATGGTCTGATGAAGTTGTTTTTGTTTTTGATAAAAACGATAAACAGATTTTACGGGAATATGAATATTCAATGGACCTGGTTTATTTACCCTATGTATTAAAAATTGACAAACGTGATTATGTTTGGGTTGGTAAATATTCAAGTGGAGATAAAAGGCTTTCGGTATTTGATGGTAAAAACTGACACGAAGCCCCGGCTGATTTTCCTGACGATTTTATTAAATGTATTGAGGTAGATGAGAATAACACTGTTTGGATTGGGACAGAAAATGGCATTTATATTCTTGAACAATAGATTAATATGATGTAGTTTAAGCGAATAGAAAAATTATGAAACGACCTTGCATAAAAGCTTCACAAACAAGCATAATTAAAATGAAGGAGTTAACTGTCTGCCGAACAGGCAGGCATTCAATACCTTTGAAAACTTTTAATTTTAATTGGATGAAACATTCATTGTATTTTTTACTTATTGGTTTTGTTTGTTTTTCGTGCAAAAAGGAGAATATTCAAACAAATACAGATTTCTCACCTGAAAAAGATTTCTCACCTCAAATAAATTTTGAGATATCAGAACAAATTTTTGAAGATAAAGAGATTTCGTGTATCGATTTTGATTTGGAAGGGAATGCCTGGATCGGTTCGGGGAGTGAATTAATAAATTACAACAATACAAAAACTAAAACGTTTCCAGTCGGTTCAGAAATCAGGGATATTTCGGTTGGTAATAATGGGAAGGTATGGATTGGTACAAGAGATAAAGGCCTGGCTTGTTTCGAAAATAATAAGTTTACCTATTATACAGTTGAAAATGCCGGCCTTCCGCGCGATTTAATTATTGATGTTGAAGCTGCACCTGATGGTAGTGTTTGGTTTAGCAGTTCTGCTCATAGGCTTGGTGGCTTAATGCATTTCGATGGGCAAAACTTTGATTTGTATACCCCTGAAAATTCAATATTAAACCAGAATTTAATTTTAGGATTAAAAATAGATAATAAGGGGAATGTTTTTTGCCACTCGGAAGGCACCGTTACACAAGCAAAAGTTTTCAGAATAGGGAACAACAATAAATGGAATAAGTTGGGAGGAGAAATTGTTTTTTATTGGATAGGATCAATGGATGTAAATTCACAATCAGAACCAGTTGTGGTTACCGACCATTCACTTTCGTCGTGCGCAGGTTGTTACACCGATGAGGTAATAATTTACAGGAAAGGGAAATGGGAAGTAATTGATACTGAGTTTGAAATTTGGGCTTTTAACCGAATGTTTATTGATAAACGCGATTATATATGGGTACCCGGAAGTATAGTAAATGGATATTCCGGGTATTTTGTATACGATGGAAAAGAGTGGAAACATGCAGAAGTAAATGAACTTGAGGATGCTTTTGTTAAAATGGCGAAAGCTGATCCGAATAATAACATTTGGATTTGTACCAACAATGGAATATTCATTATAAATCAATAAATTATGAAAAAAATTATCCTCCTTATTAGTTTGGCTGTTTTTACATTTTCAGTAAAAGCACAGTTTTCAGTGAATTATTATTACGATGGTAATACGGTTGGAATTTCGACCAGCCCTGCAAAAAATAATTGGTTTGAAATGAGGGTAAATACAACCTCCTTTCGCCAGTCAACATGGAGTTATGCCGACCGGGGAATAACACAGGCCTATTATTGTTTTAAATTGATAAATCAGGATAAAGCAGCACTTTATACCGGTTTGGGTTTAGGAGTGCCATTACTATCTGATGAAGTAGGTTGGGCAAGTATTAATGTCCCGTTGGGAATTCAAATTAATCCATTTAACCAGTTGCCAAATTTATTTCTCACCGGAGAGTATAACGGTATGTTTGTGGTAACCGATGATTCTGAATTAATTAATACCATTTCTATTGGATTTAAATATTTGTTTAAAAAGGATTAAAGGCCTTGTTTAATTTCAGGAGCTAAAAGTTCTATTGGTTTTATTCATTCTTATTTTCCTGTAAGTACAGTCCTTACTTGAACAAAGGTCGCAGAGGTATTCGCGGAAGTTGACGTTTTTACCTATTCCAATTAAACCGCTAATCGATTTTACCGGATTCATTAGTGCTGATTCGGTAAGGCAAACACCACAGGTTTGTTTTGGGAAAAGAGAAAACAAATTATGCTGGTCATTTACCGGCCATTGGCAATAACCGGGGCTATAACGGTTGGTTATTTTATCACCTTGGGCTGAGATTTCTTCTAAAACTATTTTTTGCATTTTATCGCCGGCAGCTTCAGCAATAAACGAACCCATGGTATCGTAAACAAAACCCAGCACCGGATCTTCTCCTTTCATAAGAGTTTTCGATTTGGTGCTAATTGTTTCGCCGGCTGTGCAGATAAAAAATGCGGCCCGTTCAGAATTCCTGATTTCTTTTTTAATTTTCCTGCCGATATTAAATGTTAAACCTTCGGCAGAAATTGTGTTTGGAATAGCGTCGATTTGTAATTTGTCGATAATAATATAAGCTGCTTTAATATCTGGCAGAGTAGCGGCAAATTGAAACGTTTCGTCAATGTATGAATTAAATGGTTCAGGAACTCCTTCGGAAAAACCCAATATTGCCTCAAGTTGTGCCTTGTCAATAATAAGTTCATTAAAACGAAATGACAAATTTTTTATCATGATTTACAATATTCGTCAAAAAGTGATTGGAACTGTTTACCATTGGTGAAGTTACCAATTAATACCAATTCAGTTGGTTCGGGAATAGAAGAGACTTTCTCAATTTTTTTATCGTTAAAAACGCCTTGTACATAGTAACTTTGGTTCTTTTTTACTTTTACAAATCCTTTATAGCGGAAAACTTTTCTGTTAATATTTTCAAGAAATTTGACCAATAATTGTTCATTTATTTCTCGGCTATTTTTAATTACCATTGAATTTAAATCGGGCCTGCCTTCACTTGTACCAAATGAATTTGGAAAAAAATTAAAGGCTTTTTTTAACGATGAAAGTTCAATTTTTGCATAATTGGCAGGCAACACATGAGCAAAAGGATTTATTTTTTTTACTGAATCGCATACTTGAGAAATATTATCGCCGGTTAAGTCAGTTTTATTTAATATAATGGTGTCGGCAATTCTTAATTGGTGGTCGATGCGGTTTCGAAGGGCTGTGGTTTTAAAATAATTATTTGAATCGATGATTGACCACACATGGCCCAGGAAAACTTTATTTTGAAGTATTTCTGCTTGAAAAATCTGTGCAACTCCTATGGGGTCTGACATTCCCGATGCTTCCATAATAATCTCATCAGGCTCTATTTCATTAACAAAAGCAGCAAGCGATTCAATAAAAGTCCCCAGTAAACAAACACAAAAAACAGAACCGTTATTTACTTCAAGCACCTGATATTTACCTGATAAATTTAATTCTCTTTCATCCATGTTAACGGAAGAAAATTCATTTTGTATAACGGCAATTTTTTTATTTTCTTCAAATGTTTTGAGGTAATGTTTTAAAAATGAAGTTTTTCCACTTCCAAAAAACCCGGTTACCAGATGCAATGGGATACTCATTATTTTAGTGTTTTAATAATAGCATCTATGATTTTAGTTTTGGGTGGGATTTGACTTATAAATTCAATTTTGCCGTTAATGCATGTTGTTGGTACATTTTGAACACCCAGTGCTATCATCATTCTGATTCCATCAATGTTTTTAATTTTGTGTTCATTTACAATAACGTTATCGCCAAATTCTACCGATGCATCTTTTACCGCTTCAACCATGTATTGACATGGGGCGCACGATGCTGAATCGAGGGTAATAATATCAATTATCACTTTATCGTCTTTCCAGTGCCCTTCTAAATCAAGGGCTTCTAATGATGATGTATGTACAAGTTCACGGGTGACTTGTTGGGCGTATTCATCGTAAACCAATTCGGTTACTGCCTGAAGATTGGCAATAGGAGTAGCCATTGGTAAGTCACAGCCCGGGGCTAATATAAATCCTTTTTTTGCACCTAAATCAAGGCATTCAACAGTTTCTTTTTTAGCATCTAATTCGTTGCCAAGAAGTAATACACTGGTAAGTTTTAGGTTTCCGCCAAAACTTATTTTTTTATATAGAGCCACTTTTTTAACATAGTCTAGTGGGATATTTTCATCGATTGATATGTTATCGGGCCCACAATCACACATAACTTCAATGTTTTGTTGGGCATGGCCACATACAAAAAATGAGCTGTATTTTTTTCGGAGGCGGATAAAATCAAAAATCATTTTTGCGTAAGGCGAAACAAATGTTTCAAAAGATAAAGGGTCGATTTGGCTGGTCATTGGATCAACAACTGCAATAATATCGCAACCGGCATCCAAAAGCATTTCGGCATGTTTAATTCCTACTTCGGTACAAAATTGCATGAGCTCAGCAACATATTCAGGGTCTTCAAACAATTTCATAAAAATTTCAGTACCTAAAAGGTGCAATGCAAGTGTAAAAGGGCCAGTTATTAAACCGTATAAAGCTAAATCGGGGTATTTTTCCTTTAAAATTTTTGTGGCTTCCAATATAATAGGAATCCGGCCATCATTAATTCCCGGAAGTTTCAGTGATTTTAATTCAACTCCTTCAACCAAAGGGTGCGAAACAACAGCTGGCGGATTTTCTTTGCTCCAAACCAATTTGCAACCCAAAATTTCAGCTTCAATTTGTAAATCAAAAACAACCGGAATTCCATCAGGTCTGTATAAATCAACAGCTTTACTAATACCATCAACAATTAGTTGTGATGATTTTAGAAATGTCTCAGCATCAACGCCAATCAGTTCACCTCCATGTACTCCAACAAAAGGCACCCATGGTACTCTTTCTACTTCTTCTAACCTGAGTGCCTTTTTAATAAGCTCTAATCCATTCATTTATTAAGCAATTTTAGAATTTAAAAATTCAACAACACCTTGCGGATCGGGTGAATAATTATCGGCGCCAATTTTGAGGCAAAAGTCATTATTTAAGGGTGCACCGCCAATGGTTACTATGGTGCCAGGAACTGTATCTTTAATTGTTTTGGTAATTTTTTCCATGTTGATCATTGTGGTTGTTAATAAAGCTGATAAACCAACTACTGCTCCCGGATTTTCTTTAACGGCTTCAATAAATTTTTCTGCGTTCACATCTGTTCCCAGGTCTACAACTTTAAAACCATTTCCTTCAACCATCATGGCTACCAGATTTTTACCAATATCATGCAAATCGCCTAAAACAGTTCCAATAATAAATGTCCCTTTTTGTTTGGCTTCGCCCGAAGCAAAAAATGGTTTAAGGTGAATCATTGCCGTACTCATTGCTTTAGCCGACATTAATACTTGCGGCACAAAAATTTTATTTTCGCGGAATTTAACGCCCACTTTTTCCATTCCGGGCATCAACCCAGATGTTAATATTTCCTGGGCTTTTATCCCACTACTTAATGCCTGCCGGGTAATTTCATCTGCACCGTCAAGACCTTTCATTTGCGGTGGATATGGTGATGCTTTATTTATTTTTCCGAATTCAACACATTCTGCAAGGTTGTTTAATAATTCATTCATATTAGTGGTTTTATTTGAACACAAATTTATTGTCAATTAAATGAATAAAAAATAGTGTTTTTTATTAAAAAGATGGAAAATATTACTTAATTGCAATTTTATATATGGTAAATGATTATCAAAAAAAGGTTTATAAAATTGCCCTCATATGTAATTGAAGCTCAAAAAGCTGATCCACTCACCTGTGGCCTTTATTTTTGTGAAATGGAGGAATTACTAATAAGTAAAAACGAGACCTGGGAAAATAAAGAATTTCTTGATAACCATTTGTTAATTTTTTGTACTAAAGGAGATTGTCGAATTAGTATTGCTGAAGATGAGGTGTTTATGAGACAGGACCAGTTTTGTATTATTCCTCAGGATTTTCAGTTTAAAGTAGTGATTGGGAATACTGACCCTACGGTTTTTTTAACTTGCCAGTTTAATGGTTCTAAAAGCAAAATACTTGAGCAGGAGTTTACTGTAGTCCGCGATTTAATGCCTTCAATAAATAACAGGGTGGCAAACCGGCGGATGTTATTTGATGAAATTTTTAATAACTCATCGCGAGGTTATTTGAATGCAAATATGTATTACATAAATTTTACGTTTGCCCATTTGTTGGCAACATTTGTATTTGCATCAAAAAATAGTGACGATATATTGGTTGAAGAAAATCCGGTGATTCAAAAGACCATTCGTTTTATGGAGCAAAATGTTGATAAAAAGCTTACGTTAAAAGAGGTTGCTGATGAAGTGGGTTATTCCATCACTTATTTGTCTACTCTATTTAAGCGAGAAACCAATTATAGCCCCATCAGTTATTTTTCACATTTAAAAATTATCAAATCGTGTGAATACCTCGATCAAACCAAATTAAAGATTAAACAAATTGCTTTTATGTTGGGTTATTCAGATCCTTATTATTTTTCAAAAGACTTTCAGAAAAAAATGGGTGTTTCACCCCGTAATTACCGCAAAAGAATAAGGAATTAGCCTAGAGTATCGGGATAAAAGGATTTAGTACTCCGTTGCTTGCAGTGATAGAAAATTGATTTTTAATTTGGCACCTCAACAGCTTTGTTGCAAGCGAATTCAATGAAAAATAATTCCACAATTTTAAAAAAATGTTTTTTAGGGTTTTTTTATAAGTTAACTTTGTTGCTTTTTACATAATTAAAGGGTTTCGGGGTATTTCAAAACGTTCTAAAAAAATATTAAAACCTTTATCATAAAACATTAAAAATGAATAGTGTACTTTTAATTGCCTTAGGAATATTTACAGTAGTAATAGGATTAATTGTTTTTAACTACCGGAAAATGAAACATGGACCGGAAGTTAAAAAAAGTGATAAAATTATTCTATTAAATAAGAAAAACTTTTCCTCTCAAATACGGCAGGGGACCGTTTTGGTTGATTTTTATGCAGCTGAATACGCACCTTGTAAAGCGATGATGCCAGTATTAAATGATATTGCGGAATCAAAAACCGATACAGTAAAAATTGCCAAAGTAAATGTGAAGCATCAAAATTATTTAACTACAAAATGTAAAATCAAAGATTTACCAACTATGATTTTGTATAAAGACGGGAAAGAGGTTAAACGATTTGTTGGAGTAAAAACCAAACGATTTTTACTTAAAGAAATCGGATAAAAAAAATACCCGGTAGAATTATTTAAAAAACCTACCGGGTGGTGTTTAAAAAGGTTCCTATAATTTATTTTTTCAGAATTTTATCTAAAACTTTATCCTTATCCAGTTTTTTGGTACAGAAGAACCAATCTTTACAATCGAGGCCTTCTTCTTTTCCATCCATCCGGTCTTTGGCAGTTCCACACGAACCGGCAGGTGAAATAATAACATCGTCACCTGGTTGCCAATCGGCTGGAGTAGCTACGTTAAATTCGTCGGCTGCTTGTAAAGCAACTATTACACGGTATAGTTCATCAAAATTTCTTCCCAGGCTAAGTGGGTAATAAATAACAGCTCGGATAATTCCTTTGGGGTCGATAAAAAATACAGCTCTTACTGCTTTAGTAGAAGACTCATTGGGCTGAAGCATACCATATTTTGTGGCGACATTCATGGTAATATCTTCAATTAATGGGAAATTAACTTCCACATTTTTCATGCCTTTGTACTCAATTTTTTCTTTAATAGTACGTAACCACGCAATGTGGCTGTATAAACCATCAATTGATAAACCAACCAGTTTACAATTTGCTTTGGCAAATTTTTCTTCCATGGTAGCGAAAGTCATAAACTCCGATGTACAAACAGGGGTAAAATCGGCAGGGTGGCTAAAAAGAATAACCCAATCGCCTTTATAATCCGAAGGGAAATTGATATTTCCCTGAGTGGTTACTGCAGTAAATTCAGGAGCCGGATCTCCAATGCGAGGCATTGATACTACTTTTTCTTCAGTTGTTTCCATT
This sequence comes from Prolixibacteraceae bacterium, assembly GCA_963666575.2. GTDB lineage: Bacteria > Bacteroidota > Bacteroidia > Bacteroidales > Prolixibacteraceae > JABMQB01. The sequence continues at coordinate 430,482 of CAXXYG010000016.1, forward strand.
TTTTTATTTTTATGGTTAAATAAATTATTTATTAATACGTGTTTTTTTGATGTGATGTTTAAATACTATTGCTAAAAATGTAATTGTTATAGTGTTCTGTCATTCAGCGGCATAAGGCAAAAATTATTATTATAATATTAAAAATAACGAAAATTTATTTAATCGAACAATGTTTTTTATTAAACATATGATTGATAAAAAAGTTTATTCAGTATAAATGTTTTTTTAGATTATTTGAAAGATTAATGTTAGGCGATTATTTTTTTTTGCTCTTATTTGCTTTGGGATTATATTCTAAACACCTGTTGACCCATTTTTCAAGGTCTTCGTCCATATCTGTTCCTTCGGGTTCAACATATAAAAAACCTTTCATAGGGCGGTGTGTAAAATCCATAGGCCGGCACCCTGGTTCCAATAAAAACTGTTCCTGATTTTCAGGGTCAATTCGTGTCATTAAATTGTTTTTTATTATACCGACACACATTTTATTGTTTACCATTAATGAAAGCCCTCCAAACATTTTTTTCTCTTCAAAAAAAATATGTTTTTCTTTTAAAATATTCTTTAATCGGTCGGCTAAAAGTTCATCATATGCCATGGTATAATATATTATAGTTTAATGTTTTGGTATAAAACGCTCAACATTACGAATCATTCGTTTAAAAAGAATAAAATGAAAAGGTAATAACAGGTACCAATACGTGCGCCCCAATATTCCTTTGGGCCTGAAAGTGGCTGTTTGAATCAGAAAATTATTTGAAGAAATTTTAAATTCGAGCCAGGCTTCACCAGGGAGAATCATTTCGGCAAAAAGTAATAATCGTTTTTGATTTTTATCAGCATAAATTACCCGCCAGAAGTCAAGAGAGTCACCGGCCTCAACATTATTAAGGTTTGTTTTTCCACGGCGTAGCCCAACACCTCCGGCAAGCCTATCGATAAATCCACGCAAACGCCATAACCAGGTGGCATAGTACCAACCTCTTTCACCTCCAATACTCCAGATATTGTCAAGAACTTGGTCAGGTTTGTTCTTGATTTTTATTTTTTTCCGGTCGAAATAGCAGCCATAAGTTGGTACTTCAACTAACGAACCTATATGTAAATCGGTATGCCCGGCTACCATAGCATCTTTCCAGCTCGATAAAACCATGTTTTGGGCAATTCTTTTAAAAGCTCTCTGAATAGAAGTTTTGTAATCAAATAATTCCAAGGGAATTAATTTATGAATGTTATTATTTTGACACACAACTTCGACTTTCATACTGTTAACCAGGTTAACAGCCAGGAAAAAGGAGGTAGAAGTAACAAAATAAAGCCAATACGACGAAAGTTTTGGAGTCATAATAGGTAAGGTGAAAATAAAACGTTTTATTTCTCTGACTTCGGCATATTGCAGTAACATTTGTTTGTAGGTTAATATTTCGGGGCCTCCTATATCAAATGATTGGTTGAGGCATTCATTTTTAAGCAGAACACCAATTAAATAATCAATTACATTTCGAATGGCGATGGGTTGACATTTGGTATTCAGCCATTTTGGGGTAATCATAATTGGCAATTTTTCAACCAGGTCGCGGATAATTTCGAACGAGGCACTGCCAGAACCTACAATAATTCCAGCCCGTAGAGTTGTTATCGGAATTTTGGATTTAGAAAGTATCGTTTCAACATTTAAACGCGATGATAAATGTTGGCTTAAGTTTTCTGAATGGCTAATTCCGCTTAAATAAACAATTTGTTTGACGGAAGTGGGAGCAATCAGTTCTAAGAATTTTTTGGCCGCCTGCGTTTCTAATTTATTAAAATTGTTGATTGAAGTGTCGAGTGAGTGTATTAAATAATAAGCAACATCGATGGATGGTGGTAGTGTTTTGAATAAATTTTCATTCAGAAAATCAACTTCAATAACTGATAGAAGGCTGGAATTATATTTTTTATGTTCAAACCGGCGTTTGTCTCTAACAACAGCAATAACCTCATGTCCGTTTGAGAGTAAAAGAGGTAATAAACGTTTGCCGATATATCCATTGGCCCCAGTTAATAAAATCCGCATCGATGTAGTTTTTATGTCTTTGTAATATAAACAAACATTTTTTGATTTCTGTTCAGTGGTTTGATTTTCCGGTTTAAAACCTAAAAATGCCTGTTCTGCAATAAAAACTTTGTAGAAACTAACTCTTTCCCGAATTTTGATTTACATCCACTGAGTGGAGAATAAACCAAAAGATTGGTGTTTTAAAAATTGCCTCAAAGCCAGTAATTGAATTGAATGATGTAAAATTTTTGTAAACAGTAAATTATAAACAATATTATTTTTAATTTCAGGATATTATAATCTGTCTGATCAATGGAAATTGTATGAATAAAGAAAGAATAAAGAAAAAACTTAAATCAAAAATCCTTTGGCATTTAAAGATTATTCTTGGCGCATTGGTTATATCAGTGATTTTCAGTTTTGTCTTAAAGGGGACATTTTTTCATCAGGATTTTTTGAGTATGCTAATTCCAACATTTTTGCAACTCGAAATATTTATCTGGCTTGGAATGAAGTTTTTTGAGAATTTAAAGGCAAGCGACCCTACTTTTAAAAAACAGATCGTTTTACGGCTACTCTTTTTTTATACAACGGTGTTAGTAATTGCGGGATCGGTTTATTTAATAGTTTTTGCAATAAATTATGTTTCAAAGAATGATGATTGGCACAATTTTATTCCTGATTTGTTTAATATTGAAATAAAAGGTTTTGCTATTGGAACAATAATCGGTTTTACAATTGGTGCTTTGTTTTTCTTTTATATGCAATGGGACGATGCCCTTAAGCGGGAACAAAAATTAAAAGAAGAAAAATTGATTTCGCAATACCAAACATTAAAAAGCCAGGTAAATCCTCATTTTTTGTTTAATACATTAAACACACTTTCGACTTTGGTATACAAAAGCCCGGAAGTTTCGGAACAGTTTATTCAAAAATTTGCATCGATTTACCGGTATATTTTAGATAAAAACAATGAAGATTTGGTGACATTGGAGGAGGAATTAAAATTTGTGACTGATTATTTTTATTTGCAGAAATTCCGTGATGAGGAAAAAATTGAACTTGAGGTAAATGTAGTACCGCAAAAGGGAGATCAAATTCTGCCTGTTTCAATTCAATTATTAGTTGAGAATGCATTAAAACATAATGCAGCCACCCGCAAACAACCACTGCTGATTAGTATAGGAATTGAAGAGGATTATATTGTTGTAAAAAATAGTATTCAGCAGAAATCAAAATTGGAAGAATCTTCGAAAACAGGTTTAAAAAATTTGAGTGAACGCTGCCGTCTGGTCTTAAATAGAGAAATTGAGGTAACTCAAGATCAAAAAGAATTTATTGTAAAAGTACCAATAAAACGAGGCTAAAATGAATGTAGTTATTATTGAAGATGAAAAACCTGCTGCCGAAAAATTGTTTCGGTTAATTCATGAGGTCCGGCCCGATGTTACCGTTACTAAGCAATTGGAATCGGTAGAGGAAAGTATTAACTGGTTTATGTCCAATAGTCCTCCCGGCCTGGTGTTTATGGATATTCAATTGGACGACGGTATTTGTTTCGAAATATTTGAGTCGGTAAAACTTGAGGTCCCCATAATTTTTACGACAGCATACGATGAATATGCCATAAAAGCTTTTAAAGTAAACAGTGTTGATTACCTTTTAAAACCCATTGAAAAAGATGCATTGGCTGGTGCATTTGTAAAATTTCAAAAAACTTTTGGGCAAACCGGCTCGCTAACACAAATTGAACAGGTAATTGGGCAATTGTCGAAAAAATACAAAGAACGTTTTTTTATAAAAGTGGGAAGCCATTACCGTTCGGTTGCAGTAAACGATATATTATGTTTTTATGTTGAGGGAAGGGCAACTTTTGTTAAAACAGTAGGAGGAAAAAATTACAGCCTCGATTATTCTCTTGGCCAACTTCAGGAAAAAATAAATCCCGAATTGTTTTTTCGGATCAACCGCAATTATTTGGTAAACATGAATACAATAACCGATATTGTTAGTTATTCAACCAGCCGGATGAAAATAAAGCTCATAAATTTTGAGAACGACGATTTAATTATTAGCCGCGATAAAGTATCTGATTTTAAAAAATGGATGGACCGTTAATTGGTGATTACAATCCTGATTGGAACATAAAAAAGCCAGAGAAAATATATTCTCCGGCCTTTACTTCCCCTAACTAATCATCACCTTAATTAACAACAATTTTTTTCGTACGAACTGTTTTCTCCAGGTATATTTTTATAAAATAGATACCCGGAGAATAATCAGCAATATTTATATGCGTTTGGTGTAAATTTTTATATTTCTGAATTAAAATTGTTTTTCCAGACAATGAATGTATATGAATTTTCGAGAATGGGTTTTTTGAATCAATTGTAATCTGAGCGTTTGCTGGATTTGGGTAAACAGAAAGTATATTTTCTGGTTGTTCCGAAATTTGAATATCAGTGGCGATATCGGGTTTTTCAAATTGGCGTGTTGAATATAGCTGGTATTCGCCGGGAGACAATATAAATGTTTGAGGTAGAGTTTCAACCGATAAGGTTGAATTGGTAAAGTGTTCGAACCAGGTTCCCAGCACTGGGAATGTAACCGTGGCTGATTTTTCTTGAGTGCTGAAATTTCCAATAATAAAAACATGGTTGCTTCCTGAGTTTAACCGGTACCATTTAATTTCACCACTTAAATCGCTTGCCATTACTTGTGGCGAAAATTCTTCGTACGTTTTTTTCAGCGAATTAAGTTGGGCATAAATCCGAAATAAATCGGTTCGGCCGGAGTCGTTTAGGTAATCCCAATGAGGAGGCTTTTCATTGAGGCGTCCACCAAATGCATCAATTGAAAAATCATAACCCCTTTCGCCAAATTGCCAAATCATTTTGGGCCCTGGTAAAGGGATCATAAAAACTGCATTTAAGGCCATTCTTTCTAAAGCAATTGGCAGTGTTTTTACCGAATAGTTTGTTTCAACTTTTCCAAATTGAAGGCATTTATAGGTTAAACGTTCTTCGTCGTGGCTTTCCATATAGGTTACCAAATTTGGTTCGTCCCAATTGCGTTGAGTAAATAAACCATTGCTTAAATCTGAATTTGTTGTGTATCCCATAGCGGCTTCACCATAATTGTGATTCATGTTTCCCCATAAAAGGATACCATCATTTGCCAAAACTGTTTCTTCCGAATTATCAGCCAGGTGTTCAAATATGATAATGGCATTGTTATTTTTTTCCCTGATTTTAGTGGCCATTCTTTTTAAGTTCGCGATACGTGCTGCATCGTAAGTACTTCCCCAGCTTGATGGGCCATAGGTTGTGTTCGAAAATCCTTTGGTAAAATCAAATCGAAAACCATCAACCTTGTATTCCATTAGCCAAAAAGTATTTATGCTATCGATCAGTTCACGGGTTGCCTCACTTTCGTGGTTAAAATCGTAGCCCCAATGAGCAGCTGTATTTTGAAAATTGTGTTCCACATTGTGCCACGGATTATCAGAAGTAACTGTCCAGTTGTCCATGTACATTTGCACAAAAGGGCTTTGTCCGTAACTGTGGTTGAGAACCATATCAATTACCACTGCAATACCACGTTTGTGGCATTCATCAATCAATTTTTTTAAATCGTTTTTTGGGCCGTAATATTTATCCGGTGCAAAATAAAATGCAGGATTATAACCCCAGCTTGAATTACCTTCAAACTCATTCACAGGCATTAGTTCTAACACATTTATTTCGAGGTCCTCCAAATAATCAAGGTTATCAATTACTCCCTGATAGCTGTGATCTGAAGTAAAATCACGAATTAGTAATTCATAAATTACCATTTTTTCTTTTTCGGGAGGCGAAAAATTTGAAATTTCCCATTGGTAATTTTCTTGCCCGGGCTGAAGGACTGAAGCGATACCTTCGGTTTTTCCTTCGGGGTAGCTAATAAGGCCTGGGTAGGTTACAGAGGGAATATTTTTATCATTCCACGGGTCAGAAATTTTTTCGGCATATGGATCAGCAACCAGGATTTTATTATCAATAAAATATTGGAAGATGTATTCTTGTCCTTTTGTAAGGTTATTAAGATCAAGCCAGAAAAAATCACCATCTTTTTTCATTTGGAATTCATTATTTGGGAGCCAATTGTTAAAATCGCCCAAAACAAATACAAATTCTTTTTCGGGGGCCCATAAAACAAGAGCAGCTGTGCTATCGGTGAGGTAATTAATTCCTTTCTGATAGTTGTTGGGTTTTGTTTGTGATACAATATTTTCTTTGACACATATATAAGCTGAATCGTAAAGTGTAGTTTCTCCGGAAGTTGCTTCAGCAATAATCCAGAAGTTACCACTTTCGTTAAATGTTTTAGATGTTGAAATTGAGGTTCCCTGTGTTTGATTTAATAGTGTTTCGTTGAGTGAAAGTTTTAATGATGATGCGATTGAACTATTGGCCGAAATTGCTATGGTTTGTCCTTTGTTTACAATGGTTTTATGGGCAGGTGTTGCAATTTCAACCACAAGCCCTTCCTGGTAAACAGTTACAAACAGGTCGTTGGTTTGTTTAGTGCCATCTGCCGAACGAAAAACAAAGGCCAATTTTAGTACTTTTTCATTGCCTGAAACAGAATAATAAGAACTGATATCGGGAGAAATTTCTAATTCATAAATTCCATTTCCTTTGTTTGTTAATTGTGGTTGAAGGGTATTGTTACCCCAACTACCTATTACATGTTGCCAGTCATTTTTTCCTTCAATCATTACACCTGTGTGGGCATATAGTTCACCGGTAAAATAGCCCAATCGTGTTTCTTCCGATGAATCAAATGTAACGGTTACTTTTTGCGAAGCAACAGGAAGCAGAGGATCAGTAACAACCTGAGATTTTACGCTATAAAAAGTGAATATAAAAAGTAATATTAAGCCAAATAGTGTAAATCCTTTCATGCCTTCTGTGGTGATTAAAAAACAAATAGCGTAGAAGCCTACGCTATTTGTTTTATATTAATAGTAGTTGTTATTGTTTTGTAATTTTATAAGTATTCTCGGTAAAATCAATTTCGATTTTATAAGAACCGGCAGTCGATTGTTCAGGAATTTGTGGAGGATCAGGATCTGCATCACCTGCTCTGTAAACTAATTTTCCAAATACTGCTGCTGCACCTTCGGTTGCACCCCATTGAGGAGCCCATGCACCGCTGTTTGAAGCCATAATTTTCATGCCACCATTTCCGACTGAAAGGTTGGTTGTTAATGAATATTTACCCACACCATCTTTGGTGAATGGGACACCGTTTTCAGGAGTCCATCCTGCGTCAGTTGCACCACCTACGAGGTAAACAACATCAGGTATTGGATAAACAACATACGTCAGATTGGTGATATCAGCAACTACCCTGTAATCTCCTTCAACTGCAGGTGTTGGGATTGAGGCTGGATCAGCGGTTGCTTCATCAGGCCTGTATACCAGGTTGCCACTTGTATTTGTGCCATCGGCATCGGTTCCCCATTGTGGAGCCCAGGCACCTAACGTATGAATAAATTTCATGGCATCGTCGGCTTTTAAATGGGCAACAATTCCATAAACACCAGGACTCATATAAGGAGCCGGTAACGCATTGGCGTTGTCCCATCCCGGATCAGTTCCACCACCCAACAAGTATATTGGAGGAAGTTTAACAGAATATGGAATAGCATCGAAAGCAAATACATTTGAATATTGAGGTTGTGTATTATTGCTAACAAAAGCTTTTACCCTTAGCTCGAGGCCGGTTTTTACATCCGGATCGAGTTCCATCATTATTAATGCATCGTTTAGCTTTCCAATTGTAATATTAAACATGGATACTTTAGAAGTTGAAAGTTCTAGTAAATTGGCAAAATTTGTACCGGCAACAGCTAATTCAACTGTATAGTTAATTGCGGCGCGATAACCAAAATTAGCTTTTGTCCATGTTAATTCTGCTGCATTTTCATCAGCGGCTTCCTGGCTGAGCAACATACTGGATGAAGCGTTAACTTTTAAATTTGGGCTTCCAATGTATTGAATTACAGGATCAGTTTCAAATTCATCACAAGATTGAAAGACAAACAATCCAGATAAAACGATTAATAAAATAAGTATCTTTTTCATTTTCACTTGATTTAAATTTGATTAATAACCCGGGTTTTGTTTCAGGTTGATATTCGCTACAACATCGGATGCCGGGATGGGGTAAATATTATATTTTGCATCGATAGCTTTCCCTTCCTGAACAGCACCTTTCCATTGCCATATATATTCATCACCACTAAATTTTCCAAACCTGATGAGGTCGGTTCTTCTGTGTCCTTCCCAGAAAAGTTCACGGCCTCGCTCGTCAATAATAAAATCGAGAGTCAATTCACCCTGAGTGATATTTCCACCGGTATCTGTATAGGCCCTTGTCCTAAGCTGATTAATATAACCAAGTGCAGTTCCTATATCACCTCCTGAGCCGCCCCGAAGAACAGCTTCGGCATACATTAAGTAAGCATCGGCCAAACGGAACATTGGGAAGTCGGTATCAGAATGAGTAACATCCGATCCGGGAATACCATCAGAAGTAACGTTTTTCCATTTAGTAACGGCCCAGCCTTCTGTAAATTCAAATGGGTCGGTAATGTCAAGAGTTTGTCCATCGGAATGGAACAATGCCCGTTCGTCGGAGCTAAATTTTTCGACTGAATATGTATAATCAGGTGTGCCAATATAAAGTTTAATCTCGTATTTTCCAGGATCGCTGATGATTATGTTTGAACCACCATACTCCAAAATACCATCGGCATCGTTATCTCCCAAATTGATATCCCAGCCATCGTTGGCTCTGAATTTTATTTCTCCCGAACCAAGTTCAACAATCATAGTCCATGCTTTTTCATCAGCATCATATTCCATATTGGTATCGGTATCCCAACCTCCCGGAGTTGCATCACCAATAAGGCCCCAATCGGTTTTTGTGACCGTGTATTTTGCGTCATTAAAATCGGCAGTAAGTCGGTAAAATCCACTTTCGGCTACTTTAATGTTTTTACTGTCCCAGCTTCCAATTAACAGGTTGCCTGTATTTCCAAGTTCATCAACATCGCCATTGGTTGTTGCTTCTTCCCATCCGGGAATTTTATTGAGTTTAAATTCGACATTGTTGTTGGCAAACCAAACGTAACCTTCGTAGGTTTCATCAGAATTAACGGATGCAAGTTTTGCTACTGCTTCGTCATCAGGTGCCCAGTCTGCACCATAACCACTGGCAGCCTGGTAATTCCCAGGCACATAAAGCAAAGGGTATTCGGCAGCACTTTTTAAGGGAATTCTGGCGCTTTTTAATGTTTCGAGGTTGTAAAATTTACCAACAAAACTTTTCATAACCCGTAATCCTGACCATGATTCCTGAGTCCCAAAATCGGCTGGATTCATTGTACCACCGATAGCTGCATCGATTATAAATGTAGTACCTCCCCAGGTTTTAGTATTAACACCGTCAAAAGTGATTGGAAAAATAACTTCGCCAGATAAATGGTTATCTGCCATAAATAGGTGTGAATAATTATTTTCCAATGTATAACCTGCTCCAATAACTTTATTGACGTAGGTTAAACATTCGGTATTTTTAGGTTCCCCAATATATACTTCGGCGTTTTGGTACAATTTTCCCAATAACATCCAGAGGGCGGCTTTATCAGCCCGGCCATATTCATTTGCCCGTGGAGCCTGAAGTTCTTCTTCAATTGCCAGAAGTTCCGATTCAATATAGGCGTAAAGTTCAGCCCTATTGGTTTGTTCCGGAAAAAATGAACCTACTGCATCTTCTTCAGTAACAAAAGGTACATTGGCAAACATATCTAATGCATGGTAATAGCTTAATGCCCGCAAGAATCTGGCTTCAGCCCTAAAACCGTTTATTTCAGTTTGTTTAGCGGCATCAATTCCCCGGTCGTTCATTTTGGCTTCGGTTGTCTCCCTGATAAATTCATTACAAAGCGAAACCTGATAGAATACGCGGTAGTACATGTTTGAGATAAACTCGTTATTTGAACCCCAGTCCATTTCCCAGTAATCACGTAAGTTGCCGTCATTCCACGAGATAATAGCTTCGTCGGTAGGTAGTTCCTGTGCATACCAGTAAGCCCTTAAGTACTGGCCAAAACCTTCATCGAGCCCACTTAGGTCGTTATTCCCAGCGGGTCCTTCTTGCCCTGAAACTGCCAGGCCGGCATACAATTTTGCTAATACTTGATAGTACGAATCCGCATTTTCATACACCGACGCGGACGTTACCACGTCTTTATCAAGCGGCAAAGTATCGAGATCCTTCATACATGATGTAAATGCAAAAAGCAGTGCAGTTACAATAATCAGAATATATTTATATTTTTTTAAAATCATGATCTTCACTTTTTATATTAATAATCAATGCTTACACCTAACATGAAAGTTGTAGGACGTGGATAGATGTTATTATCTATACCATTACTAACTTCAGGATCTAATCCTTCGTAGTTGGTAATCACAAATACATTTTGTGCTGTGCCGTACACTCTGAGGTTTAGATTGTCGTTAAAAGCATTTTTGAATGTATATCCCAGGCTTACATTATCGAGCCTTCCGAATGACGCTTCGCGGACATAAAAATCAGAGAAGTATTCAACATTTTCAAATGGTGCTTTTTCGATACTTTTTGAAATATTGCTTAATATTCCGGTTGCATTATACAGATTGCTGTAAGCTGTTCCTGACCAACGATTGTTATAAACATAATTGCCCAGATTTACTCTGCCTGCAAAGCTGAAATCCCAGTTTTTATAATTCAGGCGCGATGAAAATCCCATAAATACATCGGGGGCCGCTTTTTTATACCTGTAGCGGTCATCGTTTGTAATTTCGCCTTCCCGACTGGTATCTTCATAAAGGCCTTCGATTGGCATTCCCTCGGCGTCAAATATTTGTTTATAAACAAAAAATGAACTGGCAGGGTAACCTACACTGTGAATTTGAATATTATTTCCTACACCTCCTGCAATTCCACCTGTTTCAACACCAATGTAACTCGGATCGTCAATGGCTGTTAGTTTGGTGATTTTATTTTTATTGTATGAAACATTAAATCCAATTTCCCAGGAAAGATCCTGTTTTGAAATTGCCATGGCATTTATAGTAAACTCAGCCCCTTTGTTTTCAAGGTCACCAACATTTGTTAATATATAGTTTGTTAAATTGGTGCCTGCCGGAACAGGGATAAAGTTAATCAGGTCGTCAGTTTGTCTTAGATAGGCATCGATAGAACCTGTAATACGGTTGTTGAGAAATCCATAGTCAATTCCAATATTGTAGGTGGTTGTTTCTTCCCATTTGATATTGGCATCATATCCTTCGGGCCTTAAAGTTGTAACATATTTATTTCCAAATTGCATTTGGGCATTTGGTTCGCTATATGTATAACTTGGCAAATAAGGGTAGTCGTTGTTTGAAATGTTTTGTTGACCGGTTATACCATAGCCAAGCCTAAGTTTAAGGTCCGATATTGTTTTATTTCCTTTCAGGAAGTTTTCTTCTTTTACTTTCCAGGCTAGTGCCGCAGAGGGGAATGTACCCCACCGTGTTTCAGGTGAAAACCTTGAAGAACCATCGTGGCGCACAGTAACTGTGAGCAGGTATTTATTCAAGTATGAATAGTTTAATCTTCCGAAGAAAGAAACAAGGTAATTTTCGGTTTCATAGTCGGTATCGTTATAAATCAGATTTCCACGGACATTGGAATTGTATGTTGTCCCGGCCCTCCAGAAATGTTGCCATGAATAACCGGCCATAACATCGATGTGGCTATCAATTTCATCAAAATCTTTTACATAATTGAGGTAAATATCGAGCAACTCATTTTTTTTGTCCTGTGTATAGGTATTATCATTTCCTCCACCGTTAACATTATCATATGCCCACGAGGCATTTTCAGGAACAAAACGAAAACCATCACTTGTTGAGTAATCGGCACCTGCATTTATGTTAACCCTCAATTCAGGCAGGAAATGGAATTTATAGTCAACTTGAATATTTCCGATTCCTCTGTAAATATCCGATTGGTCGTCCTGCATTTCGAGCTGTGCCAAAGGGTTGGTAGTTGCCAATGTATTTGGATTGCCATTTGGAATGGTCCAGGTAAAATAACCACCATAAGGGCTGTTCGAATCATATACCGGTTGTGTTGGATCAAAACTAACTGCCGACCCAATAGCTCCTTCGTTGGCAAAGTTGTTGTGTATATACATACCTTTAAAATTGGCATTGATACTTAGGAGTCCATCAAAAAATGTAGGATTTAGGCCAATTGTACCTGTGTACCTTTCCAATCCCGAAGTTTTTAAAATTCCTTGCTGGTTGGTATATCCAAGCGAAATCCGATAAGGTTGCTCTTTGATCAAACCTGTGATACTAAGGTTATGATCGTGGCTAATAGCTTCCCTGTAAATTAAATCCTGCCAATTTGTATTTTCAGTACCTAATAAAGCTGTGGTAGTTGGTTTATCTGCATAGTAGTCTTGAATAAGTGCCCTGTAACCATCTGCATCGAAAATATCAACTTCGTTAGTTTTTACACTTACCGAAACATTGCCATTGTAGGTAATTTTCATTGGGTGGCCTTTTGTACCTTTCTTAGTTGTAATAATAATTACACCGTTTGAAGCCCTTGAACCATAAATAGCTGTGGCCGATGCATCCTTTAAAACAGTAAAAGTTGCAATATCGTTTGGGTGGATAGTGCTTAATGGATTCCGCATACCAGAAATACCATCGTTATCAATAGGAACACCATCAATTACGAATAATGGGTCGTTACTGGCCGATAAGGAAGAACCACCCCTGATGCGTATAGTCGCCCCTTCACCTGGGGCTCCACCACCTGAGGTAATCTGTACTCCTGCAATTTTTCCTGATACCAGTTCTTGTGGTGAGGTAATTGCCCCGGCATTAAAATCATCGGAACTAATGGCTGAAACGGAGCCCGTTGCGTCCGATTTTTTAACTTGTCCATATCCAATTACTACAACTTCGTCCAGTTGTTCAACATCCATAATCAGGCCTATATTAATTGAGGATTGTTCTCCTACAATTATTTGCTGAGATACATAACCAATAAATGAAAAAACAAGGGTATTTCCTTGAGATACATTTAATGAATAGTCTCCATCGATATTGGTAACTGTACCTATTGTTGTCCCTTCTATTAGAATGGAAACTCCTGGAAGAGATTCACCGGTTGATTCGTCAGTTACCTTACCTGTTATTGTTTTTTGTTGTGCATAACCAGTCGAAACCGAAAGGAAGGCAATTAAAAACAACAACAACTTGAGATTTTTAAGAATTCTAATCATAGTTTTAGTCATTAAATTTTTGTTACTGATTTGTTAGTAAAACATTAGCTAACAGGCAACTTCACATAATAAATCATTAATTTCCACACAATTATTCTCGATTCCTGAGGCAATATAAATGAATTGTTAAGTTTTATTAGTAATTTTTAACAACTCCTGAAGTGCAAACGATTGCGGTGTCGTTTGCACTTCATGTGTTTCATAACAGGTAGGTGCTGGTAGGTGCAGAATATTGTATTTATATATATTAGATTTCTAATATTTAGATAAAATAATGAAGTATTTTTTTTAAATTTATGAAGAAGGAATTATAGTATAATGAAAAGTGGGCAGGTTACAATAAAAGACATCGCTAAAGAATTGGGCATTTCAGCTTCAACGGTTTCGCGTGCCTTAAAGAATCATCCCGATATTAGTAGTGAAACCAAACTGGCAGTTAATGAATTAGCCCGCAGAATGAAGTACCAGCCCAATGCGGTTGCTTTAAGTTTAAAACGTAGCAGGAGTAATATAATTGGTGTTGTTATTCCTGAAATTGTACATTATTTCTTTTCGTCAGTAATAAGCGGTATTGAAGATATTGCTTATGATGCGGGATTTACAGTAATTATTTGTCAATCGAATGAAAAGTATGACAGAGAACTGGCCAATGTACAAACATTATTTGCACAACGTGTTGATGGTATTTTAGCTTCTGTTTCAAAAGAAACTATTGATTTTCAGCACTTTTATGACTTGCGGGAACACCATATTCCCATGGTTTTTTTCGATAGGATTATCCCGGATTATGCAGCCGATCAGGTAATTATTGATGATATGGAAGCATCATACAGGGCAACGATGCATTTAATTGAGCGTGGACGTACAAGGATCGCTCATTTTGGAGCACCTCAAAATTTATTAATAGGGCGTAAAAGGAAACAAGGTTTTTTGAATGCACTCAAAGCAGTTGGATTGCCTGTAATACCGGAGTTTATTAATGAAGCTGATAATTTTGAAAAAGCCAGAATTGCTGTAAATCATCTGGTTGATTCCGGAAATATACCAGATGGTATATTTGCTGTAAATGACCTTACCGCCATTGGAGCCATGCAGACTTTTCAGAAAAGAGGGATTAAAATTCCTCAGGAAACAGCTATTATTGGTTTTTCTGATGGGCGTTTTTCCGGAATTACTAATCCAACTTTATCATCTGTCGATCAGCATGGATACGAAATGGGGACAATTGCTTGTAAGATGTTGATAGAAAGAGTTTTGTCGGAAAATAAAGAATATCCCTATCAAACAAAAGTTTTAAAAGCGCATTTAATTGTAAGGAGTTCAACAGTATAATTTTTAATATTTTATTTTTTTGTTCTGCAAACGTTTGAAACAACCCTTACAGCGGTTTAATGCCTTTAAAATCAGAAGTAAAACACCCTTTCAAATTGGTAATAATTTGTTTTTATGGCCCGAGGTTGTGTATATTTGTTTTGGCAATTTACATTTTATCTCGATATTCTTCACAATGAACTTCTAGTAGTTCCTTATTGCTGTATTTATTACTGCAAATATTAAACATAGTATTTACTATATGTATAAAAATGTGTGTGTTTTATCAATTATAGTTTAGTTAATTTGCAAAGAATAAGTGTGTTAAGAAATTGTGTAATAAGGTACTAGCTTAAGAGTTATTTCGAATCCCATTTAATAAATAAATGAAATAAAATGAGGAAAAAACCAACATTAAGTTTCTGGCAGGTATGGAACATGAGTTTTGGCTTTTTGGGTATTCAATTTGGATTTGCTCTACAGAATGCCAATGTGTCCAGAATTTTTCAAACTCTTGGTGGGGATATTGACAGACTCGCTGTATATTGGTTGGCTGCACCAGTTACCGGCTTAATAATACAGCCAATAATTGGTTATTACAGTGATAAAACTTGGGGAAAATTTGGAAGGCGGCGGCCGTTTTTTTTGGCGGGGGCTATATTGGCCTCCATTTCACTGCTGGTTATGCCTAATTCTTCAATCCTATGGATAGCAGTAGGAACATTATGGATTATGGATGCCTCTATTAATATTTCGATGGAACCTTTCAGAGCTTTTGTAGGCGACAATCTTCCTTCGGAGCAACGTACTCAGGGTTTTGCCATGCAAAGCTTTTTTATAGGCACCGGTGCTGTTGTTGCTTCGGTTTTACCTTATGTAATGGCCGAATGGCTTGGTATTTCTAATATTGCCGCTGAAGGTGAAAAACTACCGCCATCAGTAAAATTTGCATTTTATATTGGAGGAGTTATTTTTTTTCTGGCTGTTTTATGGACTGTTATTAAATCAAAAGAATATTCACCAAAAGAAATGGATGAATTTGAAAAAGAAAGTATTGCTTCTAATTCATCAATAAAAATTAATGCCAAAAGTAGTTTCGAACTTATCGGATTATTAGTGCGGAATGGGTTTCTTTTTTTAGTAGTGGGATTGGTGTTTTGTTATTTTATTTTTTCAAATGAACTTGAAAAAGAACTATATATTATTGGAGGCGGTTTAGCTGTATTTGGGATTATTTTGCTGGTTGCCTGGTCGATGGTAAAATTAAACCGGATAAAAAACGGATTGGTTGAAATTGTTACCGATATGCTTAATATGCCTAAAACCATGAAACAGTTGGCTATTGTACAGTTTTTTTCGTGGTTTGCCCTGTTTTCAATGTGGATTTATACCACATCAGCTGTTACTAGCCATGTATATAATACAACCGATACAGCCAGTGAAGTATATAATCAGGGAGCAAACTGGGTAGGTGTTTTATTTGGGGTGTACAATGGTTTTGCAGCAGTAGTAGCTTTTTTGTTGCCTGTATTGGCAAAAAAAACCAACCGAAAAATTACACATTCAATTTCTCTGGTTTTTGGAGGAGTAGGATTGATATTAATCTATTTTATAAATGACCCTGTTTGGTTGATACTTCCTATGTTAGGAATTGGACTAGCGTGGGCAAGTATTTTATCAATGCCATATGCTATTTTAACAGGTTCGTTGCCCGCAAAAAAAATGGGTACATATATGGGGATTTTTAACTTCTTTATTGTTATCCCTCAAATATTAGCTGCTAGCATATTAGGTTTTTTTATGCGCCACTTTTTTGATAACCAGGCAATATTTGCACTTATTGCAGGGGGTATTTCAATGTTGGTGGCCGCTTTAACAGTGTTTTTTGTAAATGATGTTGATAATCCCGATAAATAATTATGCAGAAAATAGAAGCATTTATTTTTGATTTAGATGGCGTAATTGTAGATACAGCAAAGTACCATTTCCTTGCATGGAAAAACTTAGCTGAAAGTTTAGATATTCCATTTACAATCGAAGATAATGAAAGATTAAAAGGTATTAGTCGTTTTGATTCCCTTGAAATAATTCTTCAACTTGGGAATAGAAATTTATCGGCACATGAAAAAAATGTTTTAGCAGTTCAAAAAAATACTGAATATGTGGAGTTTATAAAGAAAATGACAGCAAAAGAAATTTTGCCCGGAGTTGTTGAATTTTTGGACTCGAGTAAAAAATCAGGATTAAAAATTGCACTTGGCTCAGCTAGTAAAAATGCGCCATTAATTCTGGAAAGGCTAAATATTGAGGATTATTTTGATGTAATAATTGATGGAAACACTATTTCAAAATCAAAACCCAATCCTGAGGTTTTTTTAAAAGGAGCTGAAGCATTAAATATTCCGCCAGAAAACTGTGTGGTTTTTGAAGATGCTCAAGCAGGGGTTGAAGCTGCAAAAGCTGCAAATATGAAGTGTGTGGGTATTGGTGTTCCTGAAGTTTTAAGCCAGGCAGATTTTGTATTGCCTGGCTTTAAAAACATAACTGGCAGTGAGGTTATAAATATGTTTCGTAATTGAATAAATCAAATGAAAGATTATATTATTCACGATAATTGGAAAATTATTGAAGAAGGTTTTGATCCTTCCATAAATCGAATTTCTGAAAGTATTTTTAGTATCGGAAATGGAAGGATGGGGCAAAGGGCTAATTTTGAAGAAAAATATTCGGGTGATTCTCTGCGTGGAGCCTATATTGCCGGTGTTTATTACCCCGATAAAACGGTTGTTGGCTGGTGGAAAAATGGATACCCCGAATATTTTGCGAAGGTTGTTAATTCAACAAATTGGATCGGAATCGATATCAATATTAATGGGCAGGAGCTCGATTTGTTTAAAACAAAAATAATTTCTTTCCGTCGGGAACTGGATATGAAAAAAGGGGTGCTCAGTCGTTTTTTTACAGTTGAGATGCCAAATAAAAATTTAATTGAGGTTCAGTCACAACGATTTGTCAGTATTGATGATACTGAAATTGGTGCCATTCAGTATTCTATTAAAGCACTGAATTTTTCGGGTATTATCGATATAAAACCTTATTTAGACGGCGATGTATTTAACGAAGATTCAAACTATGAACAAAGGTTTTGGATCGAAAAAAGCCGGGAAATGAAGGGTACTGAAGGTTATTTGATACAGGAAACTTTAAAAACCGAGTTTGCAGTTTGTACCGGAATGTATTCTACTTTTTTAGTTAATGGCAAAAATAGGTCACCCAAAATAGAAACAACTTCGCGTGAAAAATTCCTTGAGGCAGCTGTTCTTATGGAAATTAATGAGGGCGATGAAGTTTGTATTCATAAATATAGTTCTACCACATCATCTAATAATTATTCAAAAACAGAATTATTAAAACACGGGAAAACAGCTATTAAAAGGGCTGTTGATGCCGGCTTTAGGAACCTTTTGTTGAATCATACAACAAAATGGGCTGAAAAATGGGAAAACAGCGATATTTGTATTGAAGGAGATGTTATGGCGCAACAAGGTATCCGCTATAATATTTTTCAATTAAATCAAACCTATTCAGGCGAAGATGACCGATTAAATATTGGGCCCAAAGGATTTACCGGCGAAAAATACGGTGGCGTAACCTATTGGGATACTGAAGCTTATTGCCTCCCGTTTTATTTGAGTACTGCCTCCATTGAAATACCCCGAAAGCTTCTGTTTTATAGGCATAAACATTTAAGCGAAGCTATTGATAATGCTAAAAAACTTGGTTTTAACAACAATTCAGCATTGTTTCCAATGGTTACAATTAATGGAGTTGAATGCCATAACGAGTGGGAAATAACTTTTGAGGAGATTCACAGGAACGGTGCTATAGCCTATGCAATTTGGAATTATGTTAATTATACTGGCGACAATGAATACCTGGCGCCTCACGGATTTGAAGTATTGCTTGCCATAAGCCGATTTTGGAGCCAACGCGTTAATTGGTCGGATCATAAACAAAAATTTGTGATGTTGGGCGTAACCGGGCCCAACGAATACGAAAACAATGTAAATAATAATTTCCATACAAACTATATGGCTGTGTGGACTTTAAAATATACTCTTGAAGTAATTTCTTTCCTTAAAAAAGAATATTCTTATTTGTATAATGAATTGATTCCAAAATGGAAGTTTAACGAACTTCAGGAAACAAAACGGTGGAAAAAAATAATTGATAGTATGTATTTCCCTGAGGATAAAAAAACATCTGTATACCTTCAGCAGGATGGATTTCTGGATAAAGAGTTAATTCCGGTTAAAAAACTGGACAAAAAAGACCGGCCTTTAAATCAGAATTGGTCATGGGACAGAATACTACGGTCGTGTTACATAAAACAAGCCGATGTGTTGCAGAGTTTGTTTTGGTTCGAAGATGATTTTTCACTCGAAAGCCTTAAAAAACATTACAATTTTTATGAACCTTTAACTGTTCATGAATCATCACTTTCTCCATGTGTCCACTCAATACTGGCAGCTAAAATCGGTTACCGCGATGAAGCTTATAATTTGTATTTACGAACAGCCAGACTCGATTTGGACAATTATAATAACGATACTGACGACGGGCTCCATATTACCAGTATGGGAGGAACCTGGATGGCTTTTGTAATGGGATTTGGAGGACTTCGGGTAAAAAATAATGAATTAGTTTTAAATCCGTTTCTGCCCAAAAAATGGAAATCATACAGTTTTAAAATAAATTTTAGAGGAGCACATTTAACTTTTATAAAAGGCAAAGAAAGACTGCAAATTCTGAATGAATCTGAGCAAAGTACCAAATTAGAAGTTTGGGGCCAAAAAGTATTCCTTAAAGGGAATAGCCAAATTGAATTAAAACCCACGAAACAACTAATTATAAAATAAGAACGTATAATATTTTTAACATAAGAGGATCATTATTTGCGAGTTCCATCGAATACTATTTAAAATTTAATAAAATGAAAACGTTAATATACAGTATACTTTTTTTCTTTTTTCTGACAGGAGGAATTAATGCCCAGCCACAGCTTGAACGGGTTGAACCTGCTTTTTGGTGGGCAAACATGAACAATCCAAAATTGCAGTTAATGATACATGGTGAGAATATTGCCGAAACTACAGTTCACATAAATTATCAGGGTGTTGATATAGTGAGTCTCTCAAAAGTTGAAAATCCAAACTACCTGTTTGTTGATTTAAGGCTTGCAACAACCGTAATACCTGGTGTTTTTGATATAGATTTTAATTTTAACGGAGAAACTGTTTTTTCATATCAGTATGAATTAAAAAAACGTAAAAGTGGTTCTTCTCAGCGAATAGGTTTTAATACTTCCGATGCCATTTATTTAATTACTCCCGATAGGTTCGTGAATGGCGATACGTCAAACGATGCTTTAGAAAGTATGAAAGAAAAACCAAACAGGAACAACCGCGATGGGCGCCATGGTGGAGATATACGGGGAATTATTAATAGCCTCGATTATATCGAAGGGCTTGGATTTACGGCCGTTTGGTTAAATCCGGTATTGGAAAATAATATGACCGGTGTTTCGTACCATGGTTATTCAACAACCGATTTTTATAAAGTGGATGCCCGGTATGGTTCTAATGAAGAATACCTTGAATTATCGGAAGAACTTGAAAAAAGGGGTATGAAATTGATTATGGATATGATATTTAACCATTGTGGGTCGGAACATTGGTGGATGGAAGATATGCCCATGAAAGATTGGATAAACAATTATCCGGAATATAAAATTACAAGCCACAGACGTACAATAAATCAAGATCCCCATGCATCTGAAACAGATAAAATAGCAATGTCTGATGGGTGGTTTGTGCCAACAATGCCTGACCTTAATCAGCGAAATTCATTTATGAGTACGTATTTGATTCAGAATAGTATTTGGTGGATAGAATATGCCGGATTGGGCGGAATCAGGCAAGATACATGGCCTTATCCCGATAAAAACATGATGACGGAATGGACCCGGTGTGTTTTGGAAGAATATCCCCGCTTTAATATTGTTGGCGAAGAATGGAGCATGAATCCGGCTATAGTATCTTATTGGCAGAAAGGCAAAATAAACAGTGATGGTTATGAATGTTTTTTACCCAGCTTAATGGATTTTCCATTACAAAATGCAGTGAGTCAGGGATTGTCAGAAAAAGAAGGGTGGGGCGAAGGTTTAATAAAAATATATGAGGCGTTGGCAAACGATTTTTTATATTCCGATCCTGATAATCTGGTTGTTTTTCCTGACAACCATGATATGTCACGCTTTTATGTTCAGGTTGGCGAAAATAAAGAATTACTAAAATTGGGCCTCGCTTTCTTTTTGACTACACGAGGAATTCCGCAAATATATTATGGCACCGAAATACTAATGAAACACCCGGGTAGCCATCATGGTGATATTCGTGCTGAATTTCCGGGAGGTTGGACTGATAGCAAGGTTAATGCTTTTACAGGAAAAGGGCTTTCGGCCGATCAAATTGAATTGTTGGATTATGTAAGAACAATTCAGAATTGGAGAAAATACAATACCGTTATACATACCGGTGAATTAAAACATTTTGTACCAGAAAAAGGTATGTATGTTTATTTTAGGTACAATAAAACAAAAACTGTAATGGTTGTGCTCAATAAAAATGAGCAGGATTCAGAATTGGCAACCGATAGATTTAATGAAATTATTTCGGGATATACATCGGGGAAAGATATCGTTTCAGGAAAAAATATAGGTATTACACCAATAATTAAAGTTCCGGCATTATCAGCAATGATTATTGAACTTGGAAACTGAGAGTTTATTTTTCGATCAAAATAGTTGTACTGTAAAAATAAATAAGCCCAATTAAAATAGCTTTATTTTGAAAAGCTCAACAATAGCAGGGGTTTTATATACAATTAGTTACAAACTAAATTTATTTTAATAGATAATAGTAAATATTTAATTTTTTTTTGAAAATCTGAAAACAAATTACCCTTATAGGATGTTGTGTTATAGAAGATCAAATGATAACACTGAATTTTTGCGGTATTATTTTATAAAAAGAGGCTTAATTGGTGAAGTTGATGTAAGAAGAGGGAATAGGTTTTTCAGATTATTGACTTAAGGGGAAATAATTAATGATAATACCAATTAGTTAGTGTTAGATTCTTGGGGTTTTTTGGTTTTTACCTCACAGTTTAGTTTGATTTAGGAGGATAAAAAAAGTGGCTGGAATTTTCCAGCCACTTTTGGTTTTATCAATTATTTTTTACCGTTTCATTATTCCGTAGCACATTATTTTCAGAATAATATCAACACTTCGTTCAAGGTTTACTTTTCCGTAATTGCCCGCCGAAAGAGGCATCTCTAATCCTTTTATAGCAGTGGTTATTCCAATGGCAGCTAAATTAAAGTCATAAATTTCAAATTCACCTTTTCTAACACCTTCAATTAATATCCGTTTGATCATTCTTATTTCATTTTGCTCATAACGGTGTTTAATATCGTCGATAAAACTAATGGCAGTAACATCATTTTCAAGGGCGTTGTAGAAATTGGCAAGGCCTCTGAATATCGATAATTTGGTAAGAATATAATCCCGAAGTTTTTCAACCGGGTCGGTATTCCTGTTAATTACGGTATCTAATTCTTTGCCAAGTATATCAACTTCTTTCATGATTACTGCCTGAAAAAGGTCTTCCTTGCTTTTAAAATAATAATAAAGCGAACTTTTACCTTTTCGAACGGCATTTGCTATATCATCGAGGGTGGTTTTTTTATAACCGTATTTGCTGAAGATCTCTTGGGCAATCTTCAAAATAGCTTCACGGTTGATGTCTTTTTTAGACCCATTTCCCTTATTGTTCTGCATAATTATTTTGGTTTCCAACAAATTTTGACCTCCAAATATAATTTAAATAATTTAAAAATTAAGTTTGGCTAAAATTGCTGGCTGTTTTCAACCAATTTAAAATCGAGGTGTTTTTTCTCAAGATTTGTCCGCCATATTTTAATTGTAATGTTGTCGCCAAGTTGGTATTGTTTTCCTGAATGCCTTCCTATCAGGGCATAATTTTTTTCATCAAAAATATAAAAATCATCATCCAAATTGTTGAGTGAAATCATTCCTTCTACCTTATTTTCAAGCTCTACGTAGATTCCCCAGTCTGTAATCCCTGAAATGACTCCTTTGTAAATTTCACCTATATGGTCCTGCATAAACTCAACCTGCTTGTACTTTATTGATGCTCTTTCAGCATTGGCAGCCTTACCTTCCATGACGGAAGAATGGTGGCACATTTCTTCATATTTTGTGGCATTTGCCGACCTTCCATCGGCCAGGTATTTTTCTAAAAGCCGGTGAACCATAATATCGGGGTAGCGCCTGATGGGAGAAGTAAAATGTGTATAGTGATCGAATGAAAGTCCGTAATGGCCAATGTTCCGGGTCGAGTATTCAGCTTTCGACATAGCTCTGATGGCTAATGTTTCGACTACATTTTGTTCTTTTTTTCCTTTAACATTTTTTAA
The DNA here is from genome assembly GCA_963666575.2 of Prolixibacteraceae bacterium. Lineage (GTDB taxonomy): Bacteria > Bacteroidota > Bacteroidia > Bacteroidales > Prolixibacteraceae > JABMQB01. The sequence goes on from CAXXYG010000016.1 coordinate 453,774, forward strand.
CAATGTGTTTAGCGAATTTGAGACCGATTTTGGAGTAGTTAATTGAATTCCATATCCAAATTTATGGATAAAATTATTAAAATTCTCCAGTTTTTCATGATCGGGGCGGTCGTGAATTCGGTAAACAAATGTTTTGGGTGTTTTATTTTTGCTTGGTTTTCCAACATATTCTGCAACTTTTAGGTTGGCAAGAAGCATAAATTCTTCAATAAGTTTATTGGAGTCTTTTGATTCTTTAAAATAGACTGAAAGAGGTTTCCCATCTTCGGCAATTTTAAATTTGATTTCAAACCGGTCGAAGGCAATTGAGCCACTTTGAAAACGTTCTTCTCGCAGTTTTACTGCCAGATTATTAAGTTGGAGCATTTCATCTTTTAATTCCCCTTCTCCTGTTTCAATAATTTCCTGTGCATCGTCGTACGAGAAGCGTTTGTTTGAATGAATGACTGTTCTTCCAAACCATTTTTTAAGTACAGTGGCTGAGTTATCCATCTCAAAAACAGCTGAAAAACACAGTTTGTCTTCATTGGGGCGAAGAGAACAAACACCATTCGACAAAACTTCGGGAAGCATCGGTACAACCCTGTCGACCAGGTAAACAGATGTTGCTCTGCTTAAAGCTTCATCGTCGATAATTGTATTGGGTTTTACGTAATACGAAACATCGGCAATATGAATGCCTACTTCGAAGTTTCCGTTATCCAATTTTTGAAATGAAAGGGCATCATCAAAATCTTTGGCATCGGCCGGGTCAATTGTAAATGTGGTAATATTTCTCATATCCCTGCGCTTTTTGATTTCTTCGGCAGGAATTTTTAAGGGAATTTTTTCGGCAGCTTTTTCAACATTAACCGGGAATTTAATGGGCAAGTCATATTCAGCCAGAATGGCGTGCATTTCGGCATTATTATCGCCCGCATCGCCAAGAACTTCAATAATTTTTCCAAAAGGGCTTTTTGCCCGTGGTGGCCATTCAATAATTTCGGCAATTGCTTTTTGCCCGTCTTTGGCTCCTTTTAGCTTTTCTTTTGGAATAAATATATCAAATCCAACTTTTCCAACGGGGATTAGAAATGCAAAATTACGCGATAGAGAAATGGTACCTACAAATTTTGATTTTACCCGTTCCAGAATTTCAACGACTTCTCCTTCAATATCATGCTTTTTACGGTCGGCAAATAGTTGTACCCTTACCTTATCGCCTTCCATAGCATGGTGCAGGTTTTTTGCCGAAACAAGAACCGTTTTTTCGGTTTCTTCACAATTGATACAGGCAAGCCCTTGAGGATTAATGGCTACATAACCTGTAATAAAACCACCACGCGACTTAAGTTTGTATTTGCCTCGTTGAACCTGGTCGAGGTAATCATTTTCAAATAATTCCTGGAGAACAACATAAACCAGTTTGTGGCTTTCAGGGTCACTTAATCCAATTTGAGCTGAAATTTGTTTGTAGTTCAGCGTTTTTTTGGGTTCTTCATAAAATATTGCAAGGATCGCTTTTTTAAGTTTCCTTTTGTTAAATGAAGTTATTTTATTTCTGTTTTTTTTCTTTTTCTGTTTGCCCATGGATTGTATTTTAGAACAAGGTATAAAAGTTTTTACACATTTTTTATATTACCCGAATTATATCCTTTTAATAATGAAGCCTGCGTAAATTTAGTTAAATTAACACGTCTCAACCTTCAATATTTACAGGAATTTGTATGTTTGTATTCCAAAATTATGTAGCAATAAATATGAATACGAGTACTTAACGAAAAATGATGCAAATGCTGCACAATAACATTAATTGTAACAAATAGAATATCAGTGAAGTTTATAAATAACATACCATATATTATTATTGCCTTTTTTGCTTACCTGGTTCTGTATACATCATGCGCTAATACAGGAATGCCCTCAGGAGGGCCCAAAGACTCATTGCCGCCAGAATTGATAAATACAGCACCAAATTACAGAGCATTAAATTTTGATGGCGATGAGGTAAGGCTTACTTTTAGTGAATATATTATTCATGACGAGGTGGCTGAAAAATTGGTTATTTCTCCACCTCTGGAAAAAAGGCCCACCATCAGGGTAAAATCAAAAACGCTGATTATTGCTTTTAATGAAGAGTTAAAAGATAGTCTAACCTATTCAATGGATTTTAAAAATTCAATTGTTGATAACAATGAGAGGAATCCATATCCCAATTTGAGGTTTACTTTTAGTACCGGCGATATTATTGATTCGTTGCGAATGGCCGGGATGGTAATGAATGCTTTTAATTTAGAACCAGTTGAAAACGGATTAGTAGCTTTGTATAGTAACTTACATGATTCGGCAGTTTTTAAACTGGTCCCTGATTACATCTCAAAAACCGATGAAAAGGGGATTTTTATGTTCGATAATATTGCCCCGGGCAAGTACCATATTTTTTCCATTAATGATGCTAACTCCAATTTAATATACGATGAAGGGGCCGAAGAAATTGCATTTATCGACTCTATAATTATTCCTTCAGTTGAATACCACGAAGAGATAGATTCTTTAATTAAAGGAACCGATTCATTATTAGTTGTAGAACACATACATTTTTTGCCTGAACCTTTCTATTTAAGGCAATTCACAGAAGATTTGTTTGAGCAGTACATTGTTTCTTTTAAGCGCGAAACAAAATATAAATGTAATGTATTGTTTGCCGAAACTGTTGCCGATACTTTTAGTATTAAACTTGTCGATTCGGATAGAGACGATTGGTACGTTTTTGAGCCCAATACCGGCATGGATACTATCACATTTTTTATTGCCGATACTACTTTGGCCAATCAAGACACCATATTGATTGATATGGCATACAATCAATTGGATTCCAATCAAACCGTTTATGTTCACCACGATACGCTTAGCTTCCTTTTCGAAACAAAACCTGTTATAGTAAAATCAAAAAGAAAAAGAAAAGAAGAGGAAGAAGAGGAAATAAAAATTCCTCAATTTGATTTAAAAACAAATATTAAATCATCGGGCTTTGATTTGAACGGCAGTATTTTTATCACAGCACCTGAGCCTTTTAGTAGTTTTGATGAAACCATGGTCCGGCTTTATTTAGATGAAGATACAACCGGCACACCACTTGATTTTACTTTTCAGAGAGACACACTTAATTGGAGAAGTTATAACATACAATATATATGGGAGCCTGATACAAAATACAGGTTGGAGGTTGATTCAGCTGCAAGCACTAATATTTATGGTGTTACAAGCAAGTTTTTAAAGAAAGTATTTGAAACACAAGAAGAGGATTATTATGGAAGAGTAATTCTTGAGCTGCGCAATGTCGATCAGGAAATAATTGTTCAGTTATTAAAAAACAATGAGGACGAAGATGTTATAAGGAGCAAAACAGTTAATAAAAATGGGGCTGTAATATTTGATTATTTGGGGCCTGAGAAATATAAAATAAAATTCATTTATGATTTGAATGGAAATGGAAAATGGGATACTGGAAGTTACCAGGACCATTATTCGCCTGAAAAAGTTTCATACCTTCAAAAAGTGATAAAAGTCCGTTCGAATTGGGATAATAAAGAGTTGGTTGATTGTGATATTGATGAAACATACCCAAAAATATTATACGATAAAGAATTGGAGGAGCAGAAGTTAAAAGCTGAAAAAGAAGCTCGGGAAAAAGCTGCAAATCCTACTCAGGAAAGAAATACTAATTCAGGTTTTGGTGGAAGCAACAGGTCAACGGGAAGCGGATCAGGTATCATTAACCGCCGTTAAAACGATTATAACATTAGCTATCCTTTTAATTAGTTTTAATTTGTTTTCTCAAAGTAAAACAACTCCTTTTCTTTCTGGCGAAAGGATGAATTATACAATGTATTTTAATTGGCATTTTGTTTGGGTTAAAAGCGGCGAAGTTCATTTTGTATGTAATTCAATTCAAAAAGATGGCCTTGATTTTTGGAATTTTAAAGCCAATGGTAACACTTTTAAAGCATATGATTTAATATATCCGGTTCGGGATACATTTGAGTCGGTTTGTTTAACCAATTTTGAACCTGGTTTTTTTTCACGAAAAGTAAATCATGGTAAATCATATTCAAGCCATACATATACTTGCGATTTGGAAACCCAGAGAATATTTTCTGAAGTTTATCGTCCATCAGGCCAACAAATTACAGATACAATAATCTATGAAAAGGGAGCAATTGATTTGTTGGCAAACGCATATTTTCTGAGAACTTTAGATATAAATCAACTGGGGCAGGGGCAAAAGGTTCCCGCTAAAATGTTGGTTGATAATAAAGTTGAAGATTTTTTTTTCAGGTACATGGGAAAAGAGGTTATTAAAACCCGCAATGGCCGTTCTTTCAGATGTCATAAATTTTCCATATTTTTAGAGGAAGGCGATTTTTTTCCAAAAGGTGAATATATGAAGGTGTGGCTTTCCGACGATCAAAATAAAATACCTGTAATGGTCGACTTTAAATTATTTGTTGGTTCGGTAAAAGCCGTGTTGGTAAGTGCACAAAATACAAAAGGGACTTTGAGTTCTGAAATTTTTAAAAACTAGGTTATGGCAAGTGTTAGGTTATTAAAAAAAGAATTAGATTTTATGTTTTCATCAGTGCTGAATGATTGTTTTTATGTGGCTGCAACAGAAAAAAGTGCGACTGCCGATAAAATTGATAAAATTGCAGCAGGCATTTTAGAAAAACATGCCGAACTCCGTAAAAGAGTTAACCATCCCGATGGAAAAGATAATGGTAAAATGGTAAAAGGATATTATCAAACTATTTTAAAAGAACTATACCAATCGGTCGATGAGGCATTAAATGAGCTTCTAAAAATAAAAGAAAACAATTAACCTTCTTTTTTGTGAATTGTAAAAGTTTTGGTTGCTACAATTTTTGAATTGTGGTAAATTGTTAATATCCATTGTCCCAATTTATTATCGATGGGTTCCCAAATATTATCTCCCAGAAAAAACTGGTAATCATTTGTTTTAATATAGTGCTCTCCCATAAAAGGTGGCATAAAAATTCCATTTTCATCTTCGAAAGCAGGGTGTTCAATTTTAAAACTGAGCTTTTCACCTTTGCCCTTTTTAATTTTTAGGATATAGCCAAACTCTGTTCCTATTTGGGCATAAATATCGGTGCCAATATCCAGTATTTTAGGCAATTCTTTGGTGGTTTTGTCCCACGGTGAATATTCGCCATAACTATCTATTTTAAATTCTGGCTTTCGATGTTTCATATATTATTCAATATATTTTTAGTGTTTTTAAAAAACATAAAATTAAGTCATTGCAAAGATTATAAATTTTAAAATACATATAATGAAAAGGAGCTGTTTTAAGTTTTATTTTAAGTAAAACAAATTAAGATGAAGCTGAAAAAGCCTTGCTGACACTTAAAAAATATTAATTTTGCAGTAATTCAATAATATAATGAAATAGTATAATGGGCGAGGGAGCTAAACAAAATAAAAATTGGTTGGGAGAAACTTCAAAAGAAAAGCGGAACAATATAATTGTTATTGCCCTTGCCGGAGCACTTTTGGCTGTGCTGGTTCTCTATTTTTTACAAGGAAGGGAACACAATCAAATTGTTAGGGAAATAAAAACTGAAAAAGATTCGCTTCGGAATGAATTGACACAAATTGTTGCCAATTATGATTCTTTATCAATTGAAAATGATTCTATTACGTCTATGATGGAAGTTGCCCAAACAAAAGTAAAAGACTTGTTGATTGAAATAGAACAAACTAAAAAAGTCAGTTATAAAAAAATAAGTGGTTACCAAAAACAGGTTTCTACACTTCGGGGAATTATGCGCGATTTTGTAGTTCAGATTGATTCTTTAAATGCGCGCAATCAGGAATTGATGGCAGAAAATCAGGAGGTTAAGCAGCAATTTGTTCAATCTGAAAATAAAAACCAACAATTAGAGCAGGAAAAAAGCCGGCTCCAGAAAAATTTGCAAAGGGCATCAATGCTCGAAGCCCGTGGTTTAATTGCTGAACCAATCAATCAAAGAAGTAAACCAACCAAATATGCTAAAAGGGCTGAGAAAATCAGAGTGAGTTTATCATTAAGTAAAAATGTGGCAACCAAACGAGGAGCTAAAAATATTTATGTAAGAATTCGGCGCCCCGATCAACTACTTTTAAGCGAATCGGCAAATAACCTGTTTCGTTTCGAAGATTCAAGGATACAGTATACCTCAATGCGCGAAGTAAATTATGAAGGGCAAGAGTTACCAGTAGCTATTTATTGGGACAATACAGGTAATCCGCAAATGATGGTTGGTGAGTATACTGTCGATATTTTTGCTGATGGAAATAATATTGGGACTACAACTTTTGAATTAAAATAACACTACTAATTTTAAAGATACCCTGAAAGTGTTTTTATAAAAACCAACGATGTTGGTTTTCATCATAAAAATGTATTTTTGTATCCTTAAAATTGAAAATAAAGTTAACTGGCGAAAAAGCTACTGTATGGAACGACAAAAAATAAAAAAGGTATTAAACGCAAAAGAGTTTGATACTGAAGTGAATGTTAAAGGATGGGTTAGGACTAAGCGAGGAAGTAAAAATGTCAATTTTATTGCTTTGAACGATGGGTCAACCATTAATAATTTGCAGGTAGTAGCCGATGTTAATTTGTTTGATGAAGATTTATTACGTGAAATAAATACAGGTGCAGCATTATCTGTAACCGGGCAATTGGCACAATCACAAGGAGCCGGGCAGAATGTTGAATTGATTGCCAGCACTATTGTGCTACTTGGTGGTGCCGATCCCGAAAAATACCCTATTCAGCCTAAAAGGCATACCCTTGAGTTTTTGCGCGAAAATGCACATTTAAGGTTTCGCACCAATACATTTGGAGCAATTTTTAGGATGAGGCATAAAATGGCATTTGCCGTCCACAATTTTTTTGATGAGAAAGGATTTACCTATCTGCATACACCTATTATTACCGCTTCAGATGCCGAAGGTGCGGGACAAATGTTTAGGGTATCAACACTCGATGCTAAAAATCCACCACTCAATGAAGATGGATCGATAAATTATTCGCAAGACTTTTTTGGAAAAGCTACAAACTTAACTGTTTCAGGGCAATTAGAAGGTGAATTAGGGGCTATGGCATTGGGCGAAATTTATACGTTTGGACCAACTTTTCGTGCCGAAAATTCAAACACCACTAGGCATTTATCCGAATTTTGGATGATTGAACCAGAAATGGCATTTTACGATTTGAAGGATAACATGCAATTGGCCGAAGATTTTTTAAAATACCTAATCAGGTATGCTTTGGATAATTGCCAGGATGACTTGAACTTTTTAGCCGGACGGTTGAAAGAAGAGGAAAAAAGCAAACCTCAGGACCAACGCTCAATGGATTTGGTTGAAAAATTACAATTTGTAGCCGACAACGATTTTGTTAGGTGTACATATACCGAAGCCATTGAAATTCTGAAAAACTCAAAACCGTATAAAAAGAAAAAATTTCAGTTCCCTGTTGATTGGGGGATTGATTTACAAAGCGAACACGAAAGGTATTTAGTTGAAAAGCATTTTAAATGCCCGGTAATATTAATTGATTACCCCAAGGACATAAAAGCTTTTTACATGAAACAAAACGACGACAATAAAACTGTTGGGGCAATGGATGTGTTATTTCCTCAAATAGGCGAAATTATTGGTGGTTCACAACGTGAAGAAGATTACGACAAGTTGGTAAAGCGAATGAATGAGATGGATGTACCTACTGAAGAGATGTGGTGGTACCTTGATACCCGCAGGTATGGAAGTGCCCCTCACAGTGGTTTTGGCTTGGGGTTTGAGAGGTTTATTCAGTTTGTAACCGGGATGGGCAATATCCGCGATGTTATCCCATTTCCAAGAGCACCCAGAAGCGCAGAATTTTAATGGCCTAATTTGTAATACAGAATCCATTTTAATTTAAAAAGGTTAAATTTGAAGAGATGATTTTTAATTAGGAATGGAACAACGGTTAACATTACAGCAGAAATTACTGCAAAAGCTTTCTCCGCAGCAAATACAAGTTATTAAGCTGTTGGAAATTCCTACGATTCAACTCGAGCAGCGTATTAAAAAAGAATTGGAAGAAAATCCGGTTCTTGAATATGCCAACGATAGCCCTTCAGACGACGAAGACAGCGATGCCCCTGAGCTCCGATCGGAAGAAGACAAGGAGCACGAAGAATTTACGGTTGATGATTTTATTAATGAAGAAGATGTACCTTCTTATAAACTTTCGTCCATAAATTATTCACCCGACGATAAACAACCCGATATTCCTTTTTCAATAGGAATTACTTTTCACGAATATTTGTATGAACAGCTGGGGCTCGAGTATTTAAATGAGCGCCAAAATATGCTAACAGAATACATCATCGGGAATATTGACGATGATGGTTACCTGCGGCGCGACCTATTATCGATTTGCGATGATTTGGCTTTTAATCAAAATATAGAAGTTGAGGAGTGGGAGTTAAAAGAAATACTTCTAATTATTCAGGAATTTGACCCCGCAGGAGTTGGAGCCCGTAATTTACGCGAGTGTTTGTTATTGCAGTTAAAAAGGAAAAACTTTGATACAAAAGCGTTACCAGTTATAATAGTAAAAGATTTTTTCGACGAGTTCACCAAAAAACATTACGACCGAATAAAGTATAAACTCGATTTAAACGACGATGAACTTAAAGAAGGAATGGATGAAATTTTAAAATTAAATCCAAAGCCTGGAAGTTCATATAGTAATCCATTAAACAAATCGAACCAACACATTGTACCCGACTTTATTCTTGAAAATATAAACAACGAATTGACATTAAGCCTTAACCAGCAAAATGTGCCCGACCTAAAAATAAATGATACGTATATGGGTATGTTGCGTACGTTTAACGAGAATCGGAAAAAACGTACAAAAGGTGAAAAAGATGCAGCAGTATTTGTGAAACAAAAACTTGATTCTGCAAAATGGTTTATCGATGCCATCAGGCAGCGTCAACATACACTTTTAGTTACCATGTCTGAAATAATTGATTTTCAGAAAGAGTATTTTAAAGATGGCGACGAAACCAAACTGCGCCCAATGATCCTCAAAGATATTGCCGAGCGTACCGGGCTTGACATTTCTACTGTTTCAAGGGTTTCGAACAGCAAATACATTCAAACACATTTTGGTATTTTTTCTATCAAGTATTTTTTCTCCGAAGGAATGCAAAAAGACGATGGCGAAGAAGTATCGACAAGGGAGATAAAAACAATATTAAAGGAATGTATTGAGAATGAGGACAAGAAAAAGCCGCTTACCGATGAAAAGCTTGCTCAGATATTAAAAGAAAAATCGTACAATATTGCACGCCGTACAGTAGCCAAATACCGCGAACAACTTGAAATTTCAGTTGCACGCCTCCGAAAAGAACTTTAAATTTAGCCATGTTAAAAATTGCCGCAAAAACACTTTCCTGGATTTTTCACCCGGTATTGGTCCCAACTTTAGGATTGTTGTTACTTTTTAATTCACAATTTTATTTTGCCATGTTATCGTGGGACATAAAATGGTTTGTGCTGGCTATTGTACTTTTTTCAACAGCAGTATTACCCATTTTAACGTTTGCTATATTGGCTTTTAATTCTCATTATAATTACAAATCAGAGAAACAATCCGATAAAATTTTGCCATTACTATTGTCGGTTGTTTATTACTTTTTTGGTTTTTACCTTTTAAATAAGTTAAGTATATATCCGGTTTTTAAATTGTATTTAATTACCGGAATTCTTATTATTTTAGGATTGGTATTGGTTTCGTTTAAATGGAAAATAAATAGCCACATGGCCGGACTTGGGGGTTTACTTGGAGCTGTTATGGCTCTTTCTTTCAGGATGGGGATGAATCCTGTATTTTTAATTACCGGTATTTGTATAATCTCAGGAATTGTGGGTTCCTCTCAACTATATTTAGGTAAGAGTAAACTTTTACATGTAATTTCCGGTTTTGTATTGGGGTTAACAATAGCCTACCTGACAATATATTTTATTTAATTACATCTGAATTTCAACAAACTTATACCCTATTCCTTTGAGGGTTTTGATGTGGTCGTTGCCAATTTTTTCTCTGAGTTTTCTGATATGTACATCAATGGTCCTGTCGCCCACAACTACATTATCTCCCCAAACTGTATAATATATCTCTTCGCGGGTAAATACTTTCCCGGGTTTTGATACAAGTAGTGAAAGTAGTTCAAATTCTTTTCGTGGAAGTACCATTTCAACGTTGTCGATTTTGATGAGGTACCTTTCTTTATCAATAACAAGGTTACCAATCGAAATAGTATTTACATCAACTTCAACAATTGGCTCAGTAGTTTCGCCTGTACGTTTTAATAAGGCTTTTACCCTGCTAACGAGTACTTTTGGGCGGATGGGTTTTGTGATATAATCATCGGCTCCTGCCTCAAAACCAGCTATCTGCGAATAATCTTCGCCTCTTGCTGTTAGAAATGCAATGATGGTATTTTTAAGAGAAGGAATTTTTCTTATTTCTTCACATGCAGCGATCCCATCCATTTCGGGCATCATTACATCTAAAATAATTAAATGCGGCTCTTTTTTTGTTGCCGTTTTTATAGCTTCGGCACCATTGGTGGCAGTATATACTTTGTATCCTTCTTTCTCCAGATTGTAGCTGATAAATTCCAGAATATCAACTTCGTCATCAACTAAAAGTATTTTAAATGTATTGTCAGTCATAATTATAATAAATTAATGAAGAGTAATAACAGGTGCAATTTATGAATTAATTGTTAGCTCTAATTTATTAAAGGTTACTGCAAAGTTATGTTATTATTTTGCTTTTTCAAGTGTGAAGGTAAATGTTGTACCTTTTCCCAGAGTGCTTTTAACATTGATGGTTTGATTGTGCCCTTCAATAATGTGTTTTACAATTGAAAGCCCAAGTCCGGTTCCACCTTGTTCACGTGATCGTGATTTGTCAACTCTGTAAAAACGTTCAAAAATACGGGGCAGGTTTTTCGCATCAATACCAATACCATTGTCACGTACTTCAATCATGATGTTATCATCAAGGTCGTAAAATGACACAATTACTTTGCCTTTCTTTTTCCCATATTTTATGGCATTAATAACCAAATTGGTTACCACTTCCATCATACGTTTTTTATCGGCTTTAACAAATACTGGTTTTTCAGGCTTATTTGAAAATTCGAGGGTAGTTTTTAATTCGTTGGCTGGTATTTGTTCAAGTTCAAAAACTTCATCGATAAGTTTTACAATATCAAAAACCTGAGGTCGAAGTTCCAGTTCTCCCGATTCTAATTTTGTTATCGATTCAAGGTCTTCAACTATGGAAATCATCCTGTCGATACTTTTTTCAGTTCGTTTTAAATACAGGATATTTATTTTAGGGTCCTCTAATCCGCCTTCAAGAAGTGTTAATATATACCCCTGAATATTAAAAATTGGAGTTTTTAATTCGTGCGAAACATTTCCAACAAATTCTTTACGATAACGCTCAAGGTCCTTTAACCGTTCAATTTCTTTAACCTGAATCTGAGTCCATTGTTCAACCTCCTCGCGGGCAACAGAAATGGCATTTTTATAAAGGTTTTCTTCTTTGATCTCCTTTTTTTTGTTGAGGGGGACCTCGCTAATAGCTTTATAAATGGGTTTAATTTTGTTGTGAATGTAATTGTTCAGAATGTACAGGACGGTAAAATAGGTAATGATCGCAAAAAGAGGTATGGCAAGTATTAATAAAAGAACATAGTTGCTCAGGTAATTTTGCAGAATAAATATTATTGCCGCTAAAATTGTTATCAAACCCGCTATAAACAAGGAAAGTTGTTTAGCTGAATATGTTTTCATTTTACTTTTTGACATCTTTTGATTACGTTTCAAAAGTATAACAAATTTTATATCAGTTTGTTATTAACAGTAACTTCATGGTTCCTTAATGTTTTCTTAATATAGTGCTTAACTGTTGGTTAACATAGAAGGATATATTTGCCAGCAGTTTATAACAAAAATAATTATGGAAAATTTTTACATCATTGTAGTTGTAATACTTTTTGCCCTGGCGATTTCTGATTTAATTGTTGGCGTATCAAATGATGCCGTTAACTTCCTGAATTCAGCAATTGGTTCAAAGGCTGCACCCAAGTGGGTGATATTTTTTGTAGCCAGTATTGGAGTATTAGTTGGAGCCACTTTTTCGAGTGGAATGATGGAAGTAGCCAGAAAAGGGATATTTCATCCCGACATGTTTTTCTTTTCCGAAATCATGATCATATTTCTGGCGGTGATGATTACAGATGTAATTTTACTTGACCTCTTTAACACATTTGCATTGCCAACCTCAACTACAGTATCTATTGTTTTTGAATTATTGGGGGCTGCCGTGGTAGTTTCTTTAATAAAAATTCAGCATTTGGGAGGAACAGTGTTGGATTTATCTCAATATATAAATTCTTCAAAAGCTTTGGCAATTATTACAGGGATATTGCTGTCGGTGTTTATTGCATTTATTGTTGGAGCAGTTGTTCAATACCTTTCGAGGTTAATGTTTTCATTCAGGTATGAAAAAAACCTGAAATATTTTGCCGGATTTTTTGGTGGTTTGGCCATTGCTTCAATTACCTATTTTATGATTATAAAAGGTGCAAAGGGTGCCTCTTTTATGACTCCTGAAATAGTTGCTTATTTAAAAAATAACATGATTGAAATATTGGTGGTTAGCCTTTTGGGATGGACTGCTGTTCTTCAGTTGCTGTATTGGTTATTCAAAATTGATATCCCTAAAATAATTGTACTTATTGGTACTTTTGCTTTGGCAATGGCGTTTGCCGGGAACGATTTAGTAAACTTTATTGGAGTTCCTTTAGCGGGTTTTGAATCGTTTAAAGCATGGGCAGCCGATGGTGTTGCATCGCCTGAATCCTTTGAAATGGGTATGCTTGCCGGTAAGGTTGCTACACCCACATATATGCTGCTTATTGCTGGTTTGGTAATGATTGTTACGTTAATCACTTCAAGAAAAGCCCGGTCAGTAGTAAAAACAACAGTTAATTTATCGCGGCAGAATGAAGGTGATGAACGTTTTGGAGCTTCTTTGTTTTCACGAATAGTGGTAAGGGGAGCAATTAATACTAATAAAGGACTTGTAAAAATATTGCCCCAGCCTGTAAAGGGATTTCTAAATGGAAGGTTTATTCCTGATAATGATACTCAGTACAAAAATGATGACGACAAGCCTGCATTTGATAAAATTAGGGCATCGGTAAATTTAATTGTAGCCAGTATATTAATTTCTCTGGGTACTTCATTAAAATTACCGCTCTCAACTACATATGTAACATTTATGGTTGCCATGGGTACGTCTCTTGCCGACCGTGCATGGGATAGAGAATCTGCCGTTTACAGGATATCGGGTGTGTTTACTATTATTGGCGGTTGGTTTTTAACAGCATTGGTTGCCTTTACGGTTGCCGGTATTTTTGCTTTATTAATTACCGTTGGCGGTAAGGTTATGATTTTTGTCTTTACTGGTTTTGCTTTATTTATGATTGTTCGCACGTATTTATCATTTAAAAAACGTTCAGCTAAAAATAATGCTGATGAGGCTGACCTTGTTGATGAAACGGATGGAGCTGAAAAGGTTATGGAAAAATCTACAAAACAGGTTGTTACTGCAATTTTAACATCGAACCAGATTTATTCAGTGTGTATTGATAGTTTCATAAAAGAAGACAGGGCACATTTACGCGAAGGATTGGACCTAAAGAACAATTTAAATAAAAAGGCTAAAAAGCTAAAAAATAAAGTTTTAAGCATTATTTCAAAATTACAACAGGATGATGTTGATTCAGGGCATTTTTATGTTCAGGCTGTCGATTATCAGAGGGAATTGGCTCATGCCATTAATTTTTTGGTAGAGCCATTGTATGAACATCTCGAGAATCAGCACAAACCTTTTATTGAATCGCAAGCTAAAGAGTTGAGTACTTTAATAGGATTGGTGGATGAATATTTCAATTTTTCAGTTCATATTGTAAAAGATGAAAAATTCGAGCAAATAGACGATCTCATTGTACGAATGGATGAAATTGTTGCATTACTTGTGAAATTTGAAAAAGCTCAAATAAAACGAATTAAAAACAGTGAGGCAAATACAAGGAATTCTGTTTTATATTTTAATATTATTTCAGAAACCAAAAACTTATTGCTTAACTCAATAAATCTGATAAAAGCACATCGCGATTTTATACAGGTAACAAAAGAAAATCAGGATAAATAATATAATTTATTAATAAATTTTAAAGGCGTTAAAACTAGTTTTAACGCCTTTTTGTTGTCCGTATATTACCATTGGCATAACTAAGTTGTTAATTTCGATCAATTTATTTTCCGCAAAATTTAATCGAATTGTAACATTTTGTTAATTCATGTGTAATTAATATCAATCACATTTGTACCGAAATTAATAGTATAAGTTATCAATCTCAATCTTAAGTAAATGAAAAAAGTAGTTTTTTTAACTATTGCAATGTTTTGTTTTGTATTAACCGGATTTTCTCAAAATGAAAATGCAGAGTTTAAACCAACAGGAAAACCTTTTATAAAAGTGTTTAGTAATTACCACACAACATTTGCTGATGGCAATACAACTCCTGCTTTCGAAATCACACGTGCATACCTGGGCTATAATGTTAAGCTGAATAATGAATTTTCAGGAAATGTAACGCTCGATGTAGGTGACCCCGCAACAGGTAAACTTCAAATGACTGCTTTTCTTAAAAATGCTTATTTTAAGTATCAAAAAAGTAACCTTACAGTAAATTTTGGTTTAATTTCAACTTTGATGTTTAAAGTTGAAGAAACTGTTTGGGGAAACAGATACCTCGAAAAAACATTTGCTGATAAATATAAATTAGGCTCAAGCGCTGACCTGGGAGTTAGTGTAGCATATAAATTTTCGGATGTTTTTAGTGCCGATATGTCGGTTATTAATGGCGAAGGATATAAAAGTTTACAGTCTGACGATGCCCTCCGGACAACACTGGGATTAACAGTTAAGCCTGTAAAAAAATTAACCCTTCGCAGTTATTATGACTTTATGGGACAGGATGCAACTCAAAGTTCGATAGCTGGTTTTATAGGATACACTGCCGAAACAATATCAGTAGGAGCTTCATATAATAAACAAATGAATTTTGGAATGACTGAAGGGCACGATGTGTCGGGTATTTCAGTGTTTGGTTCTGTAAAAGCCAGTGATAAAGTAAAAGTATTGGCACGTTTCGATGACCTTGGTTCAAGTACATTGGCAGGTGAGTCAACTGCCTGGAACCTTTCAAAAGACGGTCAGTTAATAATTGCTGGTATTGAGTTTAAGCCTGTAAAAGGATTAATTCTGACTCCTAATTTTCAGGGATGGAATCCTGCAAAAGACGGAGAATCATTTGTTACCAGCCTTTATTTAAATTGTGAGTTAAAATTTTAACTATCAAGTAATAAATCAAAAATCATGAAAACAATTGTAACAATTATTTTGGCTGTATTTATTCTTAGTGCATGCCAGAATACCAATAAAAAAGGAGAAGAAAAATCGGCTTCTCAAAAAATTTCAATAACTGCGGCCGGAGCAACTTTCCCAATGCCATATTATAACATGGTATTTAAAAAGTATACAACTGAACAGGGAACCCTTATTACTTATGGAGGAATTGGTTCAGGTGGCGGTATCCGCAGTTTAAGCGACAGGGTTGTTGATTTTGGGGCTACCGATGCATTTTTGGATGATGCCAAACTTGCTGAAATGCCTGGCGAAGTGGTTCACATACCAACTGTTTTAGGAGCTGTAGTAATTGCCTATAACCTTCCGGGAGTTGACGGATTAAAATTGTCAGATAGTTTGCTGGAAAAAATATTTATGGGTGAAATTACAAAATGGAATGATGCAGCCATTAAAGAGAATAATTCGGATGTTGCCTTGCCTGAAATGGATATAACTTTTGTACATCGTTCAGATGGTAGTGGAACAACTTATATTTTTAGTGACTACATGACCAAAATCAGCACAAAATGGGCAGACAAAGTTGGAACAGGCAAATCGTTAATGTGGCCGGTTGGTATGGGTGCTAAGGGAAATCCTGGAGTTGCCGGGACCATTAAACAAACCGAAGGAGCTATTGGATATATTGGTTCGGAATATGCTTTTGCTCAAAAAATACAAGTTGCTAAAGTGCAAAACAGCTCTGGTAATTATGTTGAGCCAACAATTGCTTCAATCAGTGCAGCTGCACAAGGCGAAATTCCTGCCGATACACGAATTATGCTGACCAATTCGGATAATGCGGAGTCATATCCAATAAGTGGATTTACCTGGATAATTCTGTATAAGGAACAAAATTACAATGGACGGTCAGCTAACCAAGCATTGGCTACTGTTAGCTTTTTAGATTGGCTGATTAGTGAAGAATCACAAAGCCAGGCCGAAAAAGTTCATTATGCACCATTACCACAAGCAGCTGTCGAAAAAGCAAAAGTTATTCTTCGCTCAGTTACTTACGATGGTAAAGTTTTATTGAAATAATTTAACATTTCGGAACACTAAATGAACAGCGACAAAATAACCAGGATCGTTTTATTTTTAGCATCATTTATCATATTATTTGTCGCTGCAGGCATGCTCTTTTCTTTGGTGAAAGGAGCTATTCCTTCGTTTAAGGAATTTGGGATTAAATTTATTTTTTCCAATATATGGGATCCTACAAGTGGCAGAGAATCGTATGGTGCTTTGCCATTTATTGCAGGCACTATTATGACATCGGTAGCGGCATTAATTATTAGTTTTCCGCTGTCATTTGGCACTTCGTTATTTTTAGGAGAATATTTTAAAGGGAAAAGGGTTGCCAAGGTATTAGGAACCATGGTTGATTTGTTGGCAGGCATTCCATCAATTGTTTACGGACTTTGGGGATTTTATGTTTTACGGCCGTTATTGATCGACCTTGGATTTGCCAATCAGGGATTTGGTATTTTTACTGCAAGCCTGATTTTGGCTATTATGATTATTCCATATGCTACCTCTTTAAGCAACGAAATTATTTCGATGGTTCCCAACGATTTAAAGGAGGCTGCTTATTCACTAGGCGCCACTCGCATCGAAGTAATTTTTAATGTAACTATTCCGGCTGCACGGTCAGGCATCATTGCCAGTTATATCCTTTCGTTTGGAAGGGCTTTGGGAGAGACCATGGCTGTTACAATGTTAATAGGGAATACAAACGTTGTCCCGGAAAGTTTTTTTGGAACAGGGAACACAATGGCCAGTGTAATTGCAAATCAGTTTGGCGAAGCCGATGGTTTAAAATTGAGTTCGCTGATTGCTATTGGCCTTCTCCTTTTTATCATTACAGGAATAATTAATGCGATTGGGAAAATAATCATTAAAAAAATGGCTTAACGCAGAAGATTATGGTATCAGTAAAAAAAATAGTTAAGCGCGATAATTCGAAACAGAGGATACTCAAAGATAAACTGGCTTATGCCTCGGTTATTTTGTTATCCGTAATTACTGTTTCGCCTATAATTTTGATTATTTCAAAATTAATTATTAAAGGGATTAAACAAATTAGTTTTGATTTTATCCTTCAAAATACACCCGATACATTTGAAGCTATGACAGCTGTTGCCAACGAGGAATTAATTCCAGGGGGTATTGCCAATGGTATAACCGGAACACTTTTAATGGTAGTACTTGCTTCAGCTATTGCTATTCCGGTAGGAGTTATTACAGGAATTTACCTGTACGAAAATCAAGGGAAGTTTATGGCAAACCTCACACGGAATGTGTCTGATATTTTGCAAGGGGTACCTTCAATTGTACTTGGATTAATAGCCTATATATGGGTAGTAAAGAGTATTACCAATGGGTATTCAGCTTTGGCCGGAAGTGTTTCATTGTCGATTATGATGTTACCAATGATTGTCCGTTCAACTGAGGAAACTTTAAAAATGATCCCTCAATCTTTAAAAGAGGCTGCATTGGCTTTGGGTGTTCCATATTATAAAGTAATTTTAAGGGTATTGGTTCCTACTGGTTTTAATGGATTATTTACCGGAATATTACTGGGGATTTCACGTGTTCTTGGCGAAACGGCTCCATTAATGCTCACTGCGTTGGGAAGCACTGTTATAAATTTAAATATTGCAAAACCAACAAGTGCAATTCCTTTGTTAATTTGGGAATTTTACAACGACCCAAACATGGTTGATTTAATATGGAGTTCGTCATTGTTGTTGATGGGAATTGTATTGTTGTTAAATATTATATCGAAACGAATGGCAGCCAGGTCTAAATGATCTCAAAGATGAATGAAAATATAGAACAAGTTAAAAACCCGATTTTATCGATACGTAACTTATCAATAGCCTACGATAAAGGTAATTATGCTGTTAATAATGTAACTGCTGATATTAAAAAAAACAGCGTTACTGCCATAATGGGGCCATCGGGGTGTGGGAAAAGTACATTGCTGCGTGCTATAAACAGGATGCATGAATTGTATGAAAATATCATAACTGAAGGTAATATTTTTCTAAATGGGGAGGATATTAATTCGATGTCGGTGATTGATTTACGTCGAAATGCCGGTATGGTTTTTCAACGTCCAAATCCATTCCCAACGATGAGTATATACGATAATGTGATTGCCGGGTATAAATTAAATGGCATCAGGCTTAAAAAGAGCGAAAGAGACGACATTGTTGAACGCTCATTGACTGATGTAACATTGTGGGACGAAGTAAAAGACTCTTTGCTTAAAAAAGGGACTTTCCTTTCCGGTGGACAGCAACAACGCTTATGTATTGCACGCGCCCTGGCTTTCGACCCCAAGATTATTCTTTTAGATGAACCTACATCGGCACTCGACCCGGTTGCTACTTCAAAAGTTGAAGATTTGATGGTGAAATTAAAAAAGAATTATACCATTTTAATGGTGACTCACAATATGTCGCAGGCAGCGCGTATTTCCGATTATTCAATGTTTATGTATTTGGGTGAATTGGTGGAATATGGCAAAACCAAAAACATGTTTACAAATCCGAAGGACCGTAGGACAGAAGAATATTTAACAGGTAAATTCGGTTAATTAGTTTATTGACTTAAAATTGATTGTTATGACACTCAAAAAAGATGACGCTATAGATAGCATTTTATCCGATTTTGAAAATATTGCCAACCTGGTTTTACTTCAACTTGATTTGTTGGAGGTTCAAATTTCTTCCGGCGAATTAGTAATTCCTGAAAAAACATTTGCTGAAATTAGGGAGAATGAAATAAAACTGGATAAGATGGAAGTAAAAATTTCAGATAAAATTATCCGCACAATTGTCCTTTATAAACCGGTAGCTTCCGATATCCGTAAAATTATCGCCTGTTACCGTATTGTTATCAGCCTTGAACGTATTGGCGATTTAGTGATGAATATTATTAATTATTTTGCTAAAATTAAAGAACCAAAAGTTTACGATAATCTTTCGGATGTAATCTCAAACATGGTGATTTTAAGTTCAAATATGGTGAAAAAAGCCTTGTTGTCGTTTACTCACGACGATAAAGAATTTGCCATTTGGACCATAAAAAATGGTTCTGTAATTGATGAGTTAAACCATAAACTCATTAAAAAAGCCATCAATAAAAGCAAAGTGAATGACGATAATAAACATTTGTTGATGAGTTTTATCAATATCAACGAAATGATTTCGAATATTGAACGAATTGCCGACCATGCTACCAATATTGCTGAAGCAGCTATTTATTCATTCGAAGGAAAAGATATCAGGCATTTAAAGGATGAAACCGAATAACCAGAAACATGAAAGCAATTCCAAAAATATTGATTGTTGACGATGAAAAGGATTTGTGTGAAATTCTTCAGTTTAATCTCGAAAGCGAAGGATTTACAACTGAAGTTGTTTATTCGGCCGAAGATGCTTTGAATAAACCCTTGGAAGAATTTGACCTGATTTTACTGGACATTATGATGGGCGGCATTTCAGGTTATAAAATGGCGGACATTGTGCGTCGGAATATGCATCTGACTGTGCCAATAATTTTCCTGACGGCGAAGGGTTCGGAGAATGATATTATTACCGGATTTAATGTGGGAGGCGACGATTATATAAAAAAACCTTTTTCGATTAAAGAAGTTGTAGCACGTGTAAAAGCAGTTTTAAAAAGAGGAAAAGCTAAACCTTCGTTATCGCATATTTTGCAGTACAATGAATTGGAATTAGACCTGCAACGTAAAAGTGTTGTTATTGGGAAAGAACACCTCAACCTTACCCGGAAAGAATTTGAAATCCTGGCTTTATTATTAAAACACAAAGGGCAGTACATTAGCCGGAGCGAAATATTAGACCGTATTTGGAGTAACGACGTGATAGTTACCGAACGGAATGTGGATGTAAACATGGCTCGATTGCGTAAAAAAATTGAGGAATATGGTAAATTTATCAAAGGAAAATCAGGATATGGTTATTGTTTTGATATTGATTAATAACTTTTAAAAATTATCAAAAGTGCCAAATAAACAAACATTCAGAAGGAAAATTTTTATCTACTTTTTTGCGGTGTTATTTCTTTTTACTGCAATTATATTGTTGTTTCAATATAACCGCGAAAAAAGGTATAGAATTGGCCAGCTGGAAAATACGCTGGAGAATATTACCGATTTAACACAAAACTTTGTTGAGAGGAATAAACTCATTTCAACATTCGAGTTTGGGAAAGTTGATACCATAAAAAATATTCTTCCACAGGAAAATACCCGGATAACTATTGTCGATAAAAAGGGAGTGGTTTTGTACGATAGTTTTGTGGCAGACTACAAAACGATGGAGAATCATTTTGCACGGCCTGAAATTCAAAAAGCCCTTTTTTCTGATTTTGGCTCCAATATCCGGCATTCTGAAACAACCAATCAGGAGTTTTATTATTATGCCAAATATTTCGATGACTATTTTGTCCGTGCCGCCATTGTTTATAATATCGATATTAAGAATTTTTTGAAAGGTGAACGATTATTTATATTTTTTATTCTGACTATTTTTATGATCGTTTGGATTCTGCTAAATTTTGTCACAAAACGCCTTTCGATAACCATCACAAAATTAAAGGACTTTTCAATTAAAGCCGGAAAAAATGAACCTATCAATCCTGATACTGATTTTCCTGATAACGAATTGGGTGTGATTAGTAGCCAGATTATTCGGATGTACGATAAATTACGGAAAACAAAAGATGAATTGGGCAATGAAAAAGAGAGGCTTTTTAACCATTTAAATGTATTACACGAAGGTATTTCATTTTTTACGCCCAATCGTGAAAAAACTCTTGCCAACAGCCATTTTATTCAATACATCAATACTATTTCGGAAACGTCAACAATTAATGCTGAAAACATTTTTCAGATACCGGAATTTAAGCCTTTAAAAGAATTCCTGGATAAACACCTTGGCTCAGAAACACAATTTCAACCAAATGAATTGCCGCAAATTGAATTTACTGCCTCAAAAAATGAAAAGTATTTTAAAGTCCAAAGCATCATATTTTTTGATAAAAACTTTGAGGTATTAATTTCTGATATTACACGGCTTGAAAAACGCCGGCTCTTAAAACAACAATTAACCTCGAATATTGCCCATGAATTAAAAACACCTTTGGCATCAATAAAAGGGTATCTTGAAACGCTTCTGAATAATGGAAAAATTCCTAAAGAGAAACAAGTTTATTTTACTGAAAAAGCTTATACTCAAACAGAAAGGTTAACTTATTTACTCAATGATATTTCGTTATTAAACAATATTGAGGATGCCGGCGAGCTGTTTGAGTTTAAGAATATAAATGTCAGGCATTTAATAAACGATGTGACTGAAAATCTTCATAATCGTTTAGTTGAGAATAAAATAGAATGTGTTATACAAGTTGGTAGTGAAGTAATAGTAAATGGAAATGATTCGTTGTTATCTTCTATTTTTCAGAACCTTATTGAAAATACGATTAATTATGCCGGGAAAGATATTATTATAACAATTAACAATTATCTGGAAGATGAACTGTTTCATTATTTTGTGTATTCTGATTCAGGTAAAGGAATTCCGGAAGAACATTTGAGCCGGATTTTTGAACGGTTTTACCGGGTTGATTCAGGCCGTACCAGAGAAAGTGGAGGGACTGGCCTTGGTTTATCGATTGTAAAAAATGCCATTCAATTACATAAAGGCGAAATTTCAGTTCGTAATAATCCTCAAGGTGGACTTGAATTTCTTTTCTCGTTATCAAAAAAATAGGAATTGCAAAAGGTATTGATAGTGCGACATCAAGTCGCCCCCAATGATATGATTTTTTAATGTTATAAACATTCAACTTGTTGGAATTTGTGAAATAATGTTTATGTGTTTATTGACCTCGTAGAGGTCACATGTATGCAGAAATACGGATGTGTGTATGATATTCGACCCCGGCTGGGGTCGCACTTTTTAACGTTTCACAATGTTTCTATAAATATTTAAACCCTCTGGGTTTGTGAAACAGGCTTAATCTTTTTTTTAATGTAATTGGTTTAATCCTACGCATTAATTAATCTTCGTTACTGTAATCCATCCTTCATTTATGTGAAGCATATCACAAGTGTTTAAACTATCATTAGCAGAGCATGATTCAACTTTTACAAATGAAGCTTTAACTTCTGTCCCATCTTTGATGTTAAATACAATTTCAAAATTACAAATGTGATAATCTTTATCATTGAACCTTAAATAAGAGCCTGTACAATCCTTAATTACGGTCATTTCTCCTTCAATGTTTTCAGAACATGAAAGAAAAATGCTAAGAAATAATCCAACTAAAACTAAAAACCTTTTCATATTGAAACAATATAAGAGATAGTATATTGACGAACTTTCAACATAAATGGTTGCGCCGAAAATGTTTACTATCACTCAATACTTAACACTTTAAGTTCTATCGTTTGGCGTATTTCACGATTAGTATCTGACAGTATTTATTACAGTTTTATTACACAAATGTAATAATAGCTTATAAAAATATTAATCGAGGTGTAACATTATTGCTATTGCTTCGCAGTAGATAATTTATTGAATCAGGATGAATTAAAACCTGAGCCGTAAGTTGTCACTTGAACTTTATTTTAATGTAAAAACTGAAAATTAATTATTAAGATTTAATACCATGAAACGAGCATGCAAATGACTATTCATACAGGAGAATCATTCTAAGCGAGTTACATCGAATACTGTTAAAAATTTAAAATTATAATGAGATGAAAAAATTTAATTTATTATTTGTTGTGTTGCTGATAGTTGGTGCGGCTTTTTTGAATTCTTGTAGTGAGGATGATCCAATTGAGGTTATCCCGGATGCACCTTCAGTAACCGCTCCCTCTTCGACAGCCAATGTTGATGCCAACCAATCAATCGATGTGTCTTTTACTGTTAATGTTCCCGGAGGTTATGCTACAGCGACTACTAGTGCACAGGGCGGAACTGCAACTATTTTAAGTCAGCCAGAAGCTGCTGCAACATCAGGAACAGTAGTGGTTGCTTTTACTGCTGGTACTACAGGTGGTGCTGCTTCTGTTACTATTACAGTGACTGATATCAATCAAAAATCAGATAATGCAACAGCTGTTTTGTCGGTAGATGAAGAAGAAATGGAAGTATCGGTAAGCGCAAATATAAGTGCAAATACAACCTGGGAAACAGGGAAAGTATATACCCTGGCATCGCGAATTTCTGTTTTGGACGGTGTTACCTTAACAATTGAACCGGGTGTTGTTGTAAAAGGCGAAGCTGGGACAGGAGCTAACGCTACTGCATTAATTGTTGCCCGGGGTGGTAAAATAATAGCCGAAGGAACAGCTGCAGCTCCAATTATTTTTACTTCGGTAGCTGACAATATTGTGCCGGGTGAAATAGCAAGCCCTAACCTCGACCCAACATTAAATGGTTTATGGGGTGGTTTAATTGTATTGGGAAATGCGCCAATTTCGGGTGATGCAGAATCACAACAAATTGAAGGAATACCTCCTTCAGATCAAAATGGATTGTATGGTGGGACTGTTGCTGACGACGACTCAGGCGTGATTAAATATATCTCTATCCGCCATGGTGGAGCTAATATTGGTGAAGGAAACGAAATTAACGGTTTAACGCTTGGTGGTGTAGGATCATCTACTGTTATCGAAAATGTTGAAATTGTTTCGAACCAGGATGACGGAATTGAATGGTTTGGAGGAACTGTTGATGTTAAAAATGCCATCATCTGGAATACAGGCGACGATGCTGTTGATGCTGACCAGGCTTGGGCTGGCACCATTGATAATTTTGTGGTAATCAATCCAGGTGACGAGTGTTTTGAACTGGATGGCCCTGAGGGTAGTTATACCAGCACAGGATATACCATTAAAAATGGTACTGTTTTAGTTGAAGATGCCAGTGGTTTAATCGACTTCGATGACAATACAGATGCGAATATGATGGATATCTATTTTACCGCTTTATCAGAAGATGGTGGACAAGATGTTGAGGGATATGCCGGTTATTTTACCAATACAAATGGATTTGCTTCTTCGGGTTTTGAAGTAACATTACCAGCCGGAATTGTTTTAACCGACGTATTCAAAGATGGATCTGATGCTATAACTACTTCTGTTGCCGCAGGTGCTGCAACTGTTGGAGCTGACCTTACAAAGTTTGCTGATTGGTCATGGGCTGCAGTTGCCGGAAAATTAGCATTATAAACTATTTATTTCATATCAAATTGATTAAAAACTCACAGGCAAATAGTGCTTGTGAGTTTTTATTATTGTAATAATTGAATATTATTAAAGTCATGCGAATAGTTAAAATAGCATTTACTTTCTTCTTATTAATACTTGTCAATTTTGCGATTGGGCAGAAAGGATTTATCAGAGGATTGGTTTTTGATGGGAAAACAGGGGAGTTTTTACCAGGTGTCACCATTTTTATTGAAGGGACTACAATGGGTACTATTACCGACCTGGATGGTAAATTTAACTTACCAATTGATCCGGGAACCTATCAAATCAGAGTTTCTTTTATTTCATATGAAACTTTACATATTAACGATGTAGTAGTTGAAGCTGAAAAAGCAACCATATTTGATAATTTGAAGTTGGAAGAGAAAACCATCGAAATTGGGGAAGCTACAGTAACTGCAAAATATATCAGGAATACTGAAACAGCAATGTTGACCATGAAAAAAAAATCAGTGAATGTGTTGGACGGTATTTCTTCGGCGGGACTTAAAAAAATTGGCGATTCAAATGCCGCCGCTTCTATGAAACGGGTTACCGGTGTTTCGGTTGAAGGAGGAAAATATGTTTTTGTTCGTGGACTAGGCGACCGGTACACAAAAACAATTTTGAATGGGTTGGATATTCCAGGGCTTGACCCCGACAGGAATTCTATTCAAATGGATATTTTTCCAACAAGTATTATCGACAATTTAGTGGTTAATAAATCATTTAGTGCCGATTTACCTGCCGACTTTACCGGAGGTGTTATCAATATTAATATCAAAGATTTTCCTGATTCCAAAAAAGCCAGTATTTCAATGGCTGCAGGGTATAATCCAAATTCACATTTTAACAGTGATTTCCTGACTTATGAAGGTGGCTCAACCGATTTTTTAGGTTTTGACGATGGAACCAGAGATATTCCGGCAACCACAAATATTCCTTTTTTCTCAGAAGTAGTAGGCGATCCAAATGGCGAAAAGGGAACACGTTACAAAGAGATTCTTCAAGCCTTTAATCCAACTTTAGCGGCGACAAAACAAAATAGTCTAATGGATTTTAATATTGGTGCTTCATTGGGGAATCAGTTTGAAGCCGGGAAATATACACTGGGTTATATTCTGTCTCTTTCGTATAAAAACAACACCGATTTTTATCAAAATGCAGAATATGGTCGGTATGGTTTAGCCAGCGACCATTCGGAAACCGAAATGGAATTAAGGGAAAATCAATTCGGTGATTATGGTGTAAATAATGTATTAATTAGCGGTTTGGCGGGTTTTGCCATTAAAACCAAAAATGCCAAATACCGGATAAATCTGTTGCACCTTCAGAATGGCGAATCAAAAGCAGGTATTTTCGATTATGCTAAATCAAATCAGGGAACCGAATTTTTTGGATTTCAGCACAATCTTGAATACAGCCAGCGTTCGCTTTCCAATTTGTTAATCGATGGAAAATATTCTGCTCGGGCCTCAGGATGGGATGTAGAATGGAAATTTTCGCCAACCTTATCAAGCATCAATGACCCTGATATTCGGTTTACCCGTTACGAAGACCGGGGCGATTCATATTCAATCGGAACGGAAGTGGGATTCCCTGAAAGGATTTGGCGCGAATTGGAAGAAATTAATTTAGCCGGAGTTTTTCATATTACAAAAGATTTTGAAGCTTTTGGCGAAGATGCCAAGTTAAAATTTGGTGGGGCTTATACTTATAAAGAGCGGGACTTTATTATACGTAATTATGCCATAAATATTCGGAATGTACCATTAACAGGCGATCCAAATGAAATTTTTAAGGCCGAAAATTTATGGCCTTATAATGGAAACATAGGGAAAGGAACCACATACGAAGCGCCTTTTATTCCGGTCAATCCCAATAAGTATAATTCAAACCTTATCAATGCAGCCGGCTATGTTTCGGTTGAGTTTTCTCCTATAAAAAAGTTAAAAGCAATTGCCGGTGTACGGGTTGAAAAATATGGACAAAATTATACAGGGCAAGACCAATTAGGGACAAATATTTTGGACAACGATAAGGTACTCGATAATTTTGATTTTTTCCCTACACTTAATTTGATTTATAGTGTTACGGGCGATCAGAATTTTCGTTTTTCATATGCCAAAACAATTGCCCGTCCTTCGTTTAAAGAGTTATCGTATGCCGAGATATTTGACCCAATAAGCGGTCGCACATTTATTGGCGGCCTATTCCGCGATGCTAATGACATTGCAGGTATTGAATACTGGGATGGTAATTTAACTAGTACCGATATTCATAATTTTGACTTTCGCTGGGAATTGTTTCAGCCAAACGGGCAAACAGTTTCAGCCAGTTTGTTTTATAAACAGTTCGATAGGCCCATTGAAATGGTTCAGTTTGCAACACAAACTGGTTCATACCAGCCACGTAATGTAGGCGACGGGCAAGTTATTGGCGGTGAAATTGAAATGCGCCAAAACTTAAACCTAATTTCTGAAAAACTTAAAAATCTTACTGTAAATGTCAATTTTACATATACCAGATCTCAAATAAAATTGAGTAATACTGAATATACATCGAGGGTTGATAATGCGCGTACAGGGCAATCGGTAGGAAAATACCGCGATATGGCTGGCCAGGCCCCTTATCTTATTAATGCAGGAATTGCTTATGAAGGAGGAGAAAATAATTTCTGGAAAAGATTAGAGGCCGGTTTGTATTATAACCTTCAGGGACAAACTTTACAATATGTTGGTATTGTCGACAGGCCTGATATTTACAGTGTACCATTTCACAGTTTAAATTTTAATACAACTAAAGGTTTTGGTGAAGAAGGTCGGTTTCAAGCAGGTTTTAAAATTGACAACCTGTTAAATGCCAAAAAAGAAATGGTATATAAATCGTTTAAAGCGATTGATCAGATTTATTCAAGTATTAGTCTTGGTACTACATTTCAGGTTAAGTTAAATTATACATTTTAAACGGGAAATAATCATAAACACATGAAACTACCAAGGCAAAAGAGTTTGGTTCGCAGGATACTGATACATCGCAAAACATTGTTTGGCGAAGTTTTTTTGTCTTGTGTCTAGGATCTTCAGACTTGGTTTTAATTTTTTATATATGAAACGAGTTATATTTTTGATTACACTATTTACAACTATAGTTGTACAAGGTTTTTCACAAGAACTTGAATACATCGACGGGCATTTTTATAAAAAGGGTATGCTTTATACCGGCGAACATATTGAGTATTTCGAAAATGGCAATCCTAAATTTATGCGAAATATAAAAAATGGCCTATTGCACAAACAGATGTTGGTTTTTGATGAGGATTCAATAAAGTTGGAACAACACTCCTATAAAGAAGGCGTAAAAGATGGAACATGGATTAATTGGGATAAAAACGGCGTAAAGATTGCTGTAGCCAATTATAAAGATGGTAAAAAGAATGGTGAATGGTTTATCTGGGATTCTCAGGCAAACCTCCTTTACGACATGCATTATAAGAATGGGAAAAAATCGGGCGTATGGAAAAAATATGATAGTTCAGGTACTCTAATTTCCAAACGTCGTTATAAATAGCTGTAACAAAACTTTAATAAAATATTAATTCCTCTTTAATTACAGCGTAACAACTTCAACCTATCTTTGAATTGTATAAAAAGCAAGCAAACTAAAAATTTATAAAATGAAAAAGTTAGTTGTGTTACTTATAATCTCAGGTTTTGCTATTGCGGGATTTGCTAAAAAAAGCGATACAAAATCACATAAAGCTGCTAATATCGAATCAGCAGTAATCAAAGGGAAAGTTATTGATTTTAAATCAGGCGAAGCTTTGGTTGGTGTCGAAATATCAGTTGAAGGAACAGATACAAAAGCCTATACTGATTTTGATGGTAGTTTCGAAATTAAAAATGTAGCTACCGGAAAATGCAATTTAATTGCATCATACATTTCGTATGAAAAAAGTCTTATTGAAAAATTCGATGTTGAGAAAAACAATCAGGTGAACATAAAGTTGAGAGAATCCAACTAAAACCTGATTTTTCTATATTACTTAAGATTGAGTCCACCCTTGAGAGCAAGGGTGGTTTTTTTATTTATTACCTTTAAAGAAACTTTAAAGGATGCCTTTTTCAGTTATATTTGATATCGATGGTGTGATTGTCGATAACAGTCATTTTCACCAGCTAGCATGGAAGGCTTTTTGTTCCCAGCATACAATTTATTTTTCGGAAGAGGAGTTTCTTTCAAATTATTTTGGCAGTACTAACGAACAGGTGTTGCCATTATTATTTAACCGTGTTTTATCGAAAAAAGAAATAGATACTTTAAGTTCTGAAAAAGAAGAATTATACCGAAATATTTATAATCCACATCTAAAACCTGTTTATGGATTAATTGATTTTTTGGATGAATTAAAACGAAATAAAATTAAAGTAGGAGCTGCAACATCTGCATCGCCCGAAAATGTTAAATTTGTTTTTGAGGGATTGGGAATAAAACATTTTTTTGACGTTATCATCGATGATTCAATGGTAACTAAAGGCAAACCTAATCCTGAAGTTTATTTGTTAGCAGCTCAAAAGCTTAATAGTGATCCAAAACACTGTCTTGTTTTTGAAGACAGTTTGTCGGGAACCAAGGCAGCATTTGATGCAGGTTCCATTGTGATTGGCGTAACTACGACGTTACGGTCCGAAAAACATAAATATGTGCACTACTTAATTTCTGATTTTACAGAAATTTCAGTTAATTTGATTAAGCATAAATTTTTTACTCCTGACAAATGAAACAGCTGATTTTAACTTTTATAATTTCCCTTTTATTTTTTTCTTGTTCACTGAAAAAAAATGGTATTCCTTTAGCAGAACACCCAAGGCCCGATTTTCAACGACCTGAATGGCAAAATTTAAATGGCTACTGGCAATTTAAACCCGATTCGTTAAATGTTGGGTTAGTTGAAAATTGGCAAAAGGATGGAGAATTTTTTGACCAGCAAATTGTAGTTCCTTTTTCATGGGCTGCCCCACTCAGCGAAGTTTTATTGCCTAATGTCGACATAGGTTGG
Organism: Prolixibacteraceae bacterium; assembly: GCA_963666575.2. Taxonomy (GTDB): domain Bacteria; phylum Bacteroidota; class Bacteroidia; order Bacteroidales; family Prolixibacteraceae; genus JABMQB01. The sequence goes on from CAXXYG010000016.1 coordinate 483,732, forward strand.
TATTGCAGGCAGTTTACAATAAAGAAACCTCAGGAATGGTTAAATAAAGAGTGTTACTTGATTTTTTGCGCCAGCGATTTTAATACTAAAGTATGGGTAAATGGAAATCTGGTAGGCCAACATTCGGGCGGATATACTCCTTTTGAATTTAATATTTCTGAGTTTTTGGTTGAGGGACAAAATACGGTTGCTGTACGTGTCGAAGATGAAGAATTGGATAATCGCCCATCAGGGAAGCAGTATTATGGAAATGCCAAAGGAATTTGGCAAACGGTTTATTTAGAGGCGCGTGATAAAAATTATATTTCAACCATTCGGTTTATACCTGATATTGATAATAAAAAAATCACAATTGCTGTTAAATTGGCTGAAGAAACCAAAGCTCCTATATCGTTTAAATTAGAAGGGAAAAACAATAAAATTAATTTTCAGTCAGAAATTCCTGCCAATCAATCTGAAGCTCGATTTGAGTTACCAATTGAAAATATGACGCTTTGGTCGCTCAAAAATCCCTTTTTGTACGAAGTGACTGCTTCTCTTTCAGGAAGTAGTATAACCGATGCTGTTGATACTTATTTTGGTATGCGAAAAATTTCGGCCATTCAGGTGCCCGGGCAAGATTTTCAATATGTTGCTTTAAACAATGAGCCTCTTTATATGAAGCTTGCACTCGATCAAAGTTATCATCCTGAAGGTTTTTATACATTTCCTTCTGATAAATTTATGAAGGAAGAAATTCAACGGGCGAAAGATTTAGGGCTTAATGGTTTGCGAATTCATATTAAAGCAGAAATTCCCCGGAAACTCTATTGGGCTGATAAATTGGGATTATTAATTCAGGAAGACATTCCCAATTTTTGGGGCGAACCTGATAGTATTTCAAAGGCGAATTGGGAATACATTGCTGAACAGGAAATGGAACGCGACTTTAACCATCCATCTATTTTTTCATGGGTTCTATATAACGAAACGTGGGGATTGTTTAGTAAGGATAATGAGGGTAATCGTACTTATACTTCAGAAACTCAGGAATGGGTAAAAGAACGGTATCATAAAGCAAAAATGTATGATCCAACCCGATTGGTTGAAGATAACTCACCTTGTAATTGGGACCATGTGGTTACCGATATTAATACATGGCACAGTTATTTGCCGGCACGGCATTGGGCTGGTTTCCTCGATGAAATTGTAAAAAATACTTTCCCTGGTTCAACACACAATTATATTGGTGGAAATGTACAGGGCAATCAACCCATGTTTAATTCGGAATGTGGAGCAGTGTGGGGGTATGCAGGAAGCACTGGCGACATTGACCTCACGTGGGAATACCATATTATGATGAATGAGTTCCGGAAACGCCCTAAAATTGCAGGTTTCCTTTTTACCGAATTCCACGATGTAATAAATGAATGGAACGGGTATTACCGTTTTGACCGGTCGAAAAAAGAATTTGGTTTGGATGAATTAAATCCGGGTATGCAAATGGCCGATTTTCACAAAGATGTGTATGTTGTTGCCGGCGATGATTTTTTCAAAGAATTTATTGGAGGCGAAGAAGTTGAAATTCCAATAGGAATAAGTGCAGTAACCAATACAATTCCTGAGGAGCTAAAACTAAAATATTCTGTTTTTGGATGGAATAATATGGGTGAAAAATTTGATTTTTCTTCTGGAGAAATGGCTGTTACAGCTGAGCCATTTGTTTTTAAACAATTGAAATCGGTAAAAATAAAATTGCCGGATCAAACAGCTGTTATGATTTTAGCAACAACTCTTGAGAATAATAAAGGACAGGCAATTCAAAAGAATTTTTATCCTTTTAAGGTAAAAAATGGAGTAAATAATCAGGCATATATTGTTTCTAAATCGCCGGCTGATTTTAACAACGCTTCCTGGAGTATAAAATACATGGCACCTCAACAAGGAAAAAAATTATGGGGGATGGGTTCCGGTTATTTTGAATATGAGTTTCAACTGCCCGAGAATATCGATTTTGAAAATGTCAGTGAAATTGAATTCAGGGCAGAATTGGCTTCCCGGTTTCCTCAGGGTAAATACCTCGAAGATGGAGATGCAGAAAGTATTGGAATGACTGTTGTTTCTGAAAAAGGAATCGATCCGGGATATGGTAAAAACAGCTATCCTCAAACTGATGAAAAATTATTTGGTTCGTTGGTTACGATTACTGCAAATGGGCTAAAAATTGGAGAAGCTGAATTAAAGGATGACCCTGCCGACCACCGTGGGCTTTTGTCATGGATGAACCAAGAGCCTGGCTGGGAATGGGGAAGTACTGATAAAAGTAAACCCTGGCTACTTGACGAAGCCGGGTCGTATGGTTATTTGGTAACTGTAAAGTTTGATGAAATTGCCAGAAGATCAGCTATCGAAACAGGGAAAGTAACTATTCAACTCCATGTTGATGAAACAACAACCAATAGAGGAGGGCTTTCGGTATATGGAGAAAACTCAGGAAGGTATCCAATGGATTTATTGCTGATTATTCGGAAAAAATAGATTTTGTATTTTATGCCTGTGTTATGGCCTCTGCATTTTACATAACATTTTTGAGAATTCCGCATAATTTTAGTTGTTGTAAAATGTTGTAATGCTATTTTATTTGTATCTTAAGGGCTTATAGACTAACCTTAAAGGCAATAAATATGAATTGCGCTAATTGTAATCAAACGGTTTCCAGCGACGATAAATTTTGCCCTCATTGTGGGCATGAAAAAAACGCGTCATTTAATCAAAAAGTTAACAATCCAGCTAAAACCATTTCATCTACCGGGAATTATTCAGGCACTATGATTAAGAGTAAATCTTCCCAAACAAGGAAAATTATTAGAAATATAATTATAGGATTGATTTTGGCTGGTTTTATTGCTATAATCATTTGGTTAATAGTTGATCCTACAGCCAAAGAAAAATTGGTGAATGCAATTTTTGGAATTGTATTTATCGGAGTATTTGTTTTTGTAATCTGGAGAAAAGCAAAAAAAGGCAAAATACGCAAATCATCAGATAATTACGATTATGATTCGGATAACGATGGAATTGATGATGATTATGACGATGATTAATTCTAAAATAAAACGATATGGTATTTTGTAGTAATTGTGGAAAAGAAATAAAACCAGATGTAGCTTTTTGTGGGCATTGTGGCCATCCTGTAGGGAAATTAACCGAATCGGGCAAAGGAAAGGTTCAGTTTGATGTGGTTAATCGCGAACGCCTGAACATGGTTAAAATCGATTTGGTAGATGCTGCATTTCGATACGAAGCAGGTGCCATGCATTACATGAAAGGGAACCTTGAGTTGGAGTCGAATGTTCCTGGTATGGGAAAGATTTTTAAATCGATGATCACAAAAGAAAAAATTGTTAAACCGGTCATTCGGGGCACTGGTACTGTTTTTCTGGAACCTTCGTTTGGTGAATTTACAATCCTCGATTTGAAAAACGATGAATGGATTCTTGATCGCGGAGCCTATTATGCTTCAGATATGGCTATTGAAATAGGAGCTTATACAAACCGGGCGATCGGAGCCATGTTTTCCTGTTTTGTGCACCACAACGACGCATCAAAATTGCCCCTTTGATTTTCAGTTACTTAGCATTTTAAAATTTGCATTTTGGGTGCTGCAAGCCTATTTTTGGGTATGTTTATACGTAAAAATAAGAATAGGAGCGGTTCTGTTAGCATCCAGATAATCTCCAAAAACAAGGGTAAATATAAAGTCATAAAAACTGTAGGCTGCGCAAAAACTAAACGAGAAGAAGAGTTGTTGTCATTGCTTGCAAACACTGAGTTGGAAAGGCTTACGGGAATGCAATCTCTTTTTATCGAACACGATGACATCGTGGTTGAGAACTTTGTGGACAGTATTGCAAATAATCATCTGCAAGTTGTCGGGAGCGAATTAATTTTAGGAAAAATTTATCAGAAATTCAATTTTCCATACGATGGGTGCTGCAACTATTTCCGCAACCTTGTTTTATGCCGATTAGTATACCCTGGGAGCAAATTGAAAACCGTTGATTATTTTAGGCGGCACTTAAATACCGATGTTAGCGTTCATACTATTTATCGTTTTCTTGATGAATTGAACACCACACTAAAGCCCCAAATAGAACAACTTACTTTTAAGCATACAAAGAAACTACTCAAAGGCAAGATAAGTGTCGCATTTTACGACATGACCACTCTATACTTTGAAGCATCTGAAGAAGATGATTATCGTATCCCCGGATTTAATAAAGATGGTAAACACCAACAGCCCCAAATAATGATCGGGTTACTGGTTGGTAAATATGGATACCCGGTTGGCTACCAAATATTCGAGGGAAACACTTCTGAAACGAAAACATTGATACCGGTACTTGAAGCTTTTCAAAAGAAGTTTGATATTGAAAAGCCTATTGTAATAGCTGATGCCGCTTTGCTCTCGCAAAAAAACATAAATGCTTTGGTTGAAAACAACTACCAATACATACTTGGCGGGCGGATAAAAAATGAAAGTAAAGGCATAAAAGCAAAAATTACAGCCCTTAATGTTAACGAAAACAAACCCAAAGAACTGAAATACAAGAATGGAAGGTTAATTATCAGCTTTTCTCAAAAAAGGGCACACAACGACATGAAAAACAGGAATAAAGGCTTAAAGAGGCTTGAAAAACGTGTTGCGTCGGGTAAACTGACTAAAGACCACATAAACAATCGTGGATATAATAAATATCTAAAACTATCAGGTGAAATTGATGTCAAAATCGATTACAATAAGTATAAAGCAGATAAGGTTTGGGATGGACTGAAAGGTTATGTGACCAATACACATTTATCGAGAAAAGATGTCATTGGAAATTATAGTCAATTGTGGCAAGTGGAAAAAGCTTTTCGTATATCAAAAACCGATTTGAGGATACGTCCGGTATACCATCGGTTAAAAGAACGTATTGAGGCTCACATTTGTATCTGTTTCACGGCATACGCCATTTACAAGGAACTGGAGAGGTTGTTAAAAATAAATAACATTAATATCTCTGCTGAAAAAGCAATAGAACAAATCAGGGAAATCAGGCAATTGCGGTATACGCTACCAAAATCAAGATTGATTAAAACAAAAATCCTACACCCGACAGAAATACAGGAAGCTCTAATAAATATGAGATTCTAAAACAGGGTGCTGCAATGCACAAAACAGGAGCCATGTTTTCGGGCGAAAAATGGTTTCAAACAATTGTTGCCGGTACCGGAAAAGTAGTGATTACCTCGGCTGGACCGCTTGAAGAAATTGAACTCACTAATGATAAATTGATAGTTGATGGTGCTTTTGCTGTGGCACGTACTTCCGGAATTGAGTTAAAAGTGGCTAAAGCAACCAAAGGTATTTTTTCAACTGTAATTTCAGGCGAAGGAATTGTAAATACTTTTAGCGGAACCGGGAAAGTATTAATTGCTCCGGTCGATAATTATTTTAATACGCTTATTCATAGTATCCGGTCGATCGATATTAAGATTCAAAATCTGGGTAAAAAATAATCATAATACGCGTATTTTATTGTGCTAAAAACTTGAATTTATAACGTTAATTTTAATAAATGAATAATATAAAGCAGATTGGATTTTTGTTGATTTTTGTGGTTGGATTTTTTATTCAAACATTAGATGTTAAAGGACAAAAGGTACTAAACGAATTGGAAACAGCATGGGTGGAAGAAGCAAAATCGGAACTGGGGAAAGCATTATCTGATCCGGGAATGAGTGAATCAAACCGTTTGGCAATTATTGAAAGGTCGGCAAAAACATTAAAGGAATATGGCCAACCTTATGCATATCCCGATGGAGAAATTCCGCTCAAAAAAATGATGGATGATAATTTTGAACAGTGCAGAAAGCAAGTTGCTGAACTGTCAGATTGGTCATTAAATCTTAGCAATAAATCCTTTGATCAAAAAATGAAACTGATCAACACCATTCAGATTGAGGTCATCGAAGAGCAGATCGAACTTTTAATTCCCGGAAATACGCCAGTGCAATTGTCAAAGGATGTAATAAATTCGGTATTTGGATTAAATTTTGCCGAAGGAGTTAATGGAGGGAAGAGTGGTGATGCACAAAGTCTTGCCGAAAGGTTTAAACAACTTGCTAAGGCAAATCAGTTTCGTAAAAATATAAATGTTGTTATATTTCATGAAAAAGAGTCGTTAAGGAATATTGATAAGGACCGAAATTATTTGAAAATTTTGGAAGCTAAAATGAAGCAGAAGTACAAGTATGCTGAATCTTCAACCCGCACAATGAGCGGCTACGAAGGGGCACAGTTGGGAAAGTCCTCTAATTCGAATTCAATCCCGGTTACAACTCAAAATTCAAAACCCAAAATTCAATCAAAAAATAGTATATTAGTTGGTACATGGAAGTTTGGCTTTCCTCAAACAGGTTATTTTTATTGGACATTTAAAAATGATGGAACTTTCTCTTTTGATGATAAAATGAATGAAGGATCGGAAGTAATGACAGGGAAATATTCAGTTAGTGGTAACACATTAACTCTTTATGGGCCCAAACATGAATGTGGCGATACAAAAGGAGTTTATCCGTTTAAGATGGATTATGACGAGTTTCAATTTGGAAAAATTTCTGATGGTTGTATGAGTAGGCAGTTAACGTTAAATCATATATGGAGAAAATAAATATTAAAGTTATGAGACGATTAATTTATTTTGCAGCAATTATTTTAATGAGTTATTTTGCTCATTCGCAGTCATTAAAAATTGATAATTATTCAGTTAAACCGGGTGCTTCCATTTCTGTTTATTTTTCGGCACCTTCAACTTTTGCCGATAATGCCTGGATTGGTATTATCCCTTCAAATATTCAACATGGCAGTGAAGCAGTTAACGACAAACACGATGTAGCATACGAATACCTAAAAAAAAGGACTTCCGGTTCAATCCGGTTTAAAGCTCCAACTAAAGAAGGGAACTATGATTTTCGGATGCATGATACCGATAATAATGGAAAAGAAGTAGCATCAGTAAGTTTTACGGTAAGTAAAACAGGGAGTCAATCTAACAACGGACCCATAAATATATCTCAACAAAATGTAAAATCTGGCGAAGCAATTCAAGTTAATTTTAATTTTTCTTCTGAATTTCCTGAAAATGCCTGGATCGGAATTGTACCATCCCATATTGAACATGGCAGCGAAGCGATAAACGACAAATTTGATGTTAGCTATCAATATCTTAAAAAACGTAAAAGCGGGACACTAATTTTTAATGCACCTGATAAAGAGGGGAAATACGATTTTCGGCTTAATAATACAGATGATAACGGGAAAGAAATTGCTTATGTTAGTTTTTGGGTAAATAATTCCAAAATAGTAAATTCGGCAACTGGCGATAAAAATTCCCAAGCCTTAAGTATAAATTTTGAAACGGTAAAGTCAGGTGCAACAATTTACGTTTCTTTTAATGCGTTGTCATCGTACCCCGAAAATGCCTGGATTGGAATTGTGCCTTCAAATGTCGAACACGGTAGCGAAGCAGTAAACGATAAATTTGATGTTAGCTATCAATATCTTAAAAAACGGACAAGCGGAACACTTGAATTTAAAGCGCCAGATAAAGAAGGCAGTTATGATTTCAGGATGAACGACACGGATAATAATGGAAAAGAAATAGCATCAGTAACTTTTATTGTAAGAAACTAACCGGTTGTTAATTTGAAAGTAAATTGCAGAGAGATATAGATTAATTTAGGCATAAAGGTTCTATTTTATGGTCTTATAATTAGTTGGAAAATGGAAAACATCATTTTGTTCACATTATAGGACATAGGATTTTTTTCTGTTATATAAACCATCTTTCCCATAAAAGAGTCAAGGGATTTTTTAATGATTTACTGTTTTTATTTTGTTGTAAAGAGTTTTTAAATTCTTTGCCAAACCGCTTTGAAGCATAAAGTTTCGAACCATCTTTTAAGGTAAGCAGCAATTCGTGGTGGTTATACCGATGTATAAATTCATGGTTTACCAATAAACTATTACTTATAAGGTGAAAATTGTAATCGGCAATAAGCATGTCTTTATAATATCCCAGATTCTTTGTGATAGTTAATTTTTCGCCGTTCTCTAAAAAGATGTAGGAAATTACACCATCGGCCTGGAGGTATTTTATTTCCTTTACATTAACAAACTCAATTACGCCATTGTGCAAATGAAATGCAATTTTATTTGTCTCCGAAACTTTTTCATGGCCAACACGGTCAAGAAGTAATTTTATTTGTTTATTAAAATATGTGTTTTTTAATTTCTCGATAGCTTTGTTAACAGCAACAACCAACTCAGTGTCATCAAGTGGTTTATATAGAAAATCGATAGCCGAATATTTAATGGCTCTTAATGTATGTACTTTTTCACTTTCGCCGGTGATAAATATAATTTCGAAATCAATTTTACCCTTTGCCGACAGCTTATTTAGCAAATCAAAGCCGGTACCTTTTGGGAGCTGGATGTCAAGGAAAATAATGTCGTAATTATTTGATGTTATTTTTTCAAATGCTTCATCGAGGTTAAAAGCCTGGTCGGGATTGTGAATAGTTGGGCAGAGTTTTAATATGCGCTGTTTTATATATTCCGAGGTATCAGCGATATCCTCAACAATTAAAGCTTTAAATTTGTCGTCCATGGCTTTAGCTATTAAATTGAATATTTACCCTGGTTCCTTTTCCAACCGGCAGGTATCTAATATGAATATTATAACCCAAATCGTTGAGTATACTTATTTTTTTGTTGATGAGCTCAATCCCACGCGATTTATAAAGTTTTATGGATTGTTTTTGTAATTCTGTTGATTGCTCAATACCTATTCCGTCATCTTCAATAATACATTCTAAAAATTCGTCTTCACCCGAAAATGAGATTTTAAGATTACCCGGTTCACTTTTTGGTAGGATGCCATGTTTGATTGCATTTTCTACCAAAGGCTGTATTATCATTGGAGGAATGGTTTTGTTGAGCAACTGATTATCAGAAATACTAATTTCATAATTAATCTTTCCTGAATCATATTTCATTGCTTCTAAATCGATATACATTTTTAAAAGCTCAATTTCTTCGGAAATAGTAATCTCATTGCTAGTGGACAATCCTGAAAGGACTTTTGAAGATTTTATGGAGGACTCCATATATGCTCGTAATAATCGTGAAAATTTCACAAGAAAGGAATTTGCAGCTTCCGGCTTTTTTTCACTAATCAGACTTTGTATTGATGAAAGGAAATTAAAAATAAAATGTGGATTAAGTTGGGCTTGAAGTGTAGCAATTTCGAGGTGTTTAATTGTTTGTTCGCGCGCCGAAATTTTTATTTTATAACGAAACCGAGACCAGCCAAAATAAATGATAATAGTAGAAAGTAACAAGAAAATAAAAAAGGCGTATTTATAAAGGTCGGGTTCTTTATAAAAAGGGATAGAAACTTGTAGGTTAATAGAATCCGATTTTTGTTGTGAATTTGAAATGGAATTACCTGTTTTTGAAATAACCCTGAAAGTATATTTCCCCGATGAAAGGTTTGTGTAGTGGGCAAAATTACTTGTCGTCCATTCCTTCCAGTCGTTGTCTACTCCTTCAAGTTTATATTTAAAATGAGGCGTAGTTGGTAATCCAAATCCTATGGTTTCAAAATTAAATTCTATTTCATTTAGCCCTTTTTTAATCATGTAAAGCGGTTTGTTTGTTCTCCCAAATTTTATTCTTTCCCCATTAACCATTGTAATTCTGACTTCGTTAAACTCAGAAATAAACCTGATTTTATTCAGATCTAAAACCGAAGTATTTGTTGTCGATGGGATAATTAGTTTGGAGCCATTGAGCAAAAAACCATTTTGACACACTTCTTCAGCAATAAACCCATTGTGGTAATTATATAATTTCATTTCCAGTTTTCCGGAGGAGTAAAATTTTTGGAGGTTGAGGATATATAATTCGCGTGATGTCCCAAATACAAGCAGGTTTGGATTTGGTGAAATAATTGCTGCAATATTACTTTCAATAAATCCTTCATCAATCCGTTTATATGTTTTTGTTTCGTTTCGGTATAACCATAATCCGTCTCTCCCTCCAAGCCAAATATTATCGAGATAATCTTTAGTCATTGTTATTACACCATTCTTTGGACCAGGATCATTTTCAGATATCAGTTTGCTGAATTTTTTTGTTTGCCGATTATATTGGGCAATACTTTTTCCGGTGCCAATCCAAATAATGCTATCATTTTTAAATTCAATCGATACCGGATGTGAAACCAAAATTTCAGAAGTTGAATCAATTACATACTCCAGTTGGTCATTTTTATCAATAAAGGCTAAACCATTTTTCTGACCAATAATAATACGATCACTATATGGGTCGTATTTTGAAATGAGAGAAATACCGGTATCAAACTTTTTTGTCTTGTGGTAATCGTATTTTATAATTCCATGATGCGTAGGGAAATATAGGTTACCTTGTTTGTCTTTCGAAGCACCATAGTAATAATCAGTTTCTTTAATGTTGTTTGCCCTAAACGCAATAATTTCCTGTTTTTGTTGTTTTTCGAAATCTAATTTATACAACCCTTCTTTAAAAACCGCACCATAAAATTGTCCGTCTTTTCCTTTTATAATGGTCCAAAAATCATTCATAAATGAACGGTCATAAATCGTTAAGGGGCTGTTAATAATTTGGTATAATCCGTTGTCTGATCCTGCCCAAATATTCATGTCCTTATCGAATATAATAGGGTAAGGCGCTTTAATCATATTTAAGTCAATCTTTGATGCGGTGTTTGTTGCACTATCAATTTTAAAAGACTGATAGAAGCCTTGTAATAGTTGAATGGATAAAGGAATATGATTTACCTGAATTGAATCAATATTATCATTGTGCATAAAATACCTGTAATATTCTTCGTTCGTTTTTATATTTTTTATAGAAACACTTTCTCTATTAGCTTCCATTAAGTTAATTGTGCCGTTGCTAAAGTTTCCCACTGAAATGGTTGTCCCTTTTTCCGCAGTAATAATTTTTTGAAATTTATTATTATTGAGTTTATAAATATTTTTACCCGATACATCATCACAATATTTTGTCCCCGTTTTTTTATCGTATTTAAAATATTTGATTCCTTCTGGGGGTAAATTTTCTCCGGGGAGGAAAGTTTGAATCAATGTATCGTTTTTAAAGTGTTTTAAATATGCCAGGGTCCAAATCCATACATCATTTTTAGCAATGTAAAATTTAAAGGGCTGAAAACTCTCATAGATTTGGGTCATTGAATTTCCATTGTAGCGAAAAAGTTTGTTTGATGTTTTGATAAGGAGGTCACCATTGTCGTCTTCATTTATAATTTTAATACTTTTATTCGGCAGAAAATGGTTAAAGGTAATGCCATTAAAACAAACCAATCCCGATTTTGTGCCTGCCCAAATATAACCCCGCGAATCCTGAAAAACTTCGCGCACCTGAATTTGAGGAAGCCCATTATGGGTGGTGTAATTTATAACGGGCTTGTTTTGTCCGCAAAGCAAAAAGCCAATTAAAATTAACAGGCTTATTAAAAAGGTTTTTTTGAAGCAAAAAAAAGGCACAACAGCATCATTTGATTTTCAAATTTGAAGATACTCAATTTTATGCCAGTTTGTATTTAAAAAATAACAACTGGGCAAATGAACGAACAGGTGGGCATTTTTTTATTCTTGAAAAATAATATGTGGTAATGGTTAAAAAATCTGTTTCCCATTTCGACCACTTATTACGTATTGTGCCCACTTGTTATTTTGTTCTTTGATAACCACACATCCATCATTAAATTAGAGGGAGATTGAATATCTGGAAATGGAATTCGCTCAGTTAATACAATAATTAAAACTAAAAACTAGAATCATGAAACAATCAGGACTCGTATTGCTTGGGATTATGTTGCTTTTCTTGCTCGGATGCAATAAAGACGATGATATTTCTAAAGAGAATGAGAACCCGGGGATTACAGAGAATGTAGAGTTCCTCGCTTATTACAAACCGGGGACAGAAAAAGTATTGGGATCAGACAAATCGATTGTATTAATATCAGTCAATAATGGAGAGCTAGCTTATTCTGTTTATTTAAATGCTTATCCGGAAAGTGGAATGATTGATAATTGTGATATCAATAATAATGTAATGGTCCTAGGATTAAATTCGCGTGATTTTGATAATAAGGGAGCTTATAAGAATTTGAACGACCCCGATGCTTATTATCTTCCTCTTATTGAACCATCACAAAGCAGTGATTATTCCTATTTCCAAACAGGAACCGGAGATGTATCCGATAATGGGTATATTATTTATTCTGATGCAACGAATGACATGAACTACGGAGATGAATACAAGCCTTATTTGATGAGATTTAATACGTCAGACGGAACATCCGAAATGGCTATTAGTGCAAATTCTTTTGTTTTGGGTCAACCGGAGCGAAAAAGTGATACCGAAGTTGGACAAATTACGCGTACTATTTTTTGCTTCTCCCGATGGACGATATGCTTATGGGCAGTTAGATGCCTATGGCGTTGATGGAGGAGCTCTACATTGGGATTACGAAATTTTATACCGGTACGACTTTGATACTCAGCAATACACTCGGCTGGGGGCATCAGATGATGATGATGTATCTATTCAAGGTATGACTTCTGATCGTAGATATATTCTTTACTCAAACCATGGCAAAACGAAACTGCTTGACATTAATAGTGGAAATATTACCGAAACGAACATGAATGTTATAAATGTGAAAAAGAATGCATGGGGAATCAATGGCCCTTGTGTGGGCACCAGCAATGGTGATCTATATTACAAAGATTTTGTAAATAACAATGAATATGTTGTTTGTTCGTCTCTTGGATCCGATTGGATTTACAATACCATGTTTTCAAAAAGCGGAAATTATATTTATTTTCTATTGGAGGGTAACACTGAGAATTACCTCTGTGTTACTAATGGAATTGAAGAAGGAAGTTCTTATGATACCATTAGCCCCATTCCTGTTGAGTTTAAAGACATGGTAATGGTAAAATAAGGGAAGGAGTGGGTATAGTAGGGAAATTGTTTTTAAGTCTAATGCATTTATTTAGAAAAAATTATCTCTCATTTCGACCACTTATTACGCTATGTGCCCACTTGTTACTTTGTTCTTTGATACGCATGTAACCTTTCTTAGATTAGAGGGAGATTGAATATTTCAAAAACTAATATCGCGCAGGTAATTTTTATAGTTTAAATAAAAACCAAAAATAATAGTATGAAAAAATTAGGAATTATTATTGTCTTGGCGTTGCTTTATGTAAGTACAGGATGTGGGGAACGTGATACTGTAGGTGAATCTCAACCTGATATATCTAGTTATATAGAAATAACTTTGAGAAACCATAGTGATGAAGATACACATATGTGGATTTCCGGAGGCCAAATTAGTCCGGACAACAAAGTGAGGCCTGGAGGTGAAAGGACAGCAAACTACAGGAAATCTGATGACCTAATGAGTGGTAAAATAGAAAATGAAACGGTATCCATATTTATTGGCAGAAATGGCTTAGGTATTGCACAGAAAAACGTAACTGTGTACGACGAATGGGAAGAACTAGAATTCGGTTGGAATGGAACAGGATGGACGGATATTTAATAGAGCGTCTTTTAAAACAGATAAAACGAGCATGTAAAAAATTTGCATACTGAAGGATGATTATAAGCGAGTTCTCTGCCTACCGGCAGGCGGGCATATGATATTATAAAAACAAACACTTATAATCATATGAAACATTCATGATAAATGATTTTTACCACAATGGAAGATGATTAATTGTTGTTCCCATTTTTCTGTCTTGTGTCTTGATGCTTGTGTCTTGGATCTAATTTTAAACATATGAAATTCATCCAAATTATAACTGTAAGAATCGTACTACTTTTTATCCTATTATTCCTATTTACACATACTGAGGTTAATGCTAAGTTTTCTGCTAAAATTGATACAACACGCAGATTAAAAACGACCATAATTGCTGCCAGTACGTTTTATGCCGGAATGACTGCTTATTCCTATTATTTGTGGTACAAAGATACTCCGAACAGCAGTTTTCATTGGGTGAATGATAATTCGTCGTGGTTCAAACTCGATAAATTTGGACATGCAACAACGGGTTATGTTTTTAGCGAATATTCATATCATGTTCTTCGCTGGGCAGGGCTAAACAACAAAAAAGCAGCATTGTATAGTGGGCTTTTTGGTTTTGGCAACATGGCTTCAATTGAAATATTTGATGGTTTTCATTCAAAATGGGGGGCATCCTGGGGCGACTTAGTAGCAAATGCCTGTGGCCCATTATTGTTTAGTACACAACAATTAGTGTGGCAAGAACAAAGGTTACGAATGAAATTCTCCTACCTGCCTTCTGATAAATACGCTCCGCTTAATCCATCTAAATTAGGAGTAACTCAATTACAAAGGGTTTTTGAGGATTATAACAGTCAAACGTATTGGTTAAGTGCAAATATTGCATCCTTCATTTCAAAACCCATAAAATTCCCAAAATGGTTAAATGTAGCAATCGGGTACGGAATTCGTGGATTAGGAGTTCCTCGTCAATTTGATAATTCGGGGAATATTTTACCTGATTTTATTAAAACTAGAGAATACTATTTATCGTTAGATATTGATTTGCAAAGAATACCTACGAACTCAAAATTTCTAAAAACAGCTTTTAAACTAATTGGTTTTATTAAGGTGCCTTTTCCGGCTATTGAGTTTAATAAAGTGGATAAATTTAAGTGGCATTGGATGTATTTTTAGCAAGAAAAATATGTAATTTTCACACAATAAATTAGTTTTGAAAAGAAATATTTAACAATGTTTATTAGTGTTTGAGAGTTGTTTAATACAAAATTGGCTTAAATGAAGAACAATCTAAAAACTTCACCTTTGTTTTTAGTTATTAAAATTATAACCGTTACACTAGTTATAGGGGTTATAATGGGTTGGGTGCGTTATTGGATTGGGTATTATATTTTGCTTCAGGGTGTTTATATTAATTAGGAAGTAATCCACCTTTCAATCGAAAAGTATACCACTTAGTGATAACAGAATGGGATTAAAATCTCGTTCATAAAGCATGATAAGTATGTATACTAAACAAGAAATCATCATCCGTAGCCATCGAGAGGGAAAGAGCCAACGCCAGATATCACGAGAACTCCACATTAATCGTAAGACGGTCAAAAAATATATTGAAGGTTATGAGAATCTTCAGAATGGGCCTATCAAGCCGGAACTGGCACTTTCGACTTATTTGACTAGTCCTGTGGTTTATACAGTAGGGGCAAGGAGTAAAGTCCGCTTGACTCAGGAAGTTCAATGTTTTATCGATAATCAGCTTGAAGAAAACCGCAAGAAAATCGGGCAGGGTATGCGAAAGCAAATCCTGAAAAACATCGATATACTTCAATTACTTCATGAAAATGGGTTCGATGTTGGCTATACCACCGTTTGTAATTACATCCGCGAGAAACTGGGGAAATCAGCAACCAATCAAGAAGCTTTTATCCGGCAACAGTATGAGCCCGGTTCGGTATGTGAGTTTGACTGGGGCGAGATAAAACTAACTATAGCCGGAAATCAGAGCCGTTTTCAACTTGCTGTATTTACCTCTGCTTACAGTAATTACCGCTATGCCCTTGTTTACAAGCGTCAAGATACGCTGGCATTTATGGAATCACATGTTTCATTTTTTGAACACATAGGTGGTGTTTACCACCAGATGGTTTATGACAATATGCGCGTTGCGGTAGCCAAATTTATTGGCAAACACGAGAAAGAGCCCACCAGGGCATTGCTTCAGATGAAAGGGCATTACCAGTTTAGCCACCGTTTTTGTAATGCCTACAGCGGTAACGAAAAAGGGCATGTTGAGCGCAGTGTAGAATACATCCGCAGAAAAGCATTTGGTTTTAAAAGCGATTTTGCCAATCTGGAAGAAGCCGAAAAATACCTGGGGCTAATTATCACCAGATTAAACAACAGTAAACAGCAATTAAGCGGACGCACTGCCATGGAGATGTTTGCTGATGAGAAAGGCCTCTTATGGCAATACTCCGGGCCATTGGCATGTTCTGATTCCGTGCAACTGAGGATCGATAAATATGCCACGTTCAGCTACTGTACCAACCATTATTCGGTATCTGACAAGCTGGCCGGGTGTTTTGTCGATGTTAAAATATTTAGCCATAAAATTGAAGTTTACTTCGAGAACAAACAAGTAGCAACTCATGTGCGTGATTATGGAAAACATCAGTGGGTCATCTCCATTGAACATTATCTGGATACCCTCAGGCAAAAGCCCGGGGCTTTGGATGGAAGTGTTGCCTTGGCCTGCAGCCCATACCTGAAAGAACTATATCGGCAATATTACCTTAATGCCCCACGCGACTTTATCGGCCTGCTCCATTATTGCCGCCAAAATAAAATTAGTGAAGAAAATCTGGAAGCCACCGTGTTGCGGTTGGTCCGTCTTTGCACCCAAAGTGTAACAACAGAGAAGCTAACGGCTCTTCTGGGCAATAAACCCGGGGAAAGTGCCAAACCGGCAGCCGTAAATAGCCAGACGGCTTATATGGCTCAAAAACAACTCAAACAAATTACGGCATTAATGAATTAATCCTGAACAAAGATGAAACTACAAAGCGAAATAAAAGAACAAATTATCCGGTACAGCAAAGAACTCCGGTTACCTGCTTTCCGCAGTGAGTTTGAACAAGTGGCACAGGAGTCGGCCAAAGATGGTGCTGACTATGAAACATTCCTTTTACGGCTAATGGAACGGGAATATGATACCCGCTTAGAAAACCGAAAAAAAGCACAGGTCAGGCAGGCTGGTTTTCCTGCCAAACTATACCTGCACGATTTAAAGCGTGATTTACTCCCGGTTGATGCAGCAGAGAAACTTACCTTACTCGAACGGCTTGACTTTGTAGCTTCCGGACGAAATATCATACTGGCAGGAAATCCGGGGACTGGCAAAACTCATATTGCTACCGGGCTTGGGTTGAAAGCCTGTTTGCAAGGGTATAAAGTTTATTTTACAACTGTTCACCGATTGCTTACCCAACTACGTGAATCGCATGCACAGAGGGCACTAAGGCAAATGGAATTGAGGTTTGAAAAATATGATTTGGTCATCTGTGATGAGTTTGGCTATATCTCTTTTGATAAACAAGGAGCCGAATTGCTGTTCAACCACCTCTCGCTTCGGGCAGGCCGCAAGTCAACGGTCATTACCACTAACCTGGGATTCGACCGATGGGAGGAGATCTTCGGTGATCCGGTACTCACTGCCGCTTTAGTAGATCGGTTAACACACAAAGCACATCTGGTAAACATGAATGGTGAATCGTACCGCTTAAGGGAAACTACTGAAATGATGAAAAAATGAAAAATCAGCAACAAAAAATCCGGGCACCAGTACTCTTCTGATCGGGGTACCCCGATCAGAAGAGTACTGCCTTTTTTATTTAATTAAAATGGTATACTTTTGGACTGAACTACTGGTATACTTTTCGGTTGAAATAAACACTTCAGGGAGTGTTGGTAGGATTGTTAATTCCATGGGTGGTTAGTAAAACAACCGAAGGCAAACATCAAACTATTTCTGATTTTCGGTTTAAAATTGCTCTTTTGCTTTTTTTTATATTTATGATTGGTCAGGCAATAGGGTTTGGCCTGGCACAACCTGTGTTCGATCCTTTTAATTGGCTTGGTCGTGTTTGGAATGGTGAAACTGTAGAATTTGTTTTTGGTATTTTTTCTACTGGAGGAGTGGTTCACGAAACTTTTTCTGGAGGAATGAGTGGAGGATTTTGGGTTTTGTTGTCATTTATTGATCTCTGTTTTATGTTCTTTTTTATCTTAGTTTCCATGCCATTAACCTCAAAGAAAGTTAAATCATGATAAAATTCGTACGAATAGCCTCTTTTTTAATCGCTGCTATAATTACTGTTTTTAGTATATTTTTAGTGGATGGAGAACAAGAATTAGCCGGAGCACGATCTGCTTATAGGAGTGGAGACATGGATCAGTCACTTCGAAAAGCTCGTTGGGCAAACCAGGCATTTTCTGATGTTGATAAGAAAGCAGATGCCTATTATTTACAAGCAAAGGCGGCTTCAAAAATGAATTGGTCAAAAAAATCGAAAGACTATTTGGATAAACTTTTATTTTTAGATAACAAGAACATCAGAGGACTTTTATTCCGTGGTGAAATTGCTCTTCAACTTGGCCAGAATAAAAATGCCCTACTCGATTTGGACAGAGGAATTACATTTGCTTCTGGCAAAATTAAACCAAATAAGTTGGCCTATTTTTTGTCTAAACGCGGACTGGCTCATTTGGCACTGAACCAAACCAATGAAGCAGAAGTTGATGCAAGGCAAGCAATAAAACTTTCTACCAATTTGCCAGAAGCGCATGATTTAATGAGTAAAGTATTCGAAGAAAAAGGAGATATAAAAAATGCACTTAAAGAATGTGAAAAAACCTACCAGCTTTCTATCGAGAAGAACAAACTCTCGTTTATGACCTCCGAAGGTCAAAAATTATCTGAAAGGCTGGTTGATTTAAGAGTGAAAGCTTTGCTTGCAAAATAAACTGGAGATAAAAAAGTATCTCAGTAATTGGGTTTTACAAAGGAATATTTCATTTTATAAAATTATTTAAAGTCACCTTATTTTTATCATAAAATACCCCAGAACCAGACTAACAGCGAAATAGATCAGAATTTTATACCATGGTTTAAAATCATCTCTGGGGCAATTAAGTGCCGGGCAACATGCCAGATAATGTATACCTATAAAGCTGTTCCCTTGATTTTTTAAAAACACCGGACCCTGTACTTTTTTGGAGCTACCGGAATATTTTTTCCCTGAAACACTAAATTCATAAGAATAGGCATAAGTATGCTGATTTCTGATGGTTTCGTTTCGCTCTCCCATTTCTCTTCGAAAGTTGGTTATTTTAGCCTGTGTTGGTGTTCCGGTCAACCACAAAACAGATAAAAAGCCACCGTAAAGAAAAAATAATATGGCAACCGTACCAATTATAATTTTGCCTAAAGGAGAGCGTTTCTTTTTTTTTCTCATCAGCACATAATTGGAAATAACAGCTATTAAAATTTGGTTATTGCCATACTATACCTCAAATGAATCTACTTCGCGATATGCTTTTATAAATTTTAATTCACCTTCTTTTCCCGATATACTTTTCCCGTGCTCACAGCATAATACCCCGTCGTAGCCTTTGCCGTGTATGTGTTTAAAGATGTTTTTATAATTTATTTCTCCTGTAGTTGGTTCTTTACGACCCGGATTGTCACCAATATGGAAAGCACCTATACTGTCCCAACACATATCAATGTTCGGAATAATATTGCCTTCGGTAATTTGCTGGTGGTACATGTCGTCCACAATTTTACAACTGGGGTGGTTTACGGCAATACAAATCATATGCGCCTGAGGCATTTTTGTGAGGAACAAGCCCGGGTGGTCGGTATGGGCATTTAGTGGCTCCATTACCAGTTGTAAGCCTGTTTTTTCAACTTCTTCGCAACACATACGCATGTTTTCAATTACGTTCGATGTTTGGTAATTCCACTCCAGTTTTTCGTCGTAGCGGCCCGGAACAACCAACGCAGTTTTTACACCGGTACGTTTTTGAACTTCCAGTCCTTCTGCCATTTTCTTTTTTAGCATTTTTGTTACTTCATCGTTACGGAGAACCATCGATCGGACACTAAAATCGGCATACAAAACAAAGGGGCCCAAATCCATTCCTTGTCGGGCGAGCTCATTGGCAATTTTTTCCTGCAGGGCAGGTTCTTTTCCCATAAGCCCATTATCGAAAATGGCACGGAAACCCTGATCTGCCATAAACTTTATATTATCGATAGGATCTTTCCCAGCATGTTCACGAAAAGTGCCTAATCCGGGAGCATATTTTAATTTAAATTTTTCAGAGTTCGAAATTTTTGTTTCTCCGGCTACAGATGTCATTGTTCCTGTAAGCCCCGTAAAAGCTATACCCGATGCTGCCGCTGTTCTGATAAAATTTCTGCGTTTCATAGTATTGTGGTTTTAAATATGTCAGTTTGTATAAAATTTGTTCTAAATTAAGCATTTGTTTTTTATTTTTAGGTGTCCTTTTTTCTAAATTGCGTTCTGTTCTGTTTTGTTGTAACCAAAAGAGTTCGTAATTTTAGCAGCATCTAAATTATATTAAACCAAAAATACAATGAATAGAAAAATTCGAATGGGTATGGTTGGAGGAGGTTCCGATGCGTTTATTGGAGCCATTCACCGCTTGGCCGCATTTATGGATAACCAGATTGAACTGGTTTGTGGTTGTTTTAGTGTGAATCCCGAAATTTCAAAAACATCTGGTGCATCTTATTTCCTTCCGGAGAACAGAGTATATGAAACTTTTCAGGAAATGTTTGAAAAAGAAGCTCAATTGCCTGAGGGTGAACGAATGGATTTTGTTTCTATTGTTACACCTAATTTTGTTCATTTTGCTCCTGCGATGATGGCTTTAGAAAATGGCTTTAATGTGGTTTTGGATAAACCTATCACATATACTCTTGATGAAGCATTACAGTTAAAAGCAAAAGTTGAAGAAACAGGCTTAACCCTGGCATTAACGCATACTTATTCAGGTTATCCGGCAGTTAAACATGCAAAAAAAATGGTAGCTGATGGTGAATTTGGAAAAATTCGAAAAGTTATTGTTGAATATCCACAAGGCTGGTTATCATCAAATTTGGAGGATACAGGGAATCCTCAGGCATCGTGGCGTACCGATCCTAAACGTTCGGGGAAAGCCGGATGTATGGGCGATATTGGTACCCATGCGCATCAGTTGGCTGAGTATATTACAGGATTAAAAACGGTGGAATTGTGTGCCGAATTAAATGTTTTTGTTCCAAATAGGTTGCTCGATGATGATGGAGCTGCTTTTTTACGCTTCGACAATGGAGCAAAAGGTGTTCTTATCGCTACTCAGATTGCGGCTGGTGAAGAAAATGCTATACGAATTCGTGTTTATGGTGAAAAAGGAGGCCTTGAATGGGCTCAACATGAACCAAACACTTTGATAACTAAATGGCTCGATAAACCTACACAAATTTTGAGAACCGGAACCAGCCTGAATAGTGATATAGCTGCTTTTAATACCCGTACTCCCGGAGGACACCCTGAAGGTTATTTGGAAGCATTTGCTAATATTTACCGGAATTTTTCTTTAACTCTTCGCGCTAAAATAAATGGAGAAGAACCTACTCCTGAAATGCTTGATTTTCCTGGATTAGAAGATGGTATCCGGGGGATGCAGTTTATCGATACTGTAGTTGAAGCAGGATATAACGATTCTGTTAAATGGGTAAAATTCGGAAATTAATTTATACTATTCATCCGATGATTTATATTCATCCGATGAATAACTAACTAAACATTAAAAAAATAATTATGGCTAGACCAGTAACACTTTTTACCGGACAATGGGCCGACCTTCCCTTTGAAACTATGTGCCAGAAAGCCAATGAATTTGGTTACGATGGACTTGAACTGTGTACCTGGGGCGACCACATGGAAATTGATAAAGCCGATCAGGCTTATTGTGATCAAAGGTTGGCGATGTTAAAAAAATATGATCTGGAATTATATGCTATTTCTACCCATTTGGTAGGGCAATGTGTATGCGATATTATCGATGAAAGGCACAAGGGAATTGTTCCTGATTATATATGGGGCGATGGAGAACCCGAAGGAGTTCGGCAGAGGGCTGCTACCGAAGTTATTAAAACAGCTAAAGTGGCAAAAATGCTTGGGCTCGATACAGTAATAGGTTTTACAGGTAGTTCAATCTGGCATTTGTTATATTCATTTCCGGCTGTTTCTCAGGAGATGATTCAAAAAGGGTATACTGATTTTGCTGAACGATGGACACCCATATTAGATGAATTTCAAAAAATAGGAGTTAAATTTGCCCTTGAGGCGCATCCAACCGAAATAGCTTTTGATATTCATACAGCTCATCTGGCATTAAAAGCGGTAAACAATCATCCGGCTTTTGGATATAATTTTGACCCCAGCCATTTTGGTTATCAGGGAGTTGATTATGTCCGGTTTATTTATGAGTTTGCCGATCGTATTTTCCATGTTCACATGAAAGATGTTCATTGGTCAGATAATCCAACAGGTGTGGGTGTATTTGGAGGGCACATGGAATTTGGTGATAACCGCAGGTATTGGAATTTCCGAAGTTTGGGTAGAGGAAGAATTGATTTTGAAAGTATTATTCGTGCGTTAAACGATATTGGGTACAAAGGTCCTTTATCGGTTGAATGGGAAGACAGTGGAATGAACCGGGAAGCTGGTGCAACTGAAGCATGTGAGTTCGTAAGATTTTCTGATTTTGAACCATCAGATGTGGCCTTTGATGATGCAATGCAAAAGGATTAATTTAAACTAATATAAAACCAAATGACAGATAGACGAAATTTTATTAAAAATACAACTGTTGTGGCTGCAGCCGTTGGATTAACAGCTTCCTCAGCAGTAAGTTCCTGTATTGGTGCAAACGAAAAATTGGTTTGTGGTTTAATAGGAGCTAATGGAATGGGATGGGCCGATTTACAAGCCTTTCTCGGCCAGAAAAATACCGAGTGCGCAGCTATATGCGATGTGGACGAAAATGTACTGAACAGGCGTATCGCTGATACTGAAAAAATTCAAGGCAAAAAACCTTTGGGATTCAAAGATTATAGGAAATTACTGGAAGTTCCGGGAATCGATGTAATTATTATTGGTACACCCGATCATTGGCATTGTTTACCAATGGTTGAAGCTTGCCAGGCCGGTAAAGATGTATATTGTGAGAAGCCGCTTGGCAACACTATTGAAGAAATAAATATAATGGAACGCGCTGCAAGTAAATACAATACAGTGGTTCAGGTAGGTATGTGGCAGCGCAGCGACCCACATTGGCGCGATGCTGTTGAATTTGTAAAATCAGGAAAACTGGGTAAAATCCGTACCGTAAGAACGTGGGCATACCAGGGATGGATGGAGCCTGTCCCCGTGAAACCTGATGGTCCGGTCCCTGCAGGTGTCGATTATGATTTCTGGCTAGGGCCAGCCCGTTTAAGGCCGTTTAATCCAAACAGGTTCCATTTTAATTTTAGGTGGTTTTACGATTATGCAGGAGGTTTAATGACCGACTGGGGTGTGCATATTATCGACTATGGTTTGTTTGGTATGGGCGATCCTTCTCCTAAATCAATTATGGCAATGGGAGGTAAGTTTGGATATGACGATGATGCATCTGAAACTCCCGATACATTACAGGCTCTTTATGAATTTGACGGGCATACCATGTTGTGGGATCATGGAACCGGTATCGATGGTGGTTATTTTGGCCGCAATCATGGTGTTGGTTTTATTGGTAACAATGGTACATTGGTGGTCGACCGTAACGGTTGGGAAGTAATTCCTGAGAAAAAAAGAAATAAAGATTTAATGGAACGTGTTGATTTGATAAAAGGCAGTGGGCAAGGGCTCAATTTACATATGGCCAATTTTATTGAAGGAGTAAAATCACGTGATCTAGTATTGAATGCTAATATTGCAGTTGCTGCTAATACAGCACGAGTGGCTCATTTGGGGAATATTGCCCACCGTACCGGAAAACGTTTGTATTGGAACACGGAAGCCAGCAAATTTATTGACGACGAAGAAGCTAATGGTTACCTGGTTCCAACTTACAGGGCTCCCTGGAAGTTGCCAAAAGTGTAATTTATATCTAAATATAAAAAAATCCGGTATATTTTACCGGATTTTTTATGTCAAAAATGTAAATGTATTTTTAAGAAAAGTTGGCGGTCGATAAACTCGTTCACCCGAATTTCTAATCCGATTTGCCTATTAATTGAACCTAAACACAATTATTTCTGTGGTTCGATTTCATTACCAATTCTACGAAACTCATCTAATAAAGGCACAATTCCATTTTCAGTATTCGACAGCATAGAAATGGTTGTATTGTTCTCTGGAAAATGAATCAGGTAAGAATTAAAACCAGCTATTCCTCCACTGTGGTAGTATACTTTTTTCCCATATAGCTCTACGAGATTAAAACCTAATCCATAACCAAATTTGGCACGGTGGGCTCTTGGCTTTCTTGGTTCAGAATTTGGTGGCATATATGGACCTTCGTAAACTGGTTTGCCATTTTTGAGAAAGGCATATTCAGTCATTTTATCCAGCGTTTTTTTTTTTGACAATTTCCCCGGAATTTAAAGTATTCATAAATTTAAGTAATTCAACAGAATTTGATCGTAGCCCACCAGCTGAAAATGGCATATGATAAATTTCAGGTGCTATAAATGGAGTCTTTTTGGTTTCATCATATGCGTAACCTTTTACCCAAAACTTTGAAGTTTTTTCGATATGCTCCATTTCCGTTTCTGTCATTTTAGCTGGTCCTAAAATATTTTCTTTTAAGAATTTCTCGTAAGATTGACTAGAAACTTGTTCAATAATTTCTCCCAGCAAAACATAATTTGTGTTTGAGTAACTATAAAATTCTCCTGGTTCAAAAATGAAAGGTTTTTTCATTTCCTGAATGTATAAATGGGGTTTTTCACACATTGGAAAGCTTTTTGGTTTTATATCGGGCAATCCTCCATCCCACCAATTAGGAATACCAGAAGTGTGACTTAAAAGTTGATATACTGAAATATTATTACCGTTTGGGTAATGAGGGAAGAATGTATTCAATTTGTCATTTAGAGACATTTTACCTGCTTGTACTAATTTCATTATGGCTGTTGCTGTAAAGATTTTAGTTATTGAAGCAATTCGAAATAAATCTGTTTCTTTTAACGCACTTTTTGTCTCTAGATCTGAATAACCATACCTTTTTATTACTGGTTCCATGTTACTAATTTGTACTCCAAATTCAATTCCAACAGATTTATTTTGTTTTGTAAAATTTATAACGATGCTATCCAGTTCGTCGATTTTGGAAAGGTTAAAACTGGAAAGAACCTTAGAAGGACTTTCCAGTTTTTGTTGAGATTCTTTCTTTTTTGTATTACAACCAATGATTAAAATAGAAAATAGAATAAGAATAGATTTTGCAATTACTTTCATGGTGTTTGTTTTAAGGTTACCAACGGTTGTTTTAATTTATTTATTACGGATAATTATATCCCCCTGGAAATTTTTAAAGGTCATTTCAGGCCCTCCTCCGTTAATATCCCCCGAAATCCATTCGTTGATTGAAACTTTATAAATACCTTTTTCGGTATTTTTTTCTTCAGTGGGAGCACTTTTTTTCATGGCCATATCAAAATCAGTATAAATTTCACCCATGTCTGATTTCATTTTTACCGAAGCTTTTAATCCGGCAGGAAATGTAACATCTACGTCGCCATTAAAGGTTGTAAAAGCCATTGGCGTATTTTCAGTGATTTTGAGGAAATTAACTTTTATATCACCGTTGGTTGTATTTACAACTGCCGATCCTGAAACATTTGTTAATGTTATACCTCCGTTCACATGGTTTATTTCGATTTCACCATTAACATTCTCAACTGAAATTTCACCATCGTTTACTGCCCGTAGTTTCAGTTTAAAATTTTGAGGAACCTGAATCTCAATATTGGCATTTTTATTTGAAATTTCGGTAGAAACTTTGACTGAATTATTTTCTTCTTTGGCAGTTAATCCAAACGAATTGTTTGGAATTCGTTTTAGCCCGTTTTTACTTTTTTCTTCATATTTTTTTTGTTCCGAAGAAACATTTATGATCACATCTTTTGTTGACGATCCGATTACTTTAATGGACCCATTAAGAATATTTACCTCTAAAACACCGGGTTTTCCTGCATCGGTAAGTGGAACAACCAGCTCCTGGCTAGTTGTTTGTGCACTTACACAAAGGGTAAATAATACCCCTAAAAATAAGAATGCGCTTTTTTTATTAATTGATTGCATGATTATAAATTTTAGATTGTTCATTTTTTAATTAAATTTTCCTTACAAAAACATCTCCGTTAAACGTTTCAAAGTCCAGTAATACGCCACCTTCTCCAATTCTGACAGCCGCTTTATTTTCAATTTTGTAGGTTGTTTTTTTCTTGTTTTTTGAATGCGTTGATAAAATAACAGGAGGAAGCCATTTGGATATTTCGAAATTGGTATACATTTCGCCCTGAAAACTTTTAAAAAACATATCGGCAGCAAGGTTTGGAGAATAATATACATTCACATCGCCATTCAATGAATAATATTTTGAATGTTTAACAGGATTTTTTGCATACCTGACTTCAACCGGGCCATTGATGGTATGGACATCGGTTGGCCCCGATATATTATCGACAAATATTCCTCCATTTACATTCCTGACAAATACTTCGCCGTTTACATTTTTGACGTTTACATGGCCTTCGTTTACTGTCGAAAGCTTTAGATTTGCCCTTGCCGGTACTTTTACTTTAAAATCGTATTTGTAATCAAAATCGCACCTTTCCCAATTAATGTTTCGGCGGTTTTTTTGGTGGCAGCCACATACTCCATCCATATAAACATCGACCGTATCGCCACGGGTTTCAATCGACAGGTACACTTTTTTCATTGCTTCGTCCAATTCTTCTTTGGTATCAGCATTATATTCATTTTCTATTTCTAAAATTATTTTATTGCCTGAGTAACCTTCAACTTCAATTTCCCCAATTATATTTTCGATGATAAAAAAAGAGTTATTCCCTTCAGGGAAAACAATTTCTTTATGAATTGTTTCTTTGTGTTGTTGTGCATTTATGGCAAAACTGATGGTTGTAGCCATTAGGATTGCGAGAAAATATTTCATCACTTTTAGATTAATTTTTGAATGTTCTTGTTGATTTGATTTTTTACATTTTCATCCATTTGATTATCTTTTAGAAATTGTTTTAGTTTTTTAACCGAACCTTTTTCCTGAAGGATAACCATAGCTTTTGAAAGTGTTATCAGAACCAAGGGAGAATTCTGATGAGGTATCGATTCAATCAGCCCTTCCCTTACTTCAGGTTGATTTGAATACTTAAAAAGTGCTTCGATTGCCGCCATTCTAACATTGACATTTTCGTCGTTATTTAATGTAGTAAACAGCGCATTTATAATTATTTCGTCGGGAGCATTCAGATTATCGGATAAATTCACCGCTTTTAAGCGTTGCGTAGCCGATGGTTGCTCCAGAAGTGTTAACATCAGCGTTTTTTGTGAATTCTGTAATTCAGAAATTAGTTGGTTAGTTTGAGTTTTGCCGTTATTTATTACAACTCCGGCAATAGTCCCTAACAAAAAAATAATTACAAAAAATGCTGGTTTTAGTACATTTGTCCTTAATCCAAATATTTCAGCAAGGTTCGTCCAATTAATTTTGAACCGTGGGTTTATGGTATTTTTTAGTTTGTAATCGTCAAGCTTTTTTTGGAAATTTATTTTCATTGAATCAGATGGAAGTGGTAATTCAATGTTTCCCAAATCAGTATACAAATTTTTTAAGTTATTTACTTCTTCTTTTGATAAGGAAGAATTTTCATGAAGTAAATTTTCTGTTGAATTGGCTGTTTTATCACCTTTATTTGATGTGATATATTCTGCTAGTTTTTGGTCAATTTTATTTTGCTTCATAACTTCAATTTTGCATTTTCTGTAAATGGCTTTTTAAATTTTTTAAAGCTCTGAAAGTCCTTAATTTTGCTGCCTCTTCGGTACATTGAAGAATTTCAGCAACTTCTTTATATTTTAACCCATCTAACTTGCTGAGGACAATAATTTCCCGTTCTTTATTTTTGAGCTTTAGCAAGGCTTTGTGAATTAGTTCTCTGTTTTCAGCCTGTTCATACACCGAATCAGCATTTTCGCTGTGTTCAATGGTATCTTCGGTGCCATAAATTTTTTCTTTTATTATCAAATTCCTGGTTTTATTATAATTGTCAATAAACATGTTGTGCGCAATCCTGAACATCCATACCCTAAAAATTCCATCGCCCCGGTACTTTGTTTTTACTTTCAGGATTTTTAAAAACACATCATTTACAAGGTCTTCGCTTAATGTTTGATTTTTTGATAGTTTAAAAAAATAACCCAAAAGTAGACCGCTATATCTTTCATACAGCAACCCGATTTTATCAGTGTCGCCATTGATGATTTTTAACATGAGCTCATTATCTGTAATCACACGCTTTTAATTTTCCTCAATTTACAAACACAGACTAGTTTTAAAAAAAAAGGTTACAATAAATTGGTCGGAATTATTATAGTTAGGAGAAAAGAAGTGCCTTTTAAGCTATTCTACAAAGATTCACGGAGAACCTCGGAGTTAAACGAAGTATAAAGCCCAAATTACCACTATGAAACCCTTTGTGAATTCTTTGTGTAGCTCTGTGAAATAATTATTTATTCAGCATAGATGTAAAGAGAACCCCGGAATTATTTGAGGAACCTTTTAACCTGACATGTATCTGTGTTTAACCACTTAAAAAACCCATTTGTCGAAAAAAAACGTCTATATTTATTATTACTGATAAATTTGAAGTGTATTTAACTATTAACCAGTTGTATATAAAAGACATTTTAAATTAATTCAAATGAAAACAAAATCACAAACGCGCCTTTTTTACATTGATAACCTGCGTATTTTTCTAATTACACTCGTAATACTGCTTCATTTTAATATCACATACGGTGGCCCGGGAGATTGGTATTACAATGAATCGGAAGCTGGTTTTCCGGCTATCATCTTCCAGGCAATGTTTAATATTACAAACCAGTCATTTTTTATGGGTATGTTTTTTATGATTTCGGCTTTTTTTACAGCTGCATCAATTAGAAGAAAAACAACCGGCAAATTTTTAATCGACAGGTTTAAAAGGCTGGGCATACCACTGGTTATCTTTTATTTTATACTAAATCCGTTAACCAATTTTATTAATTACCGGTTTATTCAGCACAATGATGTGACCTTGTGGGGATTTATCACAAATTCGCGAGCCTGGGGATTTGGCCCTTTGTGGTTTGTTGAGGCTTTACTGATTTTCTCAATAATATTTTTACTTGTCAGGCCGTTGAAATTAAAAATCCGGCTTCAGTTTCCAGGGACATTTAAAATTGTAATGTCGGCAGTAATTATCGGAGTCCTTCAGTATTTTATTCGAATTTGGCTTCCGGTTGGTTGGAGTTTGCCTTATACCAATTTGCAGTTTCCATTTTTTCTGCAATATATTTTTCTTTTTATCGTAGGAATAATTGCCTATCAGAATAACTGGCTTGATTCCATAACATATAAAATGGGGAAACGATGGTTCATTTTTGCACAGGTTATGATTTTGCTTGTTCTTCCATGTTTGTTGTATTTTGGAGAGAAGGCAGGCGGGATGGATAATTTTATGGGTGGCGGATCCTGGCAAAGTTTTTCATGGGCTGTTTGGGAGCAGGTAAATGGATTTGCACTCATCATTGGGCTTTTGGGGATATCTAAAAAATATTTTAATTCGCAGGGAAAATTTGCATCAGAACTTTCCGGTAGTGCCTATGGTGTATTTGTTCTCCATGCCCCTATTATTGTTGGTATTAGTGCTTTGTTTTTGAGTTTTGATATTCCACAATTTTTAAAATTAGTTGTCCTGGCACCAGTTGCAGTAAGTGCTTGTTTTATTATAGCCTACATTGTGAAAAAGATTCCGGGAGTCAAAAATATTCTCTAGAAAATAGTATCTTTAAATCATAAAATTAGATTTTACCTAAATCAATTATAATGATCTATGGTGCAAAATGCACTGTTAGCAATACTGCTCTCCATATCTTCTAAGGATGAAGATAATTAGATGTTTGCATTTAAATAGATAAGAAAAATTGGCTGTTTAATTCTTGTGTAAACGTGTGATCATTAAATAATATACCAAGGTACTTCCTGATTTGTTAACTAATGAATTAAAAATACTAAACTAAGGATATGAAAAACCAACTCGCTATTTTATTTCTAATTACTATGTCTGCTTTTATGAGCTGTTCAGTGCCCGGCAAAAAATCGTTGGAAAATGAATATTTACCCCGAATTGCCATTTGTGGGTTGGCTATTGAGTCGAGTACTTTTTCGCCGGCAGTGAGTTATGAAGAAGCATTCCGCACTCGTCGTGGGCAGGAGGTATTTTCATATTATCCTTTTATGGCAATCGATTCGTTAAACCGAACACGGGCCAACTGGATTCCAACATTAAGGGGGCATGCAATTCCCGGGGGAATTGTAGTACGCAGTGTTTATGAAAAACTGGTTACTGAAATCCTTGATTCGTTACGTGTAAACTTGCCATATGATGGGCTCTTTTTCGATATTCATGGTGCCATGAGTGTGGTTGGCCTCGATGACCCGGAAGGCGATTTTATTACCCGTATTCGTGAAGTTGTTGGTACCGAAACATTAATTTCCACTTCGATGGATTTACATGGCAATGTTTCAGAACGGCTTGCTCATCATAGCGATTTGATAACATGTTACAGATTAGCGCCCCATGAAGATGCGCTTGAATCAAAAAAACGAGCAGTTGATAATTTGCTGGAGAGGTTGGAACAAGGGAAAGGAAAACCGGCTTATAAAGCATGGGTTCCTGTGCCGATTCTGCTTCCGGGCGAAAAAACCAGCACACGTATTGAACCGGCAAAAAGCCTGTATGCAAAGATCGATCCTGCAACTAAACAAAAAGGAGTTATAGATGCAGCGATTTGGGTAGGTTACGCGTGGGCAGATGAACCTCGTAATCATGCTGTGGTAATGGCATATGGCGATGATAAAGCTCAGGTAGTAAAAACAGCAGAAGAATTAGCACAGGCATTTTGGTCAGTACGTCACGATTTTGAATTTGTCGCACCAGTTGCACCATTAAAGGAATGCCTTGATAAAGCATTAATTTCAGGCAAAAAACCTTTTATTATTAGCGATATGGGGGATAACCCAACTGCCGGAGGTGCAGGCGACGTAACATGGACTTTAACAGAAATCCTAAAGCGTCCTGAATTTAAATTAAAGAACGGCCCTACATTGATTTATGCTTCATTGCCTGGGCCAGAACTTGTTGCAAAAGCTCTTGAAGCTGGTATTGGTGGAAAAGTAGAAGGTATGGCCGGAGCAGCTGTTGACAGCCGTTATGCGCCGCCTATTAAATTAAAAGGAATTGTTTCAGCCATTCGTGAGGGCGACTCTAATGCTGAAACTGAAGTGGTTGTAAAAGTTGGAAATATAAGTGTCATTGTTACTAAAAATCGCAAACCATATCATTACGAGCATGATTTTACTAGGTTAAATCTGAAGCCTCGCGAAAGCGATATTGTAGTTGTTAAGATAGGATACCTTGTACCTGAACTTTACAACATGCGTGGAGATTGGATTATGGCACTTACCCCGGGAGGTGTTGACCAGGACCTGGAACGCTTACCATACAAACGGATTAAACGGCCTATGTATCCTCTTGATAAAAATATGGAAAATCCGGATTTGTCAGCACGGTTGATTTCTCTTTCGAATGAATGATTTTGTATTCCGTAAAAGATGGTATTTTGCTTATAATGATTTGGTAGATTTTGGTTTATGGCAAAAAAAAGAGGCAGAGGTTTTTTTAATTAGTGTTTAACCATCGGAAGTGTAAATGAAACAACTGTGCCTAAATCTTTTTGGCTTTCTATTTTTATAGTCCCGTTGTTTTTCTCAATAAAATCTTTGACAAGTATTAAACCTAATCCGGTACTTATTTCATTTTCTGTACCGGTGGTATGATGTGTATTTGTTAGATCAAATATTTTTGCGAGCGCAGATTTATTAATTCCAACCCCATTGTCTGTAATTCTAATAAATGAGCTATTTATGGTAGCGATGCCTGACTTTATGCTTACTGAACCTTTGCGGTTTGTAAACTTAATGGCATTGCTAAGTATATTGCGCACTATTGTTTGAACCATATTGGGATCGGCCAGAATATAAATCTGATCATCTAATTCCAACTTGATATCAATTTGTTTATTATCGGCAGTTTGTTTTAAACCTTTTATTGAAGTTTGAAGAATATCTGTCAGATTTAATTCTATTGGGCTGAATTTAATTTTATTTAATTGCGACTGTGCCCAAATAAGCAGATTTTCTAATAATATGCTTACATTTTCTGCTGATTGGTGTAGAGTTAGCAAAATTTCTTGTAATTCTTTCGGACTGTATTCATCAAATGTGAGGTTGAGATGTTCCAGAAAAGAAGTAAGATTCCCGGTTGGGCCTCGCAAATCGTGTCCGATAATAGCGAAAAATTTATCTTTTGCAGCGTTTGATTCTTTTAGTTCGAGGTTTTTATGACGTATCTTATTATAAAATAAATAAATAATTATCGAAATTAATAATGCAATAAGAATTCCAATGATCATTATTAATTGTGAAACTTTATTTTGTTTGATTATAAGAGAATTTATTTTGTTTTCTTTTTCCAATTCTAAGATTTGGTTGTTCTGATTATCAATTTCATAAATGGCTTGTAATTGTTCGATTTTGATAGTAGCAGCCCCCAAAAGAATTGAATCTTGAATTTCGAGTTGTTTTTTTTGACTACGAATAGCATTTTTAAGATCATTATTACTCAAATAGGCTTCAGTCATCTTCGAGTAAATATTTAGCTGGATTTTTCTTTGGTTGTTCGATATGGCTAAAGCTAACCCCTTTTGTAAACTGTCGAACCCTTCATCAATATGCCCTTTACCAATGAGGCATAATCCGAGGTATTCATATATAGTAGGTAAACTTAGCAAATCGCCAACTTCTTTTTTTACATTTAGCGATTGATTTATATATTTCTCAGCCTGGTCATAATTCCCCATTGAATATTCAATCTTACCCAGGTTTTTATGAGAATTTGATAGTCCGTATTCTGATTTATTAGTGGTATATATTTTCAGAGTGTAATCAATGTATTTATGTGCTTCTTCGAAATTTCCTGACTCTAAGTTGAGTAATCCAATTTGTTCATAACAAATAGCTACTCCATTCTGATTTCCATCAATGGAGGCTTGATGGATATATATATCCAAAGCTTCCTGAAAATATTCGAGTGCTTTTTTGGGAGTTTTTAGGTCGGAGTAAATTCGACCTAAAATATATGCCGACCAGGCATAACCCTCAGTATATCCAGCTTTTCCATAATTTAGCTTCGAATTAATTATGTATTCTATAGCCCTGTCGTATAGTCCGTTAACCCTAAATATGGTTCCCATCATTGAATAAGCAGAACCCATGATTTTGAAGTTATTTGATAATCGGCAAGCCTGAAGCGAAGCATTAAAGTATTCAAGTGCATTTATTTCTTCCCTGTTATTGTGTTTAATTACACCCTTCCGGAATAGAATTTCTCCTTTGTACCAATTATCATTATACGACTCTTCGATTGTTAATGCAGTATCGTAATAAGCTTCTGCGAGATCGTTGTTTTTTAATACCTGATTTATCCTTCCCAGAATAAAATAGGAACGCATTTCCAGGTTTTTATTTCCTGTTGTTTTGGCTGCTAACAATGCTGAATTTGCCAGCCTTTGTGCTTCTTGTTTGTTATTTGTAATAATGCGAAGGGCAAGTTCAAGTTGAATTGAAATTTTATCGGACCCTTTTTTGTTATTTAATTCATTACGCAGACTGTCAATTGAATAATCATTCATATTTCCCATAGAAGTAGTTGATACTACAATCAATAGGTAAAATACAAAAAGAAAAAGCCAATTTTTATTCATTTTGTTATCTGTTTAGTAATGAACATTATATATTTTTTATGATAAAAAAGTTGGTTAATTTACAATTATTTTTACTAATTGCATATGCGTATTGTTAGTAGTAGAAAATAATCATTTATTTAATATGTTTATACCTTTCTTTTTTTTTAGTTTAGTATAATGAATCATAAAGTATTTCGCAGGATTTTTACCAGATTATTCTAAATTAGTATCAGGATAAAATTTACATCTGATAGAAGGAGAAATGCTGTGATATATATTCATTATATTTAAATTTATTTTAAAGTTTTTACTTATGACCTATTTACCAAAAGAAACCCGTTACGACTCGATGCCTTATAACCGATGCGGAAAGTGGGGATTAAAACTACCAGCCATATCTTTGGGATTGTGGCACAATTTCGGTGACGTTGATGTATTGGATAACGGGCGAAAAATGTTGCACCACGCATTTGACCTAGGAATTACTCATTTTGATTTGGCAAATAATTATGGGCCATCACCCGGATCGGCCGAAGAGAATTTTGGTAAAATATTAAAGCAAGATTTTAGTGCCTACCGCGATGAATTGATTATTTCCTCAAAGGCAGGTTACCTGATGTGGCCAGGCCCTTATGGAGAATGGGGAAGCCGAAAAAGTTTGCTTGCCAGCCTCGACCAGAGTTTAAAACGTATGGGTTTGGAATATGTGGATATTTTTTATTCGCACCGCCCCGATCCTGATACTCCACTGGAAGAAACCATGATGGCGCTTGATAGGGCGGTACGTTCTGGTAAAGCTTTGTACGTTGGTATTTCAAATTATCCGGCCGATATGGCGCGCGAAGCATCTCAAATTCTGAAAGAACTTGGTACTCCTTGCCTCATTCACCAACCGAAATATTCAATGTTTGTGCGTTGGGTTGAAGATGAATTGTTGGATGTTCTGGAAGAAGAAGGGATTGGTTGCATTCCATTTTCGCCATTGGCACAGGGTTTATTAACTGATAAGTATTTGAATGGAATTCCTGAAGGATCAAGAGCTGCAAAATCATGGGGTTTCCTGCAAGAAAGTGAAGTGGTACCAGCCATTGGTAAAGTTCAGAAGTTAAACGAATTGGCTCAAAAAAGGGGGCAGTCGTTGGCTCAAATGGCATTGGCATGGATATTAAAAGACAAACGGGTTACCTCGGTATTGATTGGAGCCAGCTCAGTAGCACAATTGGATAATAATGTGGAAACCCTTAAAAACCTCGATTTTTCAGAAGAAGAATTAAACCTGATTGAGGGAATTTTAAAATAGGAGAGACTAACATAACCGCATAAAAAAAAACAGCCCGAATAATGGGCTGTTTTAATATATCGCATGTTGTTATTCAAATTTTTGCTAAGGAATTAGCATGTTAGCTCCCCAGAATAATCCAAATATAATGGCAATTCCGGTAAGTGTTCCCAGCGCAAGTGTAATTATTAAATTTAATGGTAATAATTGTCTTCTCTGATCAGATGTGGTTGAAATTATAATCTGATCTTGTGATACAATTTGTTTCATTGTTTCCATAACTATCTGTTTATAAAAGATATTCTGTTTTTTATAAGAACGTGCAAATGTATAAAAATGTTTTACAACACAAAGTTTCGCATCTCATTTACGAATGTTTAATGCTGAAAAGGTTAATAATTAACCTTGCATTAAAACGGAATAATCAAAATAAAATTATGTTCTAAATTTTAGAAAATGAAGTTAAAAAAAGATAAAGCCCGGTTATTTGTTAACCAGGCTCTGTTTATTATGGAATTATTATTTTATAATGCGGATTCAAATTGTTTTAAAAACCGTACATCGTTTTCAAAAAAGTGGCGGATATCTTTTATACCATAACGCAGCATGGTAATTCGTTCAATACCCATTCCAAAAGCAAATCCTGTGTATTTTTTACTATCGATGTGGCATCCTTCCAATACATTCGGGTCGACCATTCCACAACCTAAAATTTCGAGCCAGCCGGTATATTTACAAACATTGCAACCTTTGCCTCCACAAATAGAACAACTTACATCCATTTCGGCTGATGGTTCAGTAAATGGGAAATATGAGGGGCGTAGCCTGATTTTTGTGTCTTCGCCAAATAGTTCTTTTGCAAAATAGAGTAGTGTTTGTTTTAAATCAGCAAACGACACATTTTCATCAACAAATAATCCCTCAATTTGGTGGAAGATACAATGCGAACGGGCCGAAATGGCTTCATTCCGAAAAACTCTTCCGGGGAAAATAGAGCGGATAGGTGGTTCTGAACGTTCCATTACCCTTATCTGAACGCTTGATGTATGGGTTCGTAAAAGCACATCGGGATCTTTTTCAATAAAAAAAGTATCCTGCATATCACGGGCTGGGTGTTCGGGTGGGAAATTTAAAGCTGAAAAAACATGCCAGTCATCTTCAATTTCAGGGCCTTCGGCAACTACAAATCCTAACCGTGCAAAAATATCTACTATCTCATTTTTAACTATTGATAAAGGATGCCTCGAACCTAATTTTATGGATTCGCCAGGGCGTGTTAAGTCTTGTTCGTTTGAAGAATTGTTATTGTTTTCAAATCCTTCGCGTAACTGGTTTATTTTTTCCTGAGCCAAATTTTTTAAAACATTAATGGCATTCCCAACTTCCTTTTTTTGGTCGGGTGCTACGGTTTTAAAATCAGCAAAAAGTTGATTTACTTTTCCTTTTTTGCTGATAAATTTTATGCGTAACTCATCAACTTCTTCTGCTGTGGCAGCACTCAATTCTGCAATTTCTTTCTGTAATAGTTTGATCTTTTCTAACATTTCCTGCCAATTTTTAGAAAACAAAGATAATCAATCATTTTAATTCAGGGAACTATAGTTTTTCAGTATATTATAATAAATATAAATTGTGTTTTGAAATAGATATTAAGTCATTAAATAAGTTTTTGGAATACTATATATTTGATTAAACATTTTTAACGATTATGAAGATTGTGCAACTAAATATTGGTTTTTCAAATCCGGTTTTAATAATAAACGGTTCAAATACTTTATTAATCGATACTGGTTTAAAGGGGAATGAAGAGAAATACCTTAAAGTTTTTAAGAATTTTGGATTAATACCCTCCGATATAAAACTTATTGTTTTAACTCATTCACATTACGACCATACTGGAAACCTTCAGTTCCTGAAGGAATTGACCAATGCTAAAGTAGCGATTCATAAAAATGAGTATGATTTCCTGAGTAAGGGAATTACACCAATTCCCAAGGGGACCGGAATGATTACTAAAACAATCGTTAAAGCAGGAAACTTGTTTGATCCGGAATATGCAGCTCCTGAATCATTCGATGCAGATATCAAATTGGATGATACTTATGATTTAAAAATGTGGGGTATTGATGGTACAGTTATACATACTCCCGGGCATACAAATGGGTCGGTTTCGGTTAAAATTGGAAGTACCCTTATTGCCGGTGATTGTTTTTTTAACCGTATTTTCGACGATGTGTTCCCTTTGTTTGCGAATGATCCGAAGCTTCTTTTAAAGACCTGGGAAAAATTATTTGAGTTGGACATTAAAACAATATATCCGGGGCATGGGCCAAATTTTTTTATTGATAGGGCAAGGAAGAGTTATAAAAAGTGGAATGAAAAACTCTACCTTGATTTTTAGTATTGATTTAACATGCAACAGTTTTATTTTTTACAGCTTTACAAATAAATTATATTCCTATCGTTGAGTCGCTTAATATATCTCTGTTTTTATAGTTGGTTAGAATTCAATATTTTATATATTTAAGTCATGAAAATAAAACCAAATCAAATTTAGTGTTATGAAAAAATTAGTAATTCTTTTTTTCCTGGCAGTATATGCTATTACAGCAGTAGCCCAGGAAGCCGATAAAATTGTTGGTATTTGGTGGAACGATGAAAAAACATCAAAAATTAAAGTTGAGAAAGTTGATGGTAAATATATTGGAACCATCGTTTACATGATTCCTGAAAAGTATGAAAATGGCGCACCGCCACTTGATGATGAGAATCCTGATCCTGCATTACAAAGCCGTTCTGTTCTGGGATTAC
This sequence comes from Prolixibacteraceae bacterium, assembly GCA_963666575.2. Lineage (GTDB taxonomy): Bacteria > Bacteroidota > Bacteroidia > Bacteroidales > Prolixibacteraceae > JABMQB01. Next base: position 521,720 of record CAXXYG010000016.1, read on the forward strand.
AAATTTTAAGCGGATTTGAATATAAAGCCAAGAAAAAAGAATGGGTTGATGGCCATATTTATGATCCTAAATCAGGGAAAACTTACGATTGTTATGCCTGGCTTGAAGGTGATGAATTACTTAAATTAAAAGGATTTGTGGCTGGTATAAGATGGTTGGGACGTTCGTCGGAATGGTATAAAACTACATTGTAGTTTTTAACAAGATGGTAAAGAGGCTGGATAGCCTCTTTTTTTTATCCTGAAACCTGAATTTTTAATCCAATATTTTTAACCAAATCCGATATGTGATTTAGCTCATTAAGTGGCACTTTTTGCAAAGTATCTATTGGTGTATCGCGAGCAATGGTATAAATCATTACCTGCTCCGGATTTATTTTTTTTAGTAGTTCCAGCCAGTCCTTTATTTCTTGATCTGTTGTATTATCAATTGTTTGATTTTTATATTCCCCTCTGATAAACATTGTTTGAATAATCACTTTTCCTTTAAATTTTACAAGCTGACCTACTACTTTGTCAAGCTGAAAGTTTCCATTGGGGCAATCCAATAAATTAATTGTTGATTCAAATGCCGAATCCAGCTTTTGAATATTGTCTTCGATTTTTAAAAGTGCATCAAACACACTTTTTTTATGAAGCATAGTGGCATTCGAAAGCACCGCAATACGTGCTTTAGGTGTAATTTTATTCCGTAAAATTAGGGTGTCCTCAATTATTTTAGCAAAATTGGGGTGTAAAGTAGGTTCTCCATTTCCGGCAAAAGTAATAACATCGGGTGGATTATTTTCGGCAACCATTTCCCGAAGTTTTTCCTCCAGATGGGTTTTAACCTGTTCGCGTGAAGGTAATTCTACCTTTGTATCGTATTTTTTAGGTGTTAATCCACATTCGCAATAAATACAATCGAATGAACAAACTTTTATGTTGGTAGGAAGTAAATTAATTCCCAATGAAACGCCAAGCCGCCTGCTTTTAACAGGACCAAATATTATTTTATCGAATAAAAAAGTAGCCATAGTTTTGAATAAAATAACAAAGGTAAAAAATTGCAATTAGGCCAAAGGTTTTACTTTGCTTTTATTGGTGAGTTTTAGTTGATGGAGGTCGGCACCTGAAATTAAATTTATACCCGGTTTTTTGCCTTTTTCAAATGAACCAAAATTTTTGAAAATTCCAAGGGCTTTAGCACCATTCAGGCAAGCCCATTTAAGTAAAGTTTCTAGTTCTAAATCAGGGGAAAAAGCCTGAAGTGTTTTTATTTCTTCTAAAACTGAAAGCTGCGTATTTGAAGCAAGGCTATCGGTTCCGATACAAATAGACAAGCCTTTTTCAATAAATAGTTTAATATCGGGCAACTGGTTTTCGATGTATAAATTGGCATTAGGGCATAATACAAAAAACGTATTGGACAGGCTACGTATTTTTTTTAATTGTTCAATATCTATTTCAGTTGTATAGGTATTATGTACCAGAAGAAGGGCATTATTAATTGGAAAAAAATGGCTCACTGAAGCCAATGAATTTTTTCCTGTAGGTTTCCAGTGGGAAATATCGAGCCCTAGATTATTTTTAAAATGGTTGGCTATATGGCCGGTTCCTTTAGTAAAAAGCTCATTTTCACCTTGGCTTTCCTGATTATGAACCGAAAGTATAGTATTGTTTTGTTCAGATTCATTTTTTATTTTTTGAAAAAGTGGTTCAGAAACTGAATAGGGCGAATGTGGTGTTATTGATGCTGGTAAATTATTCTTTTGAAACTTTTTTTGTACCTGTTTGGCAATAGTAAATGCTTTCTCGGCCCGCGTTGGAATAAATCCAAAAGTTTCAACAAAAGTATAATAATATATGGGGCTTTCTTTTTTGATTGGCACCGATAAGTCAGAATTTGAAATATCGGCAACTGCCACTGTACCATTGTCCCTGAGTTGAATATCGGCTTGTTTTATTTTTTGTATTTGAGTACCGGTATCGCTTTTGCGTAATTGATTGACATGCCCTAAAAAACCAGCAAGCCCTCGATGTTTTGGTATTTTTTCTTTGAATGAAGAGAGTTCGAGATGGCAATGTGTATTTACAAATCCCGGGCAAATAATTCCATTGTAGTATTCAAGTCCGGCCTGCTCAGTTAATTTGCCTTTGGTGTCAATAACTTCAACAATGGTTCCATTGTTTTGGCATACAATTATTCCATTTCTGAGTGGAGCGGAGTTATTTGTAAAAATGTATGTAGCAGAGATCCTTCTCACTAAATACCAGTTTTCCCTAGATTAAGGGGTCTTTCTTGCTTTTTGGTGTATTCTGCTTCAAGCTGAACTAATTTATCCAGAACTTTAGAATACATCTTTTCATAATTTTTGGGGTAATAGGAATAATATAAGAGTGATTGTTCAAAGACTGTATCTATAACTTCGTGTTTTTTTAACACAGAATAATAAAAGTCAGCCTGAGTAAACTTATTTTCTCCTCCTGTATATTTTGTAGTATTTAGCATTGAATTGGAAATGTGGATATCGGTAAGGATGTTTACCATTTGTTTTTCAGGAAGAAGATTTTCCGGTTTATCAATCCATGCTTCATCACATCCTGAAAATAGGATGATTAAAAAAATCAGGCCAATAATGTTAACAAACATTTTCATATCAGGGTCAAAATTAGGATTCTTCTGGCAGAATTCAAATCGTAGCTGTTAAATAATGTTATTTCCTGAAAACAGCGGCAAAAACCTCTTCAACTTTAATGGCTTTATGAATTTTAATGGAATATTTTGATTCATCGAAACTTTTATTGAGTTTGGGGATAAAAATTTCGGTAAAACCAAGCCTTTCGGCTTCGCTGATTCGTTGTTCAATACGCCCGATTGCCCTAATTTCGCCGGTAAGTCCAACTTCGCCGGCAAAACATTTTTTATGGCTGATAGCCAAGTCAAGGTTCGACGAAAGGACGGCACATATAATGGCTAAATCGGTAGCCGGGTCGGTTGTTTTAAGCCCTCCGGCGATATTCAGGAAAACATCTTTGGTGATTAATTTAAATCCTGCTCTTTTTTCGAGTACTGCCAAAAGCATGTTCAAACGGCGTAAATCAAAACCGGTTGATGACCGCTGAGGAGTACCATAAGCAGCTGTACTTACCAACGCCTGAATTTCAACTAAAAACGGGCGTATTCCTTCAACTGTTGCGGCAATGGCTGTACCGCTAATATCGCCACTTTGTTTTGAAATGAGTTGTTCCGAAGGATTGGATATTTCAATTAACCCTTCGCTTTGCATTTCAAAAATGCCTATTTCAGATGTGGAACCAAACCTGTTTTTGGCTGAACGTAAAATCCGGTACATGTTGTTCGAATCACCTTCAAAAAGAATGACAGTATCAACAATATGTTCCATTACTTTCGGGCCAGCCAGGTTTCCTTCTTTATTGATGTGCCCAATTAAAAATACAGCCACCGAATTTTGTTTGGCATATTTTAAAATGGCTGTGGTACATTCTCTCACCTGCGAAACTGAACCCGGTGAAGATTCAATAAGTTCGGTTGACACCGTTTGTATAGAGTCAATGATTAATATTTCGGGAGCAAATTGTTCACTTTGAGCTAACATATTTTCAAGCGAAGTTTCGCTAATAAAATGGCATTTATTATTTGATATTTTTAACCGTTCAGCACGGAGTTTTAATTGTTGAAGGCTTTCTTCACCTGAGACATAGAGTGTTTTTTGTTCGTTTAGCCCCAAAGCCAGTTGTAAAACAAGCGTTGATTTTCCGATGCCTGGTTCTCCCCCAATTAAAACCAATGATCCCGGAACAATTCCTCCTCCCAAAACCCGGTTTAGTTCATTAATATTTGTTTTTATACGGGGAATTTTTGCAGCTTCAATTTTATCGAGTGTAAGTGGCTTAACTCCTGAAACCGAAAGTGATAATTTAGGGCTGTTTGTCCCTTTACTTATAATTTCTTCGACGTAGGTATTCCATTGGCCACATGCGGGGCACTTTCCTACCCATTTAGGCGATTGGGCTCCACATTCCTGACAGCTAAAAGTTGTTTTTACTTTGCCCATTTATTGTTTTTTTATTTTTTCGATTAACGAAGAAGTTGAAAATCCATCGGTTAAAGTAATTGTTTCAACGGTTCCTCCATTTTCGAGGACAACATCAAAACCTGCAATTTCTTCAATGGCATAATCATTGCCTTTTATAAGTACATCGGGCAGTAATAGTTTTATTAAATCATAAGGTGTTTCTTCCGAAAAATAAACAACGGCATCAACAAAAGTGAGTGCTGCCAATAAAATAGCCCGCGATTCTTCAGGGACTAATGGGCGTGTTGGTCCTTTGAGTAATTGAACAGACTTGTCGGAGTTGAGGCCAATTATAAATTTAGTGCCTTTGTCGGCAGCTTTAGCTAAATAATCAATGTGCCCCCGGTGAACAAGGTCAAAACAGCCATTTGTAAAAACTATTTTATTTCCCTTCTTTTTCCACTCTTCAATTGTTTTTAACAAAGGTTTTGCGTCAGAATATATTTTTTGATGGATATGTTGTAAGTGCCCCATTAAATTGTATTTGTATAAAAATAAAAAAACCTCATGGTAATAAAAAAGCCATGAGGTAAATATAATTCTCTTTATACAGTTATACTATTCTATTTGTATCAATATCGGGAAAAACAATCTGAGGTTTAAACGATTTGGCTTCTTCGAAATCCATTAGGGCATATGAAATAATTATTACAACATCGCCTACGGCTACTTTTCGGGCGGCAGGGCCATTGAGGCACACAGTACCTAATCCTCTTTCACCTTTAATCACATAAGTTTCGAGCCTTTCGCCATTGTTAATGTTGACTACCTGAACTTTTTCGTTCTCGATTAAATTGGCAGCGTCCATCAAGTCTTCGTCGATGGTAATACTTCCAACATATTGTAGGTTGGCTTCAGTTACTGATACTTTGTGTATTTTAGACTTACAAACTTCAATTTGCATGACTTATCTATTTCAATTAAAATTTATATTATCGATCAATCTTACTTTGCCGCAAAATACGGCGATACATCCAATTATTTTACCAGGAACATCCCAGCTTTTTATGGCCTGAAGTTCAATTCCATCAACTATTTCAAAATATTCAACATTTAAGAATTTGTTTTTGTTGATGGTAGAAACCACATGATTTATTGTTTCTTGTACGCTTTTGCTTTGATAATTGTTCGAGGCATCAAAGATAGTTTTATAAATGACTGTTGCATTGACTCTTTCTTCGTTTGTTAACAAAACGTTTCGTGAGCTCATTGCCAATCCATCAGCGTGGCGGATAATTTCACATGGTATTATCTCAGTATTTATTTTTAATTTCTTAACAAGTGCATTAATTATTGCTAATTGTTGAAAATCCTTTAATCCAAAATAGGCTTTGGAAGGCTTAACCATTTGAAATAACTTGCTGACTACCTGTGCTACTCCGTTAAAATGGCCGGGACGGTGTTTGCCTTCCATGACCGTTTCAAGATGCCCAAAATCAAATTTTCTGATATCTGGTTCAGGATACATCTCATTTACTGTGGGAGCAAAAACAATTTGGCATCCTGAGCCTGTTAATTTTAGTAAATCGGCATTAAGGTCACGGGGGTATTTTTTTAAATCTTCGGCATTATTAAATTGAGTTGGATTTACAAAAATACTGACAATGGTTATGTCGTTTTCGGCTGCTGCTCTTTGAACTAACGAAATATGCCCGTTATGCAAAGCACCCATGGTAGGTACAAATCCGACCGATTTGTTGTTCCCGTGGGCAGCAATTAATTTTTGTAATTCGATACTGTTTTCAGCAACATTCATAATCCTGAAATTCAAAGTGCAAAGTAAATAAATATCTTTTCAAAAAAACAAGGAAAAAGTGATTTTAGGGTGTAACCGATTGGTTAGCTGCTTTTAATTGATATTGTGGGATATTTTTACTATTTTTGCACCAAATTATCATAACCTTATTTGGGTCGATGGAGAAAAAGAAAATCCTATTTATTTCACAAGAGATTACGCCGTATTTACCTGAGTCTGAGATGTCGGAGATTGCCCGCTTTCTTCCGCAGGGAGTACAGGAACGAGGAAGAGAGATACGAACATTTATGCCACGGTATGGATGTGTGAACGAAAGACGCAACCAATTGCATGAGGTAATCCGTCTATCAGGAATGAATCTCGTTATTGACGATACAGACCATCCTTTAATTATTAAAGTTGCATCAATCCAGGCTGCAAGGATGCAGGTTTATTTTATCGATAATGAAGATTATTTTCACCGCAAAGCAGTTTTGAAAGACAGCAAAGGCGTTGAATTAAGAGATAATGATGAACGGGCCATCTTTTTTGCACGAGGTGTTTTAGAAACAGTTATTAAATTAAGGTGGGCTCCTGATATTATTCATTGCCATGGATGGTTAGCAGCACTGGTGCCGTTATATATTCGTAAATATTATCACGACGACCCATTGTTTAAACAATCTAAAGTAATTTACTCCGTTTATGATGATGAGTTTAAAAAAGATTTGAATAAAGAATTTAAGAGTAAATTATTAATAGAAGGTGTAACACCCGAAGATGTTGCCATTCTGGAAACTCCGAATTATACCAATGTTAGTAAATTGGCTATTCAGTATTCAGATGCAATTATTCAGGGGTCAGAAAAAATTAATGCCGAAGTTGAATCGGAAATTAAAGCTTCTGGAAAATTATTCTTAGAATACCAACCTAAAGAAACCTATATTGATACTTATAATAACTTCTATGATGAAGTTTTATAAGTTTTATTTTAATTAATTAAAATTTAAGGGATTTGGTGAAAAAATGTTGTTTTAGTAAATGCAAAAATATATTATTTGTGGCATTTATGTTGGTAGCGGTATGGTCATGTGACGACCCCAATGAATTAGGAATGGATTTATTGCCTACATCTGATTTGTTTAGCGCAGGAAGTTTTACTGATAGTACAAGTATACAGGCATATACGTTTTCGGAAGAGTTAATAAGGACTGATGAAAACGCAAAAAGCTTGCTGGGAAGTTTGGTTGACCCTGTTTTTGGGAAAACTAATATTAATATGGCCGGACAATTCAGGCTTGGGAATTATCCCGAATTTGGTACAGAACCTGTTGTTGATTCACTTTTTTTATTCCTCTTTTACAGGAACTTTTATGGCGATACATTAACTCCGGTTAAGCTAAAAGTATATGAACTGACTTCTCCTCTTGATGTTAATTCAAAATATTACCAGGATGAAAATTTTATGGATTATGTTTCTACTTCTCCAATTGGTGAAGGAGAATTTATTCCTAAAGTATCATACGATACTGCTTCCACTACCTCATTGACGGATACATTGGTCCAACGGATAAAAATTGTTTTGGATAATTCATTGGCTCAGAAATTAATTACTGCCGACACATTAGATATGGTCAACAATGATGTGTTTTTAGAGTTTTTTAAAGGCCTGTTAATTGATGTGGAACCTGTTGATGACAATGGAAGTATTGTATCTCTTGAAAATATTCAACTTACAAGTAGCCAGGTAGGGATGGGTGTTTTATTTTTAGAATACCATAATGCTGAGGAAGATTCATTATCACAATCCTATTTATTAAATACTTTTAGTGCCAGGGTAAATAGTTTTCAACACGATTATTCAGGTACTCCATTTATTTCAGAAATGGATAAAACCGACGTTACCGACAGTTTAATATATATTCAATCAACCGGAGGTGTCAGGTCAAAATTATTTATTCCAAACTTTGATAGTTGGAAGGATTCTGTTGACCTTGCAATTAATAAAGCAGAAATTATTTTCCAAATTGATTCAATCGCCTCTGGCCTTGATCAGTTTTCTCCTCCAAATCAGCTATTATTGACCATTGTTGAAGATGATGGCACCGAACTATTGCCTTTGGATTATAGTTTTAGCCCAGCATTATATGGAGGTTATTTAAACTCGGTTGATAAAACTTACAGGTTTAATATAACCCAGCACATGCAAGAGGTTGTAAATGGTTCGTACGAAAATAATGGTTTTTATTTGGGTGTAGCTGATAAAAATGCTCAGATGACCAGAGTTGTATTAAAAGGGAGTGGAAGTCAAACCGGAATAAAATTAAACGTTACTTATTCGAAAATAAATCAGTAATCCCTAAAATAAAATAACATGTGTGGTATAGTTGGTTATATCGGCGATAAAAATGTTTATCCGATTTTAATTGATGGACTAAAAAGACTGGAGTACCGTGGGTACGATTCAGCAGGTATTGCTTTGTGTAATTCCAAAATTAATGTCTATAAACAAAAAGGAAAGGTTAGCCAACTAGAAAAATTTGTAGCCAATAAAGACGTTTCAGGCACTATTGGCATTGGCCATACACGCTGGGCTACTCATGGAGAACCCAATAATACAAATGCACATCCTCACGTTTCATACAACGGTATATTTTCGATTGTTCATAATGGCATTATTGAAAATTATGCCGGGCTAAAAAAAGATTTATTAAATCAAGGGATCAAATTTTCAACTGATACCGATACTGAAGTATTAATTAATCTGATTGAATATTTTTACAATCAAAATGAAGAAGTAACCGCCGAGGTGGCAGTTCGATTGGCTTTGTCGAAAGTAGTTGGTGCTTACGGGATTGTGGTTGTTTGTAAAGAAGAGCAGGATAAATTAATTGTTGCGCGAAAAGGTAGCCCGTTGGTTATTGGGATTGGACGGGGCGAATATTTTGTTGCTTCCGATGCCAGCCCTATTGTTCAATATACCGACCATGTTGTTTATCTCAACGATGGTGATATTGCGATCATTGAAAAAAGTAGTTTTACCTTAAAAAATATTGAAAACCAGCCAGTTCCTGTTACAATTCAAAAGGTGGACCTTGAAATTGGAGAGTTGGAAAAGGGAGACTTTGAGCATTTTATGCTGAAGGAAATTTTCGAACAGCCCAAGACCATCGAAGATACTTTTAGGGGAAGATTAAAACCCGGCCAGGGAGAAGTAATTCTGGGTGGTTTGATTGATATTTTCCCGAAAATTAAAAAAGCCAAACGCATAATAATTATTGGTTGTGGAACTTCGTGGCATGCAGCCCTTATTGGTGAATACCTCATTGAAGAGTACGCTCGTGTGCCCGTTGAAGTTGAATATGCTTCGGAGTTCAGGTACAGGAAACCAATATTATCTGAAAAAGATGTTGTTATTGCCATCAGTCAAAGTGGTGAAACGGCCGATACAATGGCAGCTTTAACAATGGCAAAAAAGGCAGGAGCTACAATACTGGGAATTTGTAATGTAGTTGGCTCAAGCCTGGCGCGCGAAACTGATGGGGGTGTTTATACTCATGCAGGCGTTGAGATTGGAGTAGCGTCAACCAAAGCCTTTTCGGCACAGGTAACGGTACTAACATTGTTAGCCTTAAAACTGGCATTTGTAAAAGAAAATATTACAAAAGAATTGTATACCACACTCATAAAAGAATTGTCGGAAATTCCGGAGAAAGTAAATACCATTTTATTGGGGCACCCGCATATTAAAAAAGTGGCTGAAAAATACAAAGATTCCATAAATGCCCTTTATTTAGGGCGTGGTTATTTATTCCCGGTAGCTTTGGAGGGTGCTTTAAAACTAAAAGAAATTTCGTACATACATGCCGAAGGGTATGCTGCAGGTGAGATGAAACACGGGCCAATTGCTTTGGTCGATGATAATTTGCCGGTGGTGGTTGTTGCGCCACAAGATGATTATTACGAAAAAATTGTGAGTAATATACAGGAGGTAAAAGCCCGGAAGGGAAATATTATTGCTGTAGTAACCGAAGGTGATAAACGGTTAAAAGAAATGGTCGATGACGTTTTGGAAATTCCAAAATCGCACCCTGCTGTTGCGCCTTTATTATCGGTTGTACCATTGCAATTGCTGGCTTATTATATTGCAGTATTAAAAGGCTGTAATGTTGACCAACCGCGTAATTTGGCCAAGTCGGTAACGGTGGAATAAAAAAACCAACCTATTATCGGTTGGCTCTGGCTGTTTTCCTGCATTACTAATTTTATTTAGTTTTAATTTTAACAGTACTCTGGTTTTTTTTATCGCTTTTATTTATTTCAATACTTTCAATTTTATCTTTATCCAGTTTTTTTACAGCTTCACTTTTTACCTTTTTCCCATCAATATAATATATCGTACTGGTATCGCCGGGGTAACTTAAAAATATGGGTTGCCGTTTGTATTTTTCGGCCATTTCGCGGTATTTTTCAGCCATCTCTGCCTGGCGTGCTGCCATTTCCTTCGACTGCTGTTCAAATTTTTCACGCTGATCTTCGCTAAATAATTTTTGATCTTTTAGCGCATCCAAATGTTCATTGAGTTCAAGATAAGGTTCGCCAGTAAAAAAATCGTCAGAATTATAATCTCTGGCATCAAAATCAGGGAGAATATATGCCCCATCAAATGATCCATAAGAAGAGCTGCCTTTAATTTTATAAAGGTTTTCCAGGCCTCTGATATTAAGGGCACGGCTTAATTCGCCTAAATTAGCCAGGTTAATTACTCCATTCATTTCAATGAGGTTTACTGAAACCGTTGAAGCAGTTATTAATGCCAGCGTTGAGACCTCACCTGCAGCTTTTTTTAGAAAAACTTTTACATCTTCGCCCATTCGTTTTTCAGTTTTAAAAAGGGTAAAGTTTTCTTTTTTATAGTGCTCCAGAATTTCAGTATGAATTCCTGATATGTCGGCATCTTTTTTTTGCCCATAAGTACTTTGTGAAGCAACTAAAATATTATCGAGCCTTTTTAACGTTTCAAATACGGGCGATTTTTCATCAATATCTTTCCTTTTGATATAAATATCAAACATATCGCTTGAGATAAGAGAAGCACTAAATCCTTCTGTTGAAGCATATTTATCGGTTAATTCCTGAAAAAACAACGGTTGTTTTTGAGCACTGGCAGCAAAAGTAACAACCAGTAATAGTATGATAATTAAATGTTTCATGGCTTATTTATTTAATTTATAATTATTTCTACATTATCATCGACCCACAATACAAGCATTTCTTCCTGTTCTTCAGGTCGAATACTTTCAGAAACCTGGAAAATGGCTTGTTCCATTACCATAAATTGGCTTTCTAATTCCTGTATTTTCTGCTGCCTAAAATCTAAAAAAATAGTTAATAGGACAATAAGTATTGCAGCTGCCGAACCATAAGAATAGATTTTTCGGACCAGGCTTTTTTTCTTCTTTTCTTTTTTCTTAATGGCTTCAAATATTTTATCTTCAAGGCCAGCAGGGAATTGTTTTTGTTTGTCGAAATAGTTAAAAACATCTTTCTCTGGCGATAAAATATTTTCGTTAAGGATAACTTCCTTGAGGATATTTTCTTCCTCCAACAATGTTTCGCCCTTATAATATTTGTCTAATAAGCTGTTTTTCTGTTCCTTTTTCATAATCGTAAATTTTTAGCAATTCACTTTTTACTTTTAACCGCGACCGTGATAAAATTACCCGCAAATAGGGTACTTCATAACCAGTCATTGTTTTGATTTCCTCGAACGAAAACCCATCCAAATCTCTTAACTGAATAACTTCCTTGTATTTTTCTGGCAGGTTATTTATTATTTCCTGTATCTGTTGAAATTTTTCTTTTGTTTCAAAACTTTTTTCATCGGTTGGCAGGTTTTTAAGTTTTGGATCTTCATTTTCGTTTACCAGTTGAGGCTTTTTTTTCTTTAGTAAATCGAAACAATAATTTCTGGCCATGGAAGTAATGTATGCCCCCATGTTTTGAACTGTCCGGAGTTCCGACCTTTTATTCCACAATTTTAACATCAGATCCTGAATGGCATCTTCTGTTTCTCCCTCGTTATGTAATAACCTTTTTATGAAAGGATATAATTTTCGGGAGTATGGAATGATTGTATTTTTAAATTCTTCTTGCCCCATTCTGATAGATAGGACGAATAGATATTGGTTTTATAACAAAAGCGGCCTCTTTTTTTTCAGAAAAATTAAAAGATAGATATTTCAAGTAATTCATTATTTTTGTGGTTCTTAAAAACAAGGATGGATTTTTCGACGTTAATTACATTTATTTTAGTGGGAATAGGATTAAGTTTCGATTCATTTGCAGTTTCGGTTTCCTGCGGATTGGTCAGAAAAGAAATTCGTTTTTTTAAAGCCTGTGTTGTGGCTTGTTCCTTAGCCTTTTTTCAGGCTGTTTTTCCTGTTATTGGATGGTTTGTAGGGAGTGTTGTAAAAGACCTGATTGTTTCGCTTGACCATTGGATTGCTTTTGGGTTATTGCTTATTGTGGGAGTGAAAATGATTATTGAGGGGGTAAAACCCGAAGGTGCATTAACCGATTTTAATCCTTTTAAACCAATTGTATTAATTACTCTTTCGGTAGCAACAAGTATTGATGCTTTGGTTGTTGGATTAAGTTATGGATTTTTGGACATACCAATCTTTTTCCCTGTGATTATTATTGGAGGCGTTACTTTTATTGCATCGATGTTGGGAATGTTATTTGGAAAAAATATCTCAGCCAAACGTAGCCATCAATCCATTATTGTTGGAGGTATTATTTTAATAGGAATAGGAACTAAAATCCTTGTTGAACATCTTATTGCCTGATTACAATTCTGAAATCTCCAGGCTCACGGTATAATCTTCCAATTCAATTGTTGAAGTTGATATAGGGTAAGGAGTTACTTCAATCAAACGGAATATAAAATTATCAATAGTATCAGCCTGAGGTTCAAAGGTGCTCAATACTAAATTCGTTTTAGCACCATATGTGAATTCAAAAGTAACTTGTGCTTCTCCTTGCCACACACATACGACATCAGAAGGACACCGACTATCGTTAATTTCGGTTATTTTAATTGATGATTTATTATCGTTTGAATTGATGGTCTGCCCTAATTTAATTTGAATTTCGCTTTCAAAATCGTAGGTGATTTGATCTTCTGATTTTTCACACGCTGTTACAGTAAAAAACAGAATTAATAAAATTATTAGTAAACGTTGCATAGTTTCTTATTTTTGAATAAGACGGAGCAGTTTTGATATTGGTTGCGTGAAACTATTATTTTTGTATAAAGTTAATAAAAGTGTATCAATGCAGATTGGGAATATAGAATTGGGTAAAATGCCTTTGTTTTTGGCACCGATGGAAGATGTTACTTACAAATCGTTTCGTTATATGTGCAAAAAGTATGGTGCCGATGTTTTGTACACCGAATTTGTTTCGTCAGAAGCATTGATTCGGCATGTTAACAAATCGAAGCAAAAAATGGAGCTGTTTGATTTTGACCGGCCTGTGGCGATTCAAATATACGGGCATCGTGTTGAAGCAATGGTCGAAGCAGCTAAAATTGTTGAAACTTTTCAGCCCGATTTTATTGATTTAAATTTTGGTTGCCCCATGAAAAAAATAGCTAATCGGGGTGCAGGTGCCGGGCTTTTGTTGGACATTCCTAAAATGCAGCAAATGGCTGCCGAAGTGGTCAAAGCTGTTAATTTGCCGGTTACGGCTAAAACCCGTCTGGGGTGGGACGAAACCGACAAACCAGTTATGGAAGTTGCTGAACGTTTACAGGATGCGGGAATTTCGGCTTTGGCAATTCATGGACGTACACGTGCTCAAATGTATTCAGGCGAAGCCGATTGGACATTAATTGGAGAGGTAAAAAACAATCCCAAAATTACCATTCCTATAATAGGCAATGGTGATATTAATGGGGCCGAAAAAGCCCAACAATTTCTTGATCAAACAGGCGTTGACGGATTGATGATTGGGCGTGGGGCAATTGGCCGGCCCTGGCTTTTTAAGGAGGTTAAACATTATATCGAAACAGGTTCTATGTTGCCTCTGATTACTATTGAAGAGATTGTTGACAACGTAAAAGAACAGTTGCAGTTGACAGCTCAATGGCGCGATAACGAACGTAGTTCGGTAGTAATGATGCGGCGGCATTTTGCAAGGTACTTTCCCGGCTTACCCGATTTTAGGGAATTAAAAATTAGTTTGCTCAGAGCCGAAACATACGCCGATGTAAATCATTACCTCGATACCATTGTTAAAACATATAAAGGGCATTGTGTCGATTATAAAAATGTAAGCTTACGATAAATGGGCAATAATTATTCAAATTATTTTTCAGAACAATCACTTTGGGAAAAGATAAAAAAATTCTCGAAAAGCGCCGGTGTAAAAGTTGTTTATGCGGTTTTGCTGTTGTATTATGTTATGACAGATAAAAATGTCAGTTTAAAAACAAAAGCCATAGTTGTAGGGGCATTGGGTTATTTTATTTTTCCATTTGATGCTATTCCTGATTTGGCTCCAATTATAGGATTTTCGGACGACCTTGGTGTGTTGATGTATGCCCTTTCACAGGTTTCGGGGAATATTACTTCTGAAATAAAAAGCAGGGCTAAGGCTAAATTATTCGACTGGTTTGGAACTGTCGATGTCCAACAGTTAAATGAGCTGGAGAATCAAATAGGGGACATATAGCTTATTTATGATAGATGTGAAAGTCGAATATGAACTCTGGTTCTCTGCGTATAACTCTGGGAACTCTGTGGTAAAAATATTAATTTTTAAACCGCAGAGAAAACGGAGAAAATACTGAGTAGCACAGAGTTTTAAGTGTATAATTAATAGTTTTTTAGATTCAGTAAACCATTTGAACAAACAACAATTACATGATTTTATTTGACTTTTCAATTCTTCAATGGCTTTTGTTGGCTGTATGTGCCATGTTAATAGGTATGTCGAAGGTTGGGGTACCCGGCGTTTCGATGATTGTTGTTCCAACTTTGGCATTTATTTTTGGCGGTAAAGCATCAACAGGTGTGTTATTACCTATTCTGATGATGGCCGATTTGTTTGGTGTAGGTTATTACCACCGTCATGCACAATGGAAATTTTTGGTAAAACTGCTCCCTTGGGCCTTTGTAGGTGTTGGAATTGCCCTTTGGGTAGGCCAGGTTGTAAATGATGAATGGTTTAAAAATATTATTGCTATTCTGGTATTTGTATGTATTGGCCTTATGTTGTGGAAAGACCTTAAAAAAGGAAGTAATTTATTCCCCGATACCTGGTGGTTTGCAGCATCAATGGGGGTGCTGGGAGGATTTGCCACCATGATTGGTAATGTGGCTGGCCCAATTTTTGCTATTTATTTACTGGCAATGCATTTACCAAAAAACAGTTTTATCGGAACAGGCGCTTGGTTTTTCCTGATCATCAATTTTTCGAAATTTCCACTCCATATTTTTGTGTGGAAAACCATTAACTGGCAAACCTTAAAACTCGATTTATTATTGTTCCCGGCAATTGCCCTGGGAGCTTTGGCAGGAATTTGGGCAGTGAAAAAAATCAACGAAAAAGCCTACCGAATTGCGGTGATAGGTATTACTGCCGTATCGGCACTTCTGTTACTTATTTAATAGATAGAATTAATCTTTATGTTTTTATATGAATTTAAAAAAGGTTTCACACAAAGAGGCATATGAAGACGCAAAGCTAGCAAAGGAGAAGTATTAAAAGCTTTGCGTTTCTTTGCGAGATAAGACTTTGCGTCCTTTGCGTGAACGAAAATAAAAAGAAAAAAACATGGAACAGCTTAAACAATTTCTGAAAGATAAAAATGTAAAAAGTATTCTTGATATAGGTACTGGATCGGGGCAATTTGCATCACAACTTTTACAAATATTTCCAAAAGCTGAATTAACGGGAATTGATCCAAGTACTGAAGGATTTGAAAAAGCAACAGAAAAACTGGCTGGCTATAAAACTCAGTTTTTCAAGATGAATGCCGAACAACTGGATTTTGAATCTGATTCATTTGATTTGGTTTCACTTTCAAATGCGTTGCACCATTTGCCATACCTCGAAAAATCGTTGGCTGAAATAAAACGGGTGGTTGCTACCGGAGGTTATATTGTTATTAACGAACTGTTAGCTGATAATTTATCACCTGCCCAGGAAAACCAAAAATACTACCACCATCTTAAAAGTTATACCGATCGGTTAACCGGGAATTTTCATCATGAAACTTGGACAAAACAGGGAATTTTGAATATTATTGAGGAAAATGGAATTAAAATCCTTACTCATTTCGATCATTTTGACGGGCGTAATTTTATTACCGAAACCGAAAATATTGATTTTTGGGTAAACCGTTTACAAACGCATATTGATGGTTTAAAAGGGCATTCGGTTTATGATGAATTGCTGCCTAAAGTAGAAGAATTCCGCAAACGATTGGAAAAGGTTGGCATGATGCATGCAACAAATGTGGTGGTTATGGGAGTTGTGAGCTAGAACTAATATTTATAAAAAATCCCGAATAAAATATATCCGGGATTTTGAAAATATCTAAAAATTTGTTTATCCATTTAAGGCTTCGGCACCACTCACAATTTCCAGAATTTCGTTGGTGATGGTTGTTTGCCTTGCTTTATTGTATTGTAATGTTAATTCAGAAAGAAGGCTTGTGGCATTATCAGTTGCTTGGTGCATGGCAGTCATTCTGGCACCGTGTTCGGCAGCATTTGAATCGAGTAGGGCTTTGTAAAATTGAATTTTTAGCGACCTTGGAATTAATTCGTGAATGATGTGTTCAATGGAAGGTTCGTAAATATAATCGAGGTTAGCCTGTTTTTCTTTACCGTCTTCCTCCATTTCAACTGGCAGGAATTTTTCGGATGTTAAGATCTGTGTGGCTGCGTTTTTAAACTGGTTGTAAACAATTTCTACACAGTCGTATGTTCCTTCGGCAAAGGCTTGCATAACTCCTGATGCCACCTCCGAAACATTATCAAAATTTAAACTATCAAAAAGGTTGTTTTTTTCATCAGCTATATTTAAACCAAAGTATTTAAGCTGACGTTGCCCTTGTTTCCCAATTGTGAGGAATTCAACATGCCCCTGAAGCAATTGTTCTTTGTATTTTGTTTTTACAACTTCGGTGGCTTTTTTTGAAATATTGGAGTTAAAACCTCCACATAAACCACGGTTCGACGATATTAATACAACCAATACTTTTTTACATTCGCGTGGCTGAGTGTAAACAGATTCCTCTATGTTTTCGAGGCTTGAACTCAACGATGTTAGTATTTGGTGCAGTTTGTCGGCGTAGGGCCTGATTTGCAGAATAGCATCCTGGCTTTTTTTAATTTAGCGGCCGATACCATTTTCATGGCACTGGTAACCTGCCTCGTGGTTTTCACCGATGCTATTCGTGTCCGTATTTCTTTTAACCCTCCCATAGAGTAGTATTGAATGAGTGAATGAATGAACGATTGATTTTAGTTTATCAATCTATCAATTTTCAGTCTGTATATTAGTTTTTATATTTTTCAGCAGTTTCAGCAGCAACCTTTCTTATGGTAGCTTCAATTTCATCAGTCAATTTGCCTTCTCTTAAAGCATCTAATGTTTTACGGTGCTGCAATTCCATTATATCAATAAAATCTTTTTCAAATTCTTTGACATTTTCGATAGGTACAGCACTTAAAAGTTCTTTTGAACCACAATAAATAATAGCAATTTGATGCTCAATTTTTATTGGGGCATATTGTCCTTGTTTAAGAATTTCCACATTTTTCCGTCCTTTATCCAAAATTCGCATTGTTGCAGCATCGAGGTCGGAACCAAATTTTGAGAATGCTTCCAATTCGCGGAATTGTGCCTGGTCGAGTTTTAATGTACCGGCAATTTTTTTCATGGCTTTTACCTGGGCATTACCGCCCACACGCGAAACCGAAATACCTACGTTAATGGCAGGCCTTACTCCTGAGTTAAATAAATCAGATTCAAGGAAAATCTGTCCATCGGTAATTGATATAACATTGGTAGGAATATAGGCTGATACATCGCCTGCCTGCGTTTCGATAATCGGAAGTGCCGTTAATGAACCACCACCTTTAACTTTATCTTTTAAACAAGCAGGGAGGTCATTCATTTGTGCAGCAATTTCTTGTGAGTTGATTACTTTTGCTGCCCTTTCCAATAAACGTGAGTGTAAATAAAATACATCACCCGGATAAGCTTCACGGCCTGGTGGGCGGCGTAATAATAACGAAACCTCGCGGTACGATACGGCTTGTTTTGATAAGTCATCAAAAATAATTAATGCATCGCGGCCGGTATCACGGAAATATTCACCAATAGCGGCACCTGCATATGGAGCATAAAATTGTAACGCAGCAGGATCGGCTGCGGTAGCCATCACAATAACGGTGTATGGCATTGCACCATGTTTTTCAAGTGTAGCGGCAATATTGGCTACAGTTGAACCTTTTTGTCCAATGGCGACATATATACAATAAACGGGTTTTCCTTTTTCAAAATTTTCGCGCTGATTGATAATTGTATCAATGGCAACGGCTGTTTTTCCTGTTTGGCGGTCACCGATAATTAATTCACGTTGTCCACGGCCAATAGGAATCATGGCATCGATGGCTTTTAATCCTGTTTGTAATGGCTGAGTAACCGGTTGGCGGAAAATTACACCCGGCGCTTTACGCTCAAGTGGCATTTCAAATAATTCGCCTTCAATAGCACCTTTCCCGTCGATGCCTTCACCAATGGTATTAATTACTCTTCCGAGTAATCCTTCGCCTACATCAATTGATGCAATACGGCGTAACCGTTTAACGGTATCACCCTCTTTTATGTCTTCGGTCGAACCCAGAAGCACCGCTCCTACATTGTCCTCTTCAAGGTTCAGGATGATCCCTTTTACACCACAATCAAATTCTATCATTTCGTTGGCTTCAACGTTCGATAGTCCGTAAATTCGGGCAATACCATCTCCAACTTGCAAAACGGTTCCTACTTCTTCCAGTTCAGCTTCCGATTTGAAACCTTCAAGTTGTTGTTTTAGTATTTGTGATACTTCAGCAGGTTTTATATTAGCCATTTTAAGATATATTTTTAATACTCAGTCAATATTCGGTTATTATAGTTCAGCATCTAAAAATGCTGTTTTTATCTTTTTAAGTTGTGTCGACACGCTTGCATCCAGTTGTTTGTCATCAACTCTAAGAAGCAACCCTCCAATTATTTCAGGTTTTACGGTTTCGGTTAACTCTACTTTTGCATCCAGTTCTTTTTCAAGAATGGTTTTTACTGCCTTAAGTGTTTCATCAGGAATTATTGTTGCAGTAGTAATAACTGCTGTTTTTATTCCCTGGTCTTTACGGCTAAGGCCGATAAAATTCCTACAAATCCCGGGGATATAGAATTCCCGTTTATTTTTGGTAATAAGTGTTAAAAAGTCAAGCGTTAGCTTATTTACCGATTTTGCAAAAATTTCAGTTAACAGATTAATTTTTTTGGATGTTTTTACAACCGGGCTTTCAAGGAACAAAATAAAATCAGTTGATTCATTACAGATTTTGGCCACAAGCTCGATATCCTGTCTTAAATCAGGGAGCATATTTTTTTCTTTTGCCAACGAAAAGAAAGCTTTTGCGTACCTAACTGTGATTATACTTTCGTTCATATAATTAATTCAGCTTAAGGTCATCAAGAAGTCCACTAACCATTTTGTCGTGGCCGTTGGTATCCTCTAGTTCTTTTTTGATGATTTTTTCAGCAATTTGCACCGATAATTCAGCTACTTGTTTTCTAATTTCACCAATGGCTGCTTTTTTCTCGGCATCAATTTGTTGACGGGCTTTGTCGATACTCTTTTGAGCTTCCTGATTTGCCAAATCTTTTGCTTCGGCAATGATTTTATCCTTAATATCTTTTGCTTCTTTTAAGATAATATCTTTTTCGCGCCGAGCTTCTTTGATAACTTTTTCGTTATCGGCTTTAAGTCCCTCCACATCTTTTCGCGCCTGTTCGGCCGAATTTAAAGCAGTAGCAATCGACGATTCTCTTTCTTTTAAGAGGTTGAGGATAGGCACCCATGCAAATTTCCGGAGGATAAAAACTACCACTCCAAAAATAATAAGCATCCAAATTATTGTTCCGGGATTCGGACTAACTAAACCCATAATTTTAAATTTTTTAGTTGTTGGCAACAGCTCCCCGGCAATCCCGGGGTGCGCTGCCTAAAACAAATTTTTTGCTAAACGAAAATAACGAGTGCGCAAATGATTACAGCGAAGAAGGCAACACCTTCAATCAATGCCGCTGATACAATCATATTTGAGCGGATATCGCCACTGGCTTCGGGTTGGCGGGCAATTGCTTCCATGGCGCTTGCACCAATTTTACCAATACCCATACCTGCACCTATTGCAGCTAAACCAGCTCCTAATGCAGCACCCATTTTACCGATTGAAGCACCGGCGGCCGCTTGAAGCAATACAGTTAAAATTGCTGATAACATAGCATTTAATTTTAAAAATTAATATTAATGGTGTTCTGCCGTTGCCATGCCAAAATACAGGGCCGATAACAACGTAAACACATAAGCTTGTATAAATGATACTAATACATCCAATAACAAAAATAAAATACTGAAAAGGCCACTGATACCGGACTAATGCCAGCACCTGCTAATGGGCCCATTAAGCTCGAAAATATAAAAATCAAACTTACAAATACGGTCACAATCATGTGGCCCGCCATCATGTTGGCAAACAAACGAACCATCAAAACAAATGGTTTGGTTATTACGCCTGATAGTTCAACAATTGGCATTAATGGAATGGGGAATTTTAACCACCATGGTACGTCGGGGTTATAAATTTCTTTCCAATAATGTTTGTTTCCGTTGATGGTAGTAATGCCGAATGTAAAAAGGGCTAATACCATAGTAATGCCTATATTTCCGGTAACATTTGCTCCAAATGGCGGAATTGGTATTAAACCTAAAAAGTTGTTGATAAGGATAAAAAAGAAAAGTGTTAATAAAAACGGCATAAACTTTTCAAACTTTTTATCGCCAATGGCTGGTTTTGCTACCTCATCGCGAATGAATAATATAATTGGCTCAACGGCATTTTGTAATCCTGATGGGGCTTTCCCAACATTTCGCTTGGCTGTTCGGGCTATCGACAAGAACAGCAATAATAGCACAATAACTGAAACGATTAACCCGGCAATAGTTTTTGTAAGTGAAATATCAAACGGAGTGCCTATTTCATGGCCATTTTCCAATTCTACAATTTTGCCTTCAAATTTTTCGCTGTGCGAAATTTGATAGCCATTATAAGCATCGTGGGCATGGTGGAATTTTGAGGACATAAATACCGAAAGGCTTTTCCCTCCATGTAGCTCGGGATGTTTACTGTATAATATTATTGGAAGTGGAATACTGATATGTGTTTCTCCAAATGAAACAATATGCCAATCGTAGGCATCCGAAACGTGCTCAATGACAAATTTACCTGCATCAAACTTTTCTTCGGTGTGTGAATCACTTTCGTGACTGGTCGTTTCGGTTTGATGTTGTGCAGAAATTTGTGTGTAGCTAATTACTGATAAGGCGGTTATTATTAGTATACGTTTGACAAATCCCGACATAATTACGTTTAGTGAAATTTTTGAATGTCCCAAATTTATAAGTTTTTTCCAATCTGTTGTAGAAAATTTCTCAATTGTAAACAAGAATTAACAATGTTTAATAATATAAAAAAGAGCAAAAAATTCTAAGAGTTATTCTTTTGATTACGAGCAATTTTTGCCATGTCTGAAACTTCAGTTGTTGTAAAGATGGCATATACTAGCATAATAAAAACGACAAAAGGAATAGCATTTTCCGCATTTATTGCCAAATATATTATGGTATAGGCAGAATATACAATTAATTTTATAAAGGTTAAAACCATATTCATCCGCATAAATTTCCCAATATTGGTTTTTACAAGTTTTAATTGGTAGGCGAACACTATTATAGTAAAAATCAGGAATACGATTAATGAAACCGGGTATATAACTGAAAAATAGTTGGGAATGAAAAAGATAAAAACAATGGCGGCTATTGCAGAGAAAATCAGAGATATTACCAGTAATTTAATAATGAATTTTTTCAAAAGTTGATTCATGTGTTAAGAATTGTTAGTTTTTTATAGTATTCCATATTGTTCATGATAACTCGCTATACTATCATCTTCTTTTGAAAAATCTTTTTTAGCTAAGTTCATTTTTTCAAAAGATTTCGGACACCATATACAATAGAAATAATTACCGAAAGAATAACGAATGCTAAAGTAAAAGCCTTAAACTCCAACTGAAGCCATTTATCTATCTTAAATCCAAGCCAGGTTCCGATAATAATAATGGCTGCCATTTCGAACCCCAGGCTGGAATAGCAAATAAAATTGTCAATTTTCCTTTTTTCCTTATTTTGATTTTTTTGAAGCATCTGCCTGACTGCCAACAGCACTATTGTCGCTCATTTTGCACGACCCGGTAAAAACAGAACCCGGCTCGACTGATAGTTTTTTTGTGATAATGTCGCCAAATATTTTAGCCATCGATTTCATGGTAAGCAATTCAGAGGCATTAATTTTTCCATTAACAATACCTGAAACTTCGATGTTGTTACACGAAATTTGCCCATTTACCGAACCGCTTGGCCCAATTACCAGCCTCCCTTTGGCGGTGATATTGCCTTTTAATTCACCATCAATCCTGATGTCACCTTCGGCTATTATATCGCCTTCAATTTTTGTCCCTTTGCTAATTATATTAATGCTCTGCGATTCCAGGTCATTATACGATTTGGTTACTGTTTTTGCCATGGTTTTATTATTTTGTTTTCTGAATATTCCCATACCTAATTATAGTTATAATTATAATTGGATTTCAAGGGTGTTGAAAGTACAAAATTTTAATTCTCCTGCAAAAAGAAAATTAACTTTAAGTATTTGTCATGAAGATGAACGGCAAAAAAGGGCTAAATGTTGTTTATAAAATTATTTTGAATCGTAGGCCCATTTTAAGTAAACACTTCCCCATGTAAATCCTGCGCCAAATGCGACTAAGATAATGTTATCGCCTTTTTTCATCTGTTTTTCGTAATCGTAAAGGCACAGAGGAATTGTTGCAGCCGTAGTATTTCCAAATTTTTCGATGTTAACCATCACTTTGCTTTTATCAACACCCATCCTGCGAGCAGTGGCATCGATAATTCGAAGGTTTGCCTGATGGGGTACCAACCACCTTACATCATCGGCTTTAAGTTGGTGTTTTACCATAATTTCTTCGGCCACATCGGCCATGCTCGAAACGGCATGTTTAAAAACGGCTTGTCCTTCCTGGTAAACAAAATGTTCGTCGTTTTGTACTGTTTCGGCCGAAGCAGGTTTTAATGAACCTCCGGCTTTTATGTGTAGGTGGTGCCTTCCAAGACCATTAACATGGTGGATATAATCAACCATGCCATTTTCGTCGGTAGTAGGTTCTAAAAGAGTGGCTGTAGCTGCATCGCCAAACAAGGGGCTTGTTGTGCGGTCTTTGTAATTAACAATGGCCGACATCATATCGGCGGCTACAACAATTACTTTTTTATACCTGCCCGATTCGATAAATTGAGTAGCAGTGGCAAGTGCATATATAAATCCTGAACAAGCAGCATTCATATCAAAACTCCAGCCACGTTTAATGCCTACTTTATGGCAAATAATATTCGCTGTTGCCGGGAATGGCATATCAGGAGTAATGGTTGTACAAATTAATAGATCGATGTCGTCGGGCGAATTGCCTGTTTTTTGAAGTAATTGTTTAACAGCTTCGGCACCCATATCGCTAGTTGCCTTACCTTCTTCTTTTTGAATCCGCCTTTCTTTAATTCCAATACGTTGCATAATCCATTCGTCGGAAGTGTCGACCATGGTGCTTAATTCTTCGTTTGTTAATATATATTCTGGCAGAAAAGCTCCGATTCCAGTTATGGCAGCCCTGATTTTTTTCATTATTTATTAAGTGTTGTTATGCAAAATGTTAATTTTCAGCTTATTCGATAATGAGCTGCTTGCGAAATTTTAAGGGGTCGAATATAAAATATTATTGTGGGAATAAAAAGAAAAAATCAATATAATTCAGGGGCTAACGTCCAGTAGAACAAATAGTTAAATTATTCGAAAGCAGGAATTAAACATAAAAAAGCCAAGCGATCAACCTGGCTTTTTTGATAGTGTTTTATTAAACAGCTATATCTTTTTCAATAACTTGTTTCCCGCGGTAATATCCACATTCTGAACAAACAGTATGGAATTTAACGGTTGAACCACAGTTTGAGCATGTAGCTAATGTTGCTACTGTTGCTTTGTAATGTGTCCTTCGTTTATCTCTTCTCGATTTTGATATTTTATGCTTTGGATGTGCCATTTTACTTTATTTTAAGTTATTATTTTTTAAATTTTTTAGAGCATCCCACCTTTTGTCAGTTTGTTCAGGTTCATTTTCGTGGTGCGAAAAACTCTTTAATTGTTTTATCATTGTTTTGTTACAAGCCCTTTTTCCCGATTCATCTTTTGGGTGGACATGTTTCATAGGGATACTTAATGCCGCGTATTCGTATATTAATTGTGCTATATTTATATGGTATTCATCGGGTGAAACCCAAAAAACATCATCGCCTTCCTCGAATATTCCATCTCCAAATTTTACAAACACCTCGTCTTTGTGTTTTATTCTCTGGTTATAGTTATCGAGGCACCTGTCGCACATTAATTCAATGGTGCCTTTTAGTTTAAAAGTTAATTTCAGGAAACTGCTACGTTTCTCAAAAAACACTTTTACGTCAATGTTGGCAACTTCAATTAATCCCTCTTTAAAATGCTCAAAGAACTCTGCATCAACTTTAAAATCAAATTCATGCGTACCTTCTTCCAGGCCTCTGTAAGCTATATCGTATGTTGATAATTTACTCATGGCTCAAAAAAAGTGTTGCAAAAGTAAGAATTTTTTACACATAGCGAAAAACAATTCTGTACTTTTTTCGAAAACAAGTTGAAAATTAATGAAATGGGCCTTGTTTGTGAGTTTTTGAACCAGGTATTTATAGTTTTTGTTTGACAAAATGGATTTTTAAGAAATACCTGTTTTATTCATGAAAACAATAAACGTCTTTGTATTGGAGTTATATATATAATTATTAATTCTCAAATGTCTCAATTATAATTCTGACAATTATGAAAAAGTTAACCTTAATATTAAGTATATTGTTTTGTTGTTCTTTTGCGAAAGCCCAGTTTTTTACATGTCTCGATGGTGCTTTTGTATATCCCGTAGGTAAATTTTCTTCACAAGTTGATTATGGATATGGTCCGGCTTTATCAGTGGGATATACCTTTAACAAAAAGTTTGACGTTTCGGGGAGTTACGAAAAACTATTTTTTAGCACTATACAACCAGAATATAGTATAAAGTCAGAATCGGTAACTTTAAAATATAGATTTATAAATAAAAAAATTATCCCCTTCCTGGGAGTACGAACAGGCCTATATCATTCAGAAAGGCATTACCCTTCACTTGCGCCAGAGTTTAGCCATATTAGCCTTGTTAAATATGAAAATGCTTTTGGAATTTCCCCAATAGCAGGTATTTTGTTTGATTCAGGAATTATTGAAAAATTAAAATTTACTATTTCAGCCTCTTATTCAATTGTTAATTTTACAGAGAGCTATGAATATGCCGCCATGAATATTGGGTTGCGTTATAATTTTTAGAGTTTTCAGAAAATATTAATTCGACCGAATAATTAAGTATGAATTGTTTTCCGAAGAATGATCCTAAACGTAGTCCCTTTTTTTAACTCACTTTGTTTAATAAAAATTTTGCCGTTATGGTAATTTTCCACAATTCGTTTGGCTAACGAAAGGCCTAATCCCCAGCCCCGTTTTTTGGTTGAAAAACCAGGGCGGAAGATGGTTTTAAATTGTGATTTGGGAATGCCTTTGCCTGTATCGGTCAGGTCGAGTTGTAAGGTTTCACCTTTTTCGGTTAATTCGATGGTTATTTTGCCTGCATTGTCCATGGCATCAATGGCATTTTTACACAGGTTTTCGATCACCCACGAAAACAAGGCGGTATTAATAGGAGCCAGAATCAAAGTTTGTTCATCGATGGAGGTAATAAATTCTACCCTTTTCGACGAACGTGTTTTTAGATAGTTGATGGTTGAAAGGATTGTTTCGGCTACATTACTTACCAATAGCTCAGGGGCCGAACCAATTTTTGAAAACCGTTCGGTGATTTTTTCAAGGCGTTGGGTGTCTTTTTCAAATTCGCTGATGAGGTTCGCATCAACATCTTTTAATTTTAACAATTCAATCCACGCCATCAACGATGAAATTGGTGTTCCTAGCTGGTGGGCAGTTTCTTTCGACATGCCTACCCACACCTGGTTTTGTTCGGCTTTGCGCGAGGAACTAAATGCCAGGTAGGCTATAAAAATAAATATCATAACCACTGTTAATTGAACAATTGGGAAAAAACGCAGGCTTCGTAACAAGTTTGACTCACGGTAATACAAATATTGGAAATCATCTTCATCAAGTGCGATGGTAATTGGTTCTCCGTTTTTTTTCATTTTTGCCAATTCTTTCTCAAGAACCTGAGCTTTGCGGATGGGTGTGTAGCTGATATTTTTATCGATCATGATGTTTCCTTCGGCATCAACTACTATTACAGGGATAGTGGTATTTTGTTCGTTAATTGTATTAGGCATTATCAGGGCATTAGCTCCTGAGGTATTTGCCGAGATAAGTTGTTTAATGGCTTCGCCCCACAATTCAACATTTTTACGTTCCTCGTGCGCCATTTTTTGGGTTAGGTTGTTGGTATACATTAACGAAACAACACCTATGCTTAATGCAATAAAAAGGAGTAAGATTTTCCAGCGACGTTTTTTGTTGTAAAGTTCCAATTGTGGTTATTTGTATTGTTCAGTCCTAACAACGGAAAATACGAAAAAAAATTATGTTTGAACCATTTCCCGTGCAGATTTAAAAATTCCATTCAAATCGAACCCGCATTCTTTGTATAATTCTTCGGGTGTTCCCTGGTTGATAAATTGATCGGGTACGCCCAGCATTTTTATTTTTGAATTGTAATTATTCTCCGACATAAATTCAAGGACCGCACTTCCAAAACCTCCTTTTATAACACCATCTTCAACCGTAATAATTTTATCGAATTTTTTAAATATTTCGTGAAGTAGGTTTTCATCCAGCGGTTTCACAAAACGCATGTCGTAATGAGCAGCTGAAATATTTCCTTTGGCAAGTTTTTTTACAGCGCGTTTGGTTAAAATTCCCGGTTTTCCTATTGTTAGGATGGCAATATCAGTTCCTTCTGAAATAATCCGTCCTTTTCCAATTTCCAGCTTTTCAAATGGTTTTTTCCAATCAACGTACATTCCGCATCCACGAGGGTAACGAATGGAGAATGGGCCGTAATTATCTGATTGAGCTGTAAACATTAAATTGCGCAATTCAATTTCGTCCATTGGTGCTGAAACAATCATGTTGGGAATATT
Source organism: Prolixibacteraceae bacterium (assembly GCA_963666575.2). GTDB lineage: Bacteria > Bacteroidota > Bacteroidia > Bacteroidales > Prolixibacteraceae > JABMQB01. The sequence goes on from CAXXYG010000016.1 coordinate 549,212, forward strand.
CCGCATAAACGAAATATCGAAAATGCCATGGTGTGTAGCGCCATCTTCGCCAACTAAACCGGCTCGGTCGAGGCAAAAAATAACCGGCAATTTTTGAATGGCTACGTCGTGGACTATCTGGTCGTAAGCCCGTTGAATAAAGGTGGAATAAATATTGCAAAAAGGAACCAACCCCTGAGCTGCCAATCCAGCCGAAAAGGTAACCGCATGTTGTTCGGCAATACCCACATCAAAAGTACGTTCAGGCATTTTTTCCATCATCAGGTTCAGTGAACACCCCGAAGGCATGGCTGGTGTAATACCCACAATTTTTTCATTTCTTTCGGCTAATTCGATGATTGTTTCACCAAACACATTTTGGAATTTTGGAGCCTTATCAATGTCGCAGCCGCAGCTGTATATTTTGCCGGTTTTTTTATCAAATTTCCCGGGGGCGTGGTATTTTGTCTGGTTTATTTCGGCTTGTTTAAATCCTTTGCCTTTGGTGGTAATTACATGCAATAATTTTGGTCCGGGTATTTTTTTAAGGTCGTTCAGTACTTTTGCGAGGTATACCACATCGTGCCCATCCACCGGGCCAAAATACCTGAAATTAAACGATTCGAATAAATTGTTTTGTTTTAGTAGCATGTTTTTTAAAGCATGCTGGTTTTTTTGAACAAACCGCCTGATTTTATTTCCAAAACCATCCAATTTCCCAAGTCCTTCCCACACATCTTTTTTAAACCTATTATAAGTATGAGACTTTGATATATTTAGTAAGTATTGACTAAATCCTCCTGTATTGGGATCAATAGCCATGTTATTGTCGTTAAGAATAACCAGTAAATCGGAATTTTCGACTCCTGCGTTATTTAATCCTTCAAAAGCCATTCCGCCTGTCATAGCCCCGTCACCAATAATGGCAACAACTTTCCGGTCGTTTTCTTCTTTAAGTTTGGCAGCAATTGACATACCTAAGGCTGCTGAAATTGACGTTGAGGAATGTCCCACACCAAATGCATCGTATTCGCTTTCCGAAATTTTTGGGAATCCGCTTATTCCTTTGTATTTCCGGTTCGAATGAAAATTATCTTTGCGGCCCGTTAATATTTTATGTCCGTATGCCTGGTGCCCTACATCCCAAATAAGTGAATCAATAGGAGTATTATATATATAATGTAACGCAACTGTTAATTCAACTACTCCCAAACTAGCGCCAAAATGGCCTGGATTTGTTGAAACAGCATCAATAATAAAGTTTCTGAGTTCATCGCATACTTCAGGCAACTCTTTTATTGAGAGTTTCCGCAGATCGGCAGGGATGTTAATATTTTGCAGTAAATTATTAATATTTTCTTCCATTCAAACTTTCAAAATAGGTTTCAAAGATAAAATTTATCATCGATTTAAAGTGTGTTTAAAATCATTTTTGGGTTATACCTATTGCCCTCTATGCGAAAAGAACTAACTTTGAACGGTTAAAATTGTTTAAAGCTATGGTAAATATTAAACATTTATTGGTAATTGGTATTGTTACAATGTTTTCGTCGTGTGTAACAACAAAACAGTTTAATGATACACAAAGTAAATTAACTGATTGTAATGAAGAAAACCGCCTTTTGCAACAGGCAAATATGAATTTGTCGACAAAAAAAACCGAACTGGAAAGTGAGTTAGGAAGGTTAAAATTATCAAATGCTGAGCTCTTAAAACAAAATAAAGATTTAGCATTTGCTGAAGAAAATTATTCGCGCAAGCTGAAAAATATTGAAAATGAAAAAGCTGTTCTCGAAGAGCAACTAAGCCGTTTGAGTTCAGGAAGTTCAGAAGAGATAACGAATTTATTAAAAGAGCTTCAGGTTACCAGGGAAGGATTAACTACACGAGAAGACAGATTAAGGGCAGCCGAAAAAGAATTGGAAGCACGTAACTCACGCTTAACTGAGTTGGAAAATATCCTTCATCAAAAAGATATGGCTGTTAAAGAATTGAAGTCGAAAGTAGCGGCTGCTTTGGTTGGGTTTAATAACAATGGTTTGTCGGTTTATGAAAAAAACGGTAAGGTATATGTTTCACTTGAAGAGCGTTTGCTGTTTCAAACCGGGAAGTGGGATGTTGACCCCAACGGGCAAAAAGCATTAAAAGAGTTGGCAACTGTATTGGCACAAAATCCTGATATAAATATTATGGTTGAAGGGCATACCGATAATGTGCCAATGAATGGATCGGGTGCTGTTAAAGATAATTGGGATTTAAGTGTAATGCGGTCGACGGCTGTTACGAAAATCCTGACTCAGAATATAGAGGTTGACCCAAAGCGTATTATTTCGGCAGGCAGAAGCGAGTTTTTTCCATTAGATGTGGAAGAAACTAAAGAAGCACGTCAAAAAAACAGGCGCACCGAAATTATTCTGACACCGAAATTGGATGAATTGCTCAAACTTTTAGAAATGAATTAATCAGTTAATTGCCCAATTAATTGAAGGCCATCAAGCGTTAATAATTCTTCGATTATTTTAATGTTTTTTGTTAATGGGGCTATAATATTACTTAGCCCGCCTGTAGCAACAACATTAATTTTTACGCCAACTTCCTGTTCTGTTTTTTCAATAATTGAATCGGCAAGGCCTGCAAAACCTAAAACTACACCTGATTGGATGGCATGTACAGTGTTCAAACCCAAAATTGAAGGCGGTGCCGAAATAGTAACAAATGGCAGTTGCGCTGTTTTTCCTGCCAACGAATTAACAGCTGTTTTAATGCCGGGAGCAATTGCTACTCCAATAATTTCACCCTCTTTCCCAATGGTGGTAAATGTTAAGGCTGTACCAAAATCAACTACTGTTGTAAACTCTCCGTATTTTGTGAAAGCTGCAACTGCATTACAAACCAGGTCGGTGCCTATTTCGTATGGATTGAGAATTTTAATTGGCAATTTTGAGTATAGTTTTGGCCCGATAACCGTTGGGGCGATTGTTGTGTAATGTTTTAGCATTTCATTAAATGGAATAACCAAACAAGGGACAACACTGCTAAGGATAATATTCTTAATATCAGTTTTACAGATTTTCCCTGATGTAAATAACGAACGGAAAATTACTTCATATTCATCAGCTGTTTTTCCTGTATCGGTTTGAATTCGCCAGTTTGTGACCCATTGGTTGTTTTGGTAGATTCCAAATACAATGTTGGTGTTACCTATATCAATAGCTAGAAGCATGTTTTAATTTGATTGTTTAAGAATTATTGGTTGGTTAAATTTATATATTTTAAACAGGTTTTGTGAGAAAAGTGTACCTATTTTTTGAAATAGTTAGGTTTTATGTGGCATGAGTACTAATAACTGATTGGTAAGGATGAGGAAACGATAAAGGAATCTGTATTTCTTTCATAAATTATGAATTAAACATATTTTATTTGAAAAGTTGGCTTATTTTTACAGACTAATCTGATTAATTAAACGTTAGAATACCGAATAAAAGGGGTACATTAGTTAATTGGATTAGAAATGTTAAAAAAAAATATTAAATTTATCGCAACCAGAGAATAAAAAGCTTGTCATGCAAAATACAAGGAATCCATTAATTTTTGTTGTCATTGAAAGTCCTATCTATAATAATCTGGTAGCCGGGTATTTGAGGTCTAGGAAGTTTAAGAATATTAAAACTTTTAGCTCTGGGTACGATTGCCTGAAAAACCTTCATCTCAATCCTGACATTGTTGTTATAAGTTATTCAATGGATGAAATTACGGGATTAGAAGTTATGCAAAAGGCAAAATTGACAAATCCTGAGATTAGCTTTTTCTTTTTAAGTGGACAGAATAATGTTGAAGTAGCTGTAAACATAGTTAAAATGGGGGCTACCGATTATATTGTTAAAAATGAGCGGGCACTGGGCAAATTGGTAAAATCAATTGATTTTCTTGTCAATTCTACAAAAGCAGTAAAAGTCAAAAAAGGATTTAAAATTGGGGTGATCGGATTCTTTATTATTCTGTTTATTATAATAATGATTATTCTAAGCCTGGCAGTCTTTTTCCCCGACGATTTTAGTTTTACTTTCTAATTCGTAAGTTTTTTATACTTTAGGCCCAATCATTAATAACAGGTATGGGTTTATTCAAAATTATCAAAAATTACAATACTACTTTTTGGGCGTCGAATGTTATCGAATTATTTGAACGTTGGGCATGGTATGGATTTTACCTGGCATTTGCTTTGTATTTGGTAAATTCAAAAGATACCGGAGCACTTGGATTATCGCAGGCTCAAAAGGGAATTATAATGGGAACCGGCTCAATGCTGCTTTATTTTTTGCCGATTTTTACCGGAGCAATTGCCGATAAAGTGGGGTATAAACGAATCCTGTTTTTGGCATTCACTTTATATATTAGTGGATTTTACATGATCAAAACCTTTGACACGTTTGGATTGATGTTTTTTGCTTTTATATGGACGTGTGTTGGTGGTGCTTTTTTTAAGCCTATTATTTCGGCTATGATTTCCCGGACAACAAATGAAAAAACAGCTTCCATTGGTTTTGGTATTTTTTACATGATGGTAAATATCGGAGGATTTATTGGGCCTTTTTTTGCTGGTGTTTTGATGAGTAAAAGCTGGGATTATGTATTTTATATGTCAATGGGTTCCATAGGTGTAAACTATCTGATTACGCTGTTCTTCTTTAAAGAGCCTGTAGTTAAAGAAAAAGATTTTTCGCTTTGGAATAGTATTCTTCAGGCGTTAAAAAATATTTTTGTCACCCTTCAAAATTGGAAATATTTGTTGTTCCTGATTATTATGATCCTGTTTTGGACGGCTTTTAATCAATTGTATTATTCATTTCCAGTATTTGTCGAGCAATGGGTTGATACATCTTCTGTTTATCAGGGATTAAAATCGGTTTGGCCTTGGTTGGCAGGATTTCTGGGAACTCCTGAAGGAACTATTCCTACTGTTTCGATGTTAAGTATGGATTCGTTTTTTATAATTGTTTTTCAGATAATGGTGTCTGCATTTGTAATGCGTTTCCGTCCTTTGGCTGCTATGATGGGTGGCATATTGGTATTATCCGGAGGATTGGGTTTGATGTTTGCTTCACAAAGTGGGTGGTTAATTTTATTGGGCGTTTTAATATTTAGCCTGGGTGAAATGGGAAGCTCTCCAAAGTTTACTGAATATGTTGGACATATTGCCCCCGATGATAAAAAAGCCCTTTACATGGGAACATCCTTTTTACCAATTGCTGCATCACATCAGTTGGCTGGTTGGCTGTCGGGCGATATTTATGAGAAAATTTCGGATAAATTATTTTTACTTAAACGGGAAGTAGTTGCAAGGGGATTACAAATTCCTGAAATCTCAGAGGAATTTTCAAAAAATGATTTTATGAATGAGGCGGCTTCGCAAATGAATATGGGGCAACAAGAGTTGACCAATTATTTGTGGGCTACTTATCACCCGGCGAATATTTGGATGTTGTATTCGGGAATTGCGGTTTCAGCAGTTGTATTTCTTTGGTTATACGATAGGTTTATTATTGAAAAGTTAAAAACCTGAATTTGATATAAAACCTACTTGAACATGGCAATGTAATACTCAGAACCTTCTGGTATTAAGCAAGGACGGGATTTTACCCCGCACCTTAGTTTATTTAGCTCCGCTGATTTCCATTTTGCTCCAATTTTTTTCCCTGATGATAAGAAATCCTGTGTGCCGAAAGGCGGGGAACCAAAGAAACTCCAAATTCCCGGGGCTGTTAAAATTAAGTTTTCAGTATTTTAAATTCTAGGGTTAGCCCGATTCATGCTCCCGGAATTTTGAAATTGACGTGCCCGCAAGTAGTTACGTTATTAAATTTAATACGTTACGTTTAATTATTTTAATATTTTATTCATTATTTCTTCCAACTCTTTTACAATTTCAGGATGTTCAGAGGCAATGTTTTTTGATTCTGAGATATCATCTGTTAAGTTATAAAGCTGGATTTCATTTGACATCCCACTTTCTACTTTTTTATTCTTCATCCATTCGGGGGTACCTCCGATTTTAGGCAAAATGTATTTCCAAGGGCCTTTTCGCAGGGCAAAAGTAAAAGCTTCTTCGAGCATTATTTCCCGACCTTTTTCTGTTTTTCCCAGCCAGGCATCTAAATGGTTCTCACTGTCGGGAGCATCACCTGAATTAATATCCTGCCCAACTAAACTAGAAAGTGAGGCATATAAATCAACCTGAGTAAGTAATGCGGAACTAATTTTAGGCGCAATTTTATCAGGCCAGTATACAATGGTTGGAACGCGTGTTCCTGCTTCCAGAATTGAATATTTTGCGCCCCTGAATTGACCTGCTGGTTTGTGGTTGCCAAGTAATTTAATTGCTTTGTCATCATATCCATCGTCGAGGATAGGGCCATTATCGCTCGAAAAAATAACAAGTGTATTGTCAGCAATTCCCAGTTCTTCCAAATAATTAATTAATTGTCCGGTACACCAATCCATCTGGGCAATAGCATCACCACGCGCTCCCATTGTACTTTTTCCAACAAATTGTTTATTAGGTATACGGGGCACATGAATATCGTGAAAAGCAAAATAGAGAAAAAATGGTTTTGTTTTGTTTTCCTTCATGAAGGTTTTGGCTTGATTTGTCAAAATAAAAGGGAAATCTTCATCTACCCACAGGGCATTTTTGCCACCACTCATATATCCAATACGGCTGACTCCATTTATTATAGATTTACTGTGTTGAGGATCAGCTAAAACCTTAAGTAACTCGGGATGCTCAGAACCTAAAGGGTAACCATCAATTTGAGTGCCATAGCTGACCTGAATTGGTTGGTCAGGACTTTGTCCAACTACCTTTTGGTTTTCTAAAAAAACACAAGGAACACGGTCGCCGGTTGCAGGTATCAAAAAACTGTAATCAAATCCAATTTCACGAGGGCCGGGTTTTATTTCTTTATTCCAGTCAACCTCACCGCTTCCTAATCCCAGGTGCCATTTGCCAATTACTCCTGTAGTATAACCAGCCTGTTGTAACATCGATGGTAAGGTCCCTTTGTTGGGATCGATAATTAAAGGAGCATCGCCAGGCAAAACAGCTGCCTTATTCCGGAATCCATAAATTCCTGTTAATAGCGAAAACCGGGAAGGAGTACAGGTAGCCGCTGAACAATGGGCATCGGTAAAATTAATTCCCTGAGATGCCAGCCTGTCGATATTCGGTGTTTTAACACCCTTGGCTCCATTTACGCCAATGTCGCCATAACCTAAATCATCGGCATAAATAATAACGATGTTGGGTTTATTTTGTGTTGTTTGGTTTTGAGTTGGAGCGCAGTTGGTAAGAGCGATAATCAACGCAGGAACAAGAAGTAGGTATTTCATATTAATTGTCTGATAAATGTTTAGCGGAATTTAGTTTCTAAAATCTGGATTGTTGGGTACTAATCCTAAACTTCCAAGAAAATCAAGGCAGGCAGCTTTTACATTATAGTTTTTCTCTTCCATTTTATATACTGACTGAATGGTTGTGATAAAAGGTTTTTTGTTTGTAACATATTGTAGAAAGTTAACTGACATTAGTGAAAGATCCAAATTTGTTCCAACACAGTATTCTTTCAGATTATTGAGGGCTTGCTCATTAGCAAATTCTTGCCAGGCAATTGCCGATGCGGTAATTGAAACAGGAGGGTAATCATCAATTACTGCTTTTTTTATTTGTTCTAAATAGGATTGCAAGTCCTTTGAGCTTTGCGACCGTAATCCAATTATTGCCCAGTAGCGCACTATTTTATTGGTATGGTTGAGTAATTTTATTTGTTGTTTTGTTATTGCTTTTCCCCTGATTCCGGCCAATGAGGCTACCTCATATATTTGTTCCAAAGGATAGGTTTTTTTATTCAAACGGTATTCATAAGGAGTAGTATGTTTTGAAATTAATCCAATTTCATATTCCGGGAGGAAAAGTATATCGCGAGAGTGCAAAATCTCAGCTTTTAATTGTCTCCGCATTTGTTCCAAAACAGATTTATAATTTGGTTCATTAGCTAAATTTTTTGTTTCCCAGGGATCATTTTTAATATCGAATAAAAACTCTGATGGGCGTTTTTCGAAAAGGCTTTTTTGTAAAACGTTGAGGTTGTTATTAGCTAAATCCTTTCGCATTTGTTGTTTAATTTCTCCAATTTCCATGTAACGGATATAGCGGGCTTCGGGCATAAATGGCAAAAAATTACGTGAATACATGTATCTGCCGTTGGTAACACTTCGTACCATATCAATACCATTATCCGACCGATCGGCAGATAAAATAAGATGACCGGAAAGTTTTGAGCGGTTTTTACCCATCAAAACTCTGCCTGTCAGGTATTCTGGCACATCTCCTCCAATTAAACTGATCATTGTAGGAGCGAGGTCTTCGAAAGATATTAATTCGTTGGTTACAATGCCTTCTGTTCCCCAGGGCGACAAATGTTTGTACATTTCGGGAAACCATATAATGAATGGCACTCGGTACCCCAAATTAATTCCATTGGTTTTGCCACGTGGAATTCCCTCGCCATGGTCGGCATAAAAAATAATAATAGTACTGTCTTTCAGATGGTTTTTTTCTAGCCGTGATATTAATTCGCCAATTTTATTATCGGCCAGATGAATAGAATTATATACCCTGGCAAATTGTTTTCGCATAGCAGGGCTGTCTTTATAAAAGGGAGGCATATCAAATTTATCTTCAGTTATCTGTTCATTTTTTGGGATAATATCCAGAACATTTTTTAAATACCATTGATACGATTCGGTCATTGTTCTCGATTGGTGCGATTCCATAAAATTAAATACTGAAAAAAATGGCTGTCCCGGTTTTCGGTTCCACCAGCCGGCTTTAGTTGAACTTTCGTCCCAGGTTTCAGATATAAATTGTTTTTGATTGGCAACGTTGTAATCGGTTTTACTATTGTTGGAGGTATAATATCCCTCTTTTTGCAGATAATATGGAAATCCTTTGATAAAATCGGGAATTGGAAAACTACTTCTATGGTTTCCGGTACCTGTTTTATAGGTTTTAACTCCTGTTATTATTGCCGAGCGGCTTGGGGAACATACTGTCCCGGTTGAAAAGGCATTGGTAAAACGGATTCCTTCGTTTGCCAGCTTATCAATAACCGGAGTGCGTGCATTTTTGTTTCCATAGCATCCTATAAACTGTGGAGATGTGTCTTCGATAGTGATCCAAAGAATATTCGGTCTTTCCTGGGCTGAAAGGGCCATTGAAAAAAGCAGAAGAGAAGAAACAAAATATTTATAATAGTTCATCCCGATTATTTTTATGGATATAATGTGTTTTGTAAAATTAGTTTTTTCCCTGACAACATGTTTTTTACGGTGTATAAAAAAACCTCCATAGTTTACTTACCCAGGGTTCACCGGCATAGTTAATACCAATACGTGGTGAAGTAGAATATGTAGGTTTTGTTTCAGAATCTTCGATCCATAATTGTTGTGATGATGAAAGGTCTTCGCCATAAAATGATTTGTCGAGTTGAAGGATTTTACCAACTCTGCCAGGACCGGAAATACCATGTAAACCACGAATTAATACAGCCGATGCATCCTCTTTTTCCCCCGAAACGATATTTAACATCCAATACATGCCATAAATAAGGTATACATAAACATAACCACCTTCGTGAAACATAATTTCGGTACGGGCTGTCCGTCCTTTACTGGCGTGGCAGGCTAAATCTTCTTGTCCGCAATAGGCTTCAACTTCAGTAATAATATATTTTTGAATAGAACCATCTGGAAATTTGCGGCATAATAATTTCCCCAATAGGGCAGGAGCAACAGATAAGGTGTTTTGTATAAAAAAGATTTTAGTTAACCTTTGATGTTCCATTGTATAAAAATAGAAAAAACCGGCTAATTTTGGCCGGTTTTTTGAAATTCCCTTTTATTTGAATTACGTAGAATTACGAATTTTTAAGCAGATCTTTAATGCCTCCAATAGAACTTAAAATTCCGGTTGCTTCGAATGGCATATAAACTGTTTTATTGTCTTTGCCCGATACCATTTCTTTAAAGGTTTCGAGGTATTTCATGGCAACAAGGTAGTTAATTGGATCGCCGTTTTTGGCAACTGCTTCAGTTACTTTTAAAATTGCATTGGCTTCTCCTTCGGCACGCCTGATTCGGGCTTGTGCATCACCTTCTGCTTTTAATATTTCGCCTTGTTTTTGCCCTTCTGCCTGGTTTATTTGTGCTTCTTTATACCCTTCAGCTTCGAGTATTTGAGCTTGTTTTAAACCCTCGGCTTCCAGAATTTTTGCCCGTTTGTCGCGTTCAGCCCGCATCTGTTTTTCCATGGCATCGCGGATATCGCGAGGTGGATTGATATCTTGAAGTTCAACTCTGTTAACTTTTACGCCCCATTTGTTGGTGGCATCATCGAGGATGATCCGTAATTTGCTGTTGATTGTATCACGCGAAGTAAGAGTACCATCAAGGTCGAGTTCACCGATTACATTCCTTAAGGTAGTTTGTGTTAATTTCTCAATGGCATCGGGTAGGTTTTCAATTTCGTACATTGCTTTAATAGGGTCCATAATCTGGAAATAAAGTAATGCATTAATTTCTGTGCCTACATTGTCTCTGGTGATTACATTTTGTTTGGGAAAATCGTAAACGGTTTCGCGTAAATCAATGCGGTCTTTATTGCGAAAATGGACTATTTTCCTTCCATCAAAATCTTCCCTTACATACCGCCATACTATTTTGCGGGGCTTATCAACTAAGGGGATAATGATGTTAATACCTGAAGTCAAAGTTCGGTGGTATTTACCTAACCGTTCAACAATCATTGTTTGTGATTGCTGAACAATACGAATTCCTGAAGCTGCAAAAATGATAACAAAAATTGCGAGAAGAATTAAAATTAAAGTTGTTGCATTCATTTTGAAGTGGTTTTTAATTAATTTTTTGTACAGTTATTATGATACTGTTTACCTGAATAATTTCAACGATTTCACCTTTGGGGATTATTTCGTTGCTGAGAGAACGAGCTTGCCATGTATCTCCGTCGAGCATGATTTGCCCATGGTTGTTTAAATTGTCAATGGTTTCGGTTACTTGTGTTTTTCGGCCTGCCATTGCGTCAACGTTGGTTTTTACATTGTGCGACCTTCGGTAGGCATATTTTTTCATAAAGGGCCTTATTAAAAAGAAACTTAATAAAGTACCGGCCGAAAAAATAATAATCTGCCATTCGACAGGTAAATTTATGCTGGCGGCAATTGTGCCAAATAAAGCACCAATTCCAAAATTAAAAAGAACAAAAGAGGGGATAAATATTTCCATGATAAAACATATAAATGCGATCAATAACCAAATGTGCCAATAGTCAAATTCCATTTTTAAAGCTTTAAATATTTGATATTCAAATTTACCATTGGTTATTTATATTACCATAAAAATACAAGCCGGATATCCCGAAAGAGTAGATATTTCAGGACAGAATGTCAAACAGTCATTTCAGTATATTTTAACCATTCCCGAAATGTATGGGCTTTAAGCCGGCTGATTGAAATGTATTTTGGAAATCCATTTGTTAATTTCAGGAATACCTGAATTTTCCCATTTTTGCCAGCTTTAATTTCTGAAATGATAGGCCGCGAAACGATGAACTGCCGGTTTGCCCTAAAAAACAGTTCATCGGGAAGAGCATTATTTAGTCGGTCGAGTGATTCATCATGAATTAGTTCTTTGCCTTCGTTAGTTACAAGGAAAGTCATTTTATTTGTAGAAAAAAGGAAAGCTATTTCATCGAAACTTAGAAACAATTTTTTAGATCCAATTTTAACAGTTAGTTTTTTTGTTTTTTCGGATTTGTGAATCGACTCTCCGGAAGGAATTTTTTCTGTATTTTCTGTCTGGGGTTTTACAGTTAAAACAATACTATTTATATCAACAACTTTTACTGTTTCGCCAACAGCAATTATTTGGCCATTTTCTGAAACCGATTTCCATATATCACCATCAATTGCAACACACCCCTTGTCCAGCAAATTATTAATTTCCTCATTCACTTTTCCAATCCGGCCAATTAATCCGTTGGCATTTGTTTTAATACTTTTGCGGCGGTAGGCATAGTTTACCATCACAGGTTTTACGCCAAGAAATCCAGCAGTTGTTCCTATAATAAATAAAACAATTTGAATTGGCATGGGCACATTAATAATGGCTCCCAGGAAGGCAGCTAAACAACCAAGGGCTATACTTGCCATAATAAATGAAGGGATAAATATCTCGAGGGCAAAAAAGAGGATAGAGGCAAGAACCCAGATATGCCATATTTCAAATTCCATAATTAATCTTCTAAGTTTAGTTAATCATAAAAAAACAAATAAATTTAAGTTGAAAATATTGAAGTACAAACTACTAAACCTATTTCTTTAAGTAAAATAGAATTTTTTATAATTCTTGAAGGGTCCTGTTTCGATTATTTTAAATTTTAAAAAGAATGGGAGTTGAAAATTTCTTCTTCCTAATCGATTGTTTTATATTCGTTATTCTTTATAATTATTATTCATGAACCTAAATTATTAAACCATGAAAAAGCAAACTATTTTAATAACGTTTCTTTGCTTCTTGATTCTGACATTTTCGTTTTCAGGAAATGCACAAGATAAAATAAATCAGTTAACACCACAGGAAAAAAAGGATGGATGGCAATTATTGTTTGATGGAAAATCGATTGATAATTGGAAAGTTTTTAATGGGGGAGAAGTTGAAAGTGGATGGAAGATCATAGACGGCATATTGCATAACTCAGGTGTTGGGAGCGACCATGGTGGCGATATTATTACCAAGGGCGAATACGATAATTTTGTTTTAACTTTGGAATGGCAAATTGCTCCTGAAAGTAATTCAGGTATCTTTTTTCATGTACAGGAAAAAGTTGTTGATGCACTTTACAAATCGGGCCCTGAATACCAATTGATGGATGACAAAGGATGGCCTACCGAGCTTCACGATAATCAATACAGTGGCGCAAATTATGCCATGCATATCCCTCAGGGAGTAAAATTAGTTGCTCTCGATCAATGGAATAAAACAAAAATTGTGGTTGAAGGAAAACATGTAGAACATTGGCTGAATGGTGTTAAAGTAGTGGAGTATGAATTGTGGAGCGATGATTGGAAAGCCCGTAAAGAGGCTGGAAAATGGAAAGATGAACCATTTTACGGAAAAGCAAAAACAGGACATATTGGGCTCCAGGACCATGGTGGATTGTGTAAATTTAGAAATATTAAAATTAAAAACCTTTAATCAACTTTATGTGGCGATTAGTTGATTATCATACACACACCAATTTTTCTGATGGCAAAGGGACAATTGATGAAATGGTGCATGTTGCCATTAAAAAAGGATTATTTGAATTAGGCTTCAGCGACCATTTTTGCGCAAAAAATGTGAATTGGGCAATGGCTGACGAAGACGTGCAGGTATATGTTAATCAGGTAATTGAAGCACAAAAAAAATACCAGGACAAAATTACAATTAAGTTGGGATTGGAAATGGACTATTTGCCCGGAAAAGAAAAAGAAACTGCCCGGACGATTGAAAGTATTCCCCTGGATTATGTGATTGGTTCGGTTCATTTTATTGGTGATTGGAATTTCGATACCGATAAATCATTGTATGGCAAATGGACCAATGATGAATTATATTTTACATATTTTGGCTTAATTCAAGACCTGGCAAAATCAAAATTATTTGATGTAATTGGGCACCTTGATATCATTAAAAAGTTTAATGTATATCCTGAGTCGGACCTAACTCACCTGTTTGAAAATACCATACGGATAATTGCTGAAGCAGGCTGTGTGGTTGAATTAAACACAGGTGGGTTAGACCGGCCATGTGCCGATTTTACCCCCAGTAAAAATTTGCTTAATTTGTGTTTTAAGCACAATGTTAAAGTAACTCTGAGTTCCGATGCGCATAAACCCAGTCAAATTGCACGGCATTACGATACTGCAATTAGATTATTAAAAGAGATTGGATACGATTCGATTGTGACATTTAATAAAAGAGAACAATCATTTTTGACTATTTAACTAATAATTCCGTGTGACTTACCTTGTGGTAGTCAGCCTTACGATTTTTTTATTTTCCGAGAGTTTCTTTCAATCAGAAGGAAATAAATATATTTGCAGGACAAAATTTATAGTTTTATGGCAAATACCGGATTAAAAGGGATGCACCCTTTCTCTCAATTTCTTTTTACACTGTTTATTATTGTTGCTTGTTTTTTGTTTTTTATGATTGTGGCTATTGTTGTAGCCATTCCGGTTTTTCACATCGATTTATTGGATATGCCATCAATTTCAAGTATAGGAGATCCTGAAACCATTAAGTTTTTAAAGTTTTTTCAATTGGTTCAGGGGATAGGGTTATTTATTGTTCCGGCTTTGATTTTAGGGTGGTTATTTCACGGTAATGTAGCTGGTTACTTATCGCTTAATAAAAAGGTTCGGTTTTCGTCGGTTTTATTGGTTATACTTTTGGTATTTATTGCCAATCCGGGTATTAACTTTTTGGGAGCAATTAATGCCAAAATGGTTTTACCAACATGGCTTTCTGGTTTTGAAACATGGATGAAAAACGCCGAAGAAAATGCTGCTGTTCTTACCGAAGCATTTCTGAATGTAAAAACAATTCCCGGTTTAATGTTTAATTTATTGATGATAGCGGTTGTTCCTGCCATTGGCGAAGAGTTATTATTCAGGGGAGTGTTGCAAAAAATATTTATTAAATGGACAAAAAATATACATGTAGGAATTTGGATTACAGCTATTTTGTTTAGTGCTTTCCACATGCAGTTTTATGGTTTTTTACCCCGAATGGTTTTAGGCCTTTTATTTGGTTATTTACTTGTTTGGAGTGGATCGATGTGGTTACCAATTATTGCTCATTTTATAAATAATGCAGCAGCTGTTGTTGCCATGTATCTGGTGAGTCAAAATAAATTAACACCGGCAGTCGAAGATTTTGGAGCTACACCTGAAAGTATTTATGCAGCACTTTTTAGTGTTGTACTGGTAGGGCTTATAATGAGTGTTTTTTGGAAACAATACCGGTTAAAACTCGAATAATAGATCGGACTGAAGTTCTTCGGGTTTAAGTTTTTTCTTTTCGTTACTCCTGAAAACATAAACAATACCGTATTCCTGTGCATGTTGCCTTTTTAATTTGTCGGAATATTCCTCAAAATAAGCTTCAATTTTGTTCCAAGTGTGTTTGATTAGCAGGTTGGCTTCAACCCTGATTGCTTCAGTTTCTTTTTGAGCCCTGGCGGTATTTTCAGTTATTAGTTTCTGACTTAAATACCCTTCGCTAAACAATTCAACATTAATTTTAACCAATGCAATCGACGGATTATAAAATGGGCTTCCTCCTTTACTCAATCTTTCTTGTTCCCCATCAACAACTTTTTTCCCCCAGAATAAAATGTCTTTTTCGGTAACTAGAGGCGGTAAATTATTATCTATCTCTTCGAGGCCATAAAATAACCGGGCCTGTGGTTTTATTTCTTCACGGGCGATTGACATATTTATAACCTGAATAAAATGCGAAATATATAAACGAGCCTTATGGAAAAGTTGTTTTAGCTCTTTGCGTTCGCGGGCCTGTTTTTGTTGGTAAAAATGGTATTGCTGTTGTACCTGGTCGAAAGTTGTTTTAAAGTTTTTTATTTTTTCAATGTCGTAAGAGGTAAGGGCTAAATTCTCGGCTGGCGAGTTTTTAGCTTTTGCCAGAATTGCATCTATAGCTTTTATTCGTGCTTTATCAGTTGTTGGCAATCTTCTGTATGGCATCCTCTTTTCCCTCCTTTGATGCTAAATTATAAAAAGGGTTCGAATAAGGTTGAATAATAAAGGTATTTTATATTCACATTATGGTGTGAATAAAAAACGCCTTCCGAATATTGAAAGGCGTTTAATATATATCGTTGAATATTTATTCCGATAATTTTGCTACCAAGTATTCCCTGTTAAGGCGGGCAATATTGGCAATAGAAATGCTTTTAGGGCATTCTACTTCGCAGGCGCCGGTATTAGTACATCCGCCAAAACCCAGTTCATCCATTTTAGCAACCATACTGCGGGCGCGGCGTTTGGCTTCCACTTTCCCCTGAGGTAATTTTGCCAGGTGTGAAACTTTTGCCGACACAAATAACATAGCCGATGAATTTTTACAGGCTGCGACACAAGCGCCACATCCAATACACGAAGCAGCATCCATTGATTCTTCAGCATCGTCGTACCCAATTGGGATAGCATTACCATCAGGAACTCCTCCGGTGTTAACAGAGATAAAGCCACCAGCTTGCAGAATTTCTTCAAATGCCATACGGTCAACAATTAAATCCTTGATAACTGGAAATGCTGCAGCCCGCCAAGGTTCAATAACAATGGTCTCACCCTCCTTAAACTTGCGCATATGCAATTGGCAGGTAGTAACTTCTTCATCGGGGCCATGTGGGCGCCCGTTGATGTACAAACTGCAAGTTCCGCAAATTCCTTCGCGGCAATCGTGGTCGTAGGCAATTGGGTCGGCACCTTGTTCAATTAATCCATTATTTAAAATATCCATCATTTCGAGGAATGATGAGCCTGTGGAAATATTTTCGATGGGATATGTTTCAAATTTCCCTTTTGCTGAAGCGTTATTTTGTCTCCAGACTTTTATTGTTAATTTTTTCAGAATCTTATCAGCCATTTTTTTAGATATTAGTTTTTAGTACTGAGTCTAAAATCTCATTACTCGTTACTCACGACTATTTACTTGTAACTCCTTTGAGTCAACTTAACGTTTTCAAATACTAAATCTTCTTTGTGAAGCTGTGGTTCCTGGCCTTCGCCTTTGTGTTCCCAGCACGAAACGTATGTAAATTCTTCATCGTTACGTTTAGCTTCACCTTCTTCGGTTGCCGATTCATCACGGAAATGGCCACCACATGATTCTTTACGATCCAATGCGTCACGTGCCATTAATTCTCCAATGTCGAAGAAATCGGCCACACGGCCTGCTTTTTCAAGTTCGGGATTTAAATTATTCATTTCGCCCGGGATTTTTATATCCTTCCAGAATTGCTCACGCAATTCTTTAATCATCGAAATAGCTTTTGTTAAACCTTCGGCATTACGCGACATACCAACGTAGTCCCACATAATTTGCCCCAGTTTTTTATAGAAATAATCGACAGTATGGGTTCCTTTTATATTAAAAAGTTTTTCAAGCCGATCTTTTACATCTTTTTCAACTTCAGCAAATTCGGGAGCATTGGTATCAATTTTTGGTACCATAATTTCATCAGCCAGGTAGTTGCCAATAGTGTAAGGCAAAATAAAATACCCATCGGCTAATCCTTGCATCAAAGCGGAGGCACCTAAACGGTTAGCTCCATGGTCTGAGAAGTTTGCTTCACCAATTGAATAAAGCCCCGGCACATTGGTCATTAAATCATAATCGACCCATGAACCACCCATTGAATAATGGATAGCCGGATAAATCATCATTGGCTCTTTATAAGGATTGGTATCAGTAATTTTTTCGTACATCTGGAAGAGGTTTCCATAACGTGCTTCAATTACATCTTTTCCTAATCGTTCAATAGAATATTTAAAATCGAGGTATACAGCTTTACCTTCTGAATTAACACCAAATCCGGCATCGCATCTCTCTTTTGCAGCCCGCGATGCAACATCACGTGGCACCAGGTTTCCGTATGAAGGATACCTTCTTTCAAGATAAAAATCACGGTCTTCGTCAGGAATATCGTTGGGGCTGATTTTGCCTTCCTGCAATTTAATAGCGTCTTCTTTTGTTTTTGGAACCCATACACGTCCATCGTTACGTAACGATTCCGACATCAATGTTAATTTTGACTGTTGGTCGCCATGAACAGGAATGCAGGTTGGGTGAATTTGAACAAAACAAGGATTCGCCATCATAGCGCCTTTTTTGTAACATTGCCAGGCTGCTGATCCGTTACTTCCCATTGCATTGGTCGAGAGGAAAAATACGTTTCCATATCCACCTGAGGCGATAACTACAGCATGTGCACCAAAACGTTTAATTTCGCCGGTAACCAAATCTCTGGCAATAATTCCACGGGCTTTTCCGTCAATTTTTACGAGGTCGAGCATTTCGTGGCGACCATACATTTCAACCGATCCTTTTGAAATCTGACGATTTAAGCCCTGGTAAGCACCAATTAATAGTTGTTGCCCGGTTTGTCCCCTGGCATAAAAAGTACGGCTTACCAATACACCACCAAACGAACGGTTGGCTAAAGTGCCACCATATTCGCGGCCAAATGGTACTCCCTGTGCCACACATTGGTCGATAATGTTAGGCGATACTTCAGCTAAACGGTATACATTTGCTTCGCGTGAGCGGTAGTCGCCACCTTTAATTGTATCGTAGAATAAACGAAAAACAGAATCGTTATCGTTTTGATAATTTTTTGCAGCATTAATTCCTCCCTGAGCAGCAATAGAGTGCGCACGGCGAGGACTGTCCTGGTAACAAAATGCTTTTACATTGTAGCCCAACTCAGCCAGTGAAGCAGCAGCCGAAGCTCCTCCTAATCCTGTTCCAACTACAATTATTTCGAGTTTACGCTTATTTGCCGGGCTTACCACTTTTATGGCTTCTTTATGATTTGCCCATTTTTGGGCTAATGGCCCTTTTGGAATTTTAGAATCTAATATACTCATAACCAACTTTTAGCTTTCAGATTAAAATTTAATTAAAAAATACAATGGGATAATAGAAAAACCTAAGGCAATAATAAACGCATATACCTTAGCTACCAATTGTAATCTTTTCATCCATAACTTGTTGTTTAATCCAAGCGTTTGAAAAGCTGACCAGAATCCGTGAGCAAGGTGGATTCCTAAAAGAATTCCTCCCAATACATAAAAAATGCAATATAAAATGCTTGTTTTAAAAATTTCGGATACTAAAAGATAAGCATTTTCCATCTCTTCACCATCAATAATAACTTGTTCCATGTGATGGGGAGTAAATTTGATAACCCAAAAGAAGTTAATAATGTGAATAACAAGGAATACTAATACTAATGATCCTAAAACCAGCATGTTTCGAGATGCCCAGCTACTGGAATCACCAGTGTTTTTTTTGAGGTATTTTACGGGCCTTGCTTTCCAGTTTTGGTACGAAATAATAAACGACCAAATAATATGTAGGACAAAGCCTAAGCCTAATACTGGCTCCATGATTTTTATTGCAGGATTGCTTGCCATAAAATGTGCGCCCATATTAAACAGATCCCCACTATCATCAAAAATCAACAACAAGTTTATGGCCAAGTGAACGCATATAAAAAGTAACAGGAATATGCCTGAAATACTCATTAAAAATTTCTTGCCAATCGACGCAGTTAAAAAGTTACTCATAAAATCAATATTTAATTTTGGTTTACTTACTGATTATATTTTTTGCAAAAGTAGACTCTCCTTGGAATACTCCAAAGATGGTTTCCATATTTCATTAATTTAAATCGTTTCTAAGCTATGAAAAGATACGCATTAGTTATCTGAAAAACACAACATAAGAAACCGTATTTCGAGAATAATTGACTTAAAAAGCACAAAAAGCGAATTTAATAATTAACAATTAAGAAACGAACGATTAAACTCATTTATTTTTTCGGGTGAAAAATGGGGTTTAAATACGATATGGTGCATAATGAAATCAGTTTTGAATTTTATATTTTAAGTGATTTATGCCCGAATATGTGATGAATTAAAAAACAGCCTTTACTATTTTTCGGACATTATCTGAAATGCCATAGGTGTATATATGAAGCGAAGGGGCATTGTTAGCCACCAATTCCTTTGATTGGAAAATTGCCCATTCTGTTCCTACCTGCCTGGCATCGTCGTTGTTTTTGCATATCGATAACTCTTTTACGAGGTCTTGAGGTAAATCGATACTGAAAATTTTTGGAAGAACCGTTAATTGATTTTTTAGATTGATGGGTTTAATTCCTGGAATAATAGGGACAGAGATACCTGCTTCGCGGCATTTGTCCACAAAATTGTAGTATACCTGGTTGTCAAAAAACATTTGTGTGACAATATAATCGGCGCCGGCATCAACTTTTTGTTTCAGGTACTCCATGTCCTGGTCGAAATTGGGAGCTTCAAAATGTTTTTCGGGATAACCAGCTACGCCAATACTAAAATCGAGTGGAGTGTTGTTTTTTAATCCACCATCGAGGTATTTCCCGTGTTTCAAATCAGTAATTTGTTTTACTAATTCAGTAGCATTAGCATGCCCGTTTGGCTCGGGTTTAAATACATGCTGGTTTTTTTCGCCATCGCCCCGAAGCGCTAAAACGTTATTTACTCCAAGGAAATTGAGGTCGATTAACACATGTTCGGTTTCGCTTTTTGAAAAACCACCACATAAAATATGTGGCACAACTGGAATGCCGTATTTGTGTTGAATTGCAGCCGCAATAGCTACCGTTCCTGGCCTTTTCCGAACGGTTTGTTTTACGATTTCGCCCGATGGCAATTCCTTAAATTCCAATTCGTCGCGGTGAGTAGTAATGTTAATATATTTTGGATCGAAATCAACCAAACTTTCAATCGTCTGGTATATACGGCTTGTATCGTTTCCTTTTAATGGTGGCAACAGTTCGAATGAAAAAACGGTTTTTTTACTGCTATTAATTATATCTATGACCTTCATGGCTGTTTATTTCTTTAATAGTATTTGTGCAAAAATACAAAATTTAGGTATCATGGATTAATAAATAGATTGTGCATTTAAGAATTGTTTATTTCTTGATATAAAATCGTACTTTAAAAATCCATGGACGTTATCTGATTTGCCGGAACACTAACAATTCCATTGTCTAAAGTTAATTTTCTATTTCCATTATAAATAAGGTACAGTTTATCCAGTTTTAAGTCTTCCTGGATACTATACATTGAACGTGTTGTTTTGGGAACATCGGAATATTTTACTTCAAAACCAATTCTTTTGCCATTTTTAAGAATTAATAAATCCAGTTCTGCTCCAGTATGGGTTCGCCAGTAGTAATTATCGCGAGAATTAAGTTTTAGTATTAATTGTTCAATTATAAATCCCTCCCATGAAGCACCGACTTTAACATGTGATAAAATATTTTTGTCCTCAAGTATTAAAAGAGCATGTAAAATTCCACTGTCGCGTATATATACTTTAGGTGCTTTTACTTGCCTTTTTTTCAGATTTTCATACCAGGGCTGAAGCTGTCTGACCATAAAAGTTCCGGTAAGAATATCGAGATATCGTTTCACCGTTGGCTCTGAAATACTCAGCGAACGTGCAAATTCTGCCGCGTTCCAGATTTGCCCATGATAGTGTGCCAGCATTTGCCACAGCCTTCGTAAAGTTACTGAAGGAATGTTAAAACCAAATTGTAAAATGTCTCTTTCAAGGAAAGTTTGAATAAAATCATTTCTCCAATTATAACTTTGATTATTGCTTGTTGCCAGATACGACCTGGGGAATCCTCCAAGTAACCATAATTGTTCAATATTTTCAGTGCCGATTTCATTGAGCCTGAATCCTGTTAAGTTTACAAATCCAATTCTGCCAGCTAAACTTTCAGAAGATTTTCGAACTAAATCAGGTGAGGCACTTCCAAGTATCAGGAATTTTCTTTTTGAATTGGGTTCATCGGCTAATACTCTTAAAACAGGGAATAATTCAGGAATCCGTTGAACCTCGTCAATAATAACTAGTCCTTCCTGCTGGGCCAAAATATTTTTGGGTGAAGAACTTAAAAGTTCATAATCGGCAGGATCCTCCATATCAAAAACGTTTGAATTAAACGATTTTGCAATTATTCGGGCAAGGGTAGTTTTGCCACACTGCCTGGGGCCCAAAATAGCAGTTATGGGATTGTAAGCAATGGACTCCTTAATCTCAGTTTCAAATTCTTTCCGGACTATAAGCATAATTCATTTTTGTTTACTCAAACAAAAATACAAATTTATGCTGAAAATCTAAAATCAAACTTTAGAATTTCAGGGCAGATGATTTAGTTTTACCCTGAAAATCTAAAATCAAACTTTAGGATTTCGGGGTAATATTATTTATAATTTAAGTTTGCAGGCAAAAATTTCTCTATAAATTCAACACTTTCTCCTTTTCGTTTGGCATAATCAACTACCTGATCTTTTGACACCTTTTCGGTACTAAAATAGCGCGATTCCGGATGGACAAAATATTCGCCACTTACCGAGGCGTTGGGATACATAGCAAAATGTTCGGTGAGTGAAATGCCAATTTTTTCGGCTTGTAACAAGTCAAACAGGTTTTTCTTTTCAGAATGTTCGGGGCAAGCCGGGTAGCCTAGTGCCGGACGAATTCCCTGGTATTTTACTTTTAGTTGTTCATCCAAAGTCAGATTTTCATTGGGAGCATATCCCCAGTATTCTTTCCTGACTTTTTCGTGCAGAAGTTCAGCAAACGCTTCGCTGAGCCTATCGGCTAAAGCTTCCAGAAGGATTGCCTTAAAGTCGTCATTGTCTTTTCGGTATTGGTTTTTCCATTTTTCGATGCCTATACCGGCTGTGGTTGCAAAACCACCACAATAATCAGCTACGCCTGACTCAGCAGGTGCTACAAAATCAGAGAGGCAAAAGTTGGCAATACCCGGTTTTTTCTTTTCCTGCTGGCGAATGTGGTAAAAACGGCCCACTTCCTGGGTTTTATTTTCATCCTCGAATAAAACAATATCATCGCCTTCGGAATGCGCCGGCCATATTCCAACAACACCATTTGCCTGCAACATTTTTTTCTCAATAATTTCATCGAGGAACTGATTTGCTTCGGCGTACAGTTTTTTGGCTTCTTCCCCCTTTTCAGGATCATCTAAAATTTGGGGAAATGTACCTTTCATATCCCAGGTAATAAAAAAGAAAGTCCAATCGATGTATTTCCGTAATTCTTCAATTGGATAGTCGATTAAATATTTTATTCCTGTAAAATTTGGTTTGTAAACCGGGGTATTTGCCCAATCAATTTTGTATTTGTTATTACGTGCCTGTTCTAAAGAAATGTAATTTTTGGGTTTACGTTTTCCCTGGAATTCTCTTATTTCGGCATATTCAGTTTTAATTTTTTCAGAAAAAGCAGTATCTCCAGCGATGAGGTTGGCCACTACATTTACTGCCAACGATGCATCTTTTACGTGTACCACAGGTTGGCTGTAATTGGGTTCAATTTTTACCGCCGTATGAATTTTTGAGGTAGTTGCCCCACCAATAAGTAATGGTAGTTTTATTCCGCGCCGTTCCATTTCTTTGGCAACATCCACCATTATTTCAAGCGAAGGAGTAATTAAACCGCTTAAGCCAATAATATCCACTTTTTCTTTAATGGCAGCATCCAATATTTTATCGGTTGGCACCATTACACCCAGGTCGATAATTTCGTAATTATTACAACCAAGCACAACACCAACAATATTTTTACCAATATCGTGGACATCGCCTTTTACGGTGGCTAAAAGCACTTTTTTCTGAGCGCTGGGGTTGTTAAATTTTAGTTTGTCAGCTTCGATATACGGAAGCAGGTAAGCCACGGCTTTTTTCATTACCCGTGCCGATTTTATTACCTGTGGCAGGAACATTTTCCCGGAGCCAAACAGTTCTCCAACAATGTTCATCCCGGCCATGAGCGGGCCTTCAATGATTGTTAAGGCTGGTTGATAAATTTTTAAAGCCTCAGCCATATCTTCATTAGCAAAATCAGGAATACCTTTTACCAAAGCATGGCTAATCCTTTTTTCGAGAGGAAGCTCGCGCCATTCATCTTTTTTAACTTCCTTGGTTCCTGTTGATTTTAGATTTTGAGCAAAATCCAATAACCGTTCCGTTGCATCGGCCCGGCGGTTCAGAACAAGGTCTTCAATTTTTTCCAGCAAATCCTTGGGAATTTCATCGTAAATCTGCAACATTCCCGGATTAACAATTCCCATATCCAACCCAGCAGCTATTGCATGGTAAAGAAATACCGAGTGCATGGCTTCGCGCAAAATATTATTTCCACGGAAAGAAAAGGAGACATTACTAATTCCTCCGCTTGTTTTGGCTAAAGGCAGATTTTCTTTTATCCACTTTACCGAATTAATAAAATCAATTGCGTAGTTATTATGTTCTTCAATTCCGGTACCAATTGTTAATACATTCGGATCGAAAATAATATCTTGTGCCGGAAATTTTACTTGTTGGGTTAATATGTTATAAGCCCTTTGACAAATTTCTTTACGCCTTTCAAGAGAATCGGCTTGCCCTTTTTCATCAAAAGCCATTACTACAACAGCAGCCCCATAGCGCCTTATTTGTTTGGCTTGGTGGATAAAAGTTTCTTCGCCTTCTTTAAGGCTGATGGAATTTACTATTGATTTTCCCTGAATACATTTTAAACCTGCTTCAATAACTTCCCATTTCGACGAATCGACCATAACCGGAATTTTGGCAATGTCGGGTTCAGTCATCAGCAAATTAATAAATGTGACCATCTCTTTTTTGGCATCGAGCATAGCGTCGTCGACATTAATGTCAATTACCTGGGCACCTTCTTCAACCTGGCTACGGGCAACAACCAAGGCTTCTTCGTACTTTTCTTCTTGAATAAGCCTGGCGAATTTGCGTGATCCTGCTACATTACAACGTTCGCCAATGTTTACAAAATTTGTATTTTGGGTAATTGTTAAAGGTTCAAGACCGCTAAACCGGGTATTTGTATTTGCCTGATTTAAACGGTGAGGGCTGGCTTTTTCAGCAAATTGGGCAAATTCACGAATGTGGGCTGGTGTTGTGCCACAGCATCCACCAATAATATTTACAAAACCATTATCGATATAGTCTTTTATAAAACCTCCCATAATTTCGGGAGTTTCATCGTATTCGCCAAACTGGTTGGGAAGTCCTGCATTGGGATGTGCGCTGACATAAAAAGGCGCTTTTTTTGATAATTCCTGAATGTATGGGCGCAATTCGGTGGCTCCTAATGAACAGTTTAAACCAATACTTAACAGATCGACATGCGAAACAGAATTTAAAAAAGCCTCCAGCGTTTGCCCGGAAAGTGTCCGGCCACTGGCATCGGTAATTGTTCCGGAAATCATTACCGGCAGTTTGATGTTTTTTTCTTCCAAAACCTCTTCGATAGCAAAAATAGCTGCTTTACTGTTTAATGTGTCAAAAATGGTTTCGATCAAAAGAATATCAATACCTCCTGCAAGTAGTCCTTCAATTTGTTCTTTATAGGCTTCTTTTATTTCATCGAAAGTTACAGCCCTAAAACCCGGGTCATTCACATCGGGCGACAAGGATAAAGTTTTATTGGTTGGCCCTATTGAACCAGCCACATAACGTGGTTTGGCAGGATTTTTTTCAGTAAATTCCTGAGCAAGTTTTGAAGCAATAGCCGCAGCTTGTTTATTTATTTCGAAAACAAATTCTTCAGTATCGTAATCAGCCTGTGAAATACGTGTTGCATTAAAGGTATTTGTCAGAATAATATCTGCCCCGGCTTCGAGGTACTGCCTGTGTATTTCCTCAATTACTTCCGGTTTTGTAAGAGTAAGCAAATCGTTGTTGCCCAATAAGTCGGCATGGAAATTTTTGAATTGTTCTCCTCTGTAATCCTGTTCTTTTAATTTATATTCCTGAATCAATGAACCGGTTGCACCGTCCATTACCAGTATCCGGGATTTTAAAACCTCTTTTATATCTTGTTTTTGCATCATTTTATTTTAAAAATTTTACTTCCAGTTGTCC
Organism: Prolixibacteraceae bacterium; assembly: GCA_963666575.2. Classification (GTDB taxonomy): domain Bacteria; phylum Bacteroidota; class Bacteroidia; order Bacteroidales; family Prolixibacteraceae; genus JABMQB01. The sequence continues at coordinate 575,074 of CAXXYG010000016.1, forward strand.
CCTTATTGCTATTTTATCATCAATTATAGCAACCAGCGAAATAATTTCGGGAAACTTTTCAGAAGCATTAATCACGTTATTTAAATCGTCAACTTTTTTGAGTTGATTACCAAATGCTGTTGCAAAAGTATCAGCTAAAGCTGTGTTTTTTGCAACAACCATTACAGCATGGGCATTGCCAAAACTCAGCGACGGCCCAACTTTTCCTGCCGATGTACAAATTCCCAAAGGGGTTTGTTCGGCTGGAATAACTACCGCTACTTTTTCGGATAACGGAGAATTACCGGCATATACCGAAAGAGTTAAAGGCTCTTTTAATTGGGCAAAAATATCGCCACCATTTTCAACAACTACTTCCTTTAACGAAAAACGGGTGGCTATTGTTCGTCCCACCTCTTCGGCAAAAAGACCCGCTACTGCTGCCATTGGTCCAATACCGGCCTTTTGTGAGGCTGCTGCCATTTGTTTTACACTATCCGGAGCAGTCGATTTTACAGAAACAGGTTTTAAACTACTTTTAAATTCAGGAAAAATTTTAATGTAATTTTCGAGTTCTTCCCTTAATTCTACCACTTTTGAAAAAGCGGCCTCCTTTATTTCAGGGCAGAACGATTTTTGATCGATGCCAATCCAAAGATCCGTTTCTTTAAAAACTACCTTGAAGGAATTAAACCTTTTGTTATTAAAGCTTTGCCTGTATGTGCGTGGTTCGTACACTGTTATTTAAAATCTATATCAAACAGTTTTAACGGACATGCGGGAATACACAATTCGCACACCACACATTTACTTTTGTCAAAATCGAGTTGCCAGGTGGTTTTGTCCATTGTTAGTGCCCCGGCAAAACATACAGCCGTACAATTCCCACAATCGATACATTTTTCACTCTGAAAATGGATGCGTTTATCAAGTGGTTCGCATGTAATATGCTGGCTTATCAAATATTCAACTCCTTTTTCGATATTGTCTTTTTTCCCATGAAGTTCAAGCAACAAACTTCCGCGTTTGCCCGGGTATACTTCGGCTTTTAAAATGTTGATCCGAATATCGTAATCTTTTACCAAATGGTAACTTAACGCTTTATCGCCACTTTCGGGCGGAAAATTAAGGATGTATCTTTTTTTAATCATTGTTTACCTCCATTTCCTGTAAACTGTTTAACGAAGTATTTTTAGGGAACATTTGTACGGGTTTTGAAATTTCGTAATTGCCTTCAATCAGCCATTTTTTTAGTTCACCGGCAATTTTACGGGCTTTTGAAAGGCTTGCAACAGGAGCAGTCCTTATTTTCCGTCCCTTAATTTTTATTGACCCCGATTGAAGTTCTTCGTACGTGACCTGCCCCAGTTTTGGTGTTCCAATGGTTCCATAGTCCAATACCGAAGTTTCTATCTGGCTATTATTAATTGAAACCCGTTTGGCCATTTCAACATCCAGAATTGGAATAGGAATACCTATTCCAACAAATAAACTAACGCCATATTTTTCGTAGTATGCTGCCTGAAGATAATCTGAAGACATCTCTTTTAGATTTCCCATAACAGCAATAGTGGCAGCGTTGCTTACCGGAATGCCAAATTCATTTTTAGGTTTTGAGGTGTTAAACTGTGTTCCCGGCCACACTACATAGCCCTGAGTTCCCCCTAAAAAAATACGTGTTCCTAAACCTATGGTCCTGAATTCAGGATCGTTTAACAATGGGCTTAATTCTCCCGATGTTGAATAGGTGGCATTTCGTAAATTTGGCAACAAGGTTCCCATGTATGTATGAATCATTTTTGTGGTAGTATTAACTGCCACGTTATAATTCTGATAAGCATTTCGTGGATTAAACAAGGTAAATTCATTTACCGTATTGATGTCGATCCAGGTTTTAATATGTTTTCGTGGGTAACAATCGGTTCCTTTTCCCCAGGCTTCCAGAAGTATTTTTTTTCCTTCGAGAAAATCCTGAATGACATGTGCACCTCCATACTCCGGATTTTCAGGATCGCATGCAGTAGCTCCAATATACGAATCTACAGCAGCAAGCCCTTCGTAACAAGGAACGCCGTTGAGCCTTATTTTTTCCATGCGAATGGGAGGGTCAGCATGGCCAAAATTGACCAAAGCCCCTGATGAACACATGGCTCCAAAAGTTGCAGTGGTTACAACATCTACCTTTTCAAATATTTCTTCGGGCGATGCAGTTTTTGCCATTTGGGCAACTTCTTCAGCTGTTAAAACTACCGCATTTCCGTTTTTTAATTTGGCGTTTATTTCTTCGTATGTTTTGACCTTTTTCATAAAGAATAATATGAAATAAATTTGTAATTGAGATGTAATGAAGTGTATGCCAGAATATTAAAATAACATCCTATGTGATTTCCGGCAAGGTGAATGAAAGCGGTTAAAACCGCTGTTGCATACACATATTAGAAAAGTGTAATTGGCTGAGTAAAAATAATTTGCTGAAATTGATTGTCATGTTTTTAAATATTTTATTATAATTCCGTTTCCGGCCGGGTTTTGGCACCTTTCTCCCTCTGCTTGACAGAAGGCGGTTGCCAGAGTTTCTGTGAGCCCGATCTCTCAACTCTTCTTTATAATCATAATACCCTGTAAAAGGAATCAGTGATGTATTACAAAAGTAGCCTGAAATTTGAGATGAACAAAATATTTTAATATTTGTATATTATTTGTTACCTTTCATACTGAAATGTTAACATCTTAGATGTTTAATTTTTTATCTCTGTAACTTTTGTGAAGTATTTAATACTAAATTCTCAACAGAATTTTTGAATTGTATTTTTTTTAGAAATCAAAATAATTTAAAATGATAAAATTAAAATTTTTGTTTTTTGTGTTGGCAGCATTTACTCCAGGCTGGCTGTTCTCACAAGGAATGCTTGACCAACAAGCACCTACCGATGCTGAATTAAGAATTGGTAAATTGGAAAATGGCCTGACTTATTATATCAGGCACAATGAAGAACCCAAAGAGCGCGCAAGTTTTTATATTATTCAAAATGTGGGCGCATTGCTCGAAGAAGACAATCAAAATGGATTAGCCCATTTCCTTGAACACATGGCTTTTAATGGCACTGAACATTTTCCAGGTAAGGGCATTATTAATACGCTGGAAAAATATGGTGTTGCTTTTGGACGAAATATTAATGCTTATACCGCTTTTAATGAAACGGTTTATAATTTAAGCGATGTGCCTGTAAAAAAAGAAGGTTTGATTGATACCTGTTTATTAATATTAAATGATTGGTCAAATTATTTGTTACTCACCGAAGAAGAAATTGATGCTGAGAGAGGTGTTATTACTGAAGAATGGAGAACCCGCAGAAATGCAGCATTTAGGATGCAGAGAAAGTATTTCCCTGTATTATTAAAGGATTCAAAATTTGAAATTCGGGATGTGATTGGTGATCTGGATGTGATCAAAAATTTTGATTATCAAACATTACGTAACTTTTATCACGATTGGTACCGTACCGATTTGCAAGCCATAGCCATTGTTGGCGATTTTGATGTTGATGAAGTTGAAGCTAAAGTGAAAGCGTTGTTTTCTAAAATTCCTGCCGTCGAAAATCCGATACCTCGGAAAATATTTGATATTCCTGAACATGACGAAACCCGTTATGTTTTGGCAACCGATGAGGAAGCGTCGCAAAGTTCAATTGCTATATACATAAAACATCCGGCAATTAAAAACGACAAAAAAAATATTGGTTATTTGCGTGAGCAATACATTGCCAATTTATATAATACAATGATTCGTGACCGAATTTCTGAATTACTTCAAAAAGGAGTTCCTCCGTTTATTTCGGGAAGTATTGGATACTCTGATTTTTTGAGGGGGTACGATGCAGCCTATGTGTCGGTTACTGCCAAGGAAAATGAAGAAGCAACAGCCTTGCGTGCCATTTATACCGAGGCCCAACGGATTTACCAGCACGGATTTAATGCTTCGGAATTAAACAGGGCAAAAATTAACCTTTTAACATCGATGGAAAGTGCCTATAAACAAAGGGATAAAATAAGTAACGATCGTTATGCCATGGCCGCCAAGGAGCATTTTTTAACCAACGAACCTTATACATCGACTGAGTTTGACTGGCAGTTTGGCCAGCAAATACTTGAAACCATTGAAGTGGAAGAGGTATCGGCAAAAGCAAAACAGTGGATGGTTCCAAAAAACAGGGTAGTAATTATTCAGGGCCCTGAAAATGAACAAACAAAACATTTAACTGAGGCTGAAGTATTGGTAATATTGGATGAAGTTGAAAAATCGGAGATTACTCCATATGAAGATGCGGAACAGGTAACTTCGTTGATTGATGAAGAACTACCCGGAGCTGAAGTAATTTCAACTAAAAAACTGGAAGATTTAAATGCAATTGAATGGACTTTGGCTAACAATGCAAAAGTGATATACCGCCATGCCGATTTCGAAAAAGACAATGTTATTTTAAAAGGTTTTAGTAAAGGGGGAAATTCACTATTTGAAGAAGATAAGGTATCGTCGGCAATGATGTTGAGTCAATTCATTGGGGCATTTGGATTGGGCGATTTTGATGCCACAGAACTTAAAAAAGCATTAACAGGGAAAAAAGTAAGTTTAAATGTAGGCCTTTCCGACCTTGAAGAGTCTTTTTCAGGAACCAGTACGCCAAAAGATTTTGAAACCCTTATGCAATTGCTTTATTTGCAATTTGAACAACCACGGTTCGACGAGGAAGCATACAATGCGTTAGCTGGGAGGTATAAAGCCTATTTGGCAAACATGGCTAATAATCCTCAAAAAATAATGTCCGATTCATTACAGCTTATTTTAACTAACAATCATCCACGTACGAAATTAATGGATGCTGCATTTTTTGATAATATTTCATTTGCCGAAATGCAGGAGTTATATACCGACCGTTTTGTTGATGCAGGTGATTTTACTTTTATTATTGTCGGAAATATTGAAGAAGAAACGGTAAAATCAATGGCTCAGAAATACATTGGATCGTTAAAAGATAATCCGCGCGAAGAGACATGGATTGACAGGGAAGTAAATGGGCCAAAAGGGAAAACCGTCAAAGAAATAAAGATTCCACTTCAAACAAAAAAATCGACCGTTTTTGTAAGTTATAATGCTGAATTTGAGTATTCACCCGAAACCAACCTTAGCTTGCGCATTCTCGAAGGAATACTTCGGTTAAGGTACACCGAAGAAATTCGTGAAAAAGAGGGTGGTACCTATGGTGTTAGGGTATCAGCCAGTTCTCAGGAATTTCCGAAAGAAGAAAAAGGATTGATGATGAATTTTGATACCGATCCTGAGAAGGGTGATTTTTTGAAGACGCTGGTTTATCAGGAAATTGATAAGATAGTTGAAAATGGGCCTACGCAGGAAGATTTGGATAAAATAATTGAAAACTTAAAAAAAGACCGTGAGCAGGTAAAACAACACAACAATTATTGGATGAGTGTGGTGAATGGATATTATGTACATGGAATTAATTCAGATGATAAAATCAATTTTGAAGGTGTTTTGGATAATATGACAGCTGAAAAGGTTCAGGCTTTTGCCAAAACATTTTTCTCAAAAGCCGATGTAGTTGATTTGATTTTTAAACCCAAAGATGAATAAATACTTTTATTGATAGTTGAAGAATAAGTCAATTTTTAATAATAAAGCGTTTTTCGGAATTTTTGCTTGTGTATTTTGCAACAAATCCGTAAACTTGCACTCCGAAATTCAATAACTATAAAACGTTTATCGTTATTTAGTAATTGGAATTCATTAGGGCCTATAGCTCAGTTGGTTAGAGCACCTGACTCATAATCAGGTGGTCCCTGGTTCAAGCCCAGGTGGGCCCACTGACTGGAAACGAGAAAGTTATACAAGTTGTATTCTTTCTCGTTTTTTGTTTGGTTTAAACTTAGTTTAAATTTATGATTGAATTTGTTTATGTTATTCCTTCTTTATTTTGAATGTTGTCATTTATGTATTTTTAAGATTCTCTTGACTTACATGGTTTTCCAAAGGCAGCATCAAAGGCAAATTCAGCTTGCTCTCTTATAAGTTTATTGCTGTTTCTCATTTTATGAACAATGACTGTCCAATTCCGATTATTATATGGCTTTTTGTTTATATTAATGCCATCTACACCATCTTCAATTTTTAAACAAACAGTGTAGTTTGGTTCTCCCGCGTTCCTATTATTTTTATAAAAATCATTAGCTAAATGGCTTAAAATCCTTTTTCTCGAAAAATATGAATGCCCACGGTAAATAGCAGTTTGATTGTTAAAAGTAAAATTACATTCGTTATCATCAAATTTATAATCGGTGAGGATAATATAAAAACCTGGGCTAGCATATATTTCACTAATATCTGACTCTGATTCTATTTTAGTGATTTGAATATCTTCATTAGCAATTTCATAATCGAATTCTTTAAAATATTCTGTTAAATCAACTTTAATGCTTTCTGTAACAGTTTTAAGCTCTGTTTTATATTTAATGATTCTTTCCTTCAATTCTGTATTTTTTTATTTCAGTTATTTTTTCTTTTCAATTTGCTACACATTTTCTGTCTGCTCGTGTGTTGGGGCAGGCATACTCTTTGACAAGTTTTGGTTTGTGCGGTTGGTTTTTCGTGCGACTTGGCAATGTGTATGACTTTGTGCGTCGGATTTAAACTAATTCACAATAAAGTTCCTCAGCAACATTTACATTTCTCCGAGTTAAATATGCGCTAAAACCTTCATTAACAACGTCATTTGGCAATTCATTAATATTTGTGATTTCTTTAATGTAATTACTTTGTGATTCATTGAGTGTAGTTTTATGTTTTATCTTTCTGTCTTCGGAAAGTCTTAAAATATTAACATCAAGCAATTTGTGATGATTCTGACAAAGCCATAAACCATTATCACCATCAAGTGCAAAAGATAACTTTTCTTCTAAAGTCAATTGGGTCTCTCTCTTTATATCTGCGACAGGCCAAATATGAGCACCTTGAATTATCTCAGGAATTTCGCAGTCACAAAGAGCACATTTTTTATCACCCAGTTTTGCTAGTAAATTATATGTGTATTCAGCAGAGCGTAAACTATCATTTTCTTCAAAGTCACGTCGTTCAATAGTTAGATTTGATGTGTAAATAAGTACTTTTCCAAGAGATTCTATTGCATCTTTTGATGTTTGAGGAAGTTTTGTAAGACCTCCTTCTCCAATTTCATAAAGTTCAACATTAGTATTTGATATTTCAGAAATTGCAAGACATAAAATTGTGGTTTCGTATTTATTTGCGCCGTAAGTTTTACCAAATATTTGGAGTTGATTTCTTGGACCATGAGTTAGATATGTTGACCTATTTCCAGGATTCCTATTTCTCATCCTATCTTTATGGAGTATAATATCTTCAGGTGTCGCAAAAGGAATAATTGGGTTATTTAAATAATCATTTGCATTTAGAAAATTAACATTAGCAGTCTTCATTAAACGATACATGAAAATAAAATAAGGAGTTTCCCAATTTCCCACTGTATCTGGATGGAAATAAAAACAAATTTCTTTATTTGGATTTTCATCTAAAATGTACCTTGATAAAGCACTGGGAAAACTTTGAAAACTAGAATTTCTGCTACGAATTTCAACCTCGGAAAAGGAAATAAAAGTTTTTTTACCTTCATATTCAAGAACAGCTAATCGACCAATATTATAACCAGTATTGTCAAAATCACAAGTATAGTCTATCCGACCTGTAATTTTTTGACAAACATCAGTTAGAATAGGTGCAGTCAATAGGTTTTGATACAGACCTCCCTTTTGAAAGTTGTTCTTTATTAAAAAATGTGGTGCTGGCATTTTGGTCGTAGTTTACAATTAATATTTCATTTCTTTGAATTCCGGGTACCTCTTTAACAATGATAATTTTATAGCTGTTTTTTTCAACCCAATTTTTCAATTCATTATTGGTTTTTCCATTATGTTCCTGTACATATGAAATCATGAATCGAATTGAATTTTTATTCAAGTTGTCTGCAAAATCAAATAGTCTTTTTTCTTCATCAATACTCCATCCATTAAAACCTCTTTTACCATCATTATAGGAACCAGTTGTCAATCGATAAGGAGGATCTAAATAAACAAAAGTATCATCATCCATAACGTCGATAAGTTCTGCATAATCGATGTTTTTAAATTCAATGTTCTTTTCTTTGATAACTCTCGAATAACTTACCAATTTTTCAAGTACTTTATCATTAAACCATCTCATTCCAACTGGATTGTTAAAGTCGTGGTTGCCGTTAAACCTTATTTGTTGATTAAATCCATATAGAATAATGGTAAAGAGTAATTTCGGGTCTCGTTTTTCAAATGGAAGTGAATTGTAGTAATCTCTAGCTTTTATATAGCTATTTGAGTCTTGAGTTTTAAGATTAAATTTTTTTATAGTCCTATTCATATAAAGTAGATACTGGTAGGTATCGCCAATTCTGAATGATTCTACCAAATCCTTGACAAAATGATTGAGCTCATTGTAAATAATTATTGCAGCATCTGAGTTTATACCAACATTAAAACCACCACCAAAACCATCAATGAAAGTTCTCGTTTTATTAGGAAAGAAACATTTTATTTCATCTATCATTTTTGCTTTACTACCAATGTAGTTAAGCGGAGATTCAAACTTCACATCTCTTTCATCTTTCTTCTCTACAAAGAACAAATATTCAAAATGTTCCTTTTTCCCGCGCGATTTAAAATTTGTGTATTTGTTGTATGATATTTTTTTACACTGATACGTTTCTGATTTTCCATAGCGTTTTAAGTTAGCTTCGATAAAGCTCTTAGTTAAAAAACCATCTGTACTGTAACTAAAAATTATATACTTAGCTTTGGTTTTTGAGATTAGTCGGTCAAAAAGAATATGTGATTTATAATCTTTCGACCAGTCAGACCTCATAGGAGTAGTAGGTCTTGAACCTGTAATTGGACTTATAGGAGGATTGTCGTTTAAAATTAATGTTTCCAGTAAGTGATATTGCGTTCCATATTGATTTTGAGTATATGGCGGGTCTAAATAAAGAATATCACATTCTACTTTATCGATTATATCTTCTATTTTATCATTATAGAATTCAACTCCAATATGGTCAGCTTTTTTTGAATCAACTCTTTGTAAAATAATTGGTTTTTTTGCACGTGGGTCCCAGTGCTTTAAAAATGCTCCATAAACACCAGCTGTATTTGAAACAAATGAAATGGACTCAATTAGGCTCGCTAAAAGGAAAGAATATTCATTGTCGGTTATTTGATTTGAATTCTTCCATTCTTCAATGGATGCTCTAAAGTAATCAATACGTCCCGCATTTTCTGGAGTGAAATACATTCTTTCACATTCTGCCGGAGAATAATTTTTATAGAAAAAACCTTGCTCTATTCTATCACTAGAATTCAAAAACTTAAAAGGGTCAAATCCTAGTTTTTCAAATTTGCAATTTAGTGAGACAATCCTTCCTTTAGTATAAATTACTGACCATTTAATCATATCATTTACTACTAAGTTGAATGAATCTTTCAATGAATCGGCAACCGCACCAGTCCCACAAAAAGCATCAAATAATTTAAGCCCTTTATTTAAAAGTTCCTTTTTATCAAGCAGTTCCTTTATTTCAATTGTTATTAATTCTTTGTTTCCAATAAATCTCATTCGTTTTATTTATCTAACCAATTGATTGCTAACTAATAATTCTTTTACGTCAACATTTAAAATTGTAGCAATCTTAAAGAGGTCTTCGATGCTTGGTTGTCTTCTATTCTGAACATAAGAGTTTACCATATTGTAACTCTTTCCTAAGTGTTCTGCCAACCAAATTTGTTTAATCCCTTTTTTTTCTAAAACCTGTTTAATTCGGTTCATTTTTGAATATTTTAATTCAGCGAACTAATGTAATGAATACATTTTTAATATCTCACGAAATGAGTATTAAAATCATCATCCTATTTATGCGTTATCATTTTTGCTGTACTTAGGTTTGGCTGTATATAGTGTGTGACTTTAAAGCATTTCACTTTCGAAATTTTATTCAGTCAATTCATTTATTCATATTTTCTTTTTTTTACGCCAATCGTCAAAGACGAATTGGTGCTGTTGCAACAGAGAACTGTTGTTCGTATACCGGTTGAATCCCCCATTATATACAGCTTTCGTTAGCATTTCGTACTTTTTTTGATATTGCTATGCGCATATAATTTTATAGCAATTACTATTTACGTATGATTATGGATGTTTGATTATTGACTCAGATAATTCTTTTGAATTAAAAATGAATTCAAAATAATCTAAATAGTTTTGATATTTATTTAGGTATTTAGATTTAATGAAAATTTCACTAAATGTATTTCTTCCTTTTCCAACAAGATAAGGTCCCATCAAAATTTTATCATTTATTCGAATCATGTAGCAGAAGGGTATAATTTTAATTGATTTAATAGATACTGAAATAGTATTATCATAATTTATTAACCTATTTGCGAATTCAACCATATTTTCTTTAGCTAAACGTGCTATACTTTTCATCCTACTTAAATTTTCACTTTCGAAAATTGCCCTTTGATTAGTTCCCTGGCCATTTTCAGACAAAACAATTACTCTTATATCAATAGTTGGTAATAATCTGTTTTTGATGAGTTCTTCAATTGAATATCTTATTGTACTTGATTTTATACCAATAACATCAATTTTTATTATGCTAGTTTTATTGTTTACAATGTTTGATTTTATAAAGTCTAGAGAATCTTGTCCTATTCTTCTATCAAAATAAGTATATCCATTCAGACTCATAGTTTTACTATTTTTAAAAATCCATAACAATAAAATAAGAAGAGTAAGAGAACCTATAATAAACAATGTTATTGCAATGAATTCTTGCCTTTGTTCAATTAATCCGTTGATATAGAAGTAAATTCCAATTGTTGAATTCGTTACGCCTATTATTGCTGCAACTGATAAAAAAATATTAATTTCCTTTCTTTTATTCATCTTTCATTATTAATACATTGATTTTAAAGAAATCCAGTACATAAATCAGTGCCCAAATTAGAATGTATTTTAGTCTTTGTTTTATACTAATTGATGATGTATAAAGCACCGCCAGGTCTTTAAGTATTATATAAATTAAATTCTAAAATATATATTGCTTAATTTTCATCATTGTAAATTCTAACGAAAAATTTTTGATAATAAATGAATTTGATTTAATTTTATTATTACCCCATTTAATTGAGTAGAATTCTTCGACAAAAAATTCACAAAAGTTATTTCTGTCATTCCTTTTTATGACTCTAAAGTAGCGAAAAACAAAAGGCACTAATAAATATATAGAAACTATTTTATAATCTTTAAATGTATTTTTTAAATAATCTATTTCTTGAATATTTCGCATTCCTGTTACAACCAATCTCTGGCTATTTAACAAATTGTTATTAATAAGGTGTTTTATTGCAAAATGCCTTGATTTTCTTATATGCATCAAATCAACATATTTCCTCAATCTATAGTTGGACAGATTATCCCTTTCTCTCAATTCTTTAATTACAGAACTCATCTCTATATGTGAAAAATTGAATCTGGTCACCAAATTAGATGCAATCGTTGTTTTACCAGAACCTCTTAATCCTGTAAGAACGAGTATTATGTTCTTATAATTTGCCACTAATCTGAATTGCCTGTATGAGGTAGTTTACTTGCACTTATGAGTATGGGTAATACTTTTACAAGCAAATCATTATTCCAACATTTTCTTCTATAGAATTCATAATAAGTTATAAGTACAAAGGAAAATGATATTAATGTATAGTACCATGTACCAAATCCAATATCGCCAACAATCATATATCTGCTTGTAAAAAGAAAAATAATTTGGTAAACCAATGAAATTATAAATAGAATCAAAAAAGAAAAGGCACTACTTCTTGATAATTTCTCCCATGCATATCTTTTTAATAAATCTTGACCAATATTAGGACAGTGTAATAATGCAAAAAAGTAAATAGACCATTTATTGCCTTTTTTTGATTCTATTATCTCTACAGGTAATTCTAACTGTTCAACAGAGCTAGAAAAATCTATTGAATAATCTGGGCTAGAAAAGATATTTATTTTCCGCAATAGTTTTATTGAATTAGTGACTAATGCGTGAGACAGTGCCTCTGCAAGTCGACCGTATTCATATGCAATAAAAAGCAACACAAGTATTACCACCAAAATATCAATTGCACCTATGTTTATCATTAGGGCTTTAATTTTATCATAAAACCATCCAAAGTATCCTAAAGCAAATCCTATAATTATCAATATGCTAGGTGAAACAAAAACTATTAAATCGTAAAAATAGTTTGGTATTCCGACACTTTTTGAACTCATATTATTCAAGTATTTCTTCAAGAATTGTTAAACTCATATTTTCTGTGTTTAAAGTACACATAGCTCCAATTGGGAAAATTGGATTTTCCAAAACAGCATGACCAAATACAGGTATATAAAGAGTTGGAATTTTGTATTTGCTAATTATATTTTCTATAACTGCAAAAGGATTAGCTTCTTTCCAGGGTTTTGAATCTTTTGAAATAAAGTACCCAATTACCATACCTTTAAGTCTTTTTAATACTCCTCTGTTTTCCAATGCTCTTAAATATTGATTTATGATTTGAGGTGGATTACCTATATCTTCCCAAATTAGTATACTATCATCATAATATGATAAATCAATTTCAGAACAAGCAACACCTAACGTGAAAGTACTCAAATTGCCTCCAATTAACTTTCCTGTGACATTGCCTTTTAATAATGACTTTGAATCCTTTTTTAAGGATTTATCAAATATGTTATGGTTTTTACTCGATTGTTTTAGAATATTGAAATCTGAATGTGTTGTTTCATTCATTTTTCCTACAACATTAGGGCCATAAAAAGTTATTAAATCTGTTTTTGCAGTTATAGTATTTGATAAAACACATGGGTCGCTAAACCCAATTATTGGTTTTCGTTTTTCTTTTATCAAGTCATAATCAAGATGATTTAATAATTCATTGCAGCTTTTGCCTCCCCATGAAGAGAGTAGCATATCAACCTGTTTGTCTTCTAAAAGAGAATTAATATCTGTAACTCGATTCAAAATTGTACCGGCAGTAAAATTTGTATGCGCAAAACAATATTCACCATAAGCAATCTCAAAGCCTTCCTGTTTTAGAATAGCAATACCATTATTGAATTTTTCCATTCTAGACTCTATGACAGGTTCAGAAGGTGAGAAAATGCCAATTGTAGGATTAACCTTTAGTCTAATACTTTTAACTGTTATCATAGTTGCATTGTATATATTTATCTTAAAAATGGGGGTTTTTTTGTTATGTATCTTTTTTCCAATACTAAAAGCTCATCTTCATGTAAGTACCAAATTCCATTTGAAGGAAAATAATCATCGGGTAGCTGTGATATCCAACTCTTTACTCGTTTTTTAATTTTGCTTTTAAGCTCTACTTCAGAATGATTATCAATAAAAGTTAAACCATTTAATATAGGAGCTATTATATAGTAGGAGAACTTAAAATCGAAAGAAAAACTGTGTCGGATTTGCCATTTATTAAAATCCTCTTCTTTTTCAATAGTTTTATAATCTTTTGATTCATAATCCACATGTAAATTTAGCATTTTTCTAATTGTCATATCTTTTTCGACTCCCATTATGTCTCTAAAAATAATACTTATTGGCTGATTATTATTATCAAAGCCTAATAGAATATTTTGAGCATTAAGTTCGATTTGGTAACCATAAAACAAGATTAATGAAAAATACATGTCAATTAATTGAAAAATTAATTGTTCCAAAATTACTTCAGTTGATTTTTTGCCCCATAAGCTATTATATTGCAGAAAGAAGGGAGAATGCTTTTTATTGAGTCTATCTTTTGACCAAAAACTAAATAGCGGTAACATATAGGATATCTTATCGGCTGTTTTTCCTGTAGGGTGATAATCTCTTACAACGAAGGACCAGTCGTTAGTGAAACGTGTTGTGGCATCATTTATATGTGTCTTAATAAAACGTTCATGTAAAATTGAGAAGCTAGGCGGAAGTTTATTTTCTGAGATTATGTTTAAAATATCTTTTGAGATTTCATAACCGTTTATGGCTTTTCTATATGGCATTTTTCTATTAATTCTCCCAATAATCCCATCATAGTGAAGTTTTATAAAGTATGGGGCATCAAAATTTAGAATTTGTACAGTTCTTGCGCTTGAAGTTGGTGTAACTAAAATGCTATTTGTTTTTTCATATTTATTAATATCGTCATGATTTTCCATGTCGGGATGAATTAAAAACTCATCTCCTTTAAGAGGAAAATTATTTGGAACTTCTCCCTTGGTTTTAAATGATTTTTGATTTTCGAATATGGATTTTAAATTAAAACTTGATTTCGTTCCAAATGGGTCAGTCTTTGTGGATGTTCTATTTATTTCTGTAAAACCACTTGGTGAACCATCATTGATATATCTTTCACAATACATCAATGATTTTAAAGGTTCAGATAATAGTTTTTCTATGCGCATATTTTGAAAATTTTATTTTTAATTTTTATTTATTTTTCAAGAAATGAGAAGTCAGCAATTTTAAGCTGATTTGTTGTTACAAAATCCAAGCATTTATCTAAATCTCGAATTATGTCTTTCGGGTTGTGTGCATCAGCACTTAAAACAACTTCTATTTCGAATTCAGATGATAAATCCCAAAACCTAGAAATTGGATATTTCCTTATTAATCCATTTGGAGTTTTTATATAAGACTTTCTAAATCCATGGGAATTAATTTCAAGAGGGATCTTTAGATCTCTTGCACTCTCCAAAATTTTAATACTGCATATTTCTGCATGTTTATCCCAAACGGGATAAAATATTCCAAATATATCTGGATGTGCCATGAACAAAAAAATACCAGAATTCATTGCTTCAATGTACTGCTCAGTATATGCATAAAGTGAGTTATGATCTTTTAGTTTTCCTGGGATTCTTATCCAATTTCCATCTTGTAAGAACCAATGAACTGCACCAATTAAATAATCAAAACCATAGTGGTCTAAATATTCCTCTTTATAAAATGAAGTATATTCTTTAATAAAATCACATTCCATGGATTTCAGAATTATTAAATCTTTAAATTGGTATTTTTTTATTGAAGAATTTATTTCTAGAACGTGCTCTTTTAATTCGGAAAAATGCATTCGTTCAAATAACCATCTATTGTCTGGCAACGGGGTATGATCTGAAATTCCAATGACATTAATCTCATTTTTTATTGCTGCTTTGCAATAATCTTCAACCTCTCCAATTGCATGTTTGCATCTAAATGTGTGATTATGATATAGTTTATGTATCATTTTTTCGATATTGTAGTTTGCTTTAAACAATTATCTGCTTGCTGAACTAAATTAAAAAACTTTTCTATCTTCAATGATTTTTTCTATTAAATCAATAGCAGAAAGATTACTTTCTTCGGCTGATTTAATTGCAATACTATTTGGTCGAATAGAGTGTTGTATATTGATTTCAAGAAATATTAATTTAGAATCATTTGTTAATTTAAAATCACAACGTATTAGTCCCCTACAACCTATTCGGGAGTATATATTCTCAGCAATTGTTTTGATTGATTTTAAAATATCATCATTTTTCCGTGCAGGGACAATATATGTTTTACTTCTGGTATGAAAACTTAACTTTGGCAGTTTCTTTAGTTCAACTAGTGAGTTTACGCATTCTATCGGAGTTAAAGCTTTTCCACATAATACAGGAACATGAATTGTTGTTCCTTCGATAAACTCTTGAATAACAATATTTTTCTCGATTGCATAAGCTTTTTTGATCGCTTCTTGTAGGTCAATGTCATTTTTCGCCATAGAAACGCCAGTACTAAAAGAAGATGAATTTGGTTTTACAACAACAGGATATTGAAGTTTCACATTGCTCTTTAATGCAAATCTATTTGGATCATTATTCAGTTGTTCCAAATTAACAAATGGAAACTTATACTTATTAGATGCCCGAAGAGTAACAAAATTTGGTATATTAATTCCACAATTATTTATGAATAAGCTGCATCTTGATTTATCCATTGATAAAGCACTAGGAAATACACCAGAACCAGTATATGAAATCTTTTTAAACTCAAAAATAGCCGGCAAAATGCCATCTTCACCATATTTCCCGTATAAAGTATTATATAAGATAAATTTTGAATTTTCCTTCAATTCTAAAATTTGATTAATTCTTGTACATTCTTTTAATATCACGTTATAACCAAAACGTTTCAATTCATTTTTAATAGTATTCCCATAAATTATTGAATATTCTACTTCCTTTTTATTATGCGTTCCCCATCCTCCTACTAAAACTAAGATTTTTTTGTCAGTTATCATGACTGTTTATCTATTTTGTGAATTCAAAAAAAGTTTTGATTTGTTTTAATAATACTCCTTCTTTTTAATGTAGTTTATTGATATGTAGCACTTTATTTAAAAGGTTAATACTTCCAAATATCCCATTAGATACGCTGATCTCATTATGCCATCTTTTTAATCCTAATTCAATATTGAATATTCCTGTATAATTATTCATTCTTAAATAATGAAGGTATTTCTCTAAAGGTAATCCGCCTTCAGTTAATGGCCAATGAGTCTGTCCTAAATTTGATAATCCATGCAGGTGAGTATGTATTACAGAATTTATAAATTCATTTGGCGGAACAGATGATAAATTGTTATGTAAAACATTCCAATACGAATGACCCATATCCCAACAAAATCCAAGTCTTGGACTACCAACTTTTTCTTTTATGATAAGTAAATCATCATAAAAAAAACTTGGATCATTACACTCTTTAGCTTTATTAATTTCTAATGCAATATGAATGTTAATAAAGTCACCAATCTTTTCGATTAATTGAGAAAGAGAAGCTGTAGTTTTTGAGAGAACCTTTTTTTTACTATCACTCATAGACCTATAGGCATGTAATGTTATTATCATAGGTTTGTTCAATTTTCCAAGTTCCTTATATATTTGAAAAATAGTTTTTGATTTGTTATCAAGTTTTCCAATTTCTGGTAAAAATCCATGGATTGTTAGTCCCATTCCGCTCTTGATTATTTTGTAAAAAACATCAATTGCATCAGATATTGAGGTGTCTTCTTTAAAAGATCGAATTTCTATAGATGATACATTATTATTTTTCAAAAGCTTGATACAGTCTTCAGCACTTCCAAAAAAGTTGAAATATAATTCATCTTCTTTTTTTAGTATTTTATTACATAAAAAGCCTAGTGGAAGAGAATATCCAATCTTTTGGTAATTATGTTCTTCATGAAACGACATTCTCTTCTGCTGTTAACATTCCATTGTAAGTGTCTAATTTGCAAATAGCACCAATTGGCAAAATTGGATTTCTTAGTTTTCCATGACCAATTATTGGAGTATGTATAATTGGAATATCCAAATGAGAGAATTTCTCCATAAAAATATCAATTGCAGATCTTCCTCCCCAATCTTTGAGATCTTTGCAATTATCAGTATTACAAATTATTAATCCTCCAATTTTGTTAAATTTCTTGGTATTAATCATATAGGTTAATAATTGATCAAGTTCTTGTGGCGTTCTACTACCTGCTTCTAGAATTAATATTGAATTTTCTATTTTGGGTTCAAATTCTGTTCCTACTACTCCTAAAATAAATGAATTTATTGTTCCTCCTATTAATCTCCCAGAAGCAATGCCTTTCTTAAGTACTGTTTTTTCATCAAGGGTGTCAATAATAATTGAAGTATTATCTATCGATTTTAAATACTTAAGATTTGAATATTCACTTTCATCTAATTTCCCAATAATGTTAGGACCTAAAAAGTTAATTAATCCTGATTTTGCATAAATTGCATTTGCTAAACAAGTTGAATCACTTATTCCAACAAATATTTTCTTTTTAGCTCTAATCAATGAATAATCTAAATATGGAAGTATCTGATTTTCATTTTTACCTCCCCAAGAAGCAAATAATAAATCAACATCATCATTATTTAAAAAACTATGAATATCGTCCACCCTCTTTTGTGGAGTACCAGCCATGTAATAATTCTTTTCTAAATAGTTCTTTCCTGTAATAATATTAAATCCTTCCTTTTCAAGAAATATTATACCTGAATTTACTTTGGGTTCTCTTCTGCTTAAAATAGGTTCAGATGGACTAAAAATCCCAATTGTTGATCCTGACTTTAATGCTTTCGGTTTGACAATTTTTTCCATTTTTTTTAATTAAGTTAAATAATAAAATAATTATTTTTTTAAGGGACTAACGTAACAATCTCATATGTCTATGAGTATATAAATATCTATTTGTTGTTGCCTCGAAATTATTGTTTGAATGTTTAGTTCCATAATATTTCTCAAGTTTCAATAGTCACAGCATTCTGACTAATGTTGAATTTTATTTTTGATTATCAATTG
Source organism: Prolixibacteraceae bacterium (assembly GCA_963666575.2). Taxonomy (GTDB): domain Bacteria; phylum Bacteroidota; class Bacteroidia; order Bacteroidales; family Prolixibacteraceae; genus JABMQB01. The sequence continues at coordinate 593,616 of CAXXYG010000016.1, forward strand.
TTTATATTTTATTCAAGTTATCGTTTTTTATCACATTTTCAGCCTCCACATTTGTCGTTGGCGAGAGAAATTAATCGGTTTGTCTGATGTGGGGAATAAACTTTGTTGGCATTTCGTTATTTTTCTTCTTTCTTTGAACCTTGCTCTTTTAACCCAAATAGGTATCTCGCGATTGCACCTAAAATTCCATAGGCTGGTGATAAATTTGTTGTTTCGATGGGGCTCAAAGCTAATATTGATACATATAGTGCAATTAATGTTATTCCAAAGATTTTTAGATTATAATTACCCTTTCCTGGGTTCATTTATTAAGTAAAACAATAAAAGAGCCAATTATTAATAATGCTAAGAAACCTGAAATGATATTGAATTTTTCCATAATATTATTTTTTATTTTTTATAATTGACTGCTTTACAAGGCTTAATATATATTCTAAATTGTCATCATTTTTTATTTGAATTTCATAATCTCCATTTCCCCAATGTCCTGTTACTGAAACATCTCTTGTAATGTTTTTGGAATCATCAAGTTCTCCTTTATTTAAATTAATCCACATTTTCAATGCTTTTTTTTGTGGTAAAATATCAATTACATTTCGCCCAGAAACAAATGCGATATATTTTTTCTTAGGTTTAATTTCAAGATTGTCTAAGTTTTGAATAGCACTTTTGAATTTCTCATAAAGTTCTATTATTTCTTCATTTACATTTTCTAAATGTTCTTGC
>CAXXYG010000017.1:0-15756 GCA_963666575.2 Prolixibacteraceae bacterium
TTTGTTTGGTATAAAACACGGTAATTGTTATATGTTTTATTATCCCACTTTTTAATAAAACCAATGTACGATATAAGTACATTGGCAGGAACTGCTGATGTCCCTGATTTTTTATCCATATCAATTTTGCTGAGTTTTGGATTTAACTGGTTGCGTTCAGCATTGGCAATGGTATAGTTTTCGAGGACGGTACCAGTTTTATCAATCAAACAACCTTTTACGTCATAAAAAATTCCGGTTGTTTGTTCCTGCCAAACAACTACGTAATTTTTCCCATCAAACAGTACATCAGGATAATTTATCAAATTGGTAGACGAATAGATATCATAAACAGTGGTTTCAAAATTTTCTGACTGATTGTTTTTAAATTTTCCTTTTAGGAAATACGTTTCATTTACCAGTTCTGTCCAAATTAACAATAGCCGTTTGTTATCGGTTGCTAAACGCAGGTTCTCAAATTTAACTTGTGAATTGGTTAATGCTGGTTTGCCATTTATATCAATTACAGTTCCACTGGTTGACACCCGGGCAAATGCCGCGTCCGAAAAATTGGCTCCGCCCGGACTATCATCCTGCCAGGCCACAATATAATTGGTTCCATCGTATTCAACAACCGGAGTATGTTGTGCATTTGTAATTTCAGTAATAAAAAAACCACCAGGGTCAAGAATAGTGCCATTATTATTGATCCTGCATCCTTTAATATCATTGTCATTTTGTTGATTAATCACCCTGTTTTCGCGGTAAACAACAAGCCAATCAACTCCATCTGAAGTTATATCCAAATTAATATTACCAGCCGTTTCAGTAGCTATTTCTAAAACATTCTGATCGAGAACCTGTCCGGTTTTATCAATCCTGATGGCATAAACTCCAAACGCAGTTGTCCAGGCTACTAAATAATTAGTTCCATTATATTTACACGCCACCTTCTGTTTAAATTTATCAGGCGATGGAATAGGCAACATATTGCTGTTTAGTACATTTCCTTCATCATCAATCAAAGTCCCATAAATATCCCAGTTTCCACGGTTGCGGTTGTCCATCCACACAATAAAATGATTTTCCCCATCTGAATCAGTAGTAACGTTTACCTGTGAACTTTGCCCACTACTTGCACATATTTTTTCCCCTGATACTTGTCCTTGAGTTGTTACCTTTTGAATCCAAATATTATCAGTATAGGATGAGTTTGTCCTTTCATCATAAACAACAACAAAATTTTCGCCATCAAAAATGGGTTCGGGACTGGTTTGAATAACATCGTCAATTGCAATCTCGATGGGGGCAGGATCAATTACATTTCCTGAGCCATCAATACGCTTTCCTAAAATATTGTCAACTTCCGGGTTAGTCAGGTATTGGTCCCAAACCACAAAAAAAGAGTCGTTAACAGCCGCGATTTTTGAAAAATAATTAGGATGGATTCCATCGTAGATTGGGACTATGGCTTTAGCCGATTTAGTTCCATCGGTATTAACAAGGACCCCTTCGACCAAATAATTGTTGTTTGAAACTTTTTTCGACCATGAAATAAAATAGTGTGTCCCATTAAATGCAATTGCAGGTTGTGTTTCAGCTAAAGTAGTATTTGTTATTGTTAAAGCCGTTGGGTCAAGGAGCGTTCCGTTTTTATCAATTCGGGCTCCTTTAATGTCGTAATTTCCACTCCTGTAGTCAGCCCAAACAATAAAAAAATTAGTGCCATCAAATGCTGCCTGAGGATTAAGGAGCGATTTGGAATGAACGCTAATTGTTGTTGGGACCGGATCAAGGACATTTCCAAGGGTATCAATCCTGGCTGCTTTAATATAATAATCGTCGCCATAATAGTACGATTCCCAAACGGCTAAATACATGCCATCGGCATAAACCAAATCGACATCGTTATCAGCCAAAACCGACTCATATATTTTTATTCCGCCGGGATCGAGTACTACACCTGCTTTCGAAATCCGTGATGCATATATATCACCGTAATTACCCGGAACTTTCCAATCAGCCCATGCGACCATATAATTTGTCCCATCGAATTGAATGTCGGGGAATTCCTGAAAACCAACATCTTCAGCAATGATTATTCCTGAAGGATCCAGAATTTGCCCGTTCTTAGTGATACGGGCACCATACAAATCGCACTTGTATAAATGGTCATAACTATTCAAATGGCCCTTGTATTCAGAACTTAACCTGTAATCGGCCCAAACAATAAAATAATTTTCGCCATCAAAAGCAATTGAAGGAGATTTGCGGTGCGATGCATTATTTGTATTTGCCGAATTAACATCGGCTATCTTTTGAGAGGTAAATAAAGTGGATTCCCCTAATAGGGAATTATTTAAATCAACTTTTTTTTCGAGAGGATTTGCTCTGTTTACAATTACTATTGCACAAAAAACGAGGAGTAAAAATAGCCTGGATTTCATGGTTTTTTAGTTTTAATTACACTATTTGAAGGAATTTTAATGCTTTCCATTAAATTTACGAAAATATTTTGTTGTGACTGTAATTTGAAGTAAGAATTATATCGTTGCAACCCTTCACGATTTTCCTTGTCATTAAGTATGAAACCGGAAAGGAATTGGGACAAAAAGAACACATACATAAAAGTATAATTGAAAAGAGTAAACGAGGCAACGACCGGGCAAAGTTTGAACTTTACCAGTTGTATTCCAAGGCAATGCTTAATATATGCTACCGTATGATGGGTAGTGTTGAGGAAGCAGAAGATATGCTTCAGGATGCTTTTTTACAGGCATTTCAAAAACTCCATACGTTTAGGTATGAGTCAGCATTTGGGTCGTGGTTAAAACGTATTGTTATTAATACCTGCCTCAATGCCATAAATAAAAGGAAGTTGGATTTGGTTTATTGTGAAGAAATTAAGGATGAAGAAGTGATAGAGGAACAGGAATTTACACCCGAATTTTCGACTCAGAACGTAAAAAAAGCCATGGAACAGTTGCCTGAAGGTGGACGGATGGTTTTTAGCTTGTACCTGCTTGAAGGATATGACCATGGCGAAATAGCTCAGATATTAAATATTTCTGAGTCTACTTCAAAAAGCCAGTTTATGCGCGCCAAAAGGCGAATTATTGATATTATGAAAACTCAAACAAATTGGTCATGAAACAACATTTAGTGAAAATGGCAAAATATAATACCATTTGTTTGAAGCAAAATACATCAAATACTGTTAAAATATTTAAATTTTAATGAGATGAAAAATACCGATCGTTTGGAAGAATTTGTTAAAGCAAACCGTGATGCGTTCGATAACCTTGAACCTTCACCTCAGCTTTGGCAAAACATTAGTGAAAAGCAGAAAAAAACAAAAGTTATATATTTCAGGAATTATATTTTTAGGGCGGCGGCTGTAATTGTTATTGTAGTAATATCGTCTGCAATCTTTGTAAATTATACTTTCTTCAGAAACCAGGACAATGCAATATCGCAAAATCCGGAATTAAAAGAATTGTTTGAAACAGAAGCTTTTTATGCCCACCAAGTGAATGGGAAACTTCAGGAAATAAGGAAGTGTTATTCAACAATTCCTGAATTACAGGATGTTATTGAAAGTGATTTGACTGAACTTGAAACAATGTATAAATTATTACAAAACGATTTGAAAGACAATATCGCCAATAAAACGGTGATTGAGGCGATGATAGAAAATAACAGGTTCAGGCTCAAACTGGTCGATTCAGTTCTTGACCAGATTAATTGTTAACGAAAGGGAAAAAAATGAAAAAAACACATCAAATATTATTGGCATTTTGTTTTGTCGTCCTTCCGTTAATTGGATTTTCACAATTTACGGATACAAGGCAATTTAAAAAAACATTTAAGGTTGGGCCTGAAACCCGTATTGAAATATCGAATAAGTACGGCAAATTAGAAGTAAATACGTGGGACAAGGATTCCGTGGTTTTTGAAGTTAAGATTAAAGTGGAGGAGAAAAAACTTTCAAAACTGGAAAGATCGATGGAAGATATTGATTTTGATTTTAATAACAGCCAGCATTTTTTAATTGCCCGCACGCTGGTACACCAAAATAAAACTCCCCTCCAAAAAGAGTTTATGAAATTTAAGGAAAATGTCCTTCAGGCAGGAGGGAATATTGAGATTAACTATACCGTATGGTTGCCAAAAACATGTAATTTAAAATTGGAAAATAAATACGGCAATATTTTTATGGATGATTTTTCGGGTGAAATAAATATTGATTTGTCGAACGGGACATTAAAAGCACATGAATTTTCAGGCAAAACTACAATAAACCTTAACTTTGGCGATGCTTCGATTAATAAAATGGCGGATGCCCGGATATCGAGTACCTATAGCGATATTTACATTAAAAATGCCAAAAATTTAAGGGTTGAAAGTAAACAAACAACTTTTGAAGTTTTAGAGTTGGAAAGCCTCGATGTTACAACCAGCCGCGATAAATACCGCATACGATTAATAGATATGTTCGAAGCCCGGGGTAGTTTTTCTAATTTCAGAATTTCAGAATTAAACGACCGCATTACCCTCCGCTCCGATTTTGGAGACATTAATGTTGAAAAAATCCAGGCTGACTTTAGCAACATACTTATCGAATCGAGATCGACCGATATTAACCTGTATTTTGAACCCGAGACTCACTTTAATTTTGAAATCACACATACCAAATCAGAGCTCGATTTTAGTCGAAAAATAGAAATTTCAGAAGAAACAATTCTGGATGAAAAAGATAAAAAAATTAAAGTTAAAGGGTCATTTGGAACACCTGAAGATAACGCCGAAAAGCTATACATTAACGCTACTTCAGGAGAAGTAAACCTCTTTGATAATTAAAAAATAATACTGATATTAAAATAAGCAATAATTTTTTGCCCATACGTTGCAACCTTCCCAAAAAACGCTTGTCATTTAAGTGTATTTATTCCTAGCCAGGAAACAGAAAAATTAAGAAACATTAAAACAAACATGGAATGTGTTAAAATTTTCATGTTGAATTTTAAACAAGAAAACTCATGAAAACAATTAAATCTACTCTATTTATTGTAGCCGGAATATTTTTATTATTAATGACCGGCTGTCACGAAAGTTTTACCATCAGAGGGAATGGTATTGAACAAAGCGAAAACCGTTACGTTAGCTCATTCAGCAAGATAAATTCATCGGGGGCATTTATAGTCCATGTAACACCCGGCGATGAGTATGAAGTGGTTGTTAATGCTGAATCGAACATTTTACCATACATCGAAACCGATTCGTACGGTAATACCCTTAAAATCCATATTCGTGGATTTCATAATGTAAAAAACCAACTGCCAATGGAGGTTTTTGTTACAACCCCATATCTTGAAGGATTAAAAGAGAGCGGTTCAGGAATAATTACTACCGGTTATTTTGAGTCAGAAAGCATGGATATTTCGATTTCAGGTTCGGGCAGAATTGAAACAGCTGTCGACTGCCGTTACCTCGAAGGTACTATTTCAGGATCGGGAGTTATTTACATTTCGGGTGTTGCCACTACTACCAATTTTAATATCAGCGGATCAGGAAAAATTGATGCGTTTGATTTAGAAACCAACAATTGTGTGGCACATATTTCAGGTTCGGGCGATGTCCTGGCTCAAGTTTCAAACCTCCTTGATGCTTCAATTTCAGGAAGTGGAAATGTATTTTATATTGGAGATCCCGAAATTAGAAGCAGTATTTCAGGCTCTGGCAAAATAATTCAGGAATAATAAACGTCTTGTTATAGAAAACTTTGTTAAACAGAACTTAATAAGATGAAACAGTTTATTATCCTAATTTTATTTACGATTTTATTAGCATTTAAAGGCTATTCCCAGCAATACACACAAGCCATTGGTATCCGAGGTGGGTTGTCATCAGGTTTTGAATACCGTGTTTACACCGATGACCTTAATTCATACAAACTTTTATTCAGTACACGCGAAAGGGGATTGCAGCTTACTGCTTTTAAAGAATTTCATAAATATGATATTTTTGATTTTTCAGAACAATTTACATTTGTTTATGGGATTGGAATTCACGCTGGTTATGAGCGTTGGGATGTGTACCATTATACGAATAATACACGTTGGTCCGATACAAAAACTTCTCTTATTTCGGGCCTTGATGCACTTGCCGCATTAGAATATTCTTTTTATGAGGCTCCGGTTTCGGTGGGCGTTGAAGTAAAACCATTTTTTAATGTGTGGGGTAGGAGAGCTTTCGACGTTCAACTATTCGATTTTGCATTTACCTTAAAGTATTTATTTTAAAACAGTTAAAAATAAAACCAAAAAAATCATGAAACGAGCATGCAAAATACTTTTCACATATGAGGGTTATTGTTTGCGAGTTACATCGAATACCAATAAAAATTTAAAATTTTAATGAGATGAAACATTTTTATTTTCTGCTTATTTTGGCAATTATGGCATCATTTGCCTCAGCACAGGACGATTATAAAACAAACAATGATATTCAAACCATTTTTTCAAGAGGGCATCACAATGGTGCATATGGAGCATTTACAATGGGTTATTCAAAAATTGATGGTAAAGATGCTTTTATTGCAGGAGGACGAGGGGCTTTTATTATTAATGAAACATTGGCAATTGGGCTTGCCGGTTATGGTTTTGTAAATGACCTTGATTATGACCAATATATGCCTACACATTCTTCTGAATATAGCCTAGCCGGTGGTTATGGTGGTTTTTTTATTGAACCAATTATTGCATCGCGGCTGCCTGTTCATATTACCTTCCCTATTTTATTTGGAGTAGGTGGTATTTCAAGGGTTGATGGAATTAACCGTTGGGACAATTATATTTGGGACGAAACTCAAAACGATGCTTTCCTGATTTTGGAACCTGCTGTAGACCTTGAATTTAACCTCACTCGTTTTTTTAGGGCTGCAATAACTGCCTCATACCGAATAACATCTGACATTGAACTTCATAATATCGATCCTGATGTATTAAACGGTTTTTCAATGGGGCTTACTTTTAAGTTAGGGAAATTTTAAAATAACAACAAGTAGAAGTTTTCATCCTGAATGGATGAATAAAAAAAAAGTGCCACAATCATTAACTGTGGCACTTTTCGTTTATATATAGATGTTTTTTTAGAGCTTAACGTATTCAGCAGCATTTAAAAACTCAATACTTTTTTTACAGCTTTCAAGAGGTTCGAAATTATATTCTTCAACTTCAACCACTGAGTATTTCATGCCCGATGCTTCTTTCCCTTCAAAGATAGCAGCAAAATCAATTTGTCCACTGGCACCAACTTCTGCTTTATCTTTAATGTGCCACAATTCAAAACGTCCCGGGTATTTGTTAAAATAATCAACTGGTTTTTTGCCTCCTTCAATAATCCAATATAAATCGAGTTGGAACATTACTTTTTCAGGATCGGTATTTTTAACCATATAATCATAAATGATTTCGCCTTCCAATTCTTTAAATTCGTTATCGTGGTTGTGGTATCCAAACCTTATTCCTTTGGCATTACATTTTTCACCAACAGCATTAAAATAGTCGCAATAGCGTTGTAATCCTTCAAGACTTTCATAACCTACATTTCCCATAAATGGTTGTACAATCCATTTAACTCCGGCAGCACTATTAGTTTCAATACATTTGTCCCACCATGCCATTGTTTCATCCCAATTGGTTTCGTCGGGAACAACTTGCCCACAATGTGCACCTAAAACTTTTAGTCCGTTGGTTTCACAAAGTTCTTTAAATGCAACTGGCTCCATTCCATACAATTTTCCATCGCCATAACCGGCAGTTTCAACAAACTTGTATCCCATAGCCCCAACTGCTTCGATTGTAGCTTTTGCATCTTTGCCCATGTCATCTTTTACTGACCACAACTGCAAACCAATGTTTTTATCAGCTGGTGGTGCCTGACATGAATTAAATCCAAAAACAAGCAAAAAAGCAAGAGCTAAAAGAGGTAATGATTTTAAATAATTTCTTTTTTTCATAGTGGTTTAAATTTAGGTTAATGGTATTTGCCCCGAAATTAGTGGATATTCTGTAGATATTAAACTATTTATCAATAATTCCTGATAAAAAATGGATGCTGAGTTATTAGTAATCCTGATTTATTACAGTTTAAGTAAAGATAAAATGGCTACTTTTGCCGCAAAATGTATAATTGATGCATAAAAATAAAGGCTTGTATTTATATGGTGCAGCATTGCTGGCTACTTTTTTCTGGAGTTTTTCATTTATTTGGTTTAAGGTAGCATTTATTGCTTATAAACCCATTACAGTTATTTTTTTTAGACTGGCAATAGCATCAGTTTTTATAATAGTATTGGCATCAATTTTTAAAAAACTTCAACGGCTTAATATTGCTGATTTAAAAGTTTTTATCCTTCTCTCATTTTTTGAACCGTTTGTTTATTTTATGGGCGAAAGTTTTGGGCTTCAGTATGTTTCATCAACCACGGCTGCTGTAATTGTGGCTACCATTCCTCTTTTTACACCGCTGGCTGCTTGGTATTTTCACAACGAAAAATTATCGCCCATGAATTTGGTTGGATTGTTTTTTACATTTTTAGGCGTAAGTGTGGTTGTGTTCAATAAATCGTTCGAATTTTTAGCTTCCCCTCTAGGAATTGGCCTCGAATTTATTGCTGTTTTTTCGACCATAGGTTATACAGTGGTTTTAAAAAATCTTACAAAAATATACAATACATATACAATTGTTGCTTATCAAAATCTAATCGGCTTAGTTATGTTCCTGCCTTTTTTTCTGGTTTTTGATTGGGCCGATTTTATAAATACACCATTTAATTATAAAGCATTTGAAGCAATTGTATTACTGGCAGTTTTTGCTTCGACCGTTGCATTTATCTTTTTCACATACAGTATCAGGCAAATTGGAATTATCAAATCAAATATATTTATCAATCTTATTCCTGTATTTGTAGCTATTATGGCTTATTTTATTTTGGGAGATAGACTTAGTTTGCAACAAATAATTGGTATTGGAATTGTTATTGGTGGCCTGTTTTTAGCACAGATAAAACGTAGGACCGGATATATTGCCTAAGTAAATTTTTGATTCACAAGTCATGATAAATCCAAAATATAGGACACCTGAACAATTATCGGAAGAGACAAAAATATCAAAAATTGAAACTGCATCATTTTTAAAAAAGCTTAAAAAGAAAAAACCTAAAAAGCTTGATTTAATTGTTCATGACTTGCATAATGAGGCTTTTGATCAGTTCGACTGCCTTGAATGTGCCAACTGCTGCAAAACATTAGGCCCCAGAATCACCGATAAGGATATTGATAGAATGGCAAAGTTTTTAAGGATTAAATCGTCTGATTTTATCGCCCAATATATTAAAATTGATGAAGACAATGATTTTATTTTTAATCAAAGCCCCTGCCCGTTTTTAATGCCCGACAACTATTGTATGGTTTACCAACAACGTCCAAAAGCTTGCCGTGAATATCCTCATACTGATCGTAAACGCTTTTTTCAAATACTTGATTTGTCGCAGAAAAATTGTGAAACATGCCCTGTAGTTTGCGATATAATTTCGGAATTAAAAAAACAGAATTGGTAACTCATAATTTTTCAAGAAAATAAAAAAGTATATTTGGCGTTAATTGAATATTAGATTTGATTTTTATGGTGCCCAAACTATATACAACTTTATTATTAGTCGTTTTTAATGTTATGGCATTTGCCCAGATTGGAGGGGAATCGACTTACCAGTTTCTAGAATTGACCAATTCGGCAAGAATTGCTGCTTTAGGAGGCAACCAGATTGCCATAAACGATAAAACCGACCTCAATCTACCGTATCATAATCCAGCATTGCTTGATGCCGAAATGTCAAACCATTTATTGGCTAATTACGTTAATTATTTGTCCGATATTAATTTTGGTTATGTTTCATATGCCCGCACAGTTGAAGGTATCGGAAATTTTGCAGCTGGCATGCATTATATCAATTACGGGAAATTTGCTGAGGCTACCGAATTTGGCCAACTTACTGGCAGCCAGTTCAGGGCTGCCGAATATGCGCTAAGCCTTATTTATTCAAATCAATACAAAAGGGTGAGGTATGGCGCCACATTAAAACCCATACTGTCGGTCTTCGAAAGTTATCAATCGGTTGGTATTGCTGGTGATGCCGGTATTAGTTTATCAAGTAAGACGGGTTTAACAACTATTGCTATAGTAGCCCGGAATTTTGGGACACAAATAACAACCTATTATGAGGATGGCGAAACGGAACCCATTCCATTTAATGTACAAGCCGGAATTTCCACAAAACTGGCTCATGCCCCGGTTGTAATTTCGGTTACAGCTCAGCACCTTAATAATTGGGACCTTACCAATGTTGCTCCTCCCGAAGATGAAAAGGACCAATATGTTTTTACTGAATACAATGAAAGTGTTGCCAAACAATTAATGCGGCACCTGGTGATTGGTGTTGAGCTTTTACCTACCGAAAATTTTACACTGCGTGCCGGGTATAATTATCAGCGACGCCAGGAGTTAAAACTTCAGGACCATGGCTCAACAGTCGGTTTTTCATTTGGATTCGGATTAAAAGTTAAACGTTTCAGGCTCGATTTTGCATCTTCACGTTTTCACCTTGCCGGTTCGTCCAATCTGTTTTCATTGGCAATCAACCTCAATAATGATTTCTGAAAATACCTTTCTTTTTTAGTGAAAAAAGAAACTTATCTTTGTTAAAATTTTATGCAATCCTAATATGCCTGAAAAAAAAATAATTATAGCCATTGATGGATTTTCGTCGTGTGGTAAAAGCACTGTGGCAAAATCGTTGGCAAAAAAAATAAAGTATTCCTACATCGATTCGGGAGCAATGTACCGTGCTGTAACGCTTTTCGCCATGCAGAACGGTTGGATTGTTAATCAGGAAATGGATGAAGATCAAATCATTGATAATTTAAAAAATATTTCTATCTCTTTTTTATACGATGAAAAAACTGAAAAAAATACCACTTTCTTAAATGGTGAAAATGTGGAGGAAAAAATTCGCAGTATTGATGTTTCAAACAATGTAAGCCCCATAAGTACACTAAAAGAGGTCAGAACAGAAATGGTAAAATTCCAGCGCAAAATAGGTGAAAATAAGGGTGTCGTTATGGATGGCCGCGATATAGGAACAGTTGTTTTTCCGGATGCTGAATTAAAAATATTTATGACTGCTTCAACCGAAATCAGGGCTAAAAGGCGTTACGACGAAATGATAGCGAAAGGACTATCTGTTTCGATGGAGGTTATCCAAAAAAATATAAACGAACGTGATTATATCGATCAGAATAGAAAAGAAAGCCCCTTAAAACAAGCCGACGATGCGATTGTATTAGACAATAGCAACCTTTCTATAGATGAACAGTTGGAATGGGCCATTAACCAAGCCAATAATATCATTCATAAATAAAATGGTAATCGAGATTGATAAAAATTCGGGATTCTGTTTTGGGGTTGTTAATGCCATTAAAATTGCGGAACAATCATTAGGTATTAATAATGAATTATACAGCCTAGGTGATATTGTGCATAACGGTGCCGAAATTCAACGGCTTCAGAATTTGGGATTAAAAACTATTTCGCGCAAAGAATATTTTTGTTTAAAAAATTGCAAAGTTTTGATACGAGCGCATGGCGAACCTCCTGAAACTTATGAATATGCCACTAAAAACAATATCACTTTAATTGATGCTACTTGCCCTGTGGTATTAAAACTTCAAAAACGAATAAAAACTTCTTATCTCGATGGGGAAAAAGAAAATGGGCAGATAGTAATATTGGGAAAAAAAGGCCATGCCGAAGTAACCGGACTACGGGGGCAAACCAGCAATAATGCCATTGTTGTTAATACAATTGAAGACCTGGATCAAGTTGATTTTGAACGGCCGATTACCCTTTATTCACAAACAACAATGCCAATTTCTGAATTTGTGGCTTTTTCTGAAGAAATAAAAAAAAGAGCTAAAAATCCGGCTTCTGTTACTATAAAAGACACCATTTGCCGGCAAGTTTCGAACAGGGTACCGCGAATTAAAAAATTCATTAAAAACCACGACTTGATACTTTTTGTATCGGGGAAAAAAAGTTCCAATGGGAAATTCCTGTACAGTGTTTGTGAAAAAAATCACCCTCATGCAAAATTTATTTCTAACAAAGAGGATTTAAAAGAAAAGTGGTTTGAGGGAGTTGTTAAAATTGGAATTTGCGGTGGTACATCTACTCCATCGTGGTTGATGGAAGAAATTGCCTATACAATAAAAACAAAATTTGATACTCATTTGCCTTTGAATATTTAGAATATAAAAACTAAATTTACATTAACCCGGCTGGCCATTGTCAGCCATTTTAGTTTATGGAGAAACAATTTGCTGATGTACTTTTACCCTTGCCTCTTTATGACAACTTTACGTATGTTATTCCAGAGGATTTTGTTGCTCAGGTGCAGCCGGGCATAAGAGTTATTGTGCCTTTTGGGGCAAAGAAAAAATATTCGGCGCTTGTGATTGCTATCCATTCTACTCCGCCCATAGATTTTGAGGCAAAATCAATTGAATCACTATTAGATGAAAAACCAATAATCTTTCCTAACAATTTAAATTTGTGGAAATGGATTTCGGAGTATTACTGTGCAACATTGGGCGATGTTTTTAAAGCAGCCCTGCCTTCAGGAATGAAGCTTGAAAGTCAATCAAAAATCACACTCCTTCAGAATAATGAGCCTGAAAATTTAGATCTGAAGGAAATACTGGTTTTCAAAATATTACAAAACAATCCGCAGTCAATTACACAACTTCAGAAAACCATTGGTACCGATTTTTCATATGTTTTGGTAAATCGAATGGTTACAAAAGGAATTATTTCGGTTGAAGAAAAAATTGCCTCAAAATACAAAGCAAAAACCGAAGTTGTTATTGTTTCGCACCCTCGTTTTAATTCGTTCGAAGAATTTGAAAGGAGTTTGCAACTAATTGGGAAAGCCAAAAAACAGACCGAGTTATTTGAGCATTTTCTACAATTAGCAAAAAAATCGATTAACATCAAACAATTTAAAATTAGCAGGAAAGAGTTATTAAAAGGGACAAATTTTAATACATCTTTGATTAAAGGATTAGTTGCAAAAAAAATAATAAAGGAAATTCAACAACAAGTTTCGCGCCTCGATGTTCCTGTTGTTCAGCAAGGAGAAATAAACATTTTAAACTCATTTCAGGAAGAGGCTCTTGCTGAAACATACAAACAGTTTGAATCGAAACAGGTAGTCTTATTGCACGGCATAACATCGAGTGGTAAAACTGAAATATACATTCACTTTATCAACCGAATAATAAATGAAGGGAAACAGGTTTTATACCTGGTACCAGAAATTGCACTGACAACCCAATTAATTACCCGGTTAAAATTAATTTTTGGAGGAAAAGTTGGTGTTTACCATTCAAAATTATCCGACCACGAAAGAGTTGAAATCTGGCAAAAAGTTTTAAATTTTGATAATGATCCAACAAATTCTTATCAAATAATTTTAGGTGCTCGGTCGGCTGTGTTTTTACCCTTTAAAAAGCTGGGTTTTATTGTGGTCGATGAAGAACATGAAAATACCTACAAACAATTTGATCCATCGCCTCGCTACAATGCACGTGATATGGCTGTTATTATGGGTTACCAAAATAATGCTAAAGTTATTCTTGGTTCTGCAACTCCTAGTTTCGAATCATACTATAATGCTAAATCGGGCAAATTTGGTTTGGTTGAATTACTACAACGGCACGGCGAAATGTTGTTACCCGAGATCATTGTTTCTGATATAAAAAGGGCTTACAAACGGAAAGAGATGAAATCGTTTTTAACTCCTGAGTTGTTTCAACACATTGAAACTGCACTCGTAAATAAAGAGCAGGTTATTCTTTTTCAGAACCGTCGTGGATATGCACCATTTGTTGAGTGTATGGACTGCGGCTGGATTCCAAAATGCGAAAAATGTGATGTAAGCCTCACCTATCATAAATATAAAAAAACCCTCAATTGCCACTATTGTGGGTATTATATCCGTATGCCTGAAACGTGCCATGATTGCGGTTCACCTGAATTAAAAACACGTGGTTATGGAACTGAAAAAATTGAAGATGAATTAAAGGAATTATTTCCTGAAGCGCGTATTGCACGCATGGATCTTGATTCAACACAATCAAAAACTGCTTTTGAAAAATTGGTTAAAAACCTTGAGAATAGAAAAACGGATATTCTTATTGGGACTCAGATGGTTACCAAAGGTTTGGATTTTGAGTTTGTAAATACAGTTGGAATTTTAAATGCCGATAACTTAATAAATTTCCCTGATTTTAGGGCACATGAACGTAGTTTTCAGTTGATTTTCGCAAGTTAGTGGCGAGCAGGGCCGAAAACATAAACAAGGCAAGGTAATTCTTCAAACATCTCAAACTGAACATGTTCTTATTCACGAAATTACAAACCATTTATACACGGAAACATTTAACCGGCAAATGGCTGAAAGGAAGCTTTTTAAATATCCTCCCTTTTACCGTTTTATAAAAATAACTGTAAAACACAAAGTGCTTGAAAAAGTAAACCATTCGGGCAGCTACAATTGGCTGAATTGTTACGAAAAAACAATTATGCCCAGGTAATGGGGCCCGAGTTTCCGTTGATAACCCGTGTAAAACTTTGGTATTTAAAAGAAATATGGCTCAAAATCGAAAAAAATCATAATCTGGGTGATTTAAAAACAGCGATGGTTTCCGATATAAAAACGATCAAACATTTACCGGCCAATAGTAGTACTGTTTTTTAATATTGATGTTGACCCTATGTAAATACACGAATAAATGGATTTGAAGTATGCTAAAACATTTTTGTAACATTGAATTTTTACTACATTTGTATCCTTTAAAAAAGTAATTGAGTGGACAAACAGCAGGTTGAAAAAATATTTAGTCGTTTTAATGAGCTCCGTGTATTAATCATCGGCGATGCTATGATCGACACATATTTGTGGGGTAAGATTGAACGAATTTCGCCTGAAGCACCAATACCAATAGTTACTATTACTGAACGTGAAAACCGACTGGGTGGGGCAGCTAATGTATCTTTAAACATCCAGGCACTTGGGAGCAACGCCTATACTTTTTTCTGTTAATTGGCGATGATCAAAAGGGGCAGGATTTTCTAAAACTTTTGAAGAAAGCGAAATCTTTCTTCGGAAGGGATTTTTATTGACCCCGGACCGCAAAACAACCGAAAAAAACAGGGTTATAAGTAATGGGCAACACATTGCCCGTGTTGATGAAGAAACTACTGAATACCTTCTGCCCCGAAATCGAAAAAAACATCTGTTAAATTCAATTATCCGAAACGACTTGAAAAACAGAATGATTGACGTTATTATTTTTGTTGATTACGATAAAGGAGTAATTACACCCAGCATTATAAAAAAGGTAACTTCTTTAGCTAAGTTGAAAAATATTCCAATAGCTGCCGACCCGAAAAAAAGGAATTTTAAAACTGTATAAGGAAATTGAACTGTTTAAACCTAATTTTCAGGAATTCAGGGATGGCACTAAATACCAGGGCCTTAAAAGCGATTTAGAGTCGATCAGGCAAATGGCAAAAGAATACAAACCTAAAAAAGAAGTTTAAACTCATGTTTATCACTCTGTCGGAATTGGGTGTTTTAATAATTAATGGTGTTGAAAA
>CAXXYG010000018.1:0-429560 GCA_963666575.2 Prolixibacteraceae bacterium
TCCTCGGGATTTTAAGTCGGTCAGTACACTAAGCCAGAAGTTAGCCCCTTCACTTTCGGAGATATACAATCCCGATCAGGTCTTTTCGACCTTCTTTGTTTACTGCCAATACGTTGTACACAGCACGGCTTACACTCTGCCTTCATCCCTGACCTTGTAGTGCATCGCATCAAGCCACACAATCGTGTACAGCGATTCAAGTGGTCGGCTCTGCCACGCTTTAACCTGTGGTGGATAACTCGCTCTGTTTCTCGCTTAATGTGGAATGCGAGATGTCTACATCGTACATCTCTTTGATGTGGTTGGAGATGTCACGAAAACTCATCCCCAGACCATATAACCCAAATGATTTTTGGGGCAAGATTATCTGCCAGTACTGTTTCCCATTTTTTCACCAGTTGTGGTTCAAAACTGCTGTTGCGGTCTTGTGGTGTAGTAATCTCAATTTCTCCTGAATCGGTTTTCAGGGTTTTACTTTTCTTCCCATTGCGCTTGTTGCCTGAAATTCGCTCAAAAATCATCCAAATGGGAATTCATCTCCGCATCAAGGGCACTTTCTATAAACTCTTTTAGTAAAGGTGCAAAAAACACCATCTTTTCCTGTTAGGGATTGTCCTGTGCGTAACTGCTCAATGGCTTTGTCACGCATCTCTTTTAAATTCTTCGCTTTCCATAATTTCTCTGTCGTTACAAAACTTAATATTGTTAGACAGAGTTCATTTTACAGTCTCTAATAGAAGATGAGCATTTTCACGTTGAATTTGGTTTTCTATAACCGATTACTGCAATGTTTTGTACTAATCGACTTGAAAATTGGCAAACTAAAACATCAGGATTTAGGTCAAAGTGCAAATGTATGTCAACTACTACGATGAATTTAAAAAGACCAACGAAGAAAATCTCACAATTGGAATAGTACTCTGCAAACAGAAAAATGAAACATTGGTGAGAATAACCTTGCCAAAAGAAAATCAGCAGATAATTTGCGAGTAAATACCAGACAGTTTTACCGAGTAAAGAGGAACTAAAACATCTGATTGAAAATAAAGAATAGAAAATGCCAACCCCAAAAGCCATACACATTTGCAATTCGCACAAGCCAACGCTGCAACCAAAAATTGCAAAAGAGTATGTCTTGCCGGTGCACTGACGGAAGAAAAACGCACGAAAACCTAATCGAGTAGATGGGTGACAGCCAAATGGCTGCCACTGCACCTCTCACACCACCGTACGTACGGGTCTCGTATACGGCGGTTCGCTAAATCATAGGAAACAAAACCGTGTTCGGTTTAATTTGATTGTTAGATTTCCAGCAAAGGAGTATAACCGCGCTTCTTCAACCTTTCAACTGTAATAGTAGTCCCCAAAATCGGGCTTTTGGGCAATTGCCCAGCCTCCCATCCGAGAACGGCTCCATGCATAGGCTTGCCCCTGTTCGACTCCCAAACGAATCAGGTTTTTCCTTTTCCGTTCAGGTTTCTTCCAGTGATGCCAAATACAATAACGAAGCCTATTTCGTAGCCACCCGTCCAGTTCTTTGAGTTTGTTTTGAATACTTGCCATACGGAAAGCATTCACCCAGCCTCGCTGAACTTCCTTGAGTTTCTCGATACGTTCGTCAAAACTCATTGGAGTGGTTTTCCGGGTAAGGATTTTTAGCTTTTGCTTTAGCTTCTTCCAACTCTTTTCTGATATTACCAGTTGATATTTGCCACGTTCTCCTTTCACATAGGTGGGCACAAACCCAAATCCTAAACAGGTAAAATGTACAGGCCGCCGAATGCCGCTTTTCTCCCGATTGATGGTTAGCTTTAACTTGTTTTTAAGGAAACTTAAAAATAGCATTGCCAGCCTTTCGGGCTGTTGCCTTGGTTTTAGTGTAAATACTAAAATCGTCGGCATAGCGGATAAATCGCAAAACCCTGCCGTTCCAGTTCCTTGTCCAGTTCATGCAACATGATATTAGACAGCAAGGGGCTTAGTGGACTACCTTGTGGTACACCTTTTCTGCGCTTGGCCAACCTCCCGTTTATTTGAATCGGGGAACGCAGCCATTTGCGAATTAGGCGTAAGGTTTCGCGGCATTTTACTTTGCGGTAAATTAATTGCAGTAAATAACAGTGGCCCTACTTCATCGAAAAAGGTTTTTAAGTCAATATCTACAATATTTTGAAACCCTTCGTTAATGTATCCCTGTGCTTTTAAAACTGCTTGTTGCACATTCCGCTTTGGGCGGAAACCAAAGCTGGAATCCGAGAACCCAAACTCGAACCGTGCCATCATTATTTGCAAAACCGCTTGTTGAAGCAACCTATCGGTTACAGTGGGAATACCAAGCAATCTGGTTTTCCCTTCCCCTTTCGGAATTTCTACCCCTAAAATGGGTTGTGGCAAATACCTCCCCGAACGAACTTCTTCTGTCAATACATCTTTGTCAATCGACATCAGTTCCGACAGCTTAGTTACAGGCATATGGTCAACCCCAGCCGAACCGTGGTTCTTCTGGACTTTATACATTGCCCGTAACAGGTTCTTTCTGGTTAAAACTTGCTCAATCATTTTAGTCCTCGTTTCTTCTTTCCCTGTCCCGCTTAATGCAAGGCTAGATTCCGCGTTAACGGAAAGCTTCCTTGCAGCATTTGGGACAACTTAACGTTCAGCCCTTCCCTAACTTGTGAGGCCTCCACCTCTTCAATGGCTCGTTTCCTGTTAGGTACTATGGCGTCTGCTGACTTCTCACCGATTAATTCAAACCGATGAGATCTCCCCAGGTAATAGCATGTTCCTTCCTCCAATCACTGCTGAATCTACTTAATAAACACGCTCCATCGCTAGCTTTTGGACGTCACAATGATGTGCTTGCTTATCCGGTTTATTAAGCCTCATATTCAGTTTCTGTTCGTCAGTACCGGAGTTTGCCGGTTGGCTTCCTTCAGTGCATACCTCGCGGTAAACCACCTTGCCACTTGCTAACGGTTCGAAGCGTTACCTCCGCCCGTAAGGGACTTACACCCTCTGGAAATATTTCATGCTCACAACTATTTTATATGCCCTAAAATTTGTATTTTACGAATTTATTCAGAGCTTTTATAG
Source organism: Prolixibacteraceae bacterium (assembly GCA_963666575.2). GTDB lineage: Bacteria > Bacteroidota > Bacteroidia > Bacteroidales > Prolixibacteraceae > JABMQB01. Next base: position 3,094 of record CAXXYG010000018.1, read on the forward strand.
AAGTGCGCACATGCTCATGCTGGGCACACACAAAGTACATATTTCAGAGCGGGATTGGTGCGGTTAGCAACGGCGGATTCTCGCATCACAGTTCAGTCCTCGCGGACATGAACGCTCTCCGAAATCCGCTCCGCAACATGTACAAACCGTTGTGGTGCATTAAAAAAATCGCATTCAGATAAAATTCAGATATTATTTGGATATTTTCAAAAACGAATGTATCTTAGTATTCAGATAAAATACGAATAACAAATGGATAAATATATAAATAAACTAAACTTCGATTTTCAAATAAATCAGAAAATATTAAATCTGATTTCTCAAATTGACTTATATAAAGGCAAATGGAATAGTATTGAAAAGCAAGAGAATATTTACTTGAAAGAACTACGAAAGATTGCTACAATTGAAAGTATTGGTTCATCAACAAGAATTGAAGGAGGAACACTTACAGATAAAGAGATAGAAGAACTTCTGAATGATATAAAAATAACCAAACTAAAAACAAGGGATGAACAAGAAGTTGTCGGATATTATGATACATTAGAAATAATATATGAAAATTATGATAACATAAAATTATCAGAAAACTACATTAAACAATTACATCAGAATTTATTACGACACAGTGATAAAGACACAAGGCATCGTGGAGAATACAAGTCTCTCTCAAACAAAGTTGTTGCTAATTATCCAGGCGGAATACAGAAAGTCATTTTTAATACAACAGAAGTTCATTTAGTTAACAATGAAATGAATGATTTAATTAGTTGGACGAATACACAATTTGAAAAAAAAGAAATTCATCCTTTAATAATTGTTGCAAATCTTGTTTATGAATTCTTATCAATACACCCATTTCAAGATGGAAATGGAAGATTGTCAAGATTATTGACAACTTTGGTTTTGTTACAAAAAGATTATTTATTTATTCAATATGTATCTTTTGAAAACTTGATAGAAAAAACAAAGAAAGAATATTATCAAGCTTTAATGGAAGGACAAAAAAACAGAAATAAAAAAAATGAAAGCATATCCAAATGGATATTATATTTTCTCGATAAATTGAATGTGTTAACTCAAAGTCTTGATGCAAAATACGATGTATTTAAGTCAAAAGGAGGGTATTTAAATGAAAGACAAAAGGAAATAAAGGAGTATTTAAAGAAGAATCAACCTCTGAAAATATCTGATTTGGGCAAGAGATTTGAAAACATAAATATTAATACCATAAAAAAAGACTTGCAGTATTTGAAAAAAGAGCAAATAATTAAGAGTATTGGAAAAGGAAAAGGAACCGTGTATATAATTGATGAAGAAAAATAACGACACCACAATCGAGTAGATGGGTGACAGCCAAATGGCTGCCACTGCACCTCTCACACCACCGTACGTACGGGTCTCGTATACGGCGGTTCGCTAAATCATAGGAAACAAAACCGTGTTCGGTTTAATTTGATTGTAGATTTCCAGCAAAGGAGTATAACCGCGCTTCTTCAACCTTTCAACTGTAATAGTAGGGAGTGTAATCTAAACTCTGTCTGGTAATTTTCTTTCATTCAAATTTAATTTATTTTCTGGATTATTAATCGTAAAAGCTTTTTTGAACGGGATTTGAGTTCTGTCAAGGGCGGTGAGGCACGAGCCGTTCATATACCCTTGACAGGTTTTGAATCTTGTTCTTTCTTTGCTTTTTAGAGATTAAAATCAGAGGTCAAGTTTCATTCTGTCGCCAAATTTTATTTTCAGTTGTTGTGCCGTAAGCCCCCAGTTCTGGAGTGGCTGGGTCCATTTTTTAGAGATATTTTCAGTTGCCAGATAAATCAGTTTCAGTAAAGCCATATCGTTGGGGAAAGCACCTTTTGTTTTGGTTACTTTCCGTACCTGACGGTGAAACCCTTCCACTGGATTGGTCGTGTAAATGAGCCTGCGGATTTGCTCATCGTACTGAAAATAAGCCGATAATTTATCCCAATTGGTATTCCACGATTTGATGACAACGGGATATTTGTTTCCCCATCTTTCTTCCAGATTGATAAGTTCCGTTTCTGCCTGGTCTTTATTGACCGCCTGATATACTTTTTTCAGGTCTTTCATGAAAACCTTCTGGTCTTTCGAGGCTACGTATTTCAACGAGTTCCGCACCTGATGAACGATGCAGGACTGTATTTCTACTTTCGGAAAAATGCTTGCTATGGCTTCTGAAAATCCTGACAAGTTATCAATGCTGGCAATTAAAATATCTTCTACTCCTCGGGATTTTAAGTCGGTCAGTACACTAAGCCAGAAGTTAGCCCCTTCACTTTCGGAGATATACATCCCGATCAGGTCTTTTCGACCTTCTTTGTTTACTGCCAATACGTTGTACACAGCACGGCTTACCACTCTGCCTTCATCCCTGACCTTGTAGTGCATCGCATCAAGCCACACAATCGTGTACAGCGATTCAAGTGGTCGGCTCTGCCACGCTTTAACCTGTGGGATAACTCGCTCTGTTATCTCGCTTAATGTGGAATGCGAGATGTCTACATCGTACATCTCTTTGATGTGGTTGGAGATGTCACGAAAACTCATCCCCAGACCATATAACCCAATGATTTTTGGGGCAAGATTATCTGCCAGTACTGTTTCCCGTTTTTTCACCAGTTGTGGTTCAAAACTGCTGTTGCGGTCTTGTGGTGTAGTAATCTCAATTTCTCCTGAATCGGTTTTCAGGGTTTTACTTTTCTTCCCATTGCGCTTGTTGCCTGAAATTCGCTCAAAATCATCCAAATGGGAATTCATCTCCGCATCAAGGGCACTTTCTATAAACTCTTTTAGTAAAGGTGCAAAAACACCATCTTTTCCTGTTAGGGATTGTCCTGTGCGTAACTGCTCAATGGCTTTGTCACGCATCTCTTTAAATTCTTCGCTTTCCATAATTTCTCTGTCGTTACAAAATTAATATTGTTAGACAGAGTTCATTTTACAGTCTCTAATAGTAGTCCCCAAAATCGGGCTTTGGGCAATTGCCCAGCCTCCCATCCGAGAACGGCTCCATGCATAGGCTTGCCCCTGTTCGACTCCCAAACGAATCAGGTTTTTCCTTTTCCGTTCAGGTTTCTTCCAGTGATGCCAAATACAATAACGAAGCCTATTTCGTAGCCACCCGTCCAGTTCTTTGAGTTTGTTTTGAATACTTGCCATACGGAAAGCATTCACCCAGCCTCGCTGAACTTCCTTGAGTTTCTCGATACGTTCGTCAAAACTCATTGGAGTGGTTTTCCGGGTAAAGATTTTTAGCTTTTGCTTTAGCTTCTTCCAACTCTTTTCTGATATTACCAGTTGATATTTGCCACGTTCTCCTTTCACATAGGTGGGCACAAACCCAAATCCTAAACAGGTAAAATGTACAGGCCGCCGAATGCCGCTTTTCTCCCGATTGATGGTTAGCTTTAACTTGTTTTTAAGAAACTTAAAAATAGCATTGCCAGCCTTTCGGGCTGTTGCCTTGGTTTTAGTGTAAATACTAAAATCGTCGGCATAGCGGATAAATCGCAAACCCTGCCGTTCCAGTTCCTTGTCCAGTTCATGCAACATGATATTAGACAGCAAGGGGCTTAGTGGACTACCTTGTGGTACACCTTTTCTGCGCTTGGCCAACCTCCCGTTTATTTGAATCGGGGAACGCAGCCATTTGCGAATTAGGCGTAAGGTTTCGCGGCATTTTACTTTGCGGTAAATTAATTGCAGTAAATAACAGTGGCCTACTTCATCGAAAAAGGTTTTTAAGTCAATATCTACAATATTTTGAAACCCTTCGTTAATGTATCCCTGTGCTTTTAAAACTGCTTGTTGCACATTCCGCTTTGGGCGGAAACCAAAGCTGGAATCCGAGAACCCAAACTCGAACCGTGCCATCATTATTTGCAAAACCGCTTGTTGAAGCAACCTATCGGTTACAGTGGGAATACCAAGCAATCTGGTTTTCCCTTCCCCTTTCGGAATTTCTACCCCTAAAATGGGTTGTGGCAAATACCTCCCCGAACGAACTTCTTCTGTCAATACATCTTTGTCAATCGACATCAGTTCCGACAGCTTAGTTACAGGCATATGGTCAACCCCAGCCGAACCGTGGTTCTTCTGGACTTTATACATTGCCCGTAACAGGTTCTTTCTGGTTAAAACTTGCTCAATCATTTTAGTCCTCGTTTCTTCTTTCCCTGTCCCGCTTAATGCAAGGCTAGATTCCGCGTTAACGGAAAGCTTCCTTGCAGCATTTGGGACAACTTAACGTTCAGCCCTTCCCTAACTTGTGAGGCCTCCACCTCTTCAATGGCTCGTTTCCTGTTAGGTACTATGGCGTCTGCTGACTTCTCACCGATTAATTCAAACCGATGAGATCTCCCCAGGTAATAGCATGTTCCTTCCTCCAATCACTGCTGAATCTACTTAATAAACACGCTCCATTGCTAGCTTTTGGACGTCACAATGATGTGCTTGCTTATCCGGTTTATTAAGCCTCATATTCAGTTTCTGTTCGTCAGTACCGGAGTTTGCCGGTTGGCTTCCTTCAGTGCATACCTCGCGGTAAACCACCTTGCCACTTGCTAACGGTTCGAAGCGTTACCTCCGCCCGTAAGGGACTTACACCCTCTGGAAATATTTCATGCTCACAACTATTTTATATGCCCTAAAATTTGTATTTTACGAATTTATTCAGAGCTTTTATAGAAGTGCGCACATGCTCATGCTGGGCACACACACAGTGTCATATGTAATGCGGGTTTCAGCGATTTTTCAAGCTGCAGCTCGTTGTTGCAACACCGCCAATTCGTCTTTGACGATTGACGGAAAATTAGTAATATTGAATAAACGAATTGGCTCCGTGCGGTTTTGAAAGTTCATCACTTTTAATCCCGCACTCCACATACACAAACCGTTAGTGTGCAGCGGCGTTTTTTTGCCGTTAGTATGCCATTTTCCAATTAAAAATCAGGTTTTGTAAAAGCGTCCCGCCCACTTGTTTTTAATTCCTTTATTGGTGATTTTTATCAATCCCATCACAACGGGTTAGCTCCGCCCGGGGGTTTTATTTAGTTTCCACTCCATTGGCTGGGCAACCGTGCCAAAGCCTGTTTAATCCTGCCCTTGCGGCCCATAAAGTATCACAAAAATTATTTTACCTTAAATCCTTTTCAAACTCTTTATTTCCTTTGAAAATACTACTATGGCCACGCCTGTGGCTAAAACAGCCGTTGCCACTCTAACCAATTGGTGCGGGCTGCTTTTGTTCAAATACGGTGGTGCGTAAATAAGAAACGGTGTGGCACGCTTCAGCTCCCTTGGCAGTATTTAGTGCTTTTCACAAAGGTTGGGCTACTATTGGCTCTTATGCACGTAAGGGCTGCATTCCAGGCTATCCCTTGTTTTTGTGCCACGAATGAAAAAGCCAACCTTAGCCTTTTAACAACGGTTTTGTTTTTAGTGGTTTTTAAAAGGGTTAAATATTAAACAGCAAAATCCTGTGGTTTACAGTAAGGTTAGCCTTAAAACAGTAAATTCCACAATGGCAGGTTTTGGTTGGCTGTGTACTTATTCATAACCAAACAAGCAATAGCCCTAATAAGTAACGATGGTATTTAAGTAACTAAAGGGTTAGCACGCCTGAGCTTTTTCGCCGCACAATAACAAAGGCTAAAGCAAATAAGGGGTAATTGTGGGTTATCGAACAAATGTGTAAGAAACAATTCCGCCAAATCTTTGATTTGGTATTTCAATTCAATAACTTTATAAACATAAAATTAATTGCCCTATATAAAATAAACAAAAGTATGATTTGGCTCCTTAGGTATTTGGATGGGTAGTAAAATAAAATCCCTCTTACTTGCCTTAGCCATGCCGTTATGCCTAATTTTGTGTCGTCCTAAAATATGTCTATATGATAATTGTATTATTATTTGAAATCCATTAAAAAAAATAGGATTACTCTTAAGAAAATAAGTCAAGACAAAAAAAACATTCAAGTGCCATTAGAAATTTATTCTACCAAAAAAAATACTAATTCAGGCTTATTTTTCAATGCCTCATTTTTGATTTTTTCAACTGCTATATTATTATTTCTTATAGTATGAAAAATATCTTTCATACTACTTGCTCCTACAACTCCTGGAATTAAATTTAAAAATTTTATATCAAGATAACTTGATATTGACATTGCTAATATCGAACCAGTCAGGAGTAATACTGGTTCTAATAAACTTTTATTTGATGTCCGCTTTTTTATGATTTTTTTAATTTTAATCCATTCATTCTCCGAGGATCTCATTTTATCTTCAAAATTCAAATTAAACTGCATAAGGAAATCATTATAATCGTATATATTATCTGAAAACATATTTTTTGTTTTAATATATTCATCTCTAATAAATATTCTGATATTTTCTAAACAACCTTCTTTTCTTATTTCTAAAAGTTTTTCAAAACTAACATTTTCAATATATTGAGATTTAAGGTTTAAAAAGCAATTAAAAATTTTACTATCCTGTAAAAGTTTGTTGTGATATTCATTGCATAAATGTGAAACTTCATTCATGGGTTTATTAAATATCGGTATAATGTTTAATATATTTTGTAAAAACATAGATTCTCTAAACATAAACAACGTTGCTTTTAAATGCATTGCTTCAAATGAATTTAAACTTTCAAGTCTTTTTTTAAGTTCATCTTCAAATCCATGTATTTCAAAATGAAATTGTCGAAATTGTTCTATTTTTAAATAATCTTCATTATATCGATCTTGAAATAAATATGCTGGTGGAAGAAGTTTAATAATACCTTGATTCACCCAATCTTCCAATTCAAATATTAAATGAGCGTTTAATCCTAATCTAAATTCCTCCATATTGCCAAATAAAGGATTATTATTTGCGCTACTTGCCATATATACTAGTTGATCACCTATATAATCACTAATCATAATATGATTAGAAAAAATTGCTTGTTTACAAAGTGTCTTATCTGGATTAAAATAGAAATCTCCTTTTAAATACTTTGTAAGATTATTCTCATAATTCGTAAGCATTCCACATTTATAAGTATTATAATTTATATTTGAAACACTTCTAATATACTGTTCCATATTCTTTCTCCAAAAAGAATCATAGCTGTATAAAAAACTTTTATAATTGATACAACTACAAACATTTTTCTTAATTACAAAATATTCTTTAAGTAGAAGATAGTACTGTTTTAAAATTTTAGTTGATTCATTCATTTTTATTATCTCAATTATTATTGTTAAATTTATTTTGAAATGAAATCTTATCTTATTTGATTCAATTTATATAGAAAATGAAAATTTAAATTAACTTAAAATATACAAAAAAATATCGAATATTAAATTAAAACTAGGCATAATCGAGTAGATGGGTGACAGCCAAATGGCTGCCACTGCACCTCTCACACCACCGTACGTACGGGTCTCGTATACGGCGGTTCGCTAAATCATAGGAAACAAAACCGTGTTCGGTTTAATTTGATTGTAGATTTCCAGCAAAGGAGTATAACCGCGCTTCTTCAACCTTTCAACTGTAATAGTAGTCCCCAAAATCGGGCTTTGGGCAATTGCCCAGCCTCCCATCCGAGAACGGCTCCATGCATAGGCTTGCCCCTGTTCGACTCCCAAACGAATCAGGTTTTTCCTTTTCCGTTCAGGTTTCTTCCAGTGATGCCAAATACAATAACGAAGCCTATTTCGTAGCCACCCGTCCAGTTCTTTGAGTTTGTTTTGAATACTTGCCATACGGAAAGCATTCACCCAGCCTCGCTGAACTTCCTTGAGTTTCTCGATACGTTCGTCAAAACTCATTGGAGTGGTTTTCCGGGTAAGGATTTTTAGCTTTTGCTTTAGCTTCTTCCAACTCTTTTCTGATATTACCAGTTGATATTTGCCACGTTCTCCTTTCACATAGGTGGGCACAAACCCAAATCCTAAACAGGTAAAATGTACAGGCCGCCGAATGCCGCTTTTCTCCCGATTGATGGTTAGCTTTAACTTGTTTTTAAGAAACTTAAAAATAGCATTGCCAGCCTTTCGGGCTGTTGCCTTGGTTTTAGTGTAAATACTAAAATCGTCGGCATAGCGGATAAATCGCAAACCCTGCCGTTCCAGTTCCTTGTCCAGTTCATGCAACATGATATTAGACAGCAAGGGGCTTAGTGGACTACCTTGTGGTACACCTTTTCTGCGCTTGGCCAACCTCCCGTTTATTTGAATCGGGGAACGCAGCCATTTGCGAATTAGGCGTAAGGTTTCGCGGCATTTTACTTTGCGGTAAATTAATTGCAGTAAATAACAGTGGCCTACTTCATCGAAAAAGGTTTTTAAGTCAATATCTACAATATTTTGAAACCCTTCGTTAATGTATCCCTGTGCTTTTAAAACTGCTTGTTGCACATTCCGCTTTGGGCGGAAACCAAAGCTGGAATCCGAGAACCCAAACTCGAACCGTGCCATCATTATTTGCAAAACCGCTTGTTGAAGCAACCTATCGGTTACAGTGGGAATACCAAGCAATCTGGTTTTCCCTTCCCCTTTCGGAATTTCTACCCCTAAAATGGGTTGTGGCAAATACCTCCCCGAACGAACTTCTTCTGTCAATACATCTTTGTCAATCGACATCAGTTCCGACAGCTTAGTTACAGGCATATGGTCAACCCCAGCCGAACCGTGGTTCTTCTGGACTTTATACATTGCCCGTAACAGGTTCTTTCTGGTTAAAACTTGCTCAATCATTTTAGTCCTCGTTTCTTCTTTCCCTGTCCCGCTTAATGCAAGGCTAGATTCCGCGTTAACGGAAAGCTTCCTTGCAGCATTTGGGACAACTTAACGTTCAGCCCTTCCCTAACTTGTGAGGCCTCCACCTCTTCAATGGCTCGTTTCCTGTTAGGTACTATGGCGTCTGCTGACTTCTCACCGATTAATTCAAACCGATGAGATCTCCCCAGGTAATAGCATGTTCCTTCCTCCAATCACTGCTGAATCTACTTAATAAACACGCTCCATTGCTAGCTTTTGGACGTCACAATGATGTGCTTGCTTATCCGGTTTATTAAGCCTCATATTCAGTTTCTGTTCGTCAGTACCGGAGTTTGCCGGTTGGCTTCCTTCAGTGCATACCTCGCGGTAAACCACCTTGCCACTTGCTAACGGTTCGAAGCGTTACCTCCGCCCGTAAGGGACTTACACCCTCTGGAAATATTTCATGCTCACAACTATTTTATATGCCCTAAAATTTGTATTTTACGAATTTATTCAGAGCTTTTATAGAAGTGCGCACATGCTCATGCTGGGCACACATCGAGTAGATGGGTGACAGCCAAATGGCTGCCACTGCACCTCTCACACCACCGTACGTACGGGTCTCGTATACGGCGGTTCGCTAAATCATAGGAAACAAAACCGTGTTCGGTTTAATTTGATTGTAGATTTCCAGCAAAGGAGTATAACCGCGCTTCTTCAACCTTTCAACTGTAATAGTAGTCCCCAAAATCGGGCTTTGGGCAATTGCCCAGCCTCCCATCCGAGAACGGCTCCATGCATAGGCTTGCCCCTGTTCGACTCCCAAACGAATCAGGTTTTTCCTTTTCCGTTCAGGTTTCTTCCAGTGATGCCAAATACAATAACGAAGCCTATTTCGTAGCCACCCGTCCAGTTCTTTGAGTTTGTTTTGAATACTTGCCATACGGAAAGCATTCACCCAGCCTCGCTGAACTTCCTTGAGTTTCTCGATACGTTCGTCAAAACTCATTGGAGTGGTTTTCCGGGTAAGGATTTTTAGCTTTTGCTTTAGCTTCTTCCAACTCTTTTCTGATATTACCAGTTGATATTTGCCACGTTCTCCTTTCACATAGGTGGGCACAAACCCAAATCCTAAACAGGTAAAATGTACAGGCCGCCGAATGCCGCTTTTCTCCCGATTGATGGTTAGCTTTAACTTGTTTTTAAGAAACTTAAAAATAGCATTGCCAGCCTTTCGGGCTGTTGCCTTGGTTTTAGTGTAAATACTAAAATCGTCGGCATAGCGGATAAATCGCAAACCCTGCCGTTCCAGTTCCTTGTCCAGTTCATGCAACATGATATTAGACAGCAAGGGGCTTAGTGGACTACCTTGTGGTACACCTTTTCTGCGCTTGGCCAACCTCCCGTTTATTTGAATCGGGGAACGCAGCCATTTGCGAATTAGGCGTAAGGTTTCGCGGCATTTTACTTTGCGGTAAATTAATTGCAGTAAATAACAGTGGCCTACTTCATCGAAAAAGGTTTTTAAGTCAATATCTACAATATTTTGAAACCCTTCGTTAATGTATCCCTGTGCTTTTAAAACTGCTTGTTGCACATTCCGCTTTGGGCGGAAACCAACAGCTGGAATCCGAGAACCCAAACTCGAACCGTGCCATCATTATTTGCAAAACCGCTTGTTGAAGCAACCTATCGGTTACAGTGGGAATACCAAGCAATCTGGTTTTCCCTTCCCCTTTCGGAATTTCTACCCCTAAAATGGGTTGTGGCAAATTACCTCCCCGAACGAACTTCTTCTGTCAATACATCTTTGTCAATCGACATCAGTTCCGACAGCTTAGTTACAGGCATATGGTCAACCCCAGCCGAACCGTGGTTCTTCTGGACTTTATACATTGCCCGTAACAGGTTCTTTCTGGTTAAAACTTGCTCAATCATTTTAGTCCTCGTTTCTTCTTTCCCTGTCCCGCTTAATGCAAGGCTAGATTCCGCGTTAACGGAAAGCTTCCTTGCAGCATTTGGGACAACTTAACGTTCAGCCCTTCCCTAACTTGTGAGGCCTCCACCTCTTCAATGGCTCGTTTCCTGTTAGGTACTATGGCGTCTGCTGACTTCTCACCGATTAATTCAAACCGATGAGATCTCCCCAGGTAATAGCATGTTCCTTCCTCCAATCACTGCTGAATCTACTTAATAAACACGCTCCATTGCTAGCTTTTGGACGTCACAATGATGTGCTTGCTTATCCGGTTTATTAAGCCTCATATTCAGTTTCTGTTCGTCAGTACCGGAGTTTGCCGGTTGGCTTTCCTTCAGTGCATACCTCGCGGTAAACCACCTTGCCACTTGCTAACGGTTCGAAGCGTTACCTCCGCCCGTAAGGGACTTACACCCTCTGGAAATATTTCATGCTCACAACTATTTTATATGCCCTAAAATTTGTATTTTACCGAATTTATTCAGAGCTTTTATAGAAGTGCGCACATGCTCATGCTGGGCACACACATTTTGTATAAGTAATGGCAGGCAAAGCACTAAATATTAAGGCTTGTAGCCCGCTCGAATAGTGTAAAGGTTTGACAGGTAAGTGCCACGCAATCTGCCACTACTCATACAATTCACCGTTACAGGGCATTTTGAAAAACACAATTTATAAGCTTTTTTATTGAAAAAGAGATTAACGCAACCATGGCAAAGAATATCACATCTTGACTAAAACAGAATTTTAAAAACCAATAGTTATGAAACAGTTTATCAAATATCTCTGCTTGGCATATATTACTTTAATTCTACTTCAATCTTGCAACAAAGACGAATTTGAAAAGAATGACTTCAATAACAATGATTTTATAAAATCTGAAGTATCAGATGATAAAATCGTTTCAAATTATAAGTACAACAATATTGGAAAAATATCAGAAACAGAGAGTAGGTACTTTTATAATAGTTATTTATACAACAATGACGGCAAATTAATTAGTCGTGAAACTGCGGCGAACCCATCAATGATTTCATCTTCACTGCCCACTGAAAAAACAGAATTAATGACTGCTGAAAATTGTACGATTTCGCATCGTCAGATTTTTAAATATGATGAAAATGGAAATTTATTAGAAATTGAGAGTTATTTTAAAAAAAATGATGAATTTGAATTCGGGTCTAAACGAAGCTTTGAATTTGTTAATGGAAAAAATTTCCAAAAGAAATTTACACAATGAAAAAGGAGAGATTACACAATTTAATGTTTATGAGTATGACAAAAATGAAAATGTGAAAAATGAAAAATACTACAGTTACCTTTTTTCTGAAAGTACAGAGCCAAGATTAATAAGTGAAACTTCCTTTAAGTTTGATAATAAAAAGAATCCTTTCAAAATATTTGATGAATTAGGTAATCCTGGATTTTACTCAAATTCAAATAATATTATTGAAACAAATTTAATAAGACATGAAGAAACTCCGGGATTCGATAAAAACTCGACAAGTAGTACATCTTATGTATATAATAGAAATAATTATCCCACTAAAGTTATAACTGAAAACAGTGAATATGAATACCGATACTAAAAAACGCCCTGTAACAAAGTGTCATATGTAATGCGGGTTTCAGCGGTTTTTGGGGCTGCGGCTCGTTGTTGCAACACCGCCAATTCGTCTTTGACGATTGACGGAAAATTAGTAATATTGATTAAACGAATTGGCTCCGTGCGAGCTTGAAAGTTCATCACTTCTAATCCCGCACTCCACATACACAAACCGTTAGCATACATTAAGATGAAAAAAGCAATAGTTTACATAATCGTCAGTGGAATAATCGCTGCCATTTGGCTGCTCCTTACTGGATGGTTAGCATTTGGACATTTTACGCGATATGATTCTTTCTTGCATACTTTTTCTTTTTACTTTCACATAATACCATTCGGAATAGGTTTTGGTAGAGGGACAACAATTTCGTTTTACATCTCATACCTTATTATTTGGTTGGTTATAACTCTTTTCCTTGTTCCCATTGTAAAAGTCTATTTTTCAATCAAACGAAAAAAGCTTTTTCTGTCATTGACTGTTGGACCAATAATTCTTTTCCTAATAATCGGATTAATTATCGACCACTCCAATAATGCAAAATGGGAAGAACTTAAGGCAGAGAGTCAGGCTAAAAATGAAAAAGATTTCAATCACATAAAAACAGGAGATTTGTTGTTTCAGGTGATTACAAAGGATTCATTAAACAGCTCCTTCCAGTTTATCGACTCAACATATAATAACATAGGAATTGCATTTATTTCATATGGAAACTATGCTCTTTTGCGGACGGAAGGGGGATTTATTTCAATAAGACATTGGGTTGATCGTGGATATAACCGGCATTTTGTTGTAAAAAGGTTGATAGATGCTGACAGTTTGCTCTCAAATGATGAACAAACAAGCAGTTTTAAAAAAACTGCAAGAGAATATTTAATGAAGGACATGCATACTTCCCATGAATGGCCCAATGATAAAATTTGCAAATCGGAACGCATTTGTATAGTATTTAAGCATGCTTTAAATGTTGATTTATGCCCATTAGAAATAAAAGAAAAAATGAATATCGATTCAAATACAGACGATCATATTGAATATAAAGCATCTGTATCTGCAATTTTTAATTCGGACAAATTGATCACTGTAAAGAAAGAATAACGTATGCTAATCGAGTAGATGGGTGACAGCCAAATGGCTGCCACTGCACCTCTCACACCACCGTACGTACGGGTCTCGTATACGGCGGTTCGCTAAATCATAGGAAACAAAACCGTGTTCGGTTTAATTTGATTGTAGATTTCCAGCAAAGGAGTATAACCGCGCTTCTTCAACCTTTCAACTGTAATAGTAGTCCCCAAAATCGGGCTTTGGGCAATTGCCCAGCCTCCCATCCGAGAACGGCTCCATGCATAGGCTTGCCCCTGTTCGACTCCCAAACGAATCAGGTTTTTCCTTTTCCGTTCAGGTTTCTTCCAGTGATGCCAAATACAATAACGAAGCCTATTTCGTAGCCACCCGTCCAGTTCTTTGAGTTTGTTTTGAATACTTGCCATACGGAAAGCATTCACCCAGCCTCGCTGAACTTCCTTGAGTTTCTCGATACGTTCGTCAAAACTCATTGGAGTGGTTTTCCGGGTAAGGATTTTTAGCTTTTGCTTTAGCTTCTTCCAACTCTTTTCTGATATTACCAGTTGATATTTGCCACGTTCTCCTTTCACATAGGTGGGCACAAACCCAAATCCTAAACAGGTAAAATGTACAGGCCGCCGAATGCCGCTTTTCTCCCGATTGATGGTTAGCTTTAACTTGTTTTTAAGAAACTTAAAAATAGCATTGCCAGCCTTTCGGGCTGTTGCCTTGGTTTTAGTGTAAATACTAAAATCGTCGGCATAGCGGATAAATCGCAAACCCTGCCGTTCCAGTTCCTTGTCCAGTTCATGCAACATGATATTAGACAGCAAGGGGCTTAGTGGACTACCTTGTGGTACACCTTTTCTGCGCTTGGCCAACCTCCCGTTTATTTGAATCGGGGAACGCAGCCATTTGCGAATTAGGCGTAAGGTTTCGCGGCATTTTACTTTGCGGTAAATTAATTGCAGTAAATAACAGTGGCCTACTTCATCGAAAAAGGTTTTTAAGTCAATATCTACAATATTTTGAAACCCTTCGTTAATGTATCCCTGTGCTTTTAAAACTGCTTGTTGCACATTCCGCTTTGGGCGGAAACCAAAGCTGGAATCCGAGAACCCAAACTCGAACCGTGCCATCATTATTTGCAAAACCGCTTGTTGAAGCAACCTATCGGTTACAGTGGGAATACCAAGCAATCTGGTTTTCCCTTCCCCTTTCGGAATTTCTACCCCTAAAATGGGTTGTGGCAAATACCTCCCCGAACGAACTTCTTCTGTCAATACATCTTTGTCAATCGACATCAGTTCCGACAGCTTAGTTACAGGCATATGGTCAACCCCAGCCGAACCGTGGTTCTTCTGGACTTTATACATTGCCCGTAACAGGTTCTTTCTGGTTAAAACTTGCTCAATCATTTTAGTCCTCGTTTCTTCTTTCCCTGTCCCGCTTAATGCAAGGCTAGATTCCGCGTTAACGGAAAGCTTCCTTGCAGCATTTGGGACAACTTAACGTTCAGCCCTTCCCTAACTTGTGAGGCCTCCACCTCTTCAATGGCTCGTTTCCTGTTAGGTACTATGGCGTCTGCTGACTTCTCACCGATTAATTCAAACCGATGAGATCTCCCCAGGTAATAGCATGTTCCTTCCTCCAATCACTGCTGAATCTACTTAATAAACACGCTCCATTGCTAGCTTTTGGACGTCACAATGATGTGCTTGCTTATCCGGTTTATTAAGCCTCATATTCAGTTTCTGTTCGTCAGTACCGGAGTTTGCCGGTTGGCTTCCTTCAGTGCATACCTCGCGGTAAACCACCTTGCCACTTGCTAACGGTTCGAAGCGTTACCTCCGCCCGTAAGGGACTTACACCCTCTGGAAATATTTCATGCTCACAACTATTTTATATGCCCTAAAATTTGTATTTTACGAATTTATTCAGAGCTTTTATAGAAGTGCGCACATGCTCATGCTGGGCACACACAATGTATAAAAATAATAGCCGAGATATTAGTAAATTCAAGGGTTGTAGCCCGCTTCAACTTTCGTGTAACTTGACAGGAAAGTACCACGCAATCGGCTACTATTCTTATACTAACCGTTATGGCACATTTAAAAAAAACAACTGACAGGTTATTAGAATGACAAAAAAGCTTAAAAATATTATTTCACTGACATTGGTGTTCATTTTTATGACACCTATGACAATTAAGCTTTTAGATGGACTTTTTCACCATCATGACCACTTTCATAGTACTGCAAAGAATGAGAAGCATTTTCATAAACATCACGAAAAATGTCCGATTCCAAGTTTTGAACTTTCCTTTTTTTCGGTTGAAAAGCATATACAAACTACACAAAAACACTTTTACCGTGTAGAACTAAATGACAATTACAATTTTGTATATTGTTGCAATAATTCAAAGTATTCATTTTTATTACGAGCACCACCAACTTTTACATGTAAAATAATGACATCTTAAATGATGTAATAAACTTATTTGTAAATTTTAAAATCGTAATAAAATGAAGAAAATCGTTTTAATTTTCTTTGTGTTGTTTCTTTTCATAAAAGTAAACGCTCAAAATCAGATAAAAGGCAAGGTGATAGATATAAACAATGAACCTTTGATTGGTGCATCAGTTTCTTTGCCTGAACTCAATAAGGGGACAATAACTAATCAAGCAGGAGAATATCTGATTAGCAATATTCCAAACGGAAAAATAAAAATTCAATTTTCATTTGTTGGGTACAATACCGAAATAGAAACAATTGACATTTCACAAACTGAAAATGAATTAGATGCTCATTTGACCATAGCCATTATTCAATCACAGGAAGTAGTGATTACAGGTGGTTATGTGAATTCTCAACATGAAAATGCTGTAAAAATTGACGTATTGAAAAGCAAGGATATTGCTTTATCAGGAACACCCAATTTCATGGAATCATTAACCAAAGTTCCGGGTGTTGATATGATAGCCAAAGGACAAGGCGTTTCAAAACCTGTAATACGTGGTCTTTCAATGAATGATGTTTTGGTTATGAATAATGGTGTGCGAATTGAAAATTATCAATTTAGTGAAAACCACCCATTAGGCATAGATGACAATGATGTGGAAAGGGTAGAAATAATTAAGGGACCTGCTTCTTTGCTTTATGGTTCGGATGCAATAGGCGGTGTTATAAATTTCATTAAAGAAAAGCCAGCACCAGTTGGAAAAATACTTGGAGACTACCGAATGCAATTACATTCTAATACACTTGGAATGAATAATAGTATCGGGCTTAAAGGAGCTTCGAAAAATCTTTTTGGAGGATTTCGTTTTGGACATAAAACCCATGCCGATTATTTACAGGGCGGTGGCGATTATGTTCCAAATTCACGGTTCAACGAAATGACTTTCAATGCCAATACTGGATATACAGGCAAAATTGGAACTTTCAAACTATACTACGACTATTTTAAGCAAGATTTAGGAATGACTGTGCCTCCAGTAAAGCCTTTAATAAAAGAGCAAGGACGAAAAAATGAAATATGGTTTCAGGATTTGGAGCATCAATTACTTTCATCTCAAAACAGTTTTTACTTAGGTAAATTCAAATGGGATATTAATGCAGCTTATCAAAACGCACTTAGAAAACTACAAACAACACTTGATGTTCCTTTTGTTGAAATGAATTTGAACACCATTACCTATGAGTCAAAATTGTATTTGCCTTCCAGCGATAAATCGGAATATATTATTGGAATACAAGGAATGTCACAAAACAATAGAAACTTAAACAATCGTGCTTCACAGTTTTTACCTGATGCCAATATTAGTAATATAGGATTCTTAGGATTGGCAAAATATACTTTTTTCAAAAAACTAAAATTACAGGGCGGTTTGAGATTCGATATGTATAAAACTGAAACTTTTGCATTGGGAACAGAAGGGTCGAGCGGTTATCATGCCCCCGTTAGTAAGAAATTTCAAAACCTTAATGGGTCGATTGGTGCAACATATAATGTGAATGAAAAAATAATGTTCAGGGCTAATTTTGCAAAAGGCTATCGTGTACCAAATTTATCCGAACTTACATCAAACGGAATGCATGGAAACAGATATGAGATTGGGAATGAAAATTTATCCCCAGAAAATTCCTTTGAAACAGATTTAAGTATGCATTATCATGAGTGAATTTCTATCCTTTGATTTGGCAAGTTTTTATAATCCAAGTAATGGTTATCATTTTCATTTCACCAGACCACTGGTGACAGACATTAACTGGAGTAGGCATTAAATCGTTTCTCGCAAACAAATTCAACTCTTTACGGTGGGGAAGCAGGTATCCATTTGCATCCTAACATCATTTGTTTGATGACATTTAGAAGGAACTTATTCATCGATTAAATATGGCAATCAAGAAAATTGTAATTATTTGCCATTTATACCTGCAACAAAAGAGTCTTCGTTAAGGCATTAGAGCAGAACGTAAGGTTATTGGTATATTATAGAAACCATCAATCAAACTTTCTGCACTAACTGCATTTTGAAGCAGCGTATATGAATCTCCATATGAGACTTCATCTGATGGCTATACGCTTGTAGATTTCAGTATTAATACAGACCTTCATATATCTCAACAAGACAATGAATTCGGGTACAATGTCTGTAGTTAATATGTTCCACAGAGCAATATTTTGACCATCTTTCAACTTTGAAACCTTTGAATTGATTACAATCAAGGAAGAAAGATTAGTGTATCTTTGAAAAGACCATTTGCAGATAGAAATAAGAAGAGCTGAATATGTGCGGAATGGTAGAAGCACTAAACGTGCCATAATCGAGTAGATGGGTGACAGCCAAATGGCTGCCACTGCACCTCTCACACCACCGTACGTACGGGTCTCGTATACGGCGGTTCGCTAAATCATAGGAAACAAAACCGTGTTCGGTTTAATTTGATTGTAGATTTCCAGCAAAGGAGTATAACCGCGCTTCTTCAACCTTTCAACTGTAATAGTAGTCCCCAAAATCGGGCTTTGGGCAATTGCCCAGCCTCCCATCCGAGAACGGCTCCATGCATAGGCTTGCCCCTGTTCGACTCCCAAACGAATCAGGTTTTTCCTTTTCCGTTCAGGTTTCTTCCAGTGATGCCAAATACAATAACGAAGCCTATTTCGTAGCCACCCGTCCAGTTCTTTGAGTTTGTTTTGAATACTTGCCATACGGAAAGCATTCACCCAGCCTCGCTGAACTTCCTTGAGTTTCTCGATACGTTCGTCAAAACTCATTGGAGTGGTTTTCCGGGTAAGGATTTTTAGCTTTTGCTTTAGCTTCTTCCAACTCTTTTCTGATATTACCAGTTGATATTTGCCACGTTCTCCTTTCACATAGGTGGGCACAAACCCAAATCCTAAACAGGTAAAATGTACAGGCCGCCGAATGCCGCTTTTCTCCCGATTGATGGTTAGCTTTAACTTGTTTTTAAGAAACTTAAAAATAGCATTGCCAGCCTTTCGGGCTGTTGCCTTGGTTTTAGTGTAAATACTAAAATCGTCGGCATAGCGGATAAATCGCAAACCCTGCCGTTCCAGTTCCTTGTCCAGTTCATGCAACATGATATTAGACAGCAAGGGGCTTAGTGGACTACCTTGTGGTACACCTTTTCTGCGCTTGGCCAACCTCCCGTTTATTTGAATCGGGGAACGCAGCCATTTGCGAATTAGGCGTAAGGTTTCGCGGCATTTTACTTTGCGGTAAATTAATTGCAGTAAATAACAGTGGCCTACTTCATCGAAAAAGGTTTTTAAGTCAATATCTACAATATTTTGAAACCCTTCGTTAATGTATCCCTGTGCTTTTAAAACTGCTTGTTGCACATTCCGCTTTGGGCGGAAACCAAAGCTGGAATCCGAGAACCCAAACTCGAACCGTGCCATCATTATTTGCAAAACCGCTTGTTGAAGCAACCTATCGGTTACAGTGGGAATACCAAGCAATCTGGTTTTCCCTTCCCCTTTCGGAATTTCTACCCCTAAAATGGGTTGTGGCAAATACCTCCCCGAACGAACTTCTTCTGTCAATACATCTTTGTCAATCGACATCAGTTCCGACAGCTTAGTTACAGGCATATGGTCAACCCCAGCCGAACCGTGGTTCTTCTGGACTTTATACATTGCCCGTAACAGGTTCTTTCTGGTTAAAACTTGCTCAATCATTTTAGTCCTCGTTTCTTCTTTCCCTGTCCCGCTTAATGCAAGGCTAGATTCCGCGTTAACGGAAAGCTTCCTTGCAGCATTTGGGACAACTTAACGTTCAGCCCCTTCCCTAACTTGTGAGGCCTCCACCTCTTCAATGGCTCGTTTCCTGTTAGGTACTATGGCGTCTGCTGACTTCTCACCGATTAATTCAAACCGATGAGATCTCCCCAGGTAATAGCATGTTCCTTCCTCCAATCACTGCTGAATCTACTTAATAAACACGCTCCATTGCTAGCTTTTGGACGTCACAATGATGTGCTTGCTTATCCGGTTTATTAAGCCTCATATTCAGTTTCTGTTCGTCAGTACCGGAGTTTGCCGGTTGGCTTCCTTCAGTGCATACCTCGCGGTAAACCACCTTGCCACTTGCTAACGGTTCGAAGCGTTACCTCCGCCCGTAAGGGACTTACACCCTCTGGAAATATTTCATGCTCACAACTATTTTATATGCCCTAAAATTTGTATTTTACGAATTTATTCAGAGCTTTTATAGAAGTGCGCACATGCTCATGCTGGGCACACACAAAATGTAAATGTAATGCGGGTTTCAGTGGGTAATCCAACTGCAGTTCGTTGTTGCAACACCGCCAATTCGTCTCCGACGATTGACGGAAAAAATGAAATTATGAATAAACGAATTGGCTCAGTGCATAATTGAAAGTTCATCACTTTCAATCCCGCACTCCACTTACATAAACCGTTAGGTTTAATTTTGAAAACACATTAATAATTCGATTCTTTAAGTTATATTTGATACTATCAAATGATACTATATTGTCTCAATAATGAAACCACCTTACGATATTACAGCTAGAGTTTTAAGTTTAATATCTTCAATATCAGAACAAATTGGAGAAATTAAATCTGCAAGATTAGTAAAGCCTTCTACGGAATTGAGGAAAAGGAATAGAATTAAGACTATTCAATCCTCATTAGAAATTGAAGGAAACACCTTAAGTATTGAGCAAATAACAGACTTAATAAACAATAAAAGAGTTTTTGCTCCAGTAAAAGACATTACAGAGGTTAAAAACGCCATTAAGACTTATGCCACTCTAAAATCATTCAAAACATACAGTTTAGACTCATTACTTTCTGCTCACAAACTATTAATGACCGGATTAATTGATAATCCTGGACAATTACGAAAAACTTCAGTAGGAATTATAAAAGGCGATGAAATTGCGCATTTAGCACCTCCTGGAGAAATGGTTTATCCATTAATGAAAGACTTGTTCAACTATCTAAGTAATGACTCTGATTTATTGCTTATCAAAAGCTGCGTATTCCATTACGAATTCGAATTTATTCATCCTTTTATTGATGGTAATGGAAGAATGGGTAGACTCTGGCAAACAATGATTCTAAAGGAGTATTCACCAGTATTTGAATTTTTACCTATTGAAACTTTGGTAAAAGAAAAACAACAAGATTACTACAACGTGCTCGGAAAGTCTGACAGTCAGGGTAAATCAACAAGTTTTATTGAATTCATGTTAGAGATTATTAATCTCGCACTTGAAGATTTATTAAAGACACAAAATTTGAGTGTAAAAAACTCTGACCGAACTGATTTATTTAAAGAAATAGTTGGTGAAAAAGAATTCTCAAGACAAGACTATTTAAGACATAATAAAGACATTTCTTCGGCAACTGCTAGTAGAGACTTGAAGAATGCGGTAATTCGAGGAATACTTATAAAAACAGGAGATAAAAGATTGACACGATACAAATTTAAAAAAAACTAAACCTAATCGAGTAGATGGGTGACAGCCAAATGGCTGCCACTGCACCTCTCACACCACCGTACGTACGGGTCTCGTATACGGCGGTTCGCTAAATCATAGGAAACAAAACCGTGTTCGGTTTAATTTGATTGTAGATTTCCAGCAAAGGAGTATAACCGCGCTTCTTCAACCTTTCAACTGTAATAGTAGTCCCCAAAATCGGGCTTTGGGCAATTGCCCAGCCTCCCATCCGAGAACGGCTCCATGCATAGGCTTGCCCCTGTTCGACTCCCAAACGAATCAGGTTTTTCCTTTTCCGTTCAGGTTTCTTCCAGTGATGCCAAATACAATAACGAAGCCTATTTCGTAGCCACCCGTCCAGTTCTTTGAGTTTGTTTTGAATACTTGCCATACGGAAAGCATTCACCCAGCCTCGCTGAACTTCCTTGAGTTTCTCGATACGTTCGTCAAAACTCATTGGAGTGGTTTTCCGGGTAAGGATTTTTAGCTTTTGCTTTAGCTTCTTCCAACTCTTTTCTGATATTACCAGTTGATATTTGCCACGTTCTCCTTTCACATAGGTGGGCACAAACCCAAATCCTAAACAGGTAAAATGTACAGGCCGCCGAATGCCGCTTTTCTCCCGATTGATGGTTAGCTTTAACTTGTTTTTAAGAAACTTAAAAATAGCATTGCCAGCCTTTCGGGCTGTTGCCTTGGTTTTAGTGTAAATACTAAAATCGTCGGCATAGCGGATAAATCGCAAACCCTGCCGTTCCAGTTCCTTGTCCAGTTCATGCAACATGATATTAGACAGCAAGGGGCTTAGTGGACTACCTTGTGGTACACCTTTTCTGCGCTTGGCCAACCTCCCGTTTATTTGAATCGGGGAACGCAGCCATTTGCGAATTAGGCGTAAGGTTTCGCGGCATTTTACTTTGCGGTAAATTAATTGCAGTAAATAACAGTGGCCTACTTCATCGAAAAAGGTTTTTAAGTCAATATCTACAATATTTTGAAACCCTTCGTTAATGTATCCCTGTGCTTTTAAAACTGCTTGTTGCACATTCCGCTTTGGGCGGAAACCAAAGCTGGAATCCGAGAACCCAAACTCGAACCGTGCCATCATTATTTGCAAAACCGCTTGTTGAAGCAACCTATCGGTTACAGTGGGAATACCAAGCAATCTGGTTTTCCCTTCCCCTTTCGGAATTTCTACCCCTAAAATGGGTTGTGGCAAATACCTCCCCGAACGAACTTCTTCTGTCAATACATCTTTGTCAATCGACATCAGTTCCGACAGCTTAGTTACAGGCATATGGTCAACCCCAGCCGAACCGTGGTTCTTCTGGACTTTATACATTGCCCGTAACAGGTTCTTTCTGGTTAAAACTTGCTCAATCATTTTAGTCCTCGTTTCTTCTTTCCCTGTCCCGCTTAATGCAAGGCTAGATTCCGCGTTAACGGAAAGCTTCCTTGCAGCATTTGGGACAACTTAACGTTCAGCCCTTCCCTAACTTGTGAGGCCTCCACCTCTTCAATGGCTCGTTTCCTGTTAGGTACTATGGCGTCTGCTGACTTCTCACCGATTAATTCAAACCGATGAGATCTCCCCAGGTAATAGCATGTTCCTTCCTCCAATCACTGCTGAATCTACTTAATAAACACGCTCCATTGCTAGCTTTTGGACGTCACAATGATGTGCTTGCTTATCCGGTTTATTAAGCCTCATATTCAGTTTCTGTTCGTCAGTACCGGAGTTTGCCGGTTGGCTTCCTTCAGTGCATACCTCGCGGTAAACCACCTTGCCACTTGCTAACGGTTCGAAGCGTTACCTCCGCCCGTAAGGGACTTACACCCTCTGGAAATATTTCATGCTCACAACTATTTTATATGCCCTAAAATTTGTATTTTACGAATTTATTCAGAGCTTTTATAGAAGTGCGCACATGCTCATGCTGGGCACACACAAATTGTAAATTGCATTGCGGGGTTCGTGGTGTGTCGTACGCTGGATTCTCGCAACATCGTTCCGTCCTACCGGACAGGAACGAGCTCCGAAATCCGCAACGACAACTTACAAGTGACCGTTACCGGTTATTGAAGAAAAGAGAGATTCTCATTTAATTGGATTGAAAATTAAAAGTTTAAATTTGTGTAATAACTGAAATTATTACAAATGACCGAAATCAAACATAATCCTGAAAATCTTTTTAATAAAGTTGCAGAACTATTAAAACTTGCACGAAATACTGTTGTTCAAACAGTAAATAAAACAATGGTGCAAACCTATTTTGAAATAGGGAAAATGATTGTTGAAGAAGAACAAAAAGGAAAAGAAAGAGCTGAATATGGGCAACAACTAATTAATGAACTTTCGCTGAGACTTTTAAATGAATTCGGGAAAGGTTTTTCATCGACAAATATTAAACAAATGAGGAGCTTTTACCTCACATATTCAAAAAGTCAGACAGTATCTGACGAATTCAATTTAAGTTGGTCTCATTATTTAAAATTAATGCGGATTGATGATGAAAATGAACGTCGGTTTTACGAAATAGAAACTTTCAAAAACAATTGGAGTTTGAGAGAATTACAAAGGCAATATGATAGTGCATTGTACACCCGACTGGCTTTGAGCCGGAATAAAAAGAAAATTCTGGAATTATCTGAAAAAGGATTAATAATTGAAAAACCGAAAGATGCAATAAAAGACCCGTATGTTTTAGAGTTTATTGGATTACCAGAAAAATCTGCTTATTCAGAAAATGATTTAGAACAAAAATTAATTGATAAACTGGAACATTTTTTACTCGAATTGGGAACGGGTTTTACATTTGTTGCAAGACAAAAAAGAATAACATTTGCCGAAAAACATTTCAGAATAGATTTAGTTTTTTACAACCGAATTTTGAAATGTTTCGTCTTGATTGACTTGAAAATTGGAGAATTAAAACATCAAGACATTGGACAAATGCAAATGTATGTTAACTATTACGACCGAGAAATAAAGCTAATTGATGAAAATAAAACAATTGGATTGATACTCTGTCAAAATAAAAGTGAGGCAGTTGTAGAATATACATTGCCAGAAAAAAATGAACAGATTTTTGCCAGCAAATATCAAACAGTTTTACCAAGCAAAGAAAAACTAAAACAATTAATTGAGAATAAATAGAATTAACAACAACCGGTAATCGAGTAGATGGGTGACAGCCAAATGGCTGCCACTGCACCTCTCACACCACCGTACGTACGGGTCTCGTATACGGCGGTTCGCTAAATCATAGGAAACAAAACCGTGTTCGGTTTAATTTGATTGTAGATTTCCAGCAAAGGAGTATAACCGCGCTTCTTCAACCTTTCAACTGTAATAGTAGTCCCCAAAATCGGGCTTTGGGCAATTGCCCAGCCTCCCATCCGAGAACGGCTCCATGCATAGGCTTGCCCCTGTTCGACTCCCAAACGAATCAGGTTTTTCCTTTTCCGTTCAGGTTTCTTCCAGTGATGCCAAATACAATAACGAAGCCTATTTCGTAGCCACCCGTCCAGTTCTTTGAGTTTGTTTTGAATACTTGCCATACGGAAAGCATTCACCCAGCCTCGCTGAACTTCCTTGAGTTTCTCGATACGTTCGTCAAAACTCATTGGAGTGGTTTTCCGGGTAAGGATTTTTAGCTTTTGCTTTAGCTTCTTCCAACTCTTTTCTGATATTACCAGTTGATATTTGCCACGTTCTCCTTTCACATAGGTGGGCACAAACCCAAATCCTAAACAGGTAAAATGTACAGGCCGCCGAATGCCGCTTTTCTCCCGATTGATGGTTAGCTTTAACTTGTTTTTAAGAAACTTAAAAATAGCATTGCCAGCCTTTCGGGCTGTTGCCTTGGTTTTAGTGTAAATACTAAAATCGTCGGCATAGCGGATAAATCGCAAACCCTGCCGTTCCAGTTCCTTGTCCAGTTCATGCAACATGATATTAGACAGCAAGGGGCTTAGTGGACTACCTTGTGGTACACCTTTTCTGCGCTTGGCCAACCTCCCGTTTATTTGAATCGGGGAACGCAGCCATTTGCGAATTAGGCGTAAGGTTTCGCGGCATTTTACTTTGCGGTAAATTAATTGCAGTAAATAACAGTGGCCTACTTCATCGAAAAAGGTTTTTAAGTCAATATCTACAATATTTTGAAACCCTTCGTTAATGTATCCCTGTGCTTTTAAAACTGCTTGTTGCACATTCCGCTTTGGGCGGAAACCAAAGCTGGAATCCGAGAACCCAAACTCGAACCGTGCCATCATTATTTGCAAAACCGCTTGTTGAAGCAACCTATCGGTTACAGTGGGAATACCAAGCAATCTGGTTTTCCCTTCCCCTTTCGGAATTTCTACCCCTAAAATGGGTTGTGGCAAATACCTCCCCGAACGAACTTCTTCTGTCAATACATCTTTGTCAATCGACATCAGTTCCGACAGCTTAGTTACAGGCATATGGTCAACCCCAGCCGAACCGTGGTTCTTCTGGACTTTATACATTGCCCGTAACAGGTTCTTTCTGGTTAAAACTTGCTCAATCATTTTAGTCCTCGTTTCTTCTTTCCCTGTCCCGCTTAATGCAAGGCTAGATTCCGCGTTAACGGAAAGCTTCCTTGCAGCATTTGGGACAACTTAACGTTCAGCCCTTCCCTAACTTGTGAGGCCTCCACCTCTTCAATGGCTCGTTTCCTGTTAGGTACTATGGCGTCTGCTGACTTCTCACCGATTAATTCAAACCGATGAGATCTCCCCAGGTAATAGCATGTTCCTTCCTCCAATCACTGCTGAATCTACTTAATAAACACGCTCCATTGCTAGCTTTTGGACGTCACAATGATGTGCTTGCTTATCCGGTTTATTAAGCCTCATATTCAGTTTCTGTTCGTCAGTACCGGAGTTTGCCGGTTGGCTTCCTTCAGTGCATACCTCGCGGTAAACCACCTTGCCACTTGCTAACGGTTCGAAGCGTTACCTCCGCCCGTAAGGGACTTACACCCTCTGGAAATATTTCATGCTCACAACTATTTTATATGCCCTAAAATTTGTATTTTACGAATTTATTCAGAGCTTTTATAGAAGTGCGCACATGCTCATGCTGGGCACACACACGGTACATATTGCAGGGCGGGGTTCGGTGGTACGCCAACTGCGGATTCTCGTTTCGCAGTTCCGTGTCCTTCGGACAGGAACGCTCTCCGAAATCCGCCCCGACAACATGTACCAACCGTTATAGGCAAGGTTGAAAAAAGATGAATAATTCAAATCTATATCCGAAAATTATTATCCTGAAGGGATTTGGAACTTTCTATTCGAAAGAATTAGAATTTGAATCTCATTTTGAAATAGTTCACTTCCCTCAAAATACAATCATAACAACAAAAATAAAGGATAGTAAAAAAAATATATTCGCATTTAGAAATATGGCGGATAATTGGGAACTGAAAGGTTTAGTAGAAGAAAATCTGACCATTCATGCGGAAAATTTACTTTTTACAAATTTATCAGGAGATACTCTCACACTATTTTCATTTAAAGACCTGGCGATTTACAAAACTCAATCAAACGATTTTACTTCTGCTGAATTTCCGCTTGTAGGACTTTACAAAGGTGATTTCAAAACACAAATTGATGATTGGGAGATTTTCTGTTCTGGAGATAAAGAAAAAATTGAAGAAATTCAGAAACAAAATAAAAATTGGAATATTCAGCTTGAAGGACTCAACTTAAAACTAATCAAACCAAACACTTCAAAAGAAAAATTACTTTCAAAAGCAAATGATATTACATCCTTACTTTCATTAGCTCTTGGTAATGACATAGTATTCAATAGGCAGAAATATTACCAAGAAAATGAATTAATAATGGAAAATTGGAGACGCAAAGCGGACCATCACTTTGGCACAGAAGCTTGTGTTCCATATTTCACGTTAGATACTTTTTTGGGGAAAACATTGCCTAAATATGAAAAATGGAATGAGAAAAAAAGAAAGATTTTTTATTCGACCGTCACTGGAATTAATTCTTCGAGTAAAGGTTTCTTAGAAGATAGGATTCTAAGAATTTGTGTTGCATGGGAAGGATTAGCAGGAAGTTGGTCGAAAAATAGGAAAAAGCCAAATTCAGAATTAAATCCACTTAAAGAATTGCTAATTAAAACTGTGGATGGATACAATTTACCTCCAAACATTGAAAAGAACTTTATTAAAACTCGAGTTTCAGATTCTTTAGATTGGGAAAAATCAGCTGACTTTCTAACAAAGTTCTCACATCAATATTTCTTAGACTTAAAAAAACTGTGTCTATTCAGGATTACCACAAACGACTGCTAATTTGAAAGGGATCAAAGGGTTTTGGTTATTTTTAATTGCTGTATCACAAACTGACCTTAGTATTGCATAGTTTGCAGCACCATTATCTGTTTTAAAAAATCCACTGACTTTTTGTTTTACCTTGAAATTTCTGATAGCCCTTTCAGAACCGTTATTGTCTGGAGGAATAAGTTCATTTTCCAGGAACAGAAAAAGGTAATCCTGATATTTTATCAATCGGTTTTGCAATGCTATTATTTTCTTGAATGATTTGTCAATAACCTCATTTAGAAATTCTTTTAGCTTGTTTGTTATTCGGGCTACAATGCGGGGATCAATATATTGTAGCCGATGTATTTTTAATGCCACTTTAATTAATTTGGTCAACCTTCCAGACCATGTTTGTCCTTTATATCTTTCAGTAAGGTATTGAAGTTCCCTTAGGATATGGGCAGTGCATATTTGGTGGGACTTCGCATTTGTTTTAAAATAAGAAGCCCAGCAATCACTTACAATTGTTGTATTCCCAAAACCTTCCGGCATCAATTCTTCAATAGCCATATACCCTCTTCTTGGATGAATACCAATATAGGTGGCCTTGTCATTCTGAAATGTCCAGGCCCAATTATTCTTTCCATTAATGTTTACGCTGGTTTCATCACCTCCAACAACAGGGCTATTTAAAACATATTTTCTGATAGTCTCGTACATTGGTCCTAACTTTTCACTTGTCTTGTTTAAAATATTTTTGATACTTCCCTGACAAATATTTAGGCCAAACACACTTCTCAGTATTTCTTCCAACCTTTTGTAGGGGATATATTGTCTGGTACTTAAATATGCAATTAATGCCTGTGTGTTTTTCCCATAACTGATGGGGGCATCAACTCCTGCGGGATAACTGCCTTTTGATATACAGCCACAACTACAAGCTTTTTTGTAAACCTGGTGCTCTGTAACTATCCGTGTAATTTCCGGTATGTCCACAACTTGCCGTTTCCCGAAAAGTTTAGGGTCAACATCAGAAAGGTCATTGCCACAACTATTACAATATGAAGGATGGTGTCCTTCTGTGAAATCAGGGTTTGATATCATCTTCATTGAACTGCCTTTATGTCCGGGTTGTCCCCCAACTTTTTTACCACTACTTTTTTTAAGGCTTTTGGTTTTCTTTACCTTGCCAAAGTTGCTTGATGGTGGTTTACTGCTATTATTACTGTTCTTCCTGGTCTGGTAGTCTGCCAATTTAGACTTGAGTTCTTCATTCTCAGATTTGAGTTCTTCAATAACTTGCTTCAACTCATTAATCTGGCTAAACAAAAAAGCAATAAGTTCTTGTATGTCTTTTTGACCTTGCATAGGAATACAAAGCTCTAAAATATGGAAAGATAGCCCAACAAAAAGAGGCAATAGATACTAACAATTATAGCTGCGAAGGGCAAACTTTATCAACAATAAAAATCGTTTTTTTAAGTTTCGAGAAAACTGACTAATTTAGACCTGAATATTTACAAAAAACTAAATTTAGATTTTAAATCATTGATAAAAATCCGAAATGACATTGCTCATTCTGGTCTTTTTAGAAAAAAATATACGACTGATTTTTTAACTGATTTACTATATAATCACAAATTAGGGTTACAAATAATTCTCTTGAAAGAATTAGAATATGATGGTTTAGTTGTAACCAGTGAGAATAAATGTACAACATATACAAAAATGGAAGAATTAATAAAACCCAGCCTATAACAAAGAACTAAGGTAAAAACCAAGCTTTTTTCCCATAATTTTTCCTTTCGAACTACCTTTTAATTTGGGGAGGCAGATTCAAAAGGAAAAATTATTACATTTCTAATCTCGACCTATATTCAGAGTTAAAAGGAACTCCGCTTTTAGCTATTGCAAAAGACTGTTTTAACAATTTGTTGCAAACAGCAATTAATGCCAGCTTTTTTGATTTCCCCTTGTTCACTATTCGATTGTATAGAGCCTTGCAGGCTTCGTTGTGCCCACAGGCTGTAAAACTGCACATAAACAAATGTTTCCGGATATATGGGTTTCCTTTTTTTGTTATGCGTGAACGCCCTCTTACGCTTACTCCAGACGTATGCTCACATGGAGATAGTCCGTAAAAAGCAGAAAGCTGCTTAAAGTTTTCAAATGAACGGAATGCATTGGAACTTGAAATTAGAACCATTGCTGTTTTCTTTCCTATTCCTGGTATCGATAGAAGATTGCTTAACATTTCAGGCTCATACTCTTTTATCAAGTGCTCGATTTCCCCTTCCAGCTTTTTTATTTCATTTTGAAAATGGGTTAACTGCCTCTTTAAAGAATGAAGAATAATCCGAGGGCAATTCCGACTTTCAAAACTATGTACTTTATTCTTTAAAGCTGTACTCTGTTTGAAATACATGGCAACGGTATTATGCAAGTCTTTGCATTTTTCAATGTATTCAGGATTAGGTACCCAAGGATTCAACTTTTGCTCAGAACCGTACCGGGCAATCAATCGCGCATCACTTTTGTCTGTTTTGTTGTGTTGGAATTTCATCTGAATAAACCTCTTTATCACCAAAGGGTTTATGACAGAAAGTGAAATCCCATTTTGATAGAGGAACATAGCCAATTGTTGATAATAGCAGCCTGTATATTCCATTACACACCATGTAGAATCAGAAAGCCCTTTTCTAAATTCCTTAAATCCGTGTAGATTGTTACTGAATTTTTTGTGCCCTAATCCAGGACTCCATACATCGAAAGAATCTTTGGAAATGTCAATACCAAAAATAATTGTATTTTTATTCATAATATAAAGTTTATTAAGAACCTAACTACTTGAATATAACATCCTATAAACAGGCTTTATGCCCAAAGAACTAATCGTATTTGAGTAGTAAAAGAGTGGTGGCTTTCATTGTTAACAAGTTCGCAGACTCAAAGTGCAAAATAACCTTGCCCCACTCTTTTGTTCTTTTGTTTTATTATGTAAT
Source organism: Prolixibacteraceae bacterium (assembly GCA_963666575.2). Lineage (GTDB taxonomy): Bacteria > Bacteroidota > Bacteroidia > Bacteroidales > Prolixibacteraceae > JABMQB01. The sequence goes on from CAXXYG010000018.1 coordinate 33,837, forward strand.
TTAGAAAAATAGATACATTATAAAATGTAAACTTAGGAGGTAAACTTAGGAAGTGTAAATGCAATGCGGGTTTCAGCGGTTTTTTGGGCTGCAGCTCGTTGTTGCAACACCGCCAATCCGTCTTTGACGATTGACGGAAAATTTGAAATATTGAATAAACGAATTGGCTCCGTGCGAGCTTGAAAGTTCATCACTTTCATTCCCGCACTCCACATAGTGTGCCGAGAAGCAATGATTCGGCAATAAAGTTCATTGCATGCTGTAATTAAGATGGTGGAACCGACCCACCAAAACCGTTGTACAGGCAAGGGTTTTAAACCACCTAAAGGTGCTGTGGTAAAGAGCCATGGTATTGAGCGTTTAGGAAAAGGCAGTCCTTGAGGTTGTCAGGTATGGATAAAGGAGATGAACTAACCGTAACCACTGACGAGGTGTCGAGAAGTGCAAACATCCAGTCAAAAGCTACAAAGTATGTGATGTAGTTAAAAGTAGAGTTGGTAACAACTTTAAATACGGAGGTAACCTGTTTATTTTTCGTATGGCTGGCGTCATTCAGGTGGCATGAACTTTATTTGGGCTTAATTACGGAACTCGGGAATCTGCTTGGCAATGTAAAGTGAAATGCACAATGGGAACACCCCAAAGGCAGAATAACGAAGTGCCATTCAGAGACGGACTAATCCGTAGTAGCGTTGAAGTTTCTGTAATGGAAATGGAGCAAAGGGATTAGGTTATACAGTATCATAACATTTAACAACTCTGATAAGAGGATGAATTTATGGAATGAGACAAAATCAGTACCGGTAAGCCGCGAAATGGTATGGGCGGCTTACAAGAAGGTAAAAGCCAACAAAGGGAGTGCAGGCGTTGACCAAATCAGCATGGAAAAATTCGATGCAGACAGGTCAAAACACTTGTACAAACTTTGGAACAGAATGGCATCAGGCAGCTATTTTCCACCACCTGTTAAAGAAGTGGATATTTCCAAGAAAGATGGGGGAACCCGAAAACTTGGGATTCCAACAATCGCTGACAGAATAGGTCAAATGGTTATTAAAGATTACCTTGAACCAAGGCTCGAAAAGATATTCAGTTCAAACTCCTATGGTTACAGGCCCAATCGAAATGCCCATCAGGCACTTGATTCGGTTCGAAATAATTGCAGGAAAACAGACTGGGTCATCGACCTCGACATTAAAGGTTTCTTTGATAATATTGACCACGGAAAACTTATGCTTGCAGTAGAGAAACATGTTCCGGAAAACTGGTGTTTATTTTACATCAAACGGTGGTTAAATGCACCCGTGCAAAAGAAATCAGGCGAACTGGTTCAAAAGCATGGAAAAGGTACACCGCAGGGTGGAGTAATAAGCCCGTTACTATCAAACTTGTTTCTACATTATGCCATGGACAAATGGCTTGAACTAAAGCACAAAACAGTGAATCTTGAACGTTACGCCGATGATGCGATACTTCACTGTAAGAGCAAAGCCCACGCAGAATGGCTGTTGGAGAAGATACGTGGACGAATGGCTGATTGTGGGCTGGAACTACATCCAGAAAAGACTAAACTGGTATATTGTCGTGATTATAGACGTCAAGGCAATTACCCAGTCGTTAAGTTTGATTTTCTGGGGTATTCGTTTCAGCCACGCACAACAAAATCTCAAAAGACAGGAAAACTGTTTCTTGGATACGATTGTGCAATCAGTATAAGTTCGAAGAAACGTATTGCCGACAAAATGGAAGAGTTGAATATTGTAGGCCTTACTTTCAAAAGTATTGTAGGAGTTGCCCAATTTTTAAACCCGTTTATTCGGGGATGGGTAAACTACTATGGTAGGTTTCGGAAGTATAAAATGAATTCAGTTTTTCAACTATTACGAAAACGCATTGTGCGCTGGGCAAGAAGGAGGTACAAACGCTACAAAACCAGTGTAAACCGTACCTATATATGGTTGGATAAAATGCAGATACAGTTTCCTGCATTATTTTACCATTGGCAAATTGGTTTATCTAATTGAAGCGTTTAGATTTGTATAACAAGAGCCGTATGACGGGAGACTGTCACGTACGGTTCTGTGAGAGGCTTAGGGAAATGTCGTTAAGTTAACGAAATTGGGTTAATCAATTCGTTAGTTTAATTTAGGCTAAAGGCTGTAAATTGTTCGCAAAATGCTTATCTTTAATATATTAACGAATATAAATTCATCAAATTATGGTCAAGAAAAACAAACTGAAACCTGCAACATTGGCACCGGATTTGACCTAAAAATCATGCCAAACTTATTGAAAGCCTGAAAAATAAGTTATTTTCCCGGAATTTTTTAGAGAAACATCGAACTGGTGTAAAATCCTTTGTAAGAAAACGAAGTTTAGACTTTGTAAGTGTTTTCATTTTTTTATCCAATTTGCTGAAATCTTCCTTGCAAACTGAGTTAGATAATTTTTTCAAGGTATTACAGCACAAAGAGTTGCCTGTGAATAAAGTTACCAAAAGTGCTTTTAGCCAGGCAAGGAAAAAGCTTAACTACCAAGCTTTTGTCGAATTAAATCACGATCAGGTAGATTTTTTCTACAATAATTTTCAGTACCGTAAGTGGCATAATTATCGTTTGGTTGCCATTGATGGTTCTACATGCCGTTTACCATACAACAAAAGGATTGTTGATGAATTTGGGGTCGCTGATACATCTGAGACAGGGACGCCAATTATTTTGTCGAAGCTGTCACAAGCTTATGATATGCTCAACCATATTGTAATAGATGCGGAACTGACTAACTATCATGTAGGGGAACACGAATTGGCCCAACATCATATCGATTATTTACAAGAAGAGGACCTGCTCCTTTTCGACAGAAACTATGCTTCGTTTTGGTTATTTGCACTTTTACTTTCAAAAGGAATGCATTTTTGTGCCCGCCTGAAAGTAGGTTCGTGGAAGCTGGCAAAAGAACTGGCAGCATCCGGGGAAAAGGAAATGATTGCTGAGATTCATGCAAGTAAAGCAAGCAAAAAAAAATGTAAAGAATTTGGCATGAGTGACAAGCCAATAAAACTACGTTTCATTTGCATCGAACTTGATACCGGAGAAAAGGAAGTACTCGTGACTGATATTATTGATGAAATAGAATATGGGGAATTTGAAAATTTGTACCATCTGCGTTGGTTTGTTGAAGAATCGTATAAACACCTGAAATCCAGGATTCAGATTGAAAATTTTACAGGAAAAAGTCCTTTAGCAGTAAAACAGGATTTCTATGCCAAAATTTTTACGGGCAATTTAACTGCAATCTTTGCTTTTCCTGTTCATCAGCAAATTAAAGAGAAGACTAAAAAACGAAAAGCAGAGTATCAGCTCAACTTTACACAGGCATTAAGCAAAATGAAAGATTCCGTAGTCTTATTGTTTGTTCGGGCAACAGATATGCTAAATGAATATATATCAGGCTTATGGAAGTTGTTTAGTGCAAATATTGAAATCGTCAGGCCCGGCAGGAAAAACCCACATAATTTCAGGAAAAGTAAGCGCATATATTCAACGGCATATAAAGTTCCAAAATAGCTTGTAACATACAAGAATACTGGCTGTACCGAGATTTATACAAATCCCGAAAAGGATACTATGCTCTTTGCAGAAGCAATACACGATATTGCAACAACCTCGCAGACAGTAGCCTAAGCAATGTCCGCCTATCAAAAGAATGATTACATCGGTACCGGAGAAAATATAAAGACTGAAAATCAATTTGTAAAAATCAACAATTCAACTTCACCAAAAAAATTAAGTCCGGCACTATTTCAAACCTGAAAAAAATACAATACAGAATCAAATATTTTTTGTGAAATTGCTTAACTTAACGACATTTGAGGCTTAGGGTGAAATCCCCTTTGCCTACTCGACCACAAACCGTTATACACCATGGAAAAAAGAGAGGTTCTGCATTTTATAAATTGTTAAACGATTAAAACTGTATCTTCGTAAATGTGAACTGAAAAATATTAAAATGTCAATAGAAAAAATTGAATATCAGGATTTACTAAATGAGTTAGTTGTTTTAATTGAAAAAACTAAAACACAAGTAACTTCACATGTAAATAGCTCTTTAACAGTATTATTCTGGCATGTTGGAAACCGAATTTTAAGTCATAATCTGCAAAATAAAAGAGCTGAATATGGAAAGCAAATTGTCGTTACGGTGTCACGAGAATTAGTTGAAAAATTTGGAAGAAACTATGAAGAAAAGAATTTAAGAAGAATGATTCAATTTGCTGAAAAATATACTGATATTGAAAATGTCGTTACACTGTCACGACATTTATCATGGTCACATTTTCTTACACTAATTCCACTAAAAGACCAAAAAGCAAGAGACTTCTATGGAAAACTTTCTTACAATAGTTTAATAGGCGTTAGAGAATTGAGAAAACAAATTGAACAAAAAGTTCATGTACGAACAGAAAATGCCGACATCCAACTTTATGACAGCAAAAATATTGAAAAAGGTATTTTCAAAGACCCGTATTTCCTTGACTTCTTGGGGTTAAAAGATGGCTACTTGGAAAATGATTTAGAAGCTTCAATATTAAAAGAACTTGAATTATTCATTTTAGAATTAGGCAATGGATTTACATTCGTAGAAAGACAAAAACGAATGATAATTGATGGAGATGATTTCAATCTGGATTTATTATTTTATCATCGAAAACTCAAAAGATTGATTGCAATTGAACTTAAAATTGACAAATTTAAAGCCAAGTACAAAGGTCAAATGGAATTGTATTTAAAGTGGCTTGATAAATATGAAAAACAAGAGGGTGAAAAATCTCCAATTGGACTGATTCTATGTGCAGTTGCAAGTAAAGAACAAATAGAACTTCTTGAAATGCACAAAGATGGAATTATGGTAGCTGAGTATTGGACAGAATTACCTTCAAAGAAAATTTTAGAAGCGAAACTACATCAAACTTTAATTGAAGCAAGAGAAAGGATTGCAAGGAGACAACTTAGAGAATAAAACCACGGTGTATAACAAAGTGTCATATGTAATGCGGGTTTCAGCGGTTTTTGGGGCTGCGGCTCGTTGTTGCAACACCGCCAATCCGTCTTTGACGATTGGCGTAAAAAAAGAAAATATGAGTAAACGAATTGGCTCCGTGCGAGCTTGAAAGTTCATCACTTTCATTCCCGCACTCCACATAGTGTGCCGAGAAGCAATGATTCGGCAATAAAGTTCATTGCATGCTGTAATTAAGATGGTGGAACCGACCCACCAAAACCGTTGTACAGGCAAGGGTTTTAAACCACCTAAAGGTGCTGTGGTAAAGAGCCATGGTATTGAGCGTTTAGGAAAAGGCAGTCCTTGAGGTTGTCAGGTATGGATAAAGGAGATGAACTAACCGTAACCACTGACGAGGTGTCGAGAAGTGCAAACATCCAGTCAAAAGCTACAAAGTATGTGATGTAGTTAAAAGTAGAGTTGGTAACAACTTTAAATACGGAGGTAACCTGTTTATTTTTCGTATGGCTGGCGTCATTCAGGTGGCATGAACTTTATTTGGGCTTAATTACGGAACTCGGGAATCTGCTTGGCAATGTAAAGTGAAATGCACAATGGGAACACCCCAAAGGCAGAATAACGAAGTGCCATTCAGAGACGGACTAATCCGTAGTAGCGTTGAAGTTTCTGTAATGGAAATGGAGCAAAGGGATTAGGTTATACAGTATCATAACATTTAACAACTCTGATAAGAGGATGAATTTATGGAATGAGACAAAATCAGTACCGGTAAGCCGCGAAATGGTATGGGCGGCTTACAAGAAGGTAAAAGCCAACAAAGGGAGTGCAGGCGTTGACCAAATCAGCATGGAAAAATTCGATGCAGACAGGTCAAATATGAGATAAATAGGGCTATTTTAAGCAATTAAAAATTTATTGTAAGTTAATCCGCTTTCGAAAATTTAGTAACTTTATTGCCCTCTGAGAACCTCAAAATAATGAATATAAGGAAGTATCAAACATATAAACTAAGTTACTGCGCGGACTCCCGTTATATGCCAGCTTGTGTCGTCCTAAAATATGTCTACACTAAAAAAGTAGATATGTATAAAAATGATGGCGTAACACGGTATTACAATGAAAATTAAAAAAATATTGCCTGCAGAATAGTTGTATTATTTAGCTCCATCAATTCATTAACAAAACTTATATTATAAAAAAACCATGAAAATTATTTAGTTCATTTAAGAAGTTAGAATAAAAATTATCCCTACTTTCGAAATAATGAAACATATTATTACAATATGCCAACTGACTATTCTTTTGTTGGTTTTTTCGGGTAATCAGGCATCAGCATATGAGAGGCTTTTTACCTTTAATTACCAATTATTTTCAATTGAATCATATTGTGTTGGCATCAATTCAGTAGTACGTGCAAAAACAGCGGAAATTAACTCTGATGTTAACGAATCCAATCTGCTCAATCAAAATCCTAATAGACGGCAAAAAGTAAAAATTCTTATTCAAGGTTTTTTTTATGGTTTGCTTTTTATGATGATGTTTTACAATCTCTTCTTATATATTTCATTACATGATAAATCATATTTATATTATATACTTTATGTGTTTTTTACCATCATATTTATACTTCATGATTCAGGATATTTGCAGGAATTTGGAGTTCCGGCATCATCTCAAATATTAAAGGGATTTTATATTACAAAACTTATAGCGTACATTTTTTATATTATGTTGATGCGTTGTTTTATAAGTCCGGTTAATAATTATCAACAATTTGATAAAATTGTAGCTTCTATTCAGTATTTTCTTATAGCCATTGCTCCAATAAACCTGGTTTTAATCTTTTTAAATACAGCGCTTTTTAAAATAATATCCACGATAATGGCGTATGTTTTTGTTCCGGTATTTATTATTCTTTTGGTTATAATGTTTATAAAGGGCGATAAGCTTGAACGTTACTTTGTTTTTGGTTCCATTTTACTTTTTTCGGGAGCCGGATTTTTACTTATAGCTATCCTTTTTAATACTGAAAGTTTAACACCTCTATATGGCCTTCAATTGGGAATTGTTTTTCAGGTTTTTCTTTTTTCCATTGGATTGAGTTACCGTTACCAATTAATTTCGCATGAAAATGTACAATCAAAATACGAGGTCCTTAAAACTCAAATTGATCCGCATTTTTTCTTTAATAGCCTCAGTGTACTAACTGGTTTGGTCTATAAAGATGCAAAACTGGCAGTAAAATACATCGCTCAACTTTCGAAAGTATACCGCAACGTGCTTGATAAAAACGTAGAAAGCCTGGTGACAATTGAAAATGAATTACAATTGTTAGAATCATATATATTCCTGATCAAAATTAGATTCGGAGAGAATATTTCCTTTAATATCAACTTGTCGAGTAGTAGCAAAACGAATGTTTATATTCCGCCAAATACCCTTCAGTTATTGATTGAGAACTCCATAAAACATAACAAGTGTTCAAAAGAAGAACCCTTACTTATTTCTATATCGGAGAACGAAAGCCATATTATTGTAAAAAATAATTTAAATACGAGAAATCTGAATAGCGAAAACGCTGGCATTGGATTAGAGAATATCAGAAACAGGTTTAAACTTTTGAAAGGAAAAAAAATTGTAGTTAACAAAATCAGGGATGAATTTGAGGTTATTTTGCCAAAATATAAGCTAAAAGATTATGCAAGTATTAATTTTTGAGGATGAGATTTTAACATCGGAACAACTGATAAGAATGCTCATTGAATATGACAAAAAAATTGAGGTAATTGGAGTTATCGAAACGGTAAAAGAAGGGCTAAATTGGTTTCTAAACAACAAAAACCCCGATCTTATTTTTATGGATATTCATTTGGCCGATGGCTCTTGTTTCGAAATTTTTTCGGAAATAAAAATTAATGTCCCCATAATTTTCACCACAGCATACGACCAATATGCAATTCAGGCATTTAAAGTAAACAGCATCGATTATTTATTAAAACCAGTTGATTTTGATGATTTAAAAAAAGCAATTGACAAATTTAAGAGCATAAATGACGGTTTAAATAACGGCCAACTTGTTACGATTTTGCAAGAAATAACTAAAAGCTACAAACAACGATTTCTTGTTAACAAAGGAGATAAGATTATTTTTATAAATACAACTGACATCGCATTTTTTATGTACGACGAATCGGTGGTTTTTGCATATACCTCTGATTCGAAACGGTATATTATTGATAATACTATTGAAAAAATCACAGGCTTAATAAATCCCAATGATTTTTATAGAATTAACCGAAAAATGGTCGTTAGCTTAAAATCAATAATTAAAATACACCGTTATTTTAATAACAGAATTAAGTTGGAACTCAAACCAAACACCCCGATTGAAGCCATTGTTAGCCGCGAAAAAGTTTCAGGTTTTAAAAAATGGCTAGATAAATAAAAAATAGCTACAGTACACTTTCATTTAATTACGGTTCACTTCCCAATTATCTCAGTCGGCAATTTTTATCATTTAATTGTACCAAAAGCACAGTATGTTTGATGCAGTAAATTAATGAATTACACGAACTGAAACATACAATAATAGCTGCATTATGGTACAAATTGAAAGTTATACCTCGATAAATGATGTACCGAAAATAATTTGGAATGGTTTTGTAAACCTGAGTACAGTTAATCTTGAAATTGGCCATTTATTAGCCATTGAAGTTTCTCAAATTAATGACATTCACCCCTATTATTTAATAGGGTATTCCAATAAAAAACCTGTCGGAATAGCCTATTGTTTTGCAATTCAGGTTGATCTGGCGGGAATGTCGAATGATTACCCACCCGAAATATTGGAAACCGTTAAAACATGGAAACCTGACTTTATGGAGGTGCGTATTGTGGAGCTTGGCCATATTGCATCACTGGGTAACACAATTGAGTTTCTACAAAAATACCGTGTAGATTTTTTTTACTCTTTAAGCCAAAAAATTGATGAAATAGGCCAACTTGAAAACGCTGATTTATGCATTGTTCGCGATATTCCTTCATCGCGATACAATGAATTTAATGTGCTAAAGGAATATGGCTACCAGCCCGCTTTGGGATTCCCTACGGCACGTATGCCGCTTTATTGGAATAATTTTAACGGGTATCTGAATTCGCTTAAATCAAAAAAACGTAATAATATTAAGCAGAAACGCAGAAAATTAAAAAATCCGGAGCTGTCGGTTAAAATCATTAACGACTATGCGCCATATTCCGAGCGTTTAGCAGAATTGTGGACCAATGTAGCAAAACACAATAATGGTTATCAGCACGAGCGTTTAACACCTGCCTATTTTGAAGCTATGAACATACATATGAACGGACGCAGCCATGTAGTAGCTATCAAAAAGAACAATAAAATAATTGCATACGGATTGAACCTGATTGGTAACGACGAATATTTTGGTGTGGCTGAAGGTTTAGATTATAGCCTGCGAGATGAATTCGATTTGTACGCAAACAATATTTTTGAGGGCATAAATATTGCCTGTGAATTACAGAAAAAAATATTTAATATTGGTATAACATCCTATAATTTTAAAACGTTTATTGGTGCCGAACTCGAATCGAATATCTACTTTTTAAAAGCCTTTAAAAAGAAATCATACACTGCGGTGTACGCCGATTTTATTCAAAAAAACATTACCCAACCCACTAGTACGCATCAGGCTTTTAAGGGCCTAAACAAACATAAAAGCTCACAATTAATCAATGCCAAAACCTTGCTTAACGATTCTGAAAACACGCTTGATCCGTTTACCAGGCATTATAATTATAGCCGTGTTGATGCCGCGCGTTCGGCTGATCTCTACCCCTTTTGTCCTGTTTTCGAAAGTGCTCAGAAACCTATTATAAAGCATCTGGGGCGTGATGTGGTATTACTGGGAACAAATTCATACTTGGGATTAGCTACCCATCCGAAAATCAAAGAGGCGGCGCATAAAGCCATTAAAAAGTATGGTGTTGGATGTTCTGGTTCGCCATTGTTGAATGGCACACTCGATTTGCATAACAAACTCCGCTGTGAACTTGCGCATTTTATGGGCAAACAGGATGCGCTAATATTTTCAACAGGATACCAAACAAATATTGGGGTAATTTCTGCTTTGGTTAACCGTAATGATGTACTTATTATGGATGAACGGAATCATGCCAGCTTAATTGATGGGGCCCGATTGTCGGGGGCTAGATTGATTCGATATAAACACAACGATATGGCATCGCTCGAAACGGCCTTAAAACGGTTTGCTCATGAACCAAAACTTGTCGTAAGTGATACCATTTTTAGCATGAAGGGTACAATGATTGATCTGCCTAAAATGGTGCAATTAGTAAAACAATATGATGCCCGATTAATGCTCGACGAATCACATGCCATTGGTGTTGTTGGGGAAAACGGCCGTGGCATTGCAGAATATTATGGTTTGTCCGACGAAGTGGATATCCTTATGGGGACCTTCAGTAAATCGTTGGCGTCGATAGGTGGATTTGTTGCTGGCGATTATAAGTTACTAGATACACTAAAACACATTGCTCGTTCGCATGTATTCTCGGCAAGCCTGCCACCAGCATCAGTAGCAGCAGTTTTAGCTGCTCTGGATATTGTAAAAGGAGAACCTGAAAGACAGATACGTTTGCACAAAAATGCTAAGTATTTGGCAAAAGGACTTCAGGAACTTGGCTTTACAGTTAATTATAAAAGGAATGCCATTATCCCCTTATTTTGCGGACATGAATTATTGGCAGTAGCAGCCTATCAGAAATTATTAAAGGAAGGGGTTTATGTAAACATAGTAACCTACCCTGCTGTGCCTAAAAATGAGGAACTATTACGTATCAGCGTAATGGCTACACACGATGTACCAATGTTGAATAAGGCCCTTGATGTATTTAAAAAAATTCGCACACCAAATTGGCCGGCATAAACCTCAATGTAATGGAAAAACTAGATGATTTTATTGTCAAAAAGTATCTTCTTGATGTATGGTTATAACTAAAAAATGTGATAAAAACATGCTTACAAATAAACTATTTTTCGAATTTATTGAGGCTGCATCGTTGGCATCGTCGGCTGATAATATGCAGCCCTGGGAATTTCGTAAACTGAGTGACAAAATTGAAGTTTTTTTTGCCCAAGACCGTTGCCTCCCTACCGATGTCAATAACATGTTTGCATGTATTGGTATTGGCGCCGCCATACAAAATATAGTTATTGCGGCGGCTGACGCAGGATTTGTTGCATCAATTGAATATAGCCCCAACAAACAGATTTATGAACGTGCAGCAATAATAAAATTTACAGAAGGAAAGAAAACAAACAATAATTTAGTACAATATTTGCATTTACGAACCACTAATCGAAGCCCCTACCAAACTTCCCCATTAAAACTTTCACTACGTTCTGATTTAACTACGAGTGTACAAAAATTTAATGCCGGATTACATTGGACCACTAATGCCAATGATTTTAAGCAAATGGCCAAAATGGATGCCAACTTATCATACATTCGTTTAGAACATAAACCTTTTAACGATGAATTATTCAACATTTTACGTTTTACAAACAAAGAAAATGAGAACAAACGATATGGATTGGATTTTAAAAGCTTAGAGGTGCCACCTTTCGCAACCTTGTTTGCACGTCAGCTTCAAAATTGGACAATTAACAAAACCATTAGTCGGCTAGGTATAGGACGACTTGTTGCAAAACGGCTGGCCTCAAGACTCCGGAAGGCAGGAGCCATTTGTTTAATGACAGCTTTCGAAGACAATGCGGAGGGTTATATGGAAGCAGGAAGAGCCATGCAAAATATTTGGCTGGCGGCTAGTGCCAATGGCCTTTCAGTGCAACCATATGGTGTACTACCTCAATATCTGAATAAGATTAAACTTGAACCCGGATTCTTTCTCCCAAAACATTTAAAACTAATTCAGAACCAACATGATCCATTCTACTCTATTTTTCCTGAAGCAAAAAATGAATATCCTGCAATTGTCCTGCGTATTGGCAAAACAAATCTACAGCCGGCAAACAGCAATATCCGTTTAAAAGCCGGTCAAATAATCCGAAGATAAGAACATCCCTTATTATAAAATTATTTACACCAAACTGCAAACAAACAATTATAAAACATATCGTCGATAATGAGATATTGAAACTCTAAATTAATAAAATACCAATATCACAAATTATTAAAAAAACCTTTTAACATGAATTTCAGAAGGTAAAAAATTATCTTCCTTTTTAGTTATAACTTTCACCATTTCCTTAGCAAAATAAGGCCCCAACATTACGCCCTTGGTCCCAAGTCCATTAAAAACAGCCAGATTTTTATATTCAGGATGAAAACCTAATATTGGCCGGCGGTCACTAACCGTTGGACGAATTCCTGCCCAATGATTTTCGAGAGTATATTTTTCTGAAATTAAATTATCTAACCTATTTATGATTGAATTTTCCCCCTCTTTAGTAGTTTTTTCAGAGAGGTCATTCCAATCGTAAGTTGAACCTACTTTAAAACGATGATTACCTATTGGTAAAACAAAAACTTGCTTATTCAGAATACCTGCTTCGGGTAATTTTTCAGAGTAAATCAACAATAATTCTCCTTTGGTAGGCACCATTTTTATAAACGAAAAAAATGGATTATGAATAATATGTGATCCTTCACAAAAAATAATTTTTGAAGCTTTAAGGTTATTATGATTGGCTGAATTGCCTGTAATTTCAAAATCGTTAAAATCAATTGTTTCTTCAATTAACAAACCTCGCTTCTTAAAAAAAAATTTGGCTGCATTCAGGAAAGTTGATAAATCGACATATCCTGATTGATTTACACATCCATAACCAGCCGCATCGATTATCGATGCAAAAGGTTTTTTATCCTGAACCGATAAAATATAATCAGATAAATTACCTTCCGATTGTTTTGTTTCCCACAACTGTTTTTCCTGTTCAGAAAGTGGTTTTATAATAGTTTTATGAAAAAAGAATTTTTCATTTAGTAACTGCTCCAGCTCTGAAAAAGTATATGACATAACCGGCAATAGTTCATCCACCATCCAGCTTTTGGTAAGCCGTTTAAAAACCAAAGGATTGATCATGCCTGCTGCCACCGATGATGCACGGCTTTTTTCGGCCGAAGCCACAATTTTAAAATCGAGGCCTTTATTAAACAACTCAAAAGCCAACAAAGTACCTGCCAGCCCCTGCCCAATTATCAAAAATTCAGTCATCTATTTTATCAGGTTGAGTGCATCTTCGGGTTTTTCAACCGGCAGCTGGCAAACGCCTTCCTGGCACACATAAATAAATGTTTTGCCCTCAACAAACCGATTCTGAAGCAAAGGAATTTTGCTGTCCTGAACAGAAGCAGCCCATACTGTATTGGGGGAATAATCCTTCTGTAGAACAGGAATCAAATCTTCCGATTTTTCGCCACATACAGCTACTTCAAAATATGGTTCGGTTAATTTTAACATCAACGAACCCCAGTTCGCATAAGCCATGGGATAGTTTTCGAATTGAGCAGAAACATGGTACAACATATTTTTTGCGATGGATAAATATTCCGGTTTACCATTGATTAAATACAATTTAAACAAATTATTCGCCATTACTGAATTGGCAGCCGGAATTACATTGTCTTCGTTTTGAAAATGGTTGGTAATAGCTCCCGAACTGTTTTTCGAAGAAAAATAAAACAACTGTTTTTCACGGTCATAAAAGTGGCTAAAGGAATATTCAACCAGTTTTTGAGCCGCTTCGAGCCATGTTTGATTGCCGGTTATTTCAAACAGCGAAATAAATGCCTGAATGGATAAAGCATAATCTTCCATAAATCCATCGATGGAACTTACCCCTTTTTTCCAATTGTGGAACAAATGACCGTTGGTATCCATTTGGTTTCCAATAATAAACCGGGCATTTTTTTCAGCCAAATCTAAAAATGATTTTTCGCCAAATGTTTTATAAGCATCAACCAATCCTTGAATCGCCAACACATTCCACGAGGTCAACGTTTTATCATCAAGCCCCGGACGGACTCTTTTGGTGCGTTCTTTTAATAATTTGGTTTTCCAGCCCAATACTAACTTCTCCAACCGTTCTTCAGAAAGTGAATTTTTTAGCGCAAAATTTTTGTCGTCTGTATCTTTTAAAAGAATATAATTTCCATGTTCCCAAAACCCTTTTGAATTAACGTTGTAATAATCGGCAAACAAATTAAAATCGGCACCTAAAAGTGTTTGAAGTTCCTCTTTGCTCCACACATAAAATTTCCCTTCTTCACCTTCGCTGTCGGCATCAAGCGATGAATAAAAGGCTCCGCTATGATCCATCAATTCACGCTGAAGGAACTCAACTGTTTCGTAAACTATTTTTTTATAGTCAGGATTTTTATAAAGCTGGTAACCTTTGGAATATAACGAAAGTAACTGTCCGTTATCATACAACATTTTTTCAAAGTGTGGCACTTTCCATTTTTCATCGACCGAATATCGGGCAAAACCGCCACCAATTTGATCGTAAATTCCACCAAATGCCATTTTTGTTAAAGTTGTACTGACATAATCAAGCACTTCCTGATCATTTTGTATGTGACCATAATACAACAAAAAATCGAGTGTTACAGGCATAGGAAATTTGGGTTTTCCCAAGCGGCCTCCCAATTTTGTATCAAAGACTTTTTTCCATTTGTTGACAGCCGATTGCACCATCTCTGTTGTAACCGCAATTTTTTCATTGGGAACTGATATCATGGAAACCTGATTTATTCCTTGTTCGAGCTTTCCGGCATACTCAACTGTTTCCTGAGGGTTTTTATGGTAATAATCGGCCACCGCCATAATAGTTTGTACCCAGTTTTCTTTGGAGAAATAAGTACCACCCCAAAATGGCCTTCCATCAGGCAGGGCAATAACATTCAGAGGCCAACCGCCCTGTTGCTGCATCAACTGAACAGCTGTCATATAATAGTGGTCAACATCAGGACGTTCTTCGCGGTCAACTTTAATACAGATAAACCGGTCGTTCATAATTTGCGCTACCTGTTCATCCTCAAAACTTTCGTGCTCCATAACATGGCACCAATGGCACGCCGCGTAACCAATACTTATGAGTAATAATTTGTTTTCTTTTTTAGCTTGTTCAACCAGATCTTCGCTCCACTGGTGCCAGTTAACCGGATTGTGGGCATGTTGCAACAAATAGGGCGATGTAGAATTAATCAGTGAATTGGTATGTTGGTGTTCCATTGTTTTTGATTGTTGTGCCTGGCATTGTGTAAATGCCAGAATAATGCTTATAAATAATACATTTGGGTTCATCAAATTATGCAACAACCTACTCAAATTATTGTTTCAGATGGCAAAAAAAAGCCTGGTTATTTTTTTTTGATAAAATAACCAGACTAAACTTATTTGGATATTACCGCTACCGTTTTAATACAACTGTTTTGGTAGCTACATTCTTTACCGAAACAGCCTTAATAAAATAAATCCCTGATGGGATAAAAGAATCGGGCAACCAGTTATATTGTTCGTTTTTTTGGAGCTTTTTCTGTTTAATAGCCTGACCATTTATACTATAAATCAAAACATTTGCCTCAACCGCAGAAATAATAGTTAGGCTCGACGAAAATGGATTAGGATATACATTTAATTCAAAAGAATTATCAGGTAGGTTTATCTCATTACTGGAAGTAGCCAAGTTCGTAATAACCACATGTTCAATATTAACATAATTTACCGGCATATACCCTTCAACGGTAATGGTTGCTCCATCGTCAGTTGCCTGTTCACCCATGGCATCAAATACCAGAGTATCGCCATTCTCATGTATGCCACCATCAATAAAACGCGATTCATCAATCAGTGGTTTTACAGTGATTTTATCGTCGAAAGCAGAACCAATAAAATTTTCGAATTGGCCGTTAAGTTCCAAATTTTGTTCATCTGAAATTGTTTGCCCTATTTGCTGTAAATCTAAATCTATTATAACGGGCCAGCCATAATCTTTATAACTTAATGTATCATTACCTAATTCATCAGTAAATACATTTGAAACTATAGTCGAAATACTCTTATACAAATTTGCACTTTTCGAGGAGTTCGGTTGTGAAATATCCTTTAGTTTATCATTCCCTCCAAATCCGATAAATTCGATCGCTGCCCCGTCTCTATAGAAAGTATCATTTTTACTTCCTCCTTCAGCCATTGTATGCCCCGAGCGTCCCGTAATAAAATTCGGAATATCCGTTGATCCTATTATTTTATGGGAACCACCACCGGTTCCTGAGAATACAGTTATCCAGAAAGGGTAAGGAAACATGTTTGCTTTCAAACATTTCAAATCTATTTTAACACTTTTTTGGTTCTTACCATTAACTGAAATCGAAGAAATTTGCTTTGCTATGATTCCCGAAGAAATATCATTTACAGTAATTTCACCACTATTGTTAACACATAATACAACAGAATCAGTGTTCGTCATATCTACATGGAACACATTATCCTTTACATATTGAATTATTTCGGGTTTACTTTTAACTATTGTAGGTTTACCTTCAGTAGTTGTACCACAAATTGACACCTCCGGATTTATTGGCGTTGGAGTATTATCACCGGAAGGAACTTGCACTCCTTTTGTAACTATCATTTCCTGAAGTGTTTCCTTACCCAAAATTTGCATATAAGTGCTTCCATCTGCTCCTTGATGCACAACCACCCGCTGATATTCGTATTTTTTTCCATTTGGACAATTATAATATACTACAATTCTCCACCCATAATAAGATCTAGCAAATGGATACCATTTATTATCAACATAAGTAATATCAAAATTTACTACCTTTTGCCTGCAATTTTCAGTTGTTTTTATACTGCTTTTTGTTTGTAAATTACTACCTATATCTTCAGCAACTGGAATAAACTCCCAATTTTGCCCCCTGTTATTTGTTTGCATTACAAAAGTAGTATCCGCTGCCATACCATAAAAAAAACCAGTATCTGGCGAAATAAATGTCATTCCTCCAAAAGAGCCATTGGTTATGGGATGATCAACTTTTTGCCAGTTTTTCCCTCCATCGGTGGAATGAAGAATAAATGTAGAATCCGCATCGCTCAATGTGCTTCCAACGCACCAGCCTTCATTGTCATTGGTGAATGTTACTTCCTCAAGGAAAATATTCTCAAGCACCGGGTAAATTGCTTCTTGCCACGTGCTCCCGTCTTCAGTATAGATTATTAAAGCTTTACCGGGATCATTGTTATGGTTTACTCCAACAGCACAACCATGTTGATTGTTTGTAAAAAACACATCATGTAAACTGCCATGAATCTGGGGCAGGGTTTGATTTGACCATGTTGTTCCCTCTGTCGTATTTAAAACAGCAATATATCCATCAACCCATTCCTGCCCAACAGCATAACCTGACTGAGCATTATTCATAAATACTTTATTGAGTGTCCCTGTCATTGATTCATTCTGGATGGTCCATAAATCACCTCCATTGGAAGTATTCATTATAATGGCTTTGTTGGTTTCCGTATTTCGTCCAACAGCCCAGGCGGAAACAGAATCGATATACATAATCCCATTCACACTGCCGGAATCAAACGGTACAGGTTGTTCAATCCATAACGAATCCTGAGCATATAAAAATGAACTTATTAAACAGGATACGATTAATAATAACGTAAGTAAAAGTTTTTTCATGGTTTGAATTTTTAAGTTAGAAGATTTTATCAAATTTCGGGATATAACATCCAAATGGCTTTCTGGTAAACGACATATGTTATTTGAAAAACGACATATGTAATTTATTCACCGGGTGACTTCGAGTCACCCGGTGAATGGTAAAATCATATCAATTTTGTAACTTGTAGACAGACACTGTGTAAAAACAAAAAGCTAAACCAAATGAAGTATATTTTCCTTTTTACTTTTTTGTTGGGAAGCCTGATATCGAATGCTCAGGAATTGAAGTTAGACAGCTTAAAAAGTAGTATTGTTGAATTTACTAACGATACTGCCAAAATTGATGTTTATTACCGCATAAACAGAATGTATTACCATGTTAATGTTGATTCGGGTTTAAAATATGCCTTGCTGGGACTTAACCTAAGTTGTGAGTTAGACCTCCCCTCTAAAATGGTGCAAGGTTATTATGTTGCTGGTGCGGCCTACCAGATACTCGGAAATATCGGAGCCTGCGATTCAATGGCTGAATTGTGCCTGGAAGCTTCTATCCGGTCGAAGGATAAAAGTAACATAATGAAGGCCTATTATAATTTGGCCATAAATGCCAACCGCCAAAAACGGCCCGAAGTTTTGCCTTCATACCTAAAATCATTTGAAATTGCACAAGAAATTGGCGATGTCCGATGGTCGGCATACATCCTTAGGGATATTGGGCTGTATTATTTGTCGTTGGCTGAATATGACGTTGAACTGGATTATTTATTTAAAGCCGAAAAATTATTTCGCCAATTAAACGATACCAGTTATTTAATTTATACGTATTGCGATATTGCTGAAGTACACAGGCTGCAAAAAAATTTTAATACAGGATTGGAATACTGCCAAAAGGCACAACAATATTCCGAACCGTTTAATAATCCCTATATGAATGCGGTGGTTCTTACCGCAAAAGCAACAATTTATACCGATATGGGCGAACTGGAAATGGCTCTTAAATACATGTTGCAGGGACTTTTGTTATACCAGGAAATCAATTCATTTTCGAATGTAGGAACAACTTCGGTTGATATAGGGAACATCTATTTTAAGCTCAAAAAATACGATTTAGCCCGTAAATACCTGAATGATTCATACACCACTTTTAAAAAAATGGAGCTTGATGATTACCGAATTTTATCGTTGTTAGGCCTTGGGAAACTCAATTTAGAGCAAGGACACCTTAACGAGGCACAAATAGTTTATTCAGAAGCTGAAGGACTTGCCATAAAACTGGGATTATTACCTCAGCTTAAAGATACATACGAAGCACTGGCTAATTTATATGAAGTAGAAAACAACCACAAAAAATCAAATGAGTACCTTAATTTATTAATTTCGGTTAAAGATTCCATTTACAACGAACAAAAAAGCCAGCAAATAAACAGGCTCGAAACCGAATACCAGGTTAAAGAAAAAGAAAACCACATAGAACTTCAGGAAACTCAACTTGAATTACAGGAATCAACACTTCAAAAACGGCAAAATTTAAATTATGCCATCGGAATTATCGCCTTATTGCTTCTGTTAATCGCTATTTTAACCTCAGTAAACATTCAAAAACGAAAACGCCTAAACCAGCAACTTAAAGACCTCGATTTGGCAAAAAACCGCTTCTTTAGCAATATTTCGCATGAGATGCGCAATCCGTTAACTTTAATAATGTCTCCACTTCAAAAGTTATCCGAAAAATCGAAAAACACCCCCCTTTATTCCGACCTGCAATTGGCCTACAACAACAGTAAAAAACTGCTCGACCGGGTGAACGAAATCCTCGACCTTTCGAAACTGGAAGCCGGGAAAATGGAATTGAACGAATCGCCGGTTGTGTTACACGATTTTTGCCGAAGGATTTTATTTTCATACCAATCGCTGGCACATTACCGAAAAATAAAATTGGATTTTAATTTTTTAATTGAAAAAGAAACAACTGTTTTATTGGACAATGAAAAAGTAGAAAAAATAATAAATAACCTGATATTAAATGCCTTTAAACATTCCGAAACCAAAGGATCAATTGGCCTGGTTGTCAAATCAGAATCGAAACAACTCTTAATTTGTGTAAAAGATACCGGAAAAGGGATTGCTGCCAACGATTTACCCTATATATTCGATCGATACTATCAGGCAAATGCAGAAGATACCAGCAAACCAACACAAGGCGGGACAGGTATTGGATTAACACTGGTTAGGGAATATGCCCGTTTATCGGGAGGTGATATAACTGTAGAAAGTTCGCCGGGACATGGCACTGAGTTTATTCTCCAACTTCCTTTTAAACTCGCTTCTATTCCTTTAGCAGCAGAGGAAAATAGTATTCCCGAAAAGGTTTTTTCTGAAACAGAAAAATCAAACTGGATTCACCCAACCAACGGGCAAAAACCAAAAATACTGATTGTTGAAGACGATTTGGAAATGAGTAAATATGTTGCCGATTGTTTATCCGATAAATATTTGTGCACCACCGCCCCCGATGGTTTGGAAGCGCTTGAATTACTTAACAATAATTCGTTCGACCTGATTATTTCGGATGTGATGATGCCCAAAATGGACGGGTTTACTTTCAGGGAAAAGTTCGGGCAGATATAAGGTGGCGGTTGGTACCGTTTATTATGCTCACCGCCAAAGTAATGGAAGAAGACAAAATCAGAGGGTTACAGTTGGGAGTTGACGATTATATTACCAAACCTTATAACATCCGCGAATTGCAGGCACGTATTAAAAACCTGATCGTCAACAAATATTCGCGCGATAAATGGCGGTTGGAAAATAAAGTTGGAAATGAATCGGAAGAACTGTTAACAGCCGAAGAAAAATTGCTCGCCAAAGCTGAAAAATATATCCGGAAGTACCTCGATAAAACAGAATTAAGTGTTTCAAAATTGGCTGGATCGTTGGGTTACAGCCAAAGGCATCTCGAACGGTTGTTAAAAAAATACAGTGGCCTAACCCCTGCCGCTTACATCAAAGAAATAAGGCTACAAATGGCTCATCAAATTCTGGAGAAAAAACAATTATCGTCCATCAAAGAAGTATGTTACCATGTGGGTTTTGAAAGCCCTGCAAGTTTCTCCACCAATTTTAAAAAACGGTTCGGAAAATCACCGGGAGAAATCCATCATAAAAAACATAAAACCTAAAAAATAATCCTTTATTAAAAACCCAAATTTGATTTTGTAAATCAACTCTTACATTGATTTGAAATAATTTCCCTTGCAATAGAGCTACGAAAAATAGAACACTTAAGATCCTTCGACTACGCTCAGGATCGGTTCGGCTAATTAATTCTTTTTCACAAAATCGATGTCTCACTAAATTAAGGGTTTTAGCCGATTAGCTTGTTTTACATGTACTTAAAACCAAATAGATTTCGTAAATTGAATAATTATCCATTCAAAAAACCAAAAAATGAAACCAAAAATCAACCGAAGGCACTTTGTCAAAAGAAGTACTCAAGCGGGCGTCGCCGGATGCCTGTTGATGATGAGCCCGCGTTTGCTGGCTCTTGAAAACCTGTCCGGTATGTTCGGTCAGGATGTTCCCGACCCTAAAAAAATGAATACATTTTGTACTTACAACTGTAACAGCGAATGCCAATTTATGCAGGCTTCAGTAAAAAACGACCCCGAGTTAAAGAAAAAAGTATACGATGAATGGAAACTCGCAGATAGGGTTGGTGAATTTGATGCCGATAAACTGTTCTGTTTTGGGTGTAAAGTGGAAGAATCAAAGATTGGCCCCCTTATTAAAACATGTTCTGTAAGAAACTGTTGCCTCGAAAAGGGATTCGAAGCCTGTATTGAGTGCGATGGTTTGGAAGCCTGCAAAAAAGACCTCTGGACAAAATACCCCGATTTCCACAAAATGGTAATCGACTTACGTAAAAAATATGTTGAAGCACAAGGATAATTTTATAAAATAAATAATTATGGACCGGAAAAATTTTCTGAAAAAATCGGCATGTGGTGCTGCTTTTGCCGCTGCCACACCATTTATTGCCAACAGTGCTTCGGCGCAGGATACACCCAAAAGGCGTCGATACAAAATGGAGATTGAGATATTTGAAACCATCGAAAACTCGCGCTGCCACCAAAAAGGAGAAAAATTTGAGTATCCTGCCGATGTAGGAAAAATATGCCCCTGGTTACTCAGCTCTATGAACGATTTTATTGTTACCCTCCGAAACGGTGGCACTTTAACTTGGAAATACGAAGGCACACCTTACGAAAAAGTAATTGACCCCGACGGTGTAACAACTGAGTATGTGTGTTGCCCCGATCCTACTGCTAAATTGATTGCCAAAATTACACGAACGGCAATCACCTGAAAATAATCACCGTATATTAGAATAAACCAACAGCCATCAACTCATCTGAATTGATGGCTGTTAGGTTAAAAAGAATTGCCTTTTGCCTCGTTTACAAATACGTTTTGAGCGCAGGAATTGAAACAAAAAAATACATCTCTTTAAAATGCTTTTTAACCAAAAAAACGAAAAATTAAAATCGCAATAATTACCGTAAATAAAAAATAAATCGTAAATTTGTTTATTACTAAATAAGAATCATTCTCAAATAAGGATCATTGGCATGAATATGACCACAAATGATATAAGAAACAAGTTGACTAAAAAGGGATTAAAAGTAACACCACAACGGATGGCAATTTTAGAAGCCATTTATAATTTAAAAAATCACCCAACAGCCGAAAATATTATCGATTATATAAAGAAGGTTCACCCAAATATTGCAACCGGAACAGTATATAAAGTTCTTGGGGCATTGGTTGACAATCGGCTCATTAAAAAAGTAAAAACGGAAAAAGACATCATGCGATACGATGGCATAATTGAAAACCACCACCATTTATATTGCATAGAATCTGATTTAATAAAAGATTATGTGGATGAAGAACTGGATGAAATACTTCAGAATTATTTTAAAAAAAAGAATCTTCAGGGTTTTAAAATTGAAGATATAGTACTCCAAATAAAAGGAACATTTGACAATCATTAAAAATTAACTTAAAATAAAGTAATATGGAACATGATGAACAGAATATGAGTAAATGCCCGGTTACCGGAGCTACAGGAAAGCAGAGCACTGGTGGTGGTGGCACAAAAAACCGTGATTGGTGGCCAAACCAATTAAAACTAAACATTCTTCGTCAACATTCAAACTTATCGGACCCCATGGGTGAAGAGTTTAAGTATGCCGAAGAATTTAAAAGCCTCGATTTAAAAGCTCTTAAAAAAGAACTTCAGGCACTTATGACCGACTCTCAGGAATGGTGGCCAGCTGATTTTGGCCATTACGGGCCATTTTTTGTACGTATGGCCTGGCACAGTGCAGGAACCTACCGCACAGGCGATGGCCGAGGCGGTGGTGGACGAGGGCAGCAACGTTTTGCACCATTAAACAGTTGGCCCGATAATGTTAACCTCGATAAAGCACGTAGGCTGCTTTGGCCTATTAAACAAAAGTACGGTAAAAAAATATCGTGGGCCGACCTCATGATATTAACAGGTAACGTCGCTTTAGAATCAATGGGATTTAAAACCTTTGGTTTTGCAGGTGGCCGTGCTGATGTTTGGGAACCTGAAGAAGACGTTTTTTGGGGATCGGAAACCGAATGGCTCGAAGGTGATAAACGTTATACCGAAGAAAAAGACCTTGACAATCCACTTGCAGCGGTGCAAATGGGGCTTATTTATGTAAATCCGGAAGGGCCGGGTGGTAATCCCGATCCTGTTGCTGCTGCCAAAGACATACGTGAAACCTTTGCAAGGATGGCTATGAACGATGAAGAAACCGTTGCTTTAATTGCAGGCGGGCATACATTTGGTAAATGCCATGGTGCAGGCGATGCAGCTCATGTTGGGCCTGAACCCGAAGCTGCTGGCCTTGAAGAGCAGGGACTGGGCTGGAAAAGTACATTTGGAAAAGGAAAAGGGGGCGATACAATCTCCAGCGGGTTGGAAGTCACCTGGACACAAACTCCGGCCAAGTGGAGTTATTACTTCTTCGACAACCTGTTTAACTACGAATGGGAACTTACCAAAAGCCCGGCCGGGGCACACCAGTGGGTTGCTAAAAATGCCGGTGATGTTATTCCTGATGCACACGATGCGTCTAAAAAACATGCACCAACAATGCTTACGACCGACCTTTCATTACGTTTTGACCCTGCCTATGAAAAAATATCAAGGAGATTTTTTGAAAATCCGCTTGAATTTGCCGATGCTTTTGCACGTGCCTGGTTTAAATTAACCCACCGCGACATGGGCCCCAGGCCACTCTATTTAGGCCCGGAAGTGCCTGCTGAAGAGCTGATTTGGCAAGACCCCATTCCTGCTGTAAATCATACTTTAATTGATGAAAACGATGTGGTTGGTTTAAAAACCAAAGTATTGGCTTCAGGATTAACCGTTTCTCAGTTGGTAACAACGGCATGGGCTTCGGCATCTTCGTTCCGCGGCTCCGACAAACGCGGTGGTGCAAATGGGGCACGTATTCGCCTTGCTCCTCAAATAAATTGGGAAGTAAACAATCCTGCCCAATTAAAAAAAGTATTAAAAACGCTGGAAGGTATTCAGGAAGATTTTAACGGAGCACAATCGAACAATAAAAAAGTGTCGCTTGCCGACCTGATTGTATTGGCAGGCTGTGCAGGAGTTGAAAAAGCGGCTAAAGATGCCGGGTATGCAGTAACCGTTCCTTTTACCCCGGGCCGTATGGATGCATCGCAGGAACAAACCGATGTGGAATCATTTGCTGTTATGGAGCCTGTGGCTGATGGTTTCCGTAACTACTTAAAACAAAAATTTGCTGTTTCAACAGAAGATTTATTGATTGACAAAGCTCAGTTACTCACATTGTCAGCACCCGAAATGACTGTCCTTATTGGTGGGTTACGGGTTTTAGATGCCAATTTTGACCATTCAAAACACGGTGTTTTTACAAAACAACCACAACTCCTCTCCACCGATTTTTTTGTAAATCTTTTGGATATGAATACAGCCTGGATGCCATCGTCTGACGACAAGGAAACATTTACCGGACGCGACCGGAAATCGGGGGAAATTAAATGGACAGCTACACGGGCCGACCTTATCTTTGGTTCAAACTCTGAACTCAGGGCATTGGCTGAAGTTTATGGAAGTGCTGATGCAAATGAAAAATTTGTAAATGACTTTATAGCTGCATGGAATAAAGTGATGAATCTTGACCGATTCGATTTAGAATAATCTCAATAAAACTATAATAATGAAGGAAAAAAGCATTGAATTATTAAACAAGGCAATTGGAGACGAACTTTCTGCTGTCCATCAGTATATGTATTTCCATTTCCACTGCGATGACCAGGGGTATGATTTATTGGCGAACCTATTCAAATTTACGGCCATCGATGAAATGATGCACATAGAACAACTTGCTGAGCGCATTCTGTTTTTAAAAGGAGAAGTAGAAATGAAAGCAACCGAAGAGGTGAAAAAAATCCATGATGTAAAATCCATGCTCGAAACAGCTGTGAATATGGAAGAGTCGAGCGCCAGGGATTACAACCTTTGGGCTAACGAATGTTCTGCCAACGCCGATTCAGTTTCAAAAAAACTATTTGAAGCGTTGGTTGAAGACGAAGAGCGCCATGGCGACCAGTACGATGTTGAAATGGAAAACCTGAAAAAGTTTGGCGATAATTACCTTGCATTGCAATCAATTGAAAGAAGTAAAAATGTTTCAATTGGAAGGCCAAAAGAATAATTCGCGTCGCCTATGATGGAAATAGTTCAGGCGGGTTAACAAGTATTTTAAAGCTTGTAGCCCGCCTGACTTTTGGTAGCCCTCTTCATTTTCCGTTCGGTCTTCCGTGCTCCATGCTCCCTGAAGCAGCGGTAATTAAAAGTTATTCTTCCGGTTCCTCTTTTTTACGGCGTTTTTTTACCACTTCGTTATTATCGGCAATAATAGTGGCAATGGTACGCGAAAAAGCACCATAGGTTGGTTCGTCGAGTTGTTCCATTACATTGAGGTAAGGCACCAGCTTTTTATTAACGATGTCCAGCACCTCTTTTTTTAGGTCCGAGGCATTTTCAAATGTACCTTCGGTAGCACGCGCTTCTTCAAAACCAAGCCGTGTATTTTCAAAATTGGTTTGTGCTGTTTGTAATGCAGCAATGTATTCGGCACATTGTGGTACAAGAGCTATGTCAGCAACTGCTTCGGGCTGGGCATAATCGCCAAGCAACGAATTTACCAACGAACTTTCGGTTGAATAACCGGCCTCTTTCATTTTAAGCCCGTAATTTTCAAACAGCTCTAACAAATTGATGGCTGCATTTTTTATAGCCGCATCGGGGTGATGGCTAAAACTCAATAGCAGAAAATTTAATCCGTCAATTTTTTCATCACGAATGTCGTCATTCGCTTTTTGTTCACTTTTACCTTTCAGCCTATTAATTGCTGCCGATAATAAAGTTGATTTTTCTTGAAGTGGCGAAAATATTTTCACCATGTTTGGGTCGGTGTTTAAGGTACTGCCCTGATAAGAACTAATGGTACGCGAGGCTACCGAATCGACCTCGGTTGTTCGACTTGTAATCATAAGTTTTTCAAGCATGATTTTTTAATTTTTGTTTGACAATGGTTAACCCTAGCATCCTTTTTTTTGAAGAGAATGGAGTGCCTAGGTAGCTATCGTTATGTAAGTTACAACATTTTAACCAAATTGTACAAATGCTTTTTAATTATTTTTTTTACCATTCGTCAGAATGACAAAGCCAACTTTTTGGCCGGACAGTCTTCGTCAAAATGACGAATGCTTTCCAATGGATTGGATAACGTTCGTCAAAACGACAAATGTTTCCCAATTGGCCGGACAACGTTCGTCAATATGACGAATACCTTCCAACTGGCCAGACACCGTTTGTCAAAACGACGATTGCTTTCCAACTGGCCAGACAGCCTTTGTCAAAACGACAAATGATTTCCAATTGGCCGGACAACGTTTGTCAAACTAACAATTTTTTCCCCGGGTTAAAACCCGAGGCTATTAATAACACTCAACCTGGATGATTCATTTTCCCTTCTCCGTTTTCCGTACTTCATAAACCATATTACTCCGTTTGCTACTTCTATTTATAATCCTTAATTTTAGTACCCATTGAAACCCGGCTGAACAACTATGTGAGGCTACGTACGAATTGGCTCCGTGCGTAATTAAAAATTCATCACTTTTAATCCAGCACTCAACTTACATAAACCGTTGGCAAAACAGTGAATGACCATCCATATTTAATAAAAACCAACCATTACGAAACCGATTTTTACATCAATTTTTGTTCTGTTAAACCTTATAACATATAACCAAAGCACACAAATTGAGGAGCTTGTAAAGATATAAAAACTTCTTTGCCTTACTTTACGTAATAAAAGCTTTGAATCTAAAGTGATTTAGATGACACGATTTATTCAAACAATAGTGACACTATTATTTTTCCATTCGGGATTGTTCGCTTGCACAATTTTTAATGTTTCGGGAGAAGGAAAAATCTTAATTGGAAATAATGAAGACTGGCGTTATACAAATTCGTATGTAAAGTTTATACCAGCTGGGAAGAATAAATTTGGACGTGTTATTTTCGGATTTGGAAAAAATTGCAGATATGTATTTGGGGGAATAAATGACAAAGGGCTTTTTTATGATATTGCCTCATTACCAGTAAGAGATGATATTGTTTTTGATTCACAGAAAAAAACAGTTGACAACAATATCTATGAAAAAATGCTTGAAACTTGCTCCGATATTGATGAAGCAGTAGAATTTTTAAAAGGCTACAATATAAATGGGTTCAAAAGGCATCACATAATGATTGTTGATAAAACCGGAAACTCTGCTATTGTGGAATGGGGCATTGATTCATTGTCTGTTCTTCGAAAATCAAAGGATTACCAGGTAATGACTAATTTCAACAATACCCTTTCAATTTTATCCGGAAGGTATCACGATGGTCGTTTTAAAAAAGTAGAGGATCAAATCGTAAATTCACAAAACAGTACTGTCGATGATGTTCGGAAAATCTTAGAATCTGTTAAAAACAGCGGAGGGAGTTATCCAACGGTTTACTCAAATATTTATGATTTAGTAGATAATAAAATTTACTTGTATAATTACCACAACTTTGAGGAGTATTATACGATAGACATTAACGAGGCACTTAATAAGAATGGACATTCATTTTTTATTCCTTCAATTTTTTCAAATCTAATATTAAAAGAGCCAGAGACAGTTTCTGACAATGAAGTTGAGTTGAAGTGGCAAGGAAATGCCAATAGGTATAAATTATATATTTCAACTGCCTCTGATTTTAATTCATGTATTCCAATTGATATAACTGATGCATCGTATTCGACAGAAAATAAAAGCAATATTGTTTTTCTACTTTTATTTTTTTTTCCTTTCTGCCTCTTTTTAATTAAAAATAAAAAATTACAAATTTCGACGTGTGCATTATTTATTTTTCTTGTTTTGGCAGCCAATTGTACCAATTCCAAGGAAATTAGAGAGAATAAAGAGTATTCATATTCATTTTTAAAACTTGAAACAAATAAAACCTATTATTGGAAAGTACAGGCAATAAAAAATAATGATCTGAAAACCAATAGTATTACAAAACAATTTTCTATCTCTAAAAATATACATAGTAAATGATCACAACAGTTTTAGTGCAAAATCCAGCTTTCAAACCTTCACCAAAATCAGTGGGTATGCAAACAAATAAGCACACGATAATCTCTTACGCAACATCCAATTTACCATTTTGCTTTATATTCTAAAACCATCAATACCATGGATAAAATAAAATATATTTTCATATCATTCGGTTTTTTTGTTTTTTTTATCAGTTGTAAACAAACTTCAAACACAGAAAAAAAACACCCTGAATTTTTGAATAATAAACACTATGTTTCAATTGACGGACTATGGCGGGCCACACCTGAAACAACAATAAAATATCCACATGGAACACTTGAGCCTGTAATTCAGGTAAGTGGTGATGCTTTTGGCAAACTATCAGTACAAGGCTGTTTTCTTTGGGATAACCTTTTTTACGATTATTGGGAAATTAACAGTATTCAATTTATAGATTCTACTAATCAGTTGGTGGTTGGTTATAATGAGGATGGTATTTATAAGGGAGTAGTTGATAAAACGAAAGAGATTATTCAGGGAATGGCTTGTGGAGGAGATCCTTCTGATACCAATAAACTTGATTTTATTCGTGATGAAGATATAGATGTAAGCAAATTATTTATTCCGTATCCGCCCGGTCAGGATGGAAGCATAAAATATGCTTATCAACAACCGGAAGATCGTAAAGATCAATTGCAAACCGCTTCGATATTTGAATTTATAAAAGATTCAACAGCATTTTACAATTTGATTGAAAAGATCATTAAACAGAAATTCGGCCGACTTGAATCATTTTTAATTATCAAAGACCAGAAGCTTATACTTGAAGAATATTTTTACGGTTATAACCAAACTCAACTTCATAGCATACATTCCTGTACGAAAAGTATAACCTCTTTACTTTTAGGAATAACATTGGAACGTCATAAAAAACTTAAGGTCGATCAACCGGTTTTTGATTTTTTTCCGCAATATAATTCTATAAGAACTGCGGAAAAGGAGCAAATCACACTTAAACATGTTTTAACAATGACTGCAGGATTTAATGAGGAAGAAGGTGTTGAAGATCCTAAACCGGATGATTTTATTAAAAATATACTAAATCTCCCATTAGAATCCACTCCGGGAGAAAAATTTAAATACAGCAGTGAATGCACAAACTTACTTGGTGGTATTATCAATACTCTTGAAAATAAGCAAATTGATGAATTTGCAGAAGATGTTTTGTTCAACAAACTTGGTATTTCAGAATTTTTATGGGAGAAAGAAGATGGTGTTCTGCAATGCCATAGTAATCTTCATATGTACCCACGAGATATGGTTAAAATCGGGTTATTGGTTTTAAATAACGGCTCCTGGAAGGGTGAACAAATCGTTCCAAAAGAATGGATCGATATTTCAACAAAACCGTATGTAGCTGAAAGTGAATTCTTCGACTATGGATATCAATGGTGGTACAGGTCAAAACAAAATAAATCATGGTGGGAAAATCCCGTACATGGAAGCAATAATGAACACGATATGTTTTTAGCACTTGGTTATGGCGGACAGTATATTATGGTTATCAGAGACCTGAATATGGTTATAGTGACAACATCATCTGACTATAACGAAAGTAACGGTATGGCACATGCGAAAGTTCCGATGGTTATAGAAGAAGTTGTTCCATTATTTAATTAAAAATACTCCCCATCCGTACGGTTTTATTGTGTAATTTAATATCAGTTTTACCCTAATTCAGTTCTGTGCTATTTTTACTATAAAAGCTGTAATTAAAAAAAATTAAATCCTGATAATACAGGGTTTAATCGTTCGGCAACAGAGAAAAAGGTAAACTGCTGAATTTTCTTATTTAAATATAAAAATAGTACGCCGTTTGAATCGATCAATTGTATTAAAAACCAGTAGTAAACAATCACTTTAAACAATTACCATTTCGAACTGTTTTTTAAAGCGTTGTGTAGAACACAAAAAAAACATTTATTACCAGGCAAAAAAGCATACTAATAATTAAAGAAAATGAAAATAGTAGCATTCGGAGCATCTTACAGCAAACAATCGATAAATAAAAAGTTGGCATCGTTTGCCGCTAATCAATTCGATAACGCTAATATAGAAGTATTGGACTTAAACGATTTCCAACTTCCGGTATTTACTGTTGATTTGGAAGAAGAAACAGGGTACCCCAAAAATGTCCAATTATTTCTTAATAAAATTGAAAAAGCTGACTTACTGATTATCTCACTTGCCGAGCACAATGGCAGTTATTCAGCAGCCTTTAAAAATTTGTTCGACTGGGTTTCCCGTTTAAAATCAAAACTTTTCGAAGGAAAATATATGCTGTTGTTATCCACGTCTCCGGGGGCAAGAGGTGCTTTGGATGTACTGGAAAATGCTAAAGCCCGATTCCCCAGGCATGGGGCAACTATTATTGCTTCTTTTTCGTTGCCAAATTTCAGTGAAAATTTTGAAACTTCAAAAGGCATTCTAAATGAGGAATTAAACAGCCAATTCAGGAAAATAATTTTAGCAGCCAAAAATAAGATGGCGAATTAGCCTTTGTTATAATACAATACAATTATTATTCAGATGGAGGTGAGTTAGTACCTAATCACCCATTCGACAAGCTCTGGGTGACTTAAAAATTTTCTCAAAAAACTCAGTATGATAAGAATATAACCATATAAATCTTCACAAAATTGTTATTATTCAAAAACCAAGTGTTTCGAGAAATAGGGCAATGTTTTGGATTGAATACGTTCCGCAATGCGGTTAATATGGTTGCCTTGGTAACTTTCGTACACATGTGGTATTTTATAGTCATCCAAAAGTTCGTGTAATTTTTTGGTAGATCCGCTGATTCCTACATCCTGAAGCCCTGCATCCATAGCAATGTTTTTTAATTTTTTAAGGTTAGGAATGTACTGCTCAATGGTATAAAGAGTGCGGTTTGCCGCAAATTTAGCTGCGATATCGTGTTTTACTTCTCCATCAGAAAAAGGTAAATCGAGGTAAAAAGGCGGATTATTGGGGTTGGGCGCCCAGGCTGCCGCCGAAGCAAAAGTAGCCAGTTCAATAAAGGAAGCATCCTGTAACTGGTTCACTGAATTAATAGCTTCCATATTGTCCATCAATTGCTGATTAGTAGAAACTTCTCCTTCCATACAACAAGCACTCAGCATATAAATAGATGAATAAACATCGGGGTATTTCATTCCCAAACGGATGGTGCCATAACCTCCCATTGAATGGCCTGCGAGCCCACGGCTTTCAGGTTTATTAAGAGTACGGTAGTTTTTATCAATAAAAGCAACCAACTCTTTTGCCACAAAAGTTTCCCAATCACCAATGGTAATTGAACTCGAATACATTGATCCCTTAAACCGGTTATAAGCGTTTGGCATCACCACAATCATCTCCTTTGTTTGCCCGTCGGCCAATGCGGCATCAATCACCTTATGCAGGTTAATCCAGTGCTCCTCCCAGCCAAACCATTGGCTGTCGTTATCGGTAAAACCGTGCAACATATATAACACCGGGTAATGGCGGTTCGGTTCATTGTTATAGGAGGGTGGTAAATAAACAGTCACATCCCTATCGGCAGGGTCGTTTGCTAAATTGCCTTCGATGGCATGACTGTAAACTTTTACACGTTCTTTTGTACCTTGTTGTGCCTGCGCTACCAAGCTTAATATGGCAAAAAAAGCAATGGTTAAAACTGATATTTTATTCATGATTACTAAGCTATATAATTATAAAAATAAACGTTATAAATTCATCCTGGCCCAAATAATTTTGCAATAATTTTATCTTTTCAGGCTTTGCATGAACCATCTTTCTAAATGGTTTTTTCAAAAATCCGGAACCGTTTGTAAACTTTACCTCCTACCCTTTCCATTTCGGACCTGACTTTGGTATTGTTTTCTAATTCAAGGTGTGAATCGATGGTTGTTTTACCCAATTCACGTGCCGATTTTAACATTTTGATGCCCATCATCACATCAAGGCCTTTGCCCTGATAATCGGGATGTATCGCGCCTAAAAGCAGGTTAAGTTGGTTCGACCTTTTTCCCGATAATAGAACATGAATAAATCCAAATGGAATTAATTTACCTTTGGCTTTTTGAATTCCTTTGCTGATATCGGACATACCAATAACAAATGCAACAGGGTCGTTATTTTCGTTTACAACTACCTTAATAAACCGTGGATTAATCAGGTACAGGTAACGGTTGGCAAAATCGTCCATTTCTTCTTCAGTAAAAGGCCAAAACCCATAAATACCGGTAAAGGTTTGATTCACCAGATTTAAAACCGGGCGCACAAAAGGTTTAACTTTCCGGCGCGAAGTAAATTCCAAAACCCGCAAATTATATTTCTGTTTATCAAATCGTTCGTGAATTTTTTTATAAACAGGCGGTTCATCATCGGGAACGTCAATTTTATACACCACCAAATCGACCTTCTTTGTAAATCCTTCATTTTGAACAAGGTCGAGCATGTATTTAAAACTACAATTGGTAGCTATTGCCGAAATTTCATCAAATCCTTCGAACAAAAATCCCTGTGGGTCTTTGTCTGAAAAACCAAGAGGGCCAACAATTTTTTTCATGCCTTTTTGTTTACCCCAATCGGCAATAAATTCAATTAAGGCATGAAAAACTTCCTGATCGTTCCATGTTTCAATAAACGCAAACCGTACATCCTTATCGCCATGAGTTGTATTATACTCATGGTTAATGATTCCCATTATCCGTCCAACAACCTGTCCCTCGTTATAAGCAAGTGCCATAATTGTATCACAATGTAAAAATGCTTTGTTTTTTTTAGGATTAAAAAAGTCCTGTTCATCGAGGTAAATTGGTGGCACCCAGTTAGGATGGTTGAAATGAATTTTAGCAGGAAGTTTAAGAAATGCCTTTGACATTTTTTTATTCGTCACTTCCTTAATCGTTAGGCTCATACGTACAGTTATCAGGAGACATCACAATATAAATAAAATTTCTACTGATTCTACACCTTAGCCTAAAATAGCTTATCAAAAATTCTAAAAACCTGATATTTTTTGATTCCGCCTATTTAACATTACCCATTCAGTTCCTCATTAATATAATTCGTTTACAATACTGGCCATAAATTCCTGTGCCAGCTGAACCTGCTCATGTACATAATCTATTTTTGCCATTTTGTGGGAATCAGTTAACACCGGGTGGCACAATTCGTAGGTTAACCATCCTTCGTATCCTATCTCTTTTAATAATCCAATATAATGACTGTAATCGGGCAGTTCTTTCCCAAACTTCGAACTAATAACTTTTTGAATGACTTTTCCTGAATCATCGCGGTAAAACTCACCACCAAAATGTGAATGTGTTTGAAGAGGCCCCACAGTATGAATAGCATCTTCAACCCATTTTTTATCGTGCTTAATCATCATGGGTAAATCAAGGCAAACTTTTAACCATTTCGAATCAACCTCTTTCACCATGTCATAACAATCTTTCCAGTTATTAATTAACGGGCCATGATTTTGGAGTACCAATGTTACACCATATTCTTCAGCCATTTGTGCAGCTTCAATTAAACATTCCCTAGTATAATTCCAATGGTCGATGCGGGTAGTATAAGGATATTTACGTTCATAAGTATAAAAATTACCTCGCACAAAATCGTAGGTTCCGGTTCCATTATGAATGGGGATTCCGTACCAGGCAGCAAACAATCGAACAATTTTAGTTCC
Organism: Prolixibacteraceae bacterium; assembly: GCA_963666575.2. GTDB lineage: Bacteria > Bacteroidota > Bacteroidia > Bacteroidales > Prolixibacteraceae > JABMQB01. The sequence continues at coordinate 68,069 of CAXXYG010000018.1, forward strand.
AAGGTCAGCAGCCAATTTAATGGTTTCCCGCACCATTAACAGTTGCATTTCGCGCTGCTCCTGAATAGGGCTCGAAAAATCGTTATTGGCAGCAACACACGGAATTTCCATGCCATTTTTTTCAAGAATGTTACGCATGTTTTCGCGGGCTCCTTGATCAAGGTCCATTGGATTACCCAGTGGCCGTTTATTATCTAGTTCAATACCATTGTAACCAAACTCTTTGCCCTTTTTTACCATTTCTTCAAACGATAATGCAGGGCCATCGTACCAGATTCCCAGATAAGAAATACTGTATAATCCGATTTTTATTTTTGAATTGGTAGCCTGATTTTGTAATGGAGCTAAACGAGTTGGTTTTTCCATTCCTAGTACATTATTGGCTCCCATTAATGCAGCACCGGCTGCCAATCCCGAAGTTTCCAGAAATTTTCGACGTTTCATAATATATTAATTTAGGTTAGGTTGTCCTAAATTTAATGAATACGCCACACTAATTCACAGCAAATGAATTTTTTATGAAAATTTTAAAAAGTGGGGATTATTAATATCGCTGATTTATTTAGTTTTAGCAACAAACTACTTTTTCAATTTGTCCTTAAATACTTTTTCAAACTTTTCGACTTTGGGAGCCACAACCATCCGGCAATAGGGTTGGTTTTTATTCCGTTCGAAATAGTTTTTGTGGTAATCTTCTGCTTCATAAAAAACATCGAACGACGTAACTTCAGTCACAATCGGATCGTCAAAAACTCCTTCGCTATTCAACTGATTAATTATTTCCTGAGCGGTTTGTTTTTGTTCTTCGGAATGAAAAAACACTGCCGACCGGTATTGTGTGCCAACATCGGCACCCTGGCGGTTAAGAGTTGTTGGGTCGTGTGTGGCAAAAAACACTTCCAATATTTCAGAAAAAGAAACCACTTCGGGATCGTATTTTATCTGAACAACCTCAGCATGTCCGGTCCTGCCGGTTGTAACTTCGCGGTAGGCCGGATTTTTAATATGCCCTCCGCTGTAACCCGGTAAAACTTCTGAAACACCTTTTAGTTCTTTATAAACTGCCTCGGTACACCAAAAACAACCACCTCCAAGTGTGGTTACTTCTTGTTTTTTCTCCATGCCTGAATTTATTAAAATAATTGCGAATAAAACTAATATCAATTTCATTTTAACTTTATCAAATTTTTATTTACCAGCTGTTTTTGAGCCTGACAACTAAATAACCTCTAAAAGTCTCTTTTTGTTCTAAAATATGGTTAAATAAACTGTGTTTGAAAGATGATGGTTCCGTATACGGCAAATCGCAATAACCTAAAAAGTGCAAATAATAAAAACCTTTTGGAAGGGTAACCTGCTGCCCCTACAATAAGGCAGGTTGCTGACCAGGGAACAGGGGTAATTGCAGCCACAATAATTAAAAACAAACCATACCTCCTGAATTGTGGCCAGACATTTCGGAAATATTTACTTTTTATTTTTCGGAAAGTATCTTTTTTAAAAAATACCTGCCCTATTAAAAAAGTTGAATACCCTAATAAATAGGACACAGCAGCAAAAGAAGCGAGGTTAAAAATATAATGTAACATACTCCCTTTATGAAGGGCCCAAATCATAAATAGTTCTGGTGGGATTATGCCAAACAAAAACTCGGAGACAAAATATATTAAATAAATAATCAGTGGTTTTGAATAAAAATGGTCAATCCACGATTGAGGATTTTTTTCCACAAATTCGCGCACAACAAAATATACTGCCAGCAGTAGTAATAACCAAAGCATACCCTTAAGGCTATTTAGCAATAAAAAACGAACACGTGGACTCAATTTTTGCATGGATTAATCATTTGTTCAAAACAGCATTAAAATTTAATAACGATTAACTTATTGTATTGTTTTACACAAACGCTTTATTTAATCTACTAACAATTTAAAATCAGAAACTAAATCAAAGAATCAAAAAAAGAAGGCTTAAACACTGAAACAGCTATATAACTACCTATTTTGTTATTCCCGGCCAATCATCTGTTCGGAATGGATTTGTAGGTAATCCTTCAATATTATAAAGATTCAGGTCATCGGGATTATTTGCCCATCCATACCTGACTGCTACCGGATTTTTAACCTTTTCGGAGTAAACAACTACTTTGCCCCCATCAAGAACTTCGGCTTTTGCCCAATAAAATATTTTATCGGCTCCGGCAACTGAAAATCCTTTCAGGTAACCATACTTATCTTTTATTTTTAAACCACTACCAATTTCATCAAACGAAACAATGGCTTTATTTCCATCAACTGTAAAAGAGCGGTACATTGGCCCTGAAAAAACAATGTTTTTCTCATAAGCCACTTTAAATGCATTAAGAGCCAATCGTTTCCCCACATCCTGTTTGTTTTTAGGGTGGATATCATCCGCTTCACCAATATCAATAGCAAGTGCCATTCCAGTATTGGGGAGGCTAAGAGTTTTGGTTTGTGCTTCACGCAATTCGGCCCAGTTACTTTCCGAAGGTTCTTCAACCGGTTGCATGTAATTAGCCAATGAAACAAATAAAAATGGGAAATCGCCCTGTCCCCAGTGTTTTCGCCAGTCGGTAATCATTTCAGGAAATACACGTTGGTATTGTTTAGCCCTGTCGGCATTACTTTCGCCCTGGTACCAAATAGCCCCTTTAATTCCATATGGAATCAATGGATTTATCATGGCATTGTTTAAAAGTGTGGGATACGAATTAGGCCCGATTGTAGAATTACTAACTACAGCTTTTGATATTTTAAATTTCCAATCGCCCGACAGTGCTATTTTTTCTCCCCCAATAGTTAAAAACTGATCGTTGGGATTACCATAAATTCCACCTCCACCGCCTGTATCGTTTACGCGCACAACAATCATATTTTTTCCGGGACGAATATGTTTGGCATCGATGGAATAGACCCGGTCTTTATTATAACCATCGGTTTTACCAATTTCAATTCCATTTACCCATGTTATATCCGAATCATCAACTTTGCCAAGGTGTAATACTAAATTTGAATTAGTTTGCTCTTCTTTTAAGAAAATTTCTTTACGGTACCACCCAATTCCATCAATATCCAAGTAGCCCTGATTTTCCCATAACATAGGAGTTTTAATTGTTTTCCAGTCATTGTCGTTCACGTCAAAACCCGACCAAACTGGCACACCATCTTTAATTCCATTGTCCTCCAAAGGCAATTCGCCACCGAGTATTTGTTTTATTTTTTCGGTTTTTTCAGCCATGTACTTTTTTAAGTCCAATTGCTGTAATTCGATTAATAGATCCTTAAAATCAGGGTCGTCTTTAATGGTTTCAGGGCTGGTCCATGTTTCGGCGACTGTTCCACCCCAGGCAGTCTGGAGTAATCCAATTGCAACATCCAATTCGTTGTTTAAATCTCTACCAAAAAAATATCCAACAGCCGAAAAATCAGAAATATTTTCAGGAGTACAAATTTTCCATTCCCCTTCCTCGATATCTTCTTCGGGGAATTGTGCAATCCTTTTCGGAACTTTAAACAACCGAATGTTCGGGAAGTTGGCCGTATTAATTTCTTCTTCAGAATTATTTGAATTAGCAACTGTCATTTCCATGTTCGATTGGCCAGAGCAGATCCATACTTCACCAATCATTACATTTTCAAAAACTATTTTATTAGAACCGGTTACTGTCATCACAAACGGTCCTCCATATTCATGAACAGGCAGGTCAACATGCCATTTACCATCCTCTCCTGTACGGGTTCTTACTTTTTCATTGTTTAACGATACCACAACTTTTTCTCCGGGAGAAGCCCATCCCCAAACAGGGATTTTAATACCTTGTTGAAGCACCATATTCGAACTAAATATTTTGGGTAACCGTACCTCTGCCTGAGAGTTAAAAATTCCTGATACAAAAAATATGGAAATAAAAACGGCCAGCTTTAGTGATTTCATAACAGTGTGGTTTTAATGAATAATCAAAGCTATAAATTTTCTCTGTAACATTTGTATTTAGCTACCTTTGGTTTAATAATTATTCCGAAATAAAAACGTAATACCCTAAACAAAAAACCTTAATTTGCTTTTGAGTATCATTAAATTTTTAATTAACAATCAGGTATTTAATACACCAATAAAAAATAGATTTAATAATAGCATTCGAAAAAATAGGTAAATACAAAAGAAACTGAGTCTTTACTAATGTAGATTTGAAATCTTAACCTAATTTTGACTAATCAACAATAAACCTACTAACAAAACCTGAATATGAAAAAACATTCCATTAAAAATATCCTGATCGGAATAGCCGGAGTTTTTATATTATTTGGGTGTACCCAAACATCTGATTGCAAATTAGATGATCTATCGAATACTGATTGTCCCCGTCATAAAGTTTTAATGGATTTTGACTGGCAATTTCACAAAGGTGAAATTAAAAATGGCGAAAACATGAACCTCGACATTTCGTCATGGAAAAAAATAGATTTACCGCACGATTGGAGTGTTGAAGATATCGAAGGCACTGAATCACCTTTTAATAAAGAAGCTCCCGGAGCTATTGATGCAGGTTACCTCGAAGGAGGAACTGCCTGGTACCGCAAAGAATTTTCAATTCCATCGGGTTTTAAAAAGAAGAAAATAACCATTGATTTTGAAGGAATTTATATGAATGCCGATGTTTGGTTAAATGGGCAACATCTGGGCTACCACCCTTATGGCTATACTGAATTTAGCTACGATATTTCAGATAAAATTAACTTTTCCGGGAAAAACATTCTAGCCATCGAAGTTAAAAACGAAGGCAGGAATAGCCGCTGGTATTCCGGATCGGGAATATACAGGCATGTTTGGTTAAACTTCACACAACCAATCCATGTTAAAAAATGGGGAATTAAAACCGAAACACTTTCAATTACCAAAACGTTGGCACAGGTTATAGTAAAAACAGAGATAGAAAACCTCACAGGTAAAGACAAGGAAATTACACTTGCCACCACCATTTACGATAAAAGCGGTACAATAGTATCAAAACAAAAAAGCAACCATACCATTACCACCGAAACTAAAATCACCCAGCCTTTCGATATAATTTTCCCGGTTTTCTGGTCAGTTGAGAATCCCGAATTGTATAACTGTGTAACTGAAATTTTTGATTCAAAATCGCACCTCATCGATCGGCTAGAAACAACAATGGGAATCAGAACACTTGAATTTAGTGTTGAAAAAGGATTTTTGCTGAATGGGAAACCTACCTTATTAAAGGGTGGTTGTATGCACCATGGCAATGGGCCATTGGGAGCAGCAGCCTACGACCGTGCCGAAGAACGAAGAGTAGAACTGATGAAAGCCAATGGTTTTAATTCCATTCGTTGTGCCCACAATCCGCCATCTACAGCATTTCTGGATGCCTGCGACCGGCTGGGCATTCTGGTCATCGACGAAACATTTGACATGTGGAAGAAACAAAAAAATCCACAGGATTACCATTTATATTTTGATGAATGGTGGCAACGTGATGTGGATGCTATGGTATTGCGTGATCAAAACCATCCTTCAATAATCATGTGGAGCATAGGCAATGAAATTCCTGAACGCGGCGACTCAGGAGGAGTAAAAACTGCTCAAATGTTAGTCGATTATGTAAAGGAACTTGATCAAACACGGCCGGTAACTTCAGCAGTTAATGGATTGGGACCCGATAAAGACCCTTATTTTGCTACACTTGATATTGCAGGACTAAACTACTCATTTGGTGGCGACCACGGTAAAAAAAGTATCTTTGAAATCGATCACAATCGTGTCCCCGATAGAATTGCCTATTGCTCTGAATCTTATCCTCTGGAAGCATTTGGCGCATGGATGGAAGCTGTTGATTACCCTTATGTTTTAGGCGATTATGTGTGGACCGGTTTTGATTACCTGGGCGAAGCAAGTATTGGTTGGCTCGGTTACCCTCACGACACCAGTTTTTACCCATGGAACCATGCTTTTTGTGGCGACCTTGACCTTTGTGGTACTAAACGCCCGCAATCGTATTACCGCGACGTGCTATGGAACAATGGCAAACAACTTTCAGTTTTTATAAAACCTCCTACTCCTTCATTCAAAGGTGATGTACAGCGGGTGAGCTGGAGCAAATGGCATTGGCAAGATGTTGTTGCTGAGTGGAACTGGGAAGGATTTGAAGCAACACCATTGGAAGTCGAAGTTTATTCTGCCTTCAGCCCGGTGGAATTATTCCTCAATGGAAAATCATTGGGGAAAAAAGAATCAAGCCGAAAAACAGAATGGAAAACTAAATGGAAAGTGCCTTACGAATCGGGGGAATTAAAAGCAGTGGCTCAAAATATCCAAGAAGAAACAATTACTTCGGTTTTAAAAACAGCCCAAAAACCAACTTCTATTACATTAACAGCCGACAGGAAAATAGTGATGGCTAATGGGCAAGATTTAAGTTATGTAACAGTTAATTTTACAGATAAAAATGGATTATTGCACCCAAATACCGATAATTTAATTGAATTTGAAATATCAGGCCCAGGTGAAATTTTGGCCGTTGCCAGTTCAAATCCACGAAGTATTGAAAGTTTTCAATTACCAAAACGTAAAACTTATAAAGGCAAATGTTTGGTAATTATCAAAACAACCAATGAATCAGGGGAAATAAAACTCACAGCAAAAACAGAAGGAATAAAACCTTCGTCAGTTGTTTTAACTTCAAAATAATTTCAAGGCAAACCAATTTCTTAATTATTCTATTTGCCACATTGATTCATCAATATTACTTATATTTATTGTTGAACCAGCAAAAGTAAATAAAATGCAAAGAAGAGATTTTAACAAATTAGTTATAACAACTGCTACTGGATTAATTATTACACCTGCAATTAGTCAGGTTACAAATAGCACCACACCAAAAATAAGGTTAGGTGGCCCTATCTTTGAAAAATACACTAATCCTGAAGAATGGATTCAGGCACTCAAAAAACTGGGATATACAGCAGCCTATTGTCCCGTTCAAATTGGAGAAAACAGTGCATCAATCTTGGCATTTAAAAACGCAGCGGAAAATGCCGGTATTATTATTTCAGAAGTTGGGGCATGGAGTAATCCCATTGACCCCGATGCCAAAAAAGCCAATAAGGCTATTAATAAATGTATTTCGTCACTTGAACTGGCTGAAGAAATAGGTGCCAACTGTTGTGTAAACATTACCGGTTCACGCAATCCCAATCAATGGGATGGCCCTCACGAAAAAAACCTGACTGCCGAAACATTTGACCTTATAATTGAAACTACCCGTAAAATAATTGACGCTGTTCGTCCAAAACGTACTTTTTATACGCTCGAAACGATGCCCTGGGCTTACCCCGATTCAGTTGATTCCTATTTAAAACTGATAAAAGCAATTGACAGAAAGGAGTTTGCAGTACACCTCGATCCGGTTAACATGATTATTTCTCCAACTATTTATTATAAAAATGGCGAAATGATAAGAGATGCTTTTAAGAAACTGGGGCCCTGGATTAAAAATTGCCATGCCAAAGACACATTAATCAACGAAAAAGAACTAACCCTTCATATTGGAGAGGCCAGGCCAGGCCTTGGAAACCTGAATTATGCTGTTTTCCTGAAAGAACTTTCAAAACTGGAAAATGTGCCATTGATGCTGGAACACCTGAACGCAGAAGAGGACTACAAACTGGCAGCAAAGTATATCCGCGAGGTTGGGAATAAAAATAACCTGGAATTCTAATACTCCGGTAATAATAAATTAATGAATCTTTAAAGGTAAAGTAAATATAAATTGGCTGCCCACGCCTACTTTACTTTTAACACTTATATTTCCCTTATGTTTGTCAATAAATTCTTTGCAGAGTACCAGTCCTATTCCGGTCCCTTTTTCGCCATTTGTTCCCAAAGTTGAATGATTGCTATCTATTCTGAATAATTTACTTATATTTTCCTCTGATATTCCAATGCCATTATCCTTAACCGATATTTCACAAAATTCAGACTTCTTTTTAATGGATATTAAGATAGTTCCATTTTCGGGGGTGAATTTTATAGCATTGGTAACTAAATTTCGAAATACCGTTGAGAACATATTTACATCTGCAAAAATTAAAAGGTTTTCTTTTACATCAACACTGATATTGATATTTTTTTTTGTAAAGGCTCCTTCCAGAAAATCAATCAATTCAATAACTTCAGCATAAACATCAATTACCTTCGGATTATATTTTATTGACTTGGTCTGTATTTTTGCCCAGGTTAGTAAATTATCGAGTAATTCACTGGCATACTTTGATGACTTATAAATATTTGATAAATGATGTTCTACTTCTTTGGCATCTAATTTTTTAAAATTCGAAACCACTTCTTCTGAAAATCCAACAATAATATTAAACTGATTACCAAGGTCATGCCCAATAATTGAGAAAAATTTATCTTTTGTATTATTTAATTCCTTTAATTCCTGATTTTTTGAAATGATTAATTGATTCTGTTCTTCTATCTGGACAGTCCTTTCCATAACTTTTTGTTCAAGAATTTTTTTATCATTTTGTAGTTTTTTCTCACGAATTTTTATGTAACCAACTATAAAAAAAGTAATTAACACCAGATAACTCACATACGCAAATACACTCTTCCACCAGGGAGGAAGAATTTTTATTTGGACACTAATCTCGTTGTTATTCCATACCCCGTCGTTATTTGAGCCCTTTACCATAAAAGTATAATCACCCGGTTGAAGGGCTGAAAATGGAACAAATTTCCTGTTCCCAATATCAACCCATTCGTCGGAAATACCCTCCATTTTATAGGCATAATTATTTTTTTGAGGATTGGTATAGTCCAAGGCAGCAAATTCAATGGTAAATGAATGGTCATTGTGTTTCAAAATAACCTCAGGCAGTTCTTCAAGATTAATGTATTCTTTCGAAGAATCATTTGTTTTATAAAAAGAGGTAAAAACCAAATTGGGCACATAAGTATTTTTGTAAATGGAATCGGGGTAGAAAGAATTTACACCGTTCATGCCTCCAAATAATAATTCGCCATCATCGCATACATAAGCTGACCTCAAATTAAATTCAAGGTTCTGTAAACCATCTTCAAGCGTAAACGTATGAAACAAATTCTGCCCTTCATCAAATAAGCACAATCCCTTGCCTGTAGTAAACCAGAGCCCATTATTTTTATCCTGGGCAATTTCAAATATGCGATTATTTGGTAAACCATGTTCCTGTGAATAATAAGTAAAAGAAGAATCCTTCTTATTAAACATATTTACATATGAGCTTGTACCAATCCATATCCTGCCTTTATGGTCTTCGCAGAGTGATATAATAAAATTGGTGCTCAATCCTTTATCATCTTTTGTATAGTGTTTTATTTTTTTTGTTACCGGATTGTACACATCCAGCCCAGTGATAGTAGCAATCCAAATTAACCCTTCCGAATCTTCAAGCAAACAATAAATTAAATTAGCACTTAACTGATAGTCATTTTCAAGTTCTTTCTGAAATATTTCAACTGTTGATGTTTTAAGGTTGATTTTATAAAGTCCGTTCTGAGTGCCAATCCAATAATTTGAAAACCTGTCCTGAATGATCATGTAAATCCTAAGATTCTGAAATGTTGGTAAAGAAGGATCATTAAAATATTCAAAATAAGGAACAAATTTATTTCCGGGTTTATTATAAATAAAAATGCCATCACGCGTTCCCATCCAAATATGATTATCGGAATCATTAAAAATCACATGAATAAAATCATTTCCTATTTTATGGTTCCCTTCGTGCTGAGTTGAAAAATGCTCAACCTCATTGGTTTTCCTGTTTACGAGGTTTAATCCCCTCCCCCAGGTCCCTACCCACAAAATACCATCATCGTCTTTATACAAAGCGGCAATTACATTGCCCAAAAGGTCTGTCGAATTTGGCGAATTGCTTCTTCTATAAAGGTTAAATTTGTTTTTCTTTAAGTCGGTTTTACTAATTCCACGTAATGTGCCAATCCATAGATTTTCTGATTTATCGATGATTAAATGTTGTACTATATTATGGCCAATATCGCTGTTTTGGGAAGTGAAATTTTGAATTTTAACCAATCGCTGCCCGTCATACGAAAGAACAAATAATCCTCTGCCTTCAGTACCAATAATTTTGTTCCCATTCTTATCTTCCAATATGGTCCTGATGCAACTGCCTTCAAACATAAATCTTTCAGATGGAGAAAGTATAAATTGCGATTCCTCAAATAAATTTAACTCCGCATTAAAACCGAATAATCCATCTGTGGTTCCCACCCACAATTTCCCAGTTTTATCTTTATACAAGGCCGAAACAGATACATCATTAATAAATTCTCCATGCATATTTTTGAATAAAAAATAGCTAAATTTTTTGGTCTTAAATGAAAAGGCAGCCAGTCCTCGTGTTGAGCCAATCCAAATGCTATTATTGGAATCTTCAATGATTGGAATTTTAACATCTTTTACAGATCCGTCATATTCAAATTCACTTTGAAAATGTATAAAACTATCATTTTCAGGATCATAAACAGAAATAACAGGAGGAGTATTTATTACTATATTGCCATTTTTCAAACAAATTATATCGTAACTATATTGGGTCACATCGTATTCAAAATTGGTTTGATAGGCAATACGTTCAAATTTATTTTGTTTGACGACATATTTATTTAGCCCACCTTTTGCGCCAATCCATAAATTCCCGTTGAAATCTTCAGCAATGGAGTAAATCCAATTACTCGAAATAGAATTTGTATCAGTCGGATTATAATTGTAAACAACAAAATTTTCACCATCGAAACGATTTAAACCACTTTGTGTACCAATCCAGATATAGCCCTGCGAATCCTGAAAAATACAATTCACAACACTCTGCGAAAGGCCATCATTAATTGAATAATTCGAAAAGTTATATTGCTGGGAATAGCCATTGATTATGAATAAAAAACTAAAAATTATTATAAGAATAAAACTCTTCATAGCTGCATTTATCAGTAATCAATCTATGTGTTTTCACTAATTCAAACAAATATAATTCAATTTGACTAAAGAAATAAACCATATAAATAAATTGCATTTAATGTTTTGTACATTCCACAATTCTAGGATTCAATTTTTTTTACAGAAAGAAAAATTAATTATCTAATTTTATCGGGCAAAAGATATTTAAATTATGGAACTTCAAGAATTAATCCGCCTTCGGCAAAGTGTTAGAAAGTACCAGGAAAAACCTGTAGAAAAGGAAAAACTGGAACAATTAATTGAAGCTGTCCGTTTGGCACCTTCAGCATGTAATTCGCAACCATGGAAACTTATAATTGTTGATGAACCAGCACTTAAAAATCAGGTAGCAAAAGCCACATTTAACAAAACTGTTTCGTTTAACAAATTTGCTGTTGAAGCACCGGTAATTGCTGTTTTGGTTCTTGAGAAAGCAAAAATGATTGCCCAAATTGGCGGTGGTTTAAAAAACCGTGAATTTCCTTTAATCGATATTGGAATTGCAGCAGAACAGTTTTGCCTGCAAGCCGCCGAATTAGGATTAGGCACCTGCATGATGGGCTGGTTTAACGAGAAAAAAATAAAAAAAATACTCTCTATTCCATCAAAAAAACGGATCGGATTAGTAATAACACTTGGTTATGCTCCTGATGATTATAAACAAAGGCAAAAAATACGAAAACCGACTCAGGACATGAGCAGTTTTAATGCCTATTAAAATATAAAAATCAATTTATTCAACCTGATTTATTTTGCCTTTTTTACCTATCCTTCTGATTTTAATATTCAGGTAAGCAAATAAAATAGTCATAACCGGGCTCATCAAATTAAAAAAACAATAGGGAATATAATCCACAGTTGCTACACCCAAAACACGCGATTGAGTTGCGCCACAGGTATTCCATGGAATTAATACCGACGTTACGGTTCCGCTGTCTTCCAGGGTTCGGCTAAGCACTTCTGGCTTTAAGTCCTTTTCCTCATAAATTTTCCGGAACATACGTCCGGGAACAACAATTGCGAGGTATTGATCGGATGCTGTTGTATTAAAAAAGGCGCAGGTTACCGCCGTTGAAGCAACCAGCCCACCAGTACTTTTCGCCATTTTTACGATTGGTTTGGTAATACGTTGCAACAATCCGGCCGACTCCATTATTCCACCAAAAACCATAGCCGATAATATTAACCAAATGGTATCGAGCATACCACGCATTCCTGTAGTACTTAATAGATCATTCACTCCCGGATCAGAAGTAGAAAGCGAAACATCACCAAACATCGATTGCATAACACTTACATAAGAAGCTTTATAATAATTGGTAAACTCTCCTGAAACAGTTTTGATTATTTCGGGCTGAAAAATAATTGCAAAAATACCACCCAGAAGGGTTCCAATAAACAATGCCGGGAGTGGTGGCACTTTTAAAACAATAATCCCCAACAATATTGCGGGGACCAAAAACAACCAAAGGCTTGTATTAAATGTTGAATCGATAGCTGTTTTTACTGTTTCTACTTCAACTGTTGTAGTTGAAAAATCGTAATTAAATCCTAAAATCAGGAAAATAATAAGTGTAATAATAAAAGTAGGTATATTGGTATAAGCCATGTACCGGATATGTGTAAATAAATCGGTTCCAGCCATAGCCGGTGCCAAATTAGTTGTATCGCTTAGTGGTGACATTTTATCGCCAAAATAAGCTCCACTTATAATTGCCCCAGCCACTACAGCTTCGTTTATTCCAATAGCTTTACCAATACCAAGTAAGGCAATACCAATTGTTGCAATAGTCGACCAGGAACTTCCGGTAGCAATACTAACAATGGCTGTAACAATTACTGCAGTAAACAAAAACATATTAGGGCTAATTAAATCAACACCGTAATAAATCATCGCCGGAACAACTCCACTAATCATCCATGTACCGGCTAACGACCCAATTAATAAAAGTATCAACATTGATGACATAGCCGATCCGATGGTGTTAACGACCTTATCCTTTATTTTTTCCCATTTCAGGCCCAACCTGATGGCTATAACACCGGCCACCGAAGCCGATAACAATAAAGCTATTTGATTTGCTCCGGCAAGCGTATCATCAAATAAAAAAACATTAAATGTTAATAGGGTAATTAATATTATTATTGGAATAAGAGCAACTATCAGGCTTGATTCGCGTTTCATATATAGAATTTAATAAAGGGCAGAAGCCAGTAAAATACAATAATAATCAAAAAAGATTGAAGTAATAAACTATTTCTTGTTTGTAAATATCTAATAACGGCAGGCCCAGATAATTAATTCTTAGTATTTTCGTTACCAAATAAGGGATAAAACAACCGCATGAATAAATTATATTGTGTAAAATATCTGGCAATTGTATTTTTGCTTTTAATTGAATTTGGATCATTTGCACAGGAACGTAAAGGCTTTACCATTAATGGAAAGATTTCGTCAGAAACTGGGCGCGAAGATGGAGCTAAAGTCGACGTATTTCGGAATAAAATAAAAATCAACAGTATTGATGTGGCTGCTAATGGGCGATTTTCCATTTTTTTTGATTTTAATTATGAGTATACACTAATTCTAAAACTTGAGGACTGTTTCCCAAAAAAAATTGTTATTTCTACTGTTGTCCCTTTAGATATTTTAAAATCCGACCCTGTTTTTCCTCCTTATAATTTTGAACAAATTTTATTTACAGAAATAAAAGGAATCGAAAGAAGTTTTTCTGAAAATACTATCCTCAGAGTAATCTACGATGAAAATGTTGATAATTTTATTCCTGAAACATATTACAACGATGCCCAAATAAAAAAGCAGATTGAAACTGCCATATGGCAATCGCAACAAATAAGTAAAACCTCCGATGAAATAGATAAACTATCGGCCGAAGAATATAAATTATTACGTAAAGAATACGAACAATGGCTAAAAGAAGCCGGCGATGCTTTTAATGGCGGACAATACCAACAAGCCTTAAACGGGTATAAAGCTGCCAACCGTTTGTTGCCTAATGAACAGTTTCCGCTTGATCGAATGGCCGAAATTAACGATCTGTTACTTGCCCTTCAGTTCAAAGAAGAACTCGACAAAGCAAGCATCGAAAAATTTAACCGATTAATCGCTGAAGCTGATAATCATTTCGATAAAAAAGAATATGCCCCGGCACGAAACTCTTATTCTGAAGCATTAAACATTAAACAATCTGACGAGCATTCGCTAACCAGGATTCATGAAATTGACCTCATTTTTACCGGACAAAAAGATAATCTGAATTTCCAGCTTTTAGTTGATAAAGGGAACGACCTTTTTAATCAAAACCTTTACGATGAAGCAAAAAATGTTTTTAATGAAGCATTAGACCTGAAACCAAAAGAACAATATCCGAAGGATAAAATAAAAGAAATTGATGACATTTTTGCCGGACAGGCAAAACAGGAAGTACATAGTGAAAGGTATAAAAAAGCCTTGAGTGATGGAGATAATGCTCGAAATAGAAATCAGTTCCTGAGAGCCAAAGAACATTATAATTTTGCTTTAAGTTTTATACCCGGCGATCCGGTAGCTCTTGACAGAATTGCTTCGGTCGAAGAAATTATCAACAGGCAGGAACGCGACAAAGAGTTTAATAGTATTATTTCGCGTGCCGATAAATCATTTAAAAAGAAGGTTTACGATAATGCCCTGAAGGATTATCAGGATGCATTAAAAATTAAACCAGGAGAGAAATACGCTATCAATCAAGTAAATACAATCAACAGACTCTTAAACAGTAAAAACCAACAAGCTGAGTTGGAACAACAATATGCGGCAAAAATTACCGAAGCTGATCAATTATTTAATGAAAAAAATTATGAATCTTCTAAAACTGCTTATCAGGCAGCTTTAGGATTAAAACCCGGAGAATCCTACCCTATTTCACAAATCAAGGAAATAACGAAACAAATAGCGGCTCTGAATTCTCAAAAACAATTAAACGACCGATATAATTCATTGATTGTTTCGGCTGATAATTATTTTAATTCCCAAAATTATTCAACAGCAAAAAAAGACTATTCCTCAGCATCAAAATTAAAATCTTCAGAAACTTATCCTAAACAGCGTATTTCTGAAATTGACAGGCTTTTAACGCAAATGGCAGCGGCACAAAAATCATATAGCAGTGCAATTTCATCAGCCGACCGTTTTTTTGGCAAAAAACAATACAATGAAGCCCGGAATGCTTATACTGAAGCAAAACAAGCGAAATCGGATGAAACATATCCCGACGAAATGATTTCGAAAATTGATGATTTACTTGCCAATCAGGCACGTTTAGCGGCTCAGGCAAAAGCCGATGAAGAAGCACGTTTGTTAGCATCGGAAAAACAACAGGACGTGGCTTACAATTCAATGATTAAGGAAGCTGATAGATTATTCGATCGGAAAGAATACGTGGCTGCCATTGGCAAATACCGATCGGCCCTCGATTTTAAACCGCAGGAACAGTATCCAATCCAACGCATTGAAGAAATTAGGGGATGGATTCAAAAAATTGCTGAAACGGATAAAACCTATAATGAAGCTGTTGAAAAGGCTGATAAACTCTTCAATCAAAAACAGTTTAGCGAAGCAAAGCTGGCATACAGCGAGGCACTATCAGCAAAACCTGAAGAAAGTTACCCCGTTGAAATGATTGCTAAAATTGATTCAACTGAAAACGCTAATCTTATTGCTCAACAAAAAGCCGCTGCCGACGAAGAAGCCCGCTTAAAAGCCCTCGAACAGCAAAAAGAAAACTCATACAACGAAGCCATTACAAAAGCCGATGGATTTTTTCAGGCACAAAATTACCCCAATGCTACAAGCGAATACAAATCGGCGTTGGACATAAAACCCGAGGAAGTTTACCCTCAACAAAAAATAACCGAAATAGAAGGTATTTTATCGCAGTTGGCTGCTGCCCAAAATGCGTACGACGAAGCTATCTCACGTGCCGACAAACACTTTAAAAAAGAATTATACATCGAAGCACGCTCAGCATACAACGAAGCAAAAGTCGCCAAAGCTGATGAAGTTTACCCCGATGAAATGCTGGCAAAAATTGATGCTGCTGAGCAGGCAATTGCCCTGGCTGCTGCCGATGAAGAAGCCCGCTTAAAAGCACTTGAACAGCAAAAAGAAAACTCATACAACGAAGCCATTACAAAAGCCGATGGATTTTTTCAGGCAAAAAACTACCCCAATGCTACAAGCGAATACAAATCGGCGTTGGACATAAAACCCGAGGAAGTTTACCCTCAACAAAAAATAACCGAAATAGAAGGTATTTTATCGCAGTTGGCTGCTGCCCAAAATGCGTACGACGAAGCTATCTCACGTGCCGACAAACACTATAAAAAGGAGTTATACATCGAAGCACGCTCAGCATACAACGAAGCAAAAGTTGCCAAAGCTGATGAAGTTTACCCCGATGAAATGCTGGCAAAAATTGATGCTGCTGAGCAGGCAATTGCCCTGGCTGCTGCCGACGAAGAAGCCCGCTTAAAAGCCCTTGAACAGCAAAAAGAAAACTCATACAACGAAGCCATTACAAAAGCCGATGGATTTTTTCAGGCACAAAATTACACCAATGCTACAAGCGAATACAAATCGGCGTTGGATATAAAACCCGATGAAGTTTACCCACAACAAAAAATAACCGAAATAGAAGGTATTTTATCGCAGTTGGCTGCTGCCCAAAATGCGTACGACGAAGCTATCTCACGTGCCGACAAACACTTTAAAAAGGAGTTATATATCGAAGCACGCTCAGCATACAACGAAGCAAAAGTTGCCAAAGCTGAAGAAGTTTACCCCGATGAAATGCTGGCAAAAATTGATGCGGCTGAGCAGGCAATTGCTCTTCAAAAGGCTCAAACTGAAGCTGAAAAATTGGCAGCAGAACAAGCCCGGCTAAAAAAACTTGCTGACGAACAAAATAAATTATATACGCAGGA
This sequence comes from Prolixibacteraceae bacterium, assembly GCA_963666575.2. Classification (GTDB taxonomy): domain Bacteria; phylum Bacteroidota; class Bacteroidia; order Bacteroidales; family Prolixibacteraceae; genus JABMQB01. The sequence goes on from CAXXYG010000018.1 coordinate 85,092, forward strand.
AATTCAAAATGCTGACTCATTTTTTAATTCAGCAGACTATTCAAAAGCAACAAAAGGGTATAATTCAGCCCTAAAAATCAAACCAAATGAAGGATATCCAAAACAAAAAATCGACGAGATAAAAAATATTCTTGAACAAATTCTATTAACTGATAACCTTTATACTGAACAAATTAAGCAAGCCGACAAAGATTTTAAAACCGCTAAATACGAGGCTGCCCGCGAAGGTTATGGCAAAGCACTGGATATTAAACCAAATGAATCATACCCCAGCGATCAACTGCTAAAGATTAATAGCCTGTTATCTGAGATGTACACCTTAAAGGAACTTGAGAACAATTATACTGCTGCAATTGAAGAAGCCGACCGATTTTTCAATGTGGAAGATTATCAGAATTCAATAACTGCTTACCAAAAAGCGTTATCATTTAAACCCAAAGAAAAGTATCCAAAAATCCAAATCGGATTGGCAGAAGAAAGGCTGGATTACATTGCCCGCCAACTCAGAGAAAAGGAAGCTATTCAATTAGCTTATCAGGTAGCCATCAAAAAAGCTGACGAAGCATTTAGTGCAGGCATATACGATGATGCTATTCCAAATTACCAGGAAGCTATAACAATAATTCCATATGAGCAATATCCCAAAGATCAACTTTTAAAAATTGACGAACTAAAAGCCGCAGCCATTAAAAGTGAATTTGACCGGGTAATAGCTGAAGCAGATAATTATTTTAACGGGCAAAATTATGTTCCGGCTAAAGAACGGTACCAAACTGCACTTAACTTTATCCCTGATGAAACATATCCAATTGGCCGAATAAATGAAATTGACAAAATACTGTCGGATTTGGCACTGGCCGAAAAAACAAAAAAAGAAAATGACAGGCTGTATGAGCAAGCTATTCTTAAAGCCGATAAAGATTTTGAAATGGTTCTGTTTCAATCGGCTATTTCGTTTTATAACGAAGCCCATATAATCAAACCAAATGAAAATTATCCTGTGCAGAAAATTCAGGAAATAAACCAGATTGTCGAAAAAAACAGGATCGACGAAGAATACCGAAAGGTTTTACTGGCAGCCGATGCTTATTATAGAATGAAAAGTTATGTGGAAGCAAAACCTGAATACAGTAAAGCCCTAACCATCAAACCAGACGAAGAATATCCGGCCAATCAAATTAAAAAAATTGATGACCTTCTAAAACAGATGGAAGAAGCCAGGATCGCTGCCGAGCAATTAGCAGCTCAATCGCAAACTGCAGTAACACCAACTATCACTGAACCGGCAATTGAAAGTGACGTTTATATTGAAGGCGAAATGTTGGATATGTACAATGAATTTATCCAACTGGCTGATGGTTCATTTAGTTCAGAAGCCTATAATGTATCGCGGTATTACTATTTTAAAGCATTGGAAATTAAACCGGGCGAAGTATACCCTGAGAGAAAGATTGATGATATCCGAAAAATTTTAAATGCACGCTTAGCTGATAGAAGAGAACGTGAATACCAGGAAGCAGTTGATAAAGGTGATGAAGAATTAAAAAAAGGAGAATTGGCAGTTGCACGCTTCTATTTTAACAAAGCCAAAGGTTTTAAACCAGCTCAAAAATATCCACAGCTAAGGTTGGATGAAATACAGACAAAAATAAATTCGGCGTTGAACAAACAAAGTCAGGCTGAGTATCAAACAATAATCAACCAGGCTGATACGGCGTTTAACGGGAACCAATTTAGTATAGCCCGCTTTTACTATTTAAAAGCCGCCAATTTATTGCCTGCCGAACAATACCCAAAACAACAGTTAAAAATTATTACTGAAAAATTAAATCAAAAGTAATTTTCAGTTTTAGTAAGGATTTCACTACAAGTGAAAACCTTACTATCAAAATTCTAATTATTATCTGCAATCAGTTTTTTAATTGTTTCCAGCGTATTTTTTGAATCTTCCTGGGCATTAACTGCATCGTCTTTATACACGATATTTCCCTTTTTATCAATGATAAAAGTCCACCGCATTGAGGTTATACTACGAGTCAAATCAACTTTCGCACCTGCAATTTCACGCTGAATAGTTCCACCTTCACGGGTTTCTACACCAAATGCTTTCGAAATTTCACCTCCCAAATCTGAAAGAAGGGTAAAGTTCAAGTTGTTAGCTTTTTTAAAATAAACCAGATTTTTAGGTTCATCGCCACTTATCCCAATCACTTTTGCTCCAACTCCCGAAAATTCATCCTGAAAATCGCGGTAGGCACAGGCCTGAGCTGTACAACCACCGGTCATGGCAGCAGGATAAAAATAAACCACTAAATAATCCTTACCTACAAAGTTTTCGGAGTTCCAAACATCACCATTTTCATCTAATCCTGAAAATACTGGTGCTTTATCTCCCACATTAACTGGAGTGGTTGCCAAACTAACAGTTCCAAATCCAGCAATTACCATTAATAAAAATAATTTCCTCATAATCTAAAATATAATTTTATCAGTATAAGTACTTTAATAGGATAATTGTTCAAAAAAGTATCTCCTAAAACAACAACTTATAATTGTCTATTCTAAGTTTAAGAATTCAATTACAGCCTCATCGCCCATCAGGGCATTGAGTGGCAATGGATTTTCATCGGTAAATACCTGCAATTTATTTTTTGGAAGAATGGTTACAAAACTTTCATCAACACCATCCTCAAAGGGTATTTTGTAGGCATTTAATTTTAAATGGTAACCAAGGAAAGTATAAGCCACAGAACGTTTAGCATACCCATAATCATGTCTTCCTGCCGGAAAATGCACATTTTCAGCTTTATGCTCAGCATTGTACAATGAATAAACTTTCTGAATGTAGGGGAATTCCACTCTGGGTGTATTGTGCGTCCAATCACTTCCGTCAGAAATCATCAATAAGGGACGTGGTGCGCACAATGCAGCGATTTCCACATTATTGGTCTGTAAATTGGCACTTTTATGAATGGGCATTCCACTTTCGCATACACATCCACCAAAAAAATGAGCCGAAACCTGTACTACCGGTACCGATACTTTAATACGGTCGTCGATAGCAGTTAATACAAAAGTTTGTGTCCCACCTCCCGAAGCACCAGTCATCCCAATCCGTTCAGCATCAACATTATTACGAGAAAGAAGATAATCCAAAATTCGTTTGCTGTTCCAGGATTGAAGCAATAAAGCAATAGGAATACTATGATTTATCTGGTGTGATTCGCCATGCCCAACCATATCGTAAGCAAAAACAATAGCACCCATACGTGCTAATACAGCACTGCGTTTTTGAACAGCTTCTCCAAAACGCGGATCAGGACCATGGCCATGAGGGCACAAAATTGCCGCATATTTTTCCTTCTTTTCGGCAGGGCGATATAAGTTGCCCGTAATGTAAAAACCGGGGAAACTTTCGATAGCAATATTTTCAACAGTATATCCATCTAATATTTTGGTATCCCGAATAATTGGATTAAAATTTCCTGAAATCGAAGGCATTTGATCCAACTTCATACCTGAAATAATTACATCCTTTATTTTTTTTGCACGATTCTCCCACGAGGGTAAATCATTCCAAATGCTGCTGAATTCTTTCATTTTTAAATTGGCTTCATCTTCGGTCCAATAATGCCCCTGGCACAAATTTGAATCCTGAGAAAAAACATTTAATGCAACAAATAAAAAAACTAAAAACACGATTGGTTTCATAAATGTAGAATTAAAAAAAATTACCTGGAACTTTATTATTTTATCCCGAAGATAATCAAAGTACAATTTATGTTCCAGGAATAATTAATATTTATAATCGAATAACTGCACTTATATTAAAAATAGCAATCATAAATATCTTGTATTAAAAAAGCCACCCAGTACCCACCCGGATGGCTTTTAGTAATTCAAAAATCAAATCAAACCGTTACATAATCCCCAGCAAAACTTTATTGTATTATTCTTTTTGTGGAATACGGTTTAGGGTCATTGAATTTTCACCTTGCCCCATATCAAATTTCACATCCACTTTATCGCCATCAACTTTACATTTGTGTTTGATGGTAAAATCCATCACCGAAACATCAAAAGTAAACTCTGAACCATTTACTTTTCCATTTTCAATTTGTTGTTCTCCCATTTCACTTGTAACAGTTCCTGTAAGTGTTTGTCCATCGACTTTAAAATTAAAAACTAGTTCAGTTGGCCCATTCTGCCCTTCTGTTTTCCCTTTCCACTTTCCATCAATTTCAGATGCAGTAACGACAGTTGTTGTAACAACAAAAACAAGAGTAAGTAGTAATAGTAAACCTTTCATAATCAATTATTTTAAGTTATATCTAAAATCAAAATATTTTCTAATCTATTGAGCTATGAGCAGTAAAATAAAAAGTTACATTTTAGAAAATTTTAAAACCTGATGGCTTTGTTTTCAACTTTTGTTTCGGCTGCCACATAACTTTCACGGTCGACCACTTCATTTTTATCATTTTTTAAGATGATTGTGCCTCCTGTATTTGGTAACCTGATCGTTTTATAATCTTTTATGAAGATTTTTTTTGAGTTCCCATCCTCTAAAATTCCCTCAAGTGGAATAGTTCGCCCCTTATGGTCTTCCAGTTTCCAACCATCAAGTATTACTTCATTATTTGAAATATTCAAAATGGTAATCCACTCATTCATAATTTCATCTCTTCCTGTAGGATTTACCATCGCTGCTGCAATAGCAACTGTTTTATCTTCTTCTTTTGCTTCCTGAGTTACCCGGGTTTTGGTATAACTCGAAACCACATCTTCTACACTATCAACCGGTATTCGTTCCGGAAAACTGTTAATCACAAGATTAGGATCTTCAAGCTGCTCGGGTGCATAATAAAGTGGATTCGATTGAACAATTTTTTGGTCAAACTCAATACCTGTTAACTCCATAATTTCAGTAACTGAAACCTGATAATTCACCAATTTAATAGCTCCTGCACCTTTCTTTTTATTTCCGATAAATTCATTGTCCTGATAAAGCATAAACGCACGGGTTTGGAATTCACCATTTGCTTCGTAACACACAATTTTAAAGAAAGCACTTGGAATCCGAACAGTATCATGCCAGGTCCGTGCGTACTGCCTGTCGAATGGAAAATGGACCGGTCCGGTAAAAACACATAATTTATCAGTAGTATCTTCAGTCCAATGCCCAATAAACTTCTCCAGTTTTAACCATTCATCCTGATTAAAATACTTGTGTTGGAAAGCGGCGTTGGTATAAAAAAAGGTGTCGTTATTTGCCAACAATGCCTGTCCAAAATCTTTTCCCCAGCAATTATTTTCACGCTGAACCATGTGCCCCCTATCCCAATCATTATTCTTGTAATACCGGTTATCTAATTGGTAGGTATCAGCAATCCGTGAATCAGTATCCCATCCTTTACTTTGTTTACGAATAACTGTTATTGCCTCTTTCTGATCAATATTTGAGGCGGCATAAATCAACTGTCGGGTAGTTTTATTCATTACCACCGTATAATGCTCGTAATCTAAATATATTTCATTACGTAGTTCATTACCTTTGAGAACAGCTCCCTGGAGTTTAGGTGAAAACTTTGGGAATGGGCATTCGAATTTCCCTTGCCCGATAAATGTGGGATTGTACCCTTTGATTGAATCACTCATGGCGGTTATTTTAATAATGATTAAACATTTATTTGAAAAAGGAATAACAATAGATCAACAACTAGACTTGCACTCCTTATTACCAAAGATAAAACAATTCAATCAAATTATTCTTGTTTTAGGGAGATTAAACAGCTCTAAAACCGATAATATTTCATATAAAAAGACAACAAATCCATAAAACCCTATTAATAGGAAATATTGATTTATTGTCTTTTAGGATGTCAATTAAATAAAGCCTTTTTACTTCGAGCTACTTACTAACGCGAACAATGCAAACGATGCCAGCCAATGTTCACCCATATAATCACCATCAACTATATTGGGCAATGAACTTTGAATATGGAAGTCAGCAATTTTTTTGAGGTGCTCATACTCTTTACCCGAAGCAGCTATCCCATTTAAACACCAGGCTCGGCTAAAATTGACCCCATCAAGGTGAACCAGTTTACCATCTGTGCGATCAGAAACCTTGCCGGTTTCAAGTACAAAATTTGTATCCGACAATTGTGGTAAAAACTTTTTTAGCCAAACATCAAATTCTGCCGGCTGAAGAACTCTCCTCATAATATCGGCCTCCTCAAGGCATGGCGACAAAAAATCGTAACCACTGGGTTCCCAACTTAAAGGGCATTCAGCATCTGATAAATAAAATTCTTTTGCCCGTTTTTCGATGCTGTTTTTTAGTTCCGAATGACCGGTAATATTGGCATAATCCCATGCAAACGTTAACCCAAAAGCGGTATTGGTATGCTCTCCTACCCTGATTGCATAATTTAATTTTGGTAAAAAATCAACGTACCTTTTTATTATTAAATCGGTGAGCGGCTGAAGATTATTCTCCAATTCTTTAGCCAACGGATTTTCCCAGGTATGTAATTCTTCAGCCAGTTTTAAAAGCCAGGCCCAACCGTAGGTGCGCTCGTATGATTTTTCAAGTTCACGCTGAAAATAATCCAATTCAGCCAAAATATTTTTCTCGGAAATATTTTCGGCCAGTTTTTCCAGAATAAGTCCTTTTTGTTCAAGATCCGGGAACATCTTTAACAACTTCACCAGCATCCAATGCCCATGCACCGACGAGTGCCAATCGAAACACCCGTAAAATGCAGGGTGTAATTCTTTAGGTGTCCCTAAATCACTAATTTCTCCAAGAGTTTGGCTCAGTTTATTTGGATACTCATTTTGCATACATTTTAAGGGCAATTGAGCCAATCTATTGGCTTCCTCCAATGTTAATTTAAGGGATATATTTTCATCTTTCCCCGATTGAAACAAATTATTTGCTTTGACCTGAAAATTCAAAAAAATACAAAAAAACAACATCAAAATAACTACTTGAGACTTATACATATTTAACTGGTATAACTGGTGATTTATTTTTTAATGCTGATGAAATGTATCGGAAATAAAACTTAAAACAACAGGAAGTGATTCCCTCCAATATGTCCAGGTATGTCCCCCTTCACGGATACGGAACTCATGAGGAATTTCTTTTTTACGCATGGCAATGTGGGCCAAAGAATTACCTTCAAACAAAAAATCATCATCGCCACAATCGATGAACCAATTAACGGCTTTTTTCTGGTCATCGGGCATGTTTTCGATGAGAGGCAGGGCACTGTGCTGGTTATAATACGCTTTAATTTCTTTATCAGAAACATTCTTTATTTCCTGCCTGGCCAGAGACTCTTTTAAATTATCAATCGAAAGAGGGCCACAATAAGCACTTAACGGGCAAGCCGATGAAAACAATTCAGGATGGTGCAATGCATACATAAATGTGCCGCCACCACCCATGGAAAGTCCGGAAATAGCTCGGAACCGTTTTTCGCCCTTTATACGGTATTCTTTTTCAATAAATGGCATAAACTCCTCGAAGAAAAAATCTTCATACCGCCATTCTCCTTTTATGTCGTTAAAATAACCACGTTGCCCTGTATTGGCATCAGGCATTACAATTATCATAGGTGTTGCTATCCCTGCTTTAATGGTTTTATCAGCAATATTTAAAACTTCGCCAAATTGTACCCAACCGGTTTGGTCATCGCCGGCACCATGTAACAAGTACAAAACAGGGTAACTACGTTCCGATATTTCATAATCAGGGGGTAAATAAATGGCATACTTTCGGTCCATTTTTAATATCTGACTCTCAACTGAAAGGTTATCATATACTTTCCCTGTCTGTGCAAATAAAAGAGTTGTTAAGAAAATGGTTGCAAAAAACAATACAAGTTTTTTCATGATTCAAAATTTAGTTGGTTTATATAATAATTAAGGTAAATAGCTTTTGTCCAATCATTTATACTTTTAATACTGATGAAAAGTATCAGAAACAAAACTCAAAACTACCGGAAGCGATGCCCGCCAGTATGTCCAGGTGTGCCCACCATCACGGATCCTGAATTCGTGAGGAATTTCTTTTTTACGCATGGCAATATGTATAAGTGAATTGCCTTCAAACAAAAAATCATCATCACCACAATCAATAAACCAACGAACTGCCGTTTTTTGATCATCGGGCATATTTTCGACAAGAGCCAAAGCACTGTGTTGGCTGAAATAAGTTTCAATTTGATTATCTGTAGCATCTTTTACTCCCCATCTGTCCAGATATCTTTCAGTATCATCGAGTGAAAGGGGTCCACAGCTGGCACTTAAAGGGCAGGCTGAAGAAAATAATTCGGGATGATGTAAAGTATACATAAATGTTCCGCCACCACCCATCGAAAGGCCTGAAATTGCACGAAAGCGTTTTTCGCCTTTTATGCGGTATTCTTTTTCAATAAATGGCATAAATTCCTCAAAGAAAAAATCTTCATACCGCCATTCTCCATTTATATCGTTAAAATAACCACGTTGCCCGGAATTGGCATCAGGCATAACAATAATCATGGGAGTTGCAGTCCCAGCTTTAATTGCATTATCGGTTATATTTAAAACCTCGCCAAATTGTACCCAACCGGTTTGGTCATCACCCCCTCCATGGAGGAGGTACAAAACCGGATAACTACGTTCCGATGTTTCATAATCGGGAGGTAAATAGATCGCATACTTACGATCCATTTTTAAAATCTGACTTTCAACCGAAAGATTATCATACACTTTCCCTGTTTGGGCAAACAAAAGAGTTGTAAAAAAAATGATTGCAAAAAATAGAATTAATTTTTTCATCTCATTATAATTATTAATTTTTTAAATGTATTTATCTTATTCTATTGTCTACTTTATAGGTATTCGATACCTGCCTGTTGGCAGCCATGAAATTCACAAGCTCATTTCGATGTAACTCCCATGAAATTTATAATGTTACTGGTGTGTGAAAAAGTTTTATTCATGGTCGTTTAATGGTTCATTATTTAGTTGGTTTTGTATTTCAAAAATAGTAGTACAAGCTTAACTTGTGAAGTTTTTAAATAGAAAAATAAAGATAAATATATTTTAATAAACCTTCACCATCATTTTGCCGGTATTGGCTCCTTTAAATAATCCTATAAATGCTTTTGGGATATTGTCAAATCCTTCGATAATTGTTTCCTTATAAACCAACTTCCCAGCTTTTAACCATTGGGTTAATTGTTGTAAAGCTTCGGGATATTTTTCGCTAAAATCGTTCACAATAAAACCTTTCATCAAAGCACTTTTAACCAATAAGACACTTCCTAGCCGAGGTCCCATCGGGATCCGTGTTTCGTTGTACAACGAAATTGCTCCACAAATAATGACCCGGGCAAACTTATTTATATTCATAACCACACCATCCGAAATTTCGCCCCCCACATTGTCAAAATAAATATCTACACCATTAGGGCAAGTTTGGGCAATAGTTTTATGCATACGTTTGGTTGTTTTATAGTTAATGGCTACGTCAAATCCAAATTCATTTTTTAAAAGTTCTACTTTCTCATCGCTTCCGGCAATACCGACCACATAACAGCCCAAAAGTTTCCCCACCTGCCCGACAATACTACCCACAGCTCCAGCAGCACCTGAAACAACAAGTGTTTCACCGGCTTTGGGCAATCCTATTTCAGTTAATCCTAAAAAAGCGGTAAGGCCCGGCATTCCCAAAACCGCCTGGTAAGCAGACAAAGGAGCAACTTTGGGATCAACTTTGCGAAGCTCTTTTCCATTTGAAATCTGATATTCTGACCAATTGAGCCTGGCAGCAACAAATTCTCCGGTTGAATAACTAGTGTGTTTTGATTCTACCACTTCAGCAACAATACCAGAACTGATTGGTTCTCCTAAATTAAAAGGAGCCACATATGATTTACCGGCATTCATTCGGCCTCGCAAGTACGGATCAACCGAAACAAATTTTGTTTTTAATAAAACTTCTCCCTCATTTACCACTGGTTTTTTACTATTTACAAATTCAAAATCAGTATACTGAGGCTGTCCTACAGGGCGTTTTTTTAGTATAATTGTGTTATTCATTTCCTTTTTTTTAGATTAACAGAAAAATCAAATATACATCAATCAACAAATACTTCCCAATTCCTTTTTACTTTCTGGTGGTTTGGCTATTTTTGGGCAAAAAGTAATTTATGCGGGGAATTTATCCTGAAAATTTTGAAGTAAAAATAGGATTCGACAAAGTAAGGCAGTTGTTGTCATCGAGGTGCCTAAGTAGTTTAGGACGCGACAGAGTTGATGAGATGTCTTTTCTTTCACACTTTGGGTTACTGGTACAACTACACGGCGAAACAGAAGAATTTTGCCGGATACTTACTGAATTTGACCAGTTTCCTGCCAATCATTTTTTTGACCTTCGTCCGGCACTCGAAAAAATAAGGCACCAGGGAACCATCATGGAACTGGCCGATTTATTTGACCTCAAACGCTCAATGGAAACGGTCAGGGCTATTGTTACTTTTTTCAATAATGATAAAGAAAATAAATTTCCGTTATTAAAAAAGAAAGCAGCCTTTGTAAAAGTATTCCCTTATATTTATGAAAGGATTGATTCCATTCTCAACAAATTTGGAAAAATAAAAGACAATGCTTCACCTGAACTGGCCGCTATTCGCGGCAAGATCATACAACGGCAAACTGGAATGTCACGCCGGTTGCATGCCATACTGAAACAAGCTCAAAAAGATGGATTAGTTGATGAAGAAGCTTCGGTCTCCATCCGCGATGGAAGGGCTGTAATCCCTGTTAATTCATCGAATAAACGAAAATTAAAGGGAATCGTTTACGATGAATCAGGCACTGGAAAAACATCGTACATAGAACCCAACGAAATTGTTGAAATGAACAATGAAATCAGGGAGTTGGAGTATGCTGAAAAACGTGAAATTGTTAAAATATTAATAGAATTTGCAAATGACATCAGGCCCTATCTGGATGAAATATTTTTATCGTTTAACTTTTTAGGCGAAATTGATTTTATTCGGGCTAAGGCACAACTGGCTATCGAATTCGAAGCCATAAAACCAGAATTGGAGAACCGGCAAATAATGGATTGGCAAAAAGCAGTCCATCCGCTGCTAATGCTAGCTTTACGCAAAGAAAAACGAAAAATAATTCCGCTTGACATCTCACTTTCAGAAAAAAACCATATTCTCCTTATTTCGGGTCCAAATGCAGGAGGTAAATCGGTTTGCCTTAAAACCGTTGGATTATTACAATACATGCTTCAATGTGGTTTATTGATTCCTATTAAAGAAGGAAGTAAAACAGGAATTTTTGAATCCATTTTTATTGATATCGGAGATGAACAATCCATCGAAAACGATCTGAGTACATACAGTTCGCATTTGATGAACATGAAGTATTTTGTTAAAAACTGCACCACAAAATCATTGATCCTTATCGATGAATTTGGCACAGGTACAGAACCAATGCTAGGTGGAGCCATTGCCGAATCCATTTTAAAATTCCTTAATAATTCCGGTACTTTTGGAGTTATAACAACTCATTATACCAATCTCAAACATTTTGCCTCATCGGCTGAAGGGATTGAAAATGCTGCCATGCTGTACGATGCGCATAACATGAATCCTCTGTTTCAATTGGAAATTGGAAAACCGGGTAGTTCATTTGCTTTTGAAATTGCCAGAAAAATTGGATTACCAGAAGAAATATTGCAGGAAGCCACCGAAAAAGTGGGCAAAAAACACATCGATTTTGATAAAAACCTGCGCACCATCACGCGCGATAAAAGATATTGGGAAGTAAAACGGCAAAAAATCAGGCAAGTCGAAAAAATACTTGATAATCTGGCTGGAAATTACGAGAAAGAGCTGAAAGAAACTGAAAAACAACGGAAAGAAATTATTAAAAAAGCCAAAGAAGATGCCAGTTTATTATTAGCCTCAACCAACAAAAAAATTGAAAATACTATTCATGAAATTCGTGAAGCTCAGGCAGAAAAAGAAAAAACAAAAAAATTACGCGAAGAGCTGGAATCTCTTAAAAAAACAGCCATTAGTAAAATAGTGGCCAATGATGAAAATATTGACCGTAAAATTGCCAAACTCAAACAACGCGAAGAAAAACGAAATAAACACCGCCATGAAAAACCTGAAGAATTAGAAACTCACAAGGAACAAATAACAGAACCTGAAGAATTACAACAAGGTGATAGAGTTAAAATTGTGGGCCAGGATACAATTGGTGATCTTGTTAAAATCAATAAAAAAACGGCTGTGGTTGCTTTTGGACAACTACTAACAACTTTGCCCCGCAATCAGGTTGAAAAAATCAGCAAAACACAAGCTAAAAAAACAGATAAATACCGCAACCGAACTACTGCTAACATCGCCCGGAATATAGGTGAACGACGACTTACCTTCAAACCAGAAATTGATATTCGAGGACAACGGGCAGAAGAAGCCATATCAATCATTCAGGATTTTATTGATGAAGCAATAATGCTCGAGGTAAACCAACTCCGTATTCTTCATGGTAAAGGCTCAGGCATTCTTAAAGAAGTTATCCGCGAATTTTTAAAGGCTGAACCAATGGTTACCAACTTTAAAGACGAACATGTACAATTTGGAGGGGCAGGAATAACTATTGTAAATTTGGGATTGTAGGCATTATTAGGATCCGTAGAGGAACCGTTCTTCTTATTAAGCAAAAAAACAGAGAACGATTTATTCAGAGAACGATTTATTCAGAATTTAATTATTTTTAAAGAATTAAAAACCAAACTGATATGAAACGCCGACAATTTATTCAAAATACGCTGATTGCAGGTGCATTAGCAGGATCAGCCGGAACTACTATTGCTGCAAATTCAAAAAATAAGAAAACATCCTCAGCTATTACATCTCCCATAATTCAAAAAGTAACCACAGCCATGATGGCCATGCAACGTGCCTCATGGGAACATGGGGTAGCAATGCAGGCTATGCTTGAACTAGGCGAAACTGATTTACTTTACCTGATGGCAAAGGAAGCGGTTTTACGTCAAACAGATGATGGCCGGCTTTCGGTTGTTTATACCGATAACGGCAATACCGACCCGGCATGTTCGGGAGAACCGGTTTTATTTGCTGGCAACCATTTTAACGATGGTGAATTAAAAGCTGCTGCAAATAAAATGCTGAATTATTTGTTAAATAAAGCTCCTAAATCGGAAAAAGGAATTTTGTACCACCATATTAATTCACCACAATCGTGGATCGACTCCATGTACATGGCTCCACCTTTTTTAGCAGCAATTGGTGAACACAAGGAGGCTATTAAACAAATAGATGGATTTCGTGATTTTTTATGGAATAATGAATCAAAGCTCTATTCGCACATGTGGCACGATGGCAAAAAAGAATTCCCACGCAAAGCATTTTGGGGTGTTGGAAACGGCTGGGCCATGGCAGGCATAGCGCGGGTAATTGATCTATTACCAAAATCATTTCTGAAAGAAAAACAGAAACTGGCACACAATATTATCGAAAACATGGAAGGAACGCTTCCGTTTATCCGTGAAGATGGTTTATTCCACGATGTGATAGATGACCCTTCAACATTTGTAGAAACCAATTTCCCGCAAATGTTTGCCTATACCATTTTTAAAGGCATCAAATCGGGATGGTTGCCAACTTCCTACCTTGTAGTGGCAAAAAAAATGCGGTTAGCAGCTCACTCAAAAGTTGATAACCATGGATTTGTGCAGGGAGTATGTGGTGCCCCTCATTTTAATAGCTCTGGCAGGGCTACCGAAGGACAAGCTTTCTTTCTATTAATGGAAGCAGCTTTTGCCAAACTTTAGCTTTCTTACAAAAAGGAACCGTCTTTTTTATTAAGAAACAAACAGAAAACGGTTCCTTGAATAACACAACAATTTGAACCTATTATGATTCGTTATGTTTCCATTGATAACAAACAGTTTTTCACAGAAAAAATCGATGAAAACAACTAGCCATTTCCTTATATTAACACTTCTATGTGTATTTGGGATTTTTGAAAAAGGACATTCTGAAATTATTATTCATCAGGATTCATTAAGCCAGTCTGATTCCATAAAAATCAAACAATCGCTTGATGAAATCACAATTGCGGCATTTTATACACCATACAGTTTAAAAAATATTCCTGCTCCTGTTAATTTAATTACTACCGACCAGCTGCTTATTGGAGATGCTATAACACCTGTAGAAGCAATAAACAGGGTACCCGGTATATTGATGCACCACGGAACGCTTAACACCAACCGGTTATCCATCAGAGGTATTGGTTCACGAAGCCCCTATTCTACCAATAAAATTAAAGCCTATTTTGGAGAAATTCCACTTACAAGTGGCGATGGAGAAACCACATTGGAAGATTTGGAAAACACGGCTATTGAGCGAATTGAAATAATTAAAGGGCCTGCATCCAGCCTTTATGGAGCCGGACTTGGAGGAACCATGTTGTTTTACCCAAAAACAGTTGCTTCTGATTTTGTAAAAAATCAAAGCACCATTGCATCATTTGGTACTTTTAAAAACGTTACTTCAGCCGGATTAAACCAAAATAAATTTCGCCTATTCACACTTTATTCCGATTTAAAAAGTGATGGTTTCAGAGAAAATAATTCCACTCATCGCCAGAATATTTTATTTAACACCCAAATAAATCCAGATAAAAAAATTACCGGGTCATTACTTATGAAGCTGACTAAAATGAAGGCATTTATCCCCAGTTCTCTGGATTATAAAACATTTCGGGAGTCTCCTCATATAGCAGCAGCCAACTGGCAGAATATTGAAGGTTTTGAAGAATATTTATCAGGGCAATTAGGAGCCTCTATTTCAACCAAATTTTCAAATCAATCAAAAGTTTCGCTTTCTGTTTTTGGTCAATTCCGAAATGCCGATGAATTACGCCCGTTTAACAAATTAGAAGAAACATCGAAGGTTATAGGATCGCGTGGTAATTTTCAAAAACAATTTATTTTTAATAATTGGAAATTTAATTTAGTTACTGGTTTTGAACTGTTCCGCGAAAATTACGAATGGAAAACACATTCAAATTCAAACGCAGACTTATTATCAGATAATACCGAAAAACGAGGGTACGAAAACTTATATTTCCAGTCTGAATTCAGGAAGAATGACCGGTTTATAATTTCGGCAGGATTAAACATCAACCGTACGGGTTATGTTTATAATGATTTTTTCCCTTCAGATGGTGATCAATCAGGAAAATTTACATACGATCCGGTTCTTTCGCCACGGTTAGGTTTTAATTATCAACTTTCAGATGAATTATCAATTTTTGGAAATATCAGCCATGGTTTTTCACCACCAACCCTTGAAGAGACGCTGTTGCCTGAGGGTACAATAAATCATGAAATCAAACCCGAACAAGGTTGGAATTTCGAAGCAGGCTTTCGGTCAAAAATCAGTAACCGTTTTTCGCTTGACATGAGCTATTACCGTATTTATGTTTCAGACTTGTTGGTAGCCCGCCGAACCGGTGAAGATGCTTATGTTGGCGTAAATGCCGGAAAATCGTTACATACTGGACTGGAAACTGCCTTTTTATGGGTGATTACAAAACCAGCAACCTTCCCTTCAATTGAGATTTTTGGTAACAGCACCTTCGCTGATTTCCGTTTTACCGATTTTATCGATAACGGTAAAGACTATTCGGGAAATCACCTGCCAGGAACTGCAAGAACAATTAATAATATTGCTTTATTATTTAAACCCAACTCAAACTTAACTGCAAATTTTTCGAACCGGTATGTTGGAGCAATGTATGGAGATGATGCCAATTATATGCAATCGCAATATTATACTATTTCCAACTTTAATTTAGGTTATAAAATTCGTATCAAAAAACTTTATATTGAATTTAAAACAGGCATCAACAACTTGTTTGATAAAAAATATGCTGCTATGCTAGCTATTAATGCACCCTCATTTGGAGGGAATGCACCACGCTTATATTACCCTGGAAATCCCCGGAATTATTTTGCTTCTATAATTATTGAATTTTCTGAATTCTAATTTAAAGGTTAATTCTTCTTTTTACCACAGATGTTATAGAGAATTCCACAGAGTTCACAGAGAAAAAAAAACCTTTCTATTTTGATATGTTAACACTGTTAATTATATTTACATCATTAATTTTTTAAACAGTGTCAACATGGAACCAAAACAAATTCAGGAACAACGTATAAGAAGGTATTTTATTGATGCCACCAAAAAACTAATTAAAGGAGAAGGGTTAGAAAGTGTCAGCGCCCGGAACATTGCCCGCGATGCAGGGTATTCGTATGCTACACTTTATAACTATTTTAAAGACGTTAAAGAATTAGTGTTTTTTTGTGTCCAGGATTTTCAGGATGAATGTGAGGTTTTTATTGCAGATAAAACAAAAAACGCTCCTGCAGGATTACCCGGAATAGCTGCAATAACCCAAGCATATATCTCCTATTTTCTGGAATACCCAAATATTTTTGAGTTATTCTTTGTGGAAAAGCTTTCAGAGGTGAGTAATAATAAACAAGCAACTGACCTGATCACATCTTTCTTAAACAGGCTTTGCCAAAGTAAATGGGATGATTGTATCAACTCACAGGTAGTATCCGAAGAGATTGCCCGGCAAAAACAAGAAGAGCTTCAATACTCAATAACCGGTTTGTTACTTTTTTATATGAATCGGCGGAAGCCGGAAACCTATCAGGAATTTATTACTACTTCTGAAAGATTAATTAAAGGCATGCTGGCTTTATAAAACAAAAATACAAAGAATATTAGCTAGTGAGGGTTTCACTCAAAGTCAAACCCTCACTAAAAATTTATATTTCCTTAAAAAAGTCGTTTCCTTTGTCGTCAACAATAATAAAGGCGGGGAAATTTTCCACTTTAATTTTCCGGACAGCTTCCATTCCCAATTCAGGGAAATCGACTACTTCGACCGATTTAATGCTACTTTTTGCCAGAATTGCAGCTGGTCCACCAATCGATCCGAGGTAATACCCTCCGTGTTTTTTACATGCGTCGGTTACTTGCTGCGAACGATTGCCTTTAGCCAACATCACCATAGAACCACCCTGGCTCTGGAAAACATCAACATATGGGTCCATACGCCCTGCAGTGGTTGGCCCAAAACTTCCCGATGCCATTCCTTTAGGCGTTTTTGCAGGCCCCGCATAATATACCGGATGATTTTTAAAATATTCAGGCATTGGTTTGCCTTCATCCAACATTTGTTTTATTTGAGCATGGGCTATATCGCGGGCTACAATCAACGTGCCCTTTAAACTTAAACGTGTTTTTACAGGGTATTTTGTCAATTCCTTAAGAATTTCAGACATTGGTTGGTCCAGGTCGATTTCAACGGCTGGTTGCATTTCGGGGGCAGCAGCAGGCAAATATTTAGCAGGATTTTTTTCCAACTCTTCGAGGAAAATACCATCTTCATTAATTTTTGCTTTGATATTTCGGTCGGCACTACAACTCACACCCAAACCCACTGGACAGGATGCTGCATGGCGAGGCAAACGAATAACGCGAACATCGTGTACAAAATATTTGCCACCAAACTGGGCACCAATACCCACATCCTGGCATATTTTTTCAACTTTTGCTTCCCACTCCAAATCGCGAAAAGCCTGGCCACCTTCATTTCCTTCGGTAGGTAAATGGTCGTAATAACCTGCCGAGGCTTTTTTAACAGCTGCCAGAGTCCCTTCGGCCGATGTGCCTCCAATTACCAATGCCAAGTGGTATGGTGGACAAGCAGAAGTACCGAGGTCTTTTATTTTTTCTTTTACAAATGCTTTCAGATTTTCTTCGTTTAACAACGATTTGGTTTGCTGGTACAAAAATGTTTTATTTCCTGAACCACCACCTTTTGTTACAAATAAAAATTCATAACTGTCTTTACCTTCAGCATAAATATCGATTTGAGCAGGTAAATTGGTACCGGTGTTTTTTTCATCGAACATGGTAAAAGGCACCACCTGTGAATAGCGCAGGTTTTTTTCGTTGTAAGTATTATAAATCCCTTTCGAAAGATGCTCCGCATCGGTGGCACCCGTATAAATATTTTCACCTTTTTTGCCAACAACAATAGCGGTTCCTGTATCCTGGCAAGTTGGTAATTCGCCTTCGGCCGAAACTACCTGATTCATTAACATAGTATGTGCAACAAAACGGTCGTTATCGGTTGCTTCCGGGTCTTCCAGAATTTTGCGCAATTTTTCGAGGTGGGTTGCCCTAAGAAAAAACGAAACATCAGTAAATGCCTCTCGCGCTAAAAATTCCAATCCATCGGGATCGACTTTAATAATTTTCCGTCCATCAACCTCCACAGTTGAAATAAAATCTTTGGTTAATAAACGGTAATTGGTTGTATCCTTTAAAATTGGAAAAGGTTTTTGGTATTTAAATTCAGCCATTTTATTAATCTTTCAAATTAAAATAAAACCGGTTTTACATCCGGTAAATCAACGCAAATATAAAGTTATTAATTGTGACCCTTTTGATCAATGGAAATGAAAATAATTAAATTAATGATTTCGACATTTTAAATGATATGCAAATAATCCGAATTATCAATGATCATTAATTCCCCATCGATTTTTCTCGCACACTTTTAAACTCCGAATCATCGTTCCATTTTGGAAATTCGGCTGAATTGGCAAGATTTAATCCTACGTTATAAAACAATTCAGCATCCTGAACCAAACCACTCAAATCATCTCTTTCAGCCTTAAACTCATCGGTTGGTTTATGGTAAGTATTGGCCCAGTAATCGGCGATTTTTTTTAATGTTTCTTCCTTGCCATATTTTTCAGCCTCGGTATACCCTTTGGCAAAAATAGCGGGTACCCCTTTTTTTACAAATGGAAACTGGTCGGAACGAAAAAACATACCGTTTTCAGGATCTGGATCGCCAAAAATATACCGGTTCTGTTTCTGTGCTTCTTCAGCCAACCAATTATCCAATTCGGATTGCCCCAAACCTGTTACCGTAACATCATTAAATTTCCCGAGGAAAAGGATTACATCTGTATTAATTACAGCCACAGTTTTCTCCATTGGGAAAAATGGATTTTCGGTATAATACCCGGAGCCCAACAAACCTGATTCTTCGCTGGTGACTGAAATAAACAGCACCGACCGTTCAGGCTGCTGCCCATTTTTAAATGCCCTGGCTATTTCCAACATCCATGACACAGCACTGGCATTGTCGGTTGCGCCGTTGTAAATACTGTCACCACTTATAACTGTTCCTACTCCAAGGTGGTCCCAATGTGCAGTATAAACAATTACTTCATCAGGGCGGGTGCTACCTCGTATTAAACCACATACATTTTGTGAGTTCCCATGCTCAAATGTGCTATTAATCGAAGCTGAAGCCTTTAAAGGCAAGGCAAACGGTTTAAAATTTTTGTTAAGGGCTTTTTGTTTGAGTTCA
This sequence comes from Prolixibacteraceae bacterium, assembly GCA_963666575.2. Taxonomy (GTDB): domain Bacteria; phylum Bacteroidota; class Bacteroidia; order Bacteroidales; family Prolixibacteraceae; genus JABMQB01. The sequence goes on from CAXXYG010000018.1 coordinate 104,622, forward strand.
TCGAAAGTAAATCCACAAGCTTCAAATAACAGCTCTGCCGATTGTTTTGTAATCCAACCATCAAACTCACAGCGCTTTTTATACCCATCTTCCGGTTCAAGGAACAATTTTGTAGATTCTCCATTGTTACGGACTACCTCCCATGGATACCCTGCCGGACCAGTCTCATGGACAATAAAACAGGCCTTTGCCCCCTGCCGTGCTGCTTCCTCAAATTTATAAGTCCACCTGCCATAATAGGTCATGGTATTACCTTTAAAATAGGGATTGGTAGTTCCATACCCCGGGTCGTTAACAAAAACAATGATGGTTTTACCTTTCACATCAATTCCCTCAAAATCGTTACGCCCGAATTCAAGAGCTGTAATTCCAAATCCTGCAAAAATTACTTCTGAGTTATCAAGCAACATTTCTTTTTTCATTTTTTGCGAAAATGCCACATATTCTGTCAACTTTTTAAATTGAAGATTTCCTTTTGGGGTTTCAAAATCGAGTGTTGGTGATAATTTGGATGTTATTCCAAGAATCGGGACATCTTGAGTAAAACTACCATTGTTAGCGCCTTCGAGCCCAATATCTTTCATTTGCCTGGTAATGTAATCAACAACCAAAGGTTCAGCTTCGGTCATAGGGGCTCGCCCCAGGTATTTATCTGATGCCAGCTCAACAATGTGTTTCTGAATATTTTTTTCAGAAACAATTTCTTTAATTGAAGATTTTTTGGGGGAATTACATCCAACAAACGCAAAAAAAAGTATTACAATGGTTAATTTATTCATACCTGATTTTTCTATAAATCTACATTATTGTTTGAACTTGTCAAAAGAACTTTATCCCCTACAGGGAAAAAAACACCACATTTTATATTTTCTACAATGCCGAAACTGCTACGCGGTTTTAAATAAAATTTGCAGATTAGCCCGAATGACGGAATTTTATCGCGCCCGCACTAGGGCAAATAAAAAAATTAAAATTTCGAAGTGGTGAATTTCCTCTTTTGAGCCTTATATATTCCTATATGAAGATAATCGAACGGAAACTTAATATGATCCGTTAAAGGTCCAATTTAAATTGTGGCCCGTTTTCATCTGTAGAATAATAATCCTCAACCAATTGGTCAATTTGTGGTAAACAGCGCCCGCAAGTAGTGCCTGCGGTAGTATATTTCTGAATATCGGCGGTGGTTTTAGCCCCTTTTTTCAAAGCTTCTAAAATTTCTTCTTCTAAAACCACACTGCATAAACAAACTAAGTTCCTACCCATCTAAATCAGTTTTTAAAATGGTAACTACAATTTGCCTGCTTTTGCGGGGCCCGTCAAATTCGCACAAAAAAATATTTTGCCAGGTTGATAAACCCATTTTGCCATTTATAATTGGGATTGTTTCGCTGGGGCCAACAATGCCTGCTTTTAAATGTGAATCACCGTTGTTATCCTGTGCATCGTGTTCCCAAACTCCCGGTGGAATTAGTTTATCAAACAGAGTCACCACATCGTTTTGCACCGAATTATCCCAGTTTTCCTGAATCATTATTCCGGCTGTGGCACCCTGAACATATACATTAACAATTCCTGATGATATCTTACTGTTTTTAACAATCGCCTCAATTTCGGCGGTAATATCAAATAAACCATTGTGTTTATCAGTAGAGATGTTCAGAAATGATTGCACGTTTACATCAATTTATTGTCCATAAATATTTTTACTACTCTGTAAATGTCGTAAACTTCATCGTTTTTTGGTAACGATTCATAAATTTTTTGGATATACCGGTTGTCGGCCAGTACCTTAAAAGTGTATTTAAAATTGATGTCGAATACCCATGAAAGCTGAAAAACTTTAATATCGGATTGTGATTCTACCCACTCTTTTAATACAGTTTGCCTGTTAATAACTGCATTAACTATTTTTTTATTTATTACACCTGTTATTGGTAACTCCCATGTAAGGGTATGATTTGGCACACTGTTTTTATTGCTATAATAAGCCGACAATACTTGCAGGATATCCAATTTGTCGGCATCGCGCAGGATCTTACCCAATAACAATTCTTTTTCAGTTAATCCTTTGGGTAGTGCAAGTTTATTATGGTACAAAATGGCTGTTTCGATGGCCTTTTTTATATCAGGTTCTAAATTATCGAACACACCATTTTTATTTATCACTTCAAATGACAAATCAGCATGATCGACCGATGTAGCATCGTTGAAGGTATTGTATTTTTCTAATTGAGGAAACCTTCCTATGTCGTGATAAAGCCCGGTTAAAAATGCCAATTCGATTTCATCAGCTGTTAATTCCAATGACCTGGCAATCTTTTCACAATTTTCAGCCACCCTATAAGAGTGGTCTTTTTTTATGGAATAGTTTTTTACTTTTTCGTCGTCGGCGTTTTTTATAAACTCCGAAACATATGTTGTAAAAAACGATAAATAATCTTGCATCACATTTTCTTCCTTCATCTAATCTATTTTCGACGGGCAAATGTAAATATTTAAGTCATAATTTTACCATATGTTTTGACAGTTTATTAACAGACTAAATAATCCATATCCATAAAAAAACAGATAAACAGTACAATCCATTAAAGTTTTTTTTATTTTTGTGCCACAAAAAAAACCGGTCCCATAGTTCAATGGATAGAATGTAAGATTCCGGTTCTTATGATCTGGGTTCGAATCCCGGTGGGATCACACCTTAAAATTACCAACCTCTGCATAATTTTTTATTGCAGAGGTTTTTTATTACTACACCTATTTAAAGGCTGTCAACTGCTGTCTTGGGAAGATTTTTAAAACACATTTCCATAACGATTCAGCATTCAAAATAAATCTTTTACAAAATTCAAAAAGGGATTTTTGATTATGAACTGTCATTAAATTGAAAACAGTTAAACTTTTTTTTATTAATCAAAACAGAGCCATAAAACGAGCAGACTAATGATTTCTTAAACATGAAATTCATTATAAGCGAGTTACATTGAATGCCTTTGGAAATTAAAAACTACAATGAGATGAAAACAAAACAATTTATTTTAACAGTTATGGTAATCGTACTGGCAGCAAGCGTATTCGCCACCGATAAGCCTAAAATGAACATTATCCCATTAGAGGATACAAAAGCACTAGTTGCTGCTTCACAAGCTACTCCATCGGTCAATCAAATCAGTATCGTATCGGAAGAAGGGCAAATGGTTTATTTCAAAGAATCGAAAAAAGAGATGGAAGGTTACAAACAGATTTTTAATCTTTCATTATTATCTGACGGTAACTATGAAGTTAAATTAAAAACAGGGACCGTTACCGTTAAAAGAGGCATTTCCATCGATCAAGGAATAATTTCAGTTAAACCCATGGAAACCGAGTACGAACCGGTATTTATTTTTGCCAACAATGTATTAAAAGTATCGTACCTCAATTTTGAAAAAGAAGAAGTTAAAATTAAAGTATTTAATAACGAGGGGCTAATTTACAAATCGGAACTGGGCGACAATTTTGCTTTAACCCAGGGTTACGATTTCTCAAAGCTTGAAAAAGGTAACTATTCTGTTTTACTTGCCGACAACAGCCACGGTTATTGGTTTACAGTAACAAAATAATAGCAATTGTATAGTTCAAATTGGGGTCTTTATTACATGCTTCCACCTTAGGGTGGAGGCTTTTTTTATTTAATGATTCGTTAAATCATAACCTAAGGTATTTCAAATTGATTCAGATTGTTTGATGTATTACTGTTTTGCCGGTGCCTTAATACAAATTGATTTCCCCCCAAATAATTTTAATATAATACGGGGATAAACCATACCACTTTGCCCCTCAATAATATCAAAATAAGAACTAAATTCCCAATCGCTATACTCATCCTTAAATCCATGATAAAGAGGATTTCAGTGTGTATATATTATGGTGTTTAAAAAATGTTGTTTATTAAAAATTGGTTGATGTTTAAAATTTTTAATAAACAGGGAACCTTTTCGTTTGTAAACTTTATTAACGATTGCATGTAGCTACTAAATAACCTGGCAAATTGTTTCGATTGGTATTTTTTTATTTCACTATCGCTAATTCTCCGTTTCACAAAACACATTTTCGAATCCGTTGGCATGGTTAAAAATGTGGTAGCAGGTATTGGCTGCAAGTGGAAGTACCACTTTCTAATTTGGTTCGTTAATTATATTTGTGAATTAAATTAGCTATTCAAATTACGAATAATTTGAATATAAGCTTAAAATAAAAAGGCTTAATTTATTTCAAATCAGGAGTGGAGATAACATTTTATTGAGGGCGCGACTTTAACCTAAAATCCGCAAGTGTTGGTTTTAGGGTATATTCGCTCCCCCAATTTCTAACCAAAATCGAATACTACATTATTTCATTCCTGTTACTTTTTATTGTCAATTTTTATATTTTTGCGCCATGGAAATAATTATTGGAATTATTGTGGGGCTGTTTGTTATCGGAGGTGTCGTTTATCTGGTAATAACAAACAGGAAAGAGAGGGAAAAAAATCCGGTTAAAGAAACACCAACAAATCCAGCATCAGATTGTTGCGGGGCACATGAGGTATGTGAATATGACCAAATAAAAATGGACGATTCCATCATTGAATATTACGACGATGAAGAATTGGATACCTATAAAAACACAAACGAAAACAACTATTCTTCCAATCAGATTGATCAATTTCGCGAAATCCTGTACACTCTTCAAGTACATGAAATAAGGTATTGGTTACTTAGTATCGAACGTCGAAAAATAGCCCTGCCATCAATTTTACATGATGAAGCCAGAATGTTAATGGCTGAAGAATAACAGGGAATGATGAATTTCGAATGACAAATAATGAATTTTTTAATTTCTGACTATGGTGATTGACCACTTCCCTAACTGCTTTTTCCTTTTTACTTTCGCCTTAACCTTCCTTAAATACTGCTTACTTGTATTCTAACACCAAATACACAACTAGCCAAAAATAATTCCTGAGCTGGAGTCGCGTTTTGCACCGGTAACCGAAGCCAGGCAATTTATTTCACCCCTTGAACGAAGCATGCCAAGAAATGCAAATATAAGCGCTTCCTTAAAGTTTATAAGTTTGTTTTCAGGGATTACCAGCTCAGCTTTTGAATAATAAGCGATCCTTTCAATTAAAAATGTATTAAAGGCACCTCCGCCGGTTATCAGTACTTTCGATTGAGGTGTAAATACCTTTGCTATTTGTATGGCGGCATGTTCATAAACGGTCCTCATTTTATCAATATCCGAAATCGAATAACTACCAACAACTCTATTAAAAGTATTTTCAACCCATTCCCTACCCAGCGATTTTGGAGCTTCCATTTTATAATAATCAAGTTGATTTAATTGGGTAAGAAGTGATTTATTTAGTTGCCCACTTCGCCCCAGATCTCCGCTGTTATCGAAAGGCAGGCCCTTTTTATTGGCAAAAACATTCAGCACAAAATTAATGGGGCAATTATCGAAAGCTATTCTTCTTCCGGCATCATCGTACGATACATTGGCAAATCCGCCCAGATTAAGGCAATAATCATAATCGGCAAACAATAGCCTGTCACCCACTGGCACCAGAGGCGCCCCTTGCCCACCAAGAGCCACATCGGTTGTACGGAAATCGGCAACCACCTGAATGCCTGTTTCAGCAAATATTTCGGCACCATTGCCAATTTGAAATGTAAATGCTTTTTCGGGTTGGTGAAAAAGGGTGTGCCCATGCGAGGCAATCAGTTGTGGCGACAATTTGTATTTTGAAAGAAACTCAGCTATTTTTTTACCCAGGTATTTGCCATATAAATTATGCAAAAGCAGGAATTCTTCGCCCGTAAATGTTTGCCCGTTTTTTAAATTATTAATCCACTCGCCGGAATATGGAAGTGTTTCGGCTTCAACAATATTAAAAATCCAACGTCCGCCTATTAATTCGAATTCACAGGCGGCAAGGTCGAGTCCATCAAGCGAAGTGCCCGACATGGCACCAATTACCAATACTTTGTTATTTAAAAGATGGCCTTCCATAAAAATAGTCTTTTGAGTGACGAAAATTACCAAATTTATATAGAGTATTGGATTGGCTATTATGTTTTTTTGTGAACATAAAACCAAAAGTTTTTAAAAAGAACAGTGTTCAGTGATGTAACCTAGATGATATTCTGGTTCGCAGACCTTTGTTTGGCAGAAAAAAAATCTAATTTAATGCCCTAATCAGCTAGCTCAAAGTCCACAAACTTTTTAACCGCTGAAAAACAAAGAAGGAGTAAAGGGTAAGAAAAAAACAAAAAAACCACCCAAAATTCAAAAATAGCATCCCTGAAAACTTACATAAACAAGGATGATATTTATATAATCATTAGAATTATTGCCTGTACAGAATAAGTTTAATCGGCTAAAACACCTGTATCCTGGTATTCTGCAATGATCTTTTTCACCTGGTCAGGTGCTACCCTTCCATATACTTTTTCGCCCACAGTTACAACAGGCGCCAATCCGCATGCGCCAACACAGCGCAGGCAATTGATGGAAAATTTTCCATCGGGAGTTGATTTTCCCACCTCAATTTTAAGTTGCCGTTTAAATTCAGCTAATACTTGTTCGGCACCCCTTACATAACATGCCGTTCCCATACAGATTGATATTGGGTGTTGGCCTTGTGGAATCATAGTAAAAAAAGAATAAAAAGTTACTACACCATTCACTTTTGCCACAGATGCATTCAGTTCTTTGGCAATTACTTCCTGGACTTCAGCGGGCAGATACCCTAATTTCCCCTGAACACCATGCAACACGTTAATTAATTCAGACTCCTGGTTACCAAATTCAGAGCAGATATTTGAAATCAACTCTATGGTTTTTTCCGAAAGTTTTATAGCTGGCATAATAAATAGTTTAAGTTTTAATAATTAGTCTGAATACTGATCATTGAATACTGAATACTGACCACTACTTCTTCCTCCTGTCGAAATACTCGGTATGCAATAAATGATGCGCTTTTTCGCTCATTGGTTTCCCCAGGAATTTTTCATATAATTCAATAATATGAGGGTTTTCGTGCGATTTACGCAACTTTTTGTTTTTATCTTCCAAATAAAGAGCCGCCTGACGTTTTCTCAAGACATCGGCATTTCCATGGTGATAAGGCTGGCCACCACCTCCAATACAACCTCCGGGACACGACATTATCTCAATGGCATGAAACTGGCTTTTCCCTTCCTGAATATCTTCCAAAAGTTTACGGGCATTCCCCAATCCGTGGGCAATTCCAATATTTATAGGCAATCCGTCAAAATCGATGGTGGCTTTGCGTATTCCTTCCATACCACGCAATTCCTCAAAATCGACCCGAGGCAGGTCTTTACCTGTATGTAATTCATAAGCAGTACGTACTGCTGCTTCAATAACACCACCTGTTGTTCCAAAAATAACTCCTGCCCCTGTTGATTCTCCCATTGGATTATCAAAATCTTCGTTAGGCAGTGCATTAAATTCAATGTTCGACAATTTAATCAAAGCGGCAAGCTCGCGGGTTGTTAAAGCATGGTCCACATCAGGATTACCATCTACTTTAAATTCATCGCGGCCACATTCATATTTTTTAGCAACGCATGGCATAATCGAAACAACCACCAGGTCTTCACGTTTAATTCCTAATTTATCGGCAAAATAGGTCTTCGCAATCGATCCAAACATTTGCTGTGGCGATCGTGCAGTACTTGGAATGTCAATCATTTCGGGGAACTGGTGTTCAAAAAACTTCACCCATGCGGGGCAACACGAAGTTAAAATAGGTAATTTAACATCTTTGTCTCCACCCAAATGTTTTTGTAATCTACTCAACAATTCGGTACCCTCTTCCATAATGGTAAGGTCAGCGGCAAAATCGGTATCGAATACATGGTCAAATCCAAGGCGTCGTAAAGCAGCAGCCAATTTCCCGGTTACCAATGTCCCTGATTCCATGCCAAATTCTTCGCCCAATGCTGCCCTTACAGCAGGTGCAGTTTGCACAATTACTGTTTTTGTAGGATCAGATAAGGCTCTGATTACTTTCCCGGTGTCATCGACCTCTGTAAGAGCTCCTGTTGGGCAAACAGCGACACACTGGCCACAATATGTACACACCGAATGGTCAAGGTTCATTTCGAAAGCCGGTGAAACAACGGTCATAAAACCCCTGTTAATGGCAGACAATACTCCTACAGTTTGTACTTCGTTACACATCATTTCGCACCGGCGGCACATTATGCATTTGTCTACTTCACGAATAATTGCCGGGGAAGTATCCTCACGGTAATGTGATTGTTCGCCCGGATAATGAATTTTACGGATTCCCATATTGTGAGCCATGTCCTGCAATTCACAATTCCCCGATTTGGCACAAATTAAACAATCAGCGGGGTGGTCCGATAAAATTAATTCAACCACTGTCCGCCTGGCATTGATAACCCTGATTGAATTGGTGGTTATTTTCATACCATCAGAAGCATTGGTACAACATGCAGGTGCAAGGTTTTTACGGCCATCTACTTCTACTACACAAACACGGCAACCACCCGGTTTATTTTCAATATTCAGGTCATCGAGTTTCATATGGCATAATGTGGGGACATGAATTCCCCTACTTGCAGCCGCTTCCAAAATGGTTGTTCCCTCTTTTACAACAACCGGTTTATTATCTATAGTTAAATTTATAGTATCCATCTGTAGTTTTTTTCAGAGTTAAACCAATTTGATTGAATCGAATTTGCATTTTTCGTAACACACTCCACACTTTATACACAAAGCCTGATCAATAAAATGAGTCATTCTCCGTTCACCGGTTATTGCTCCTACCGGGCAATTCCGGAAACACAACGTACAGCCTGTGCATTTTTCTTCATCAATTATATACTTCAACAGAGCTTTGCACTGTCCTGATGGACATTTTTTATCAAAAACATGTGCATTGTATTCATCTTCAAAATTGGCTATTGTCGATAATACCGGATTGGGCGACGATTGCCCCAAACCACATAAAGAGGTATCTTTAATAACATTGCTCAGGTCTTTCAACCGGTTTATATCCTCAGGTATGCCTTTCCCTTGAGTAATTTTTTCAAGTATCTCGTGTAACCGTTTGTTTCCAATCCGGCAAGGAGTACATTTCCCACACGATTCTTCAAGAGTAAATTCGAGGTAAAATTTAGCGATTGCTACCATACAATCATCTTCATCCATTACAATCATTCCTCCGGAACCCATCATCGAACCAGCCGAAATCAGATTGTCATAATCAATCGGTGTATCGAGGAAATTTTTAGTTAAACACCCTCCCGAAGGGCCACCCGTTTGTACTGATTTAAACTCTTTACCATTTTTTATCCCTCCTCCTATTTCGTATACCACTTCGCGTAATGTGGTCCCCATAGGTACTTCCACTAATCCAACATTATTAATTTTTCCTGCTAAAGCAAACACCTTTGTACCCTTTGACTTTTCAGTACCAATACTGCTGAACCATTTAGGCCCTTTGTTCAGAATAACAGAAATATTAGCAAGTGTTTCAACATTGTTAACATTGGTAGGTTTTCCATTGTAACCCGATTCAGAAGGGAAAGGTGGTTTAAAAGTTGGTTCGCCCCTGGCACCTTCCATGGAATGGATAAGGGCTGTTTCTTCGCCACAAACAAAAGCTCCTGCTCCATAGCGAATTTCGATATCAAAATCAAAATTGGAATCGAAAATTTGATTTCCCAACATTCCGGTTTCCCTGGCTTGTTTAATGGCAATTTTTAAACGTTTAATGGCCAATGGGTATTCGGCCCTGATATAAATCAAGCCTTTATTGGCGCCTATACAATACCCACAAATGGCCATTGCTTCAAGCACCGAATGTGGATCGCCTTCCAATATCGAACGGTCCATAAAAGCACCTGGGTCACCTTCATCGGCATTACATACCACATACTTCTGGTCGGCCACCGGTTTTTGGGTTAATTCCCATTTTAATCCTGTAGGAAATCCACCACCACCGCGGCCCCTTAGTCCCGATTCTTTTATTTCATTAATTACATCTGTTGGAGTTTTAAAGGTTAAACACTCGGCAAGCGCCTTATACCCATCAAATGCAATATATTCTTCAATTTTTTCAGGGTCGATTACACCACAATTCCGCAGTGCAATTCTTATTTGTTTTTTTTCTTCAGCCATTGTGTACAGTTTTAGAGGTTAATTTTCATCAATGGTTTTGAAGTTTCGCTTTATAGTTCCCTCAACCAGTTCCCCTTGTAAAATATATTTATCAAAAATCTCTTGTGCCCTATTTTTTGTTATATACCCAAAAATCACAGGTTCTTTTCCAGGAAGGGTGATTTCAGCCATTGGTTCGGCATAACAATAACCCAAACAACCCGTTTGAGTTACCTCAGCATCGATTGCCTGAAGGTCGATCTCTTCTTTAAAAAAATTTAAAATCTCTCTGGCTCCTGATGCAATTCCACAAGTGGCCATTCCTACCTTCACTTGAATCAAACTCAATGGACTGTCAACATTCCAGGTTTGTTTCATTTTATCCAGTACTTCATCTTTTATTTTTTGAAGGTCGGATATAGAATGAATTTTAGTCATAATCTGTATTTAGAGTGTCCTTTAATGCTATAAAAATATGCTTTTTTTTTAAACTATAAAGAAATATTTCTTTATATGCAGCAAAGTTGGATTATTTTTGAGAGATTTACCATGATTTTAAGCAATTCTACAACATATATATGGAACAATTTATTAAAATTTGCTTATTAATAACTTTAAATATTCATCGGAAATAGCAGAACTAAGAACGAATTTTATTTTGTAACAATTTTATTCTAACTTCGAAATCAAAGATAGGAATTAACGAAGGATTCATATAAATTTAAGGGCATAGAAATAACGCAAAGAAACAATTTAAAGTCAGTTTTAATAACCACACAATTTCGATAAACCGGTTACCAATGATCTACGACGAAAAAAAGCTAAACCAGGGAATGCAAGATGATCCCGACCTATATCAAAAAATTATTGATGCCCTGCCCATCCCCATATTTTACCGCGACAAAAATGGCTGTTACCAGGCCAGCAACAAAGCTCACGACGATTTTGTCGGTTTATCGAAAGAACAAATCATTGGCAAATCGGTATACGATGTACAACCCAAAGAATATGCCGATATTTTTTCGAAACGTGATAAAGAGCTTTTTAAAAGTCCGGGCGACCAGGTATATGAAACAAAATTTAAAACAAACGATGGATCATTACGTGACGTAGTTTTTAACAAAGCCGTCATCCGAAATAAAGAAGATCAAATTAGTGGCATTGTAGGTTCTATTTTTGACATTACAGAACGTAAAAAAGCTGAAAACAAATTGGAACGGGCCAGGGAGTCGATGATTATTTCATCGCATATGTTGCATAAAATAAGTGCCGGGGTAATTATTGTTAACAAAGATTATAAAGTAATTGATTCGAACGAAAGTTTTGCCGATTTGATGGGTGATGAAACCAAGGAGTTATACGAAACAATTCCGGGTTTGCGTGGGGCTGATGTAAAAGAACTGGTGCCGGAAGTAATTTTTAGAATGATGTCTAACATCATGTCGTCGGGGGAGAACAGTTTCGAACGTGACCTCAAATACCAAAACAAATTGTTACATGTATCAGTGGTAACAATCTACCCACAGCGCGTAGTAGGTGCCGTTATCCGCGATATGTCGGCACCCATGCTGGTGCGCGATGAAATTATTAACCGGGCGCGAAAAGTTAACAGGCAAAATATCGAAACTGTACAAAAAATAGCCTACCTGCTGGGCGAAAATGCCTCTCAAACTGAAGAAATGTTAAACTCAATAATAGAATCGTACCGATATGGTGATGATGAATAACCAGGCGCCCAACTACCACGTTGAGATTGACATGCAACAAAAAACCCCAAAAGGTGAAATTGCATGTGGCGATGTATTTGATTCACGTATAATCAAAAAAGACGGCCGTACAATTTTGGTTTTAAGCGATGGTATTGGGCACGGAATAAAAGCCAGTGTATTAGCTACGCTTACAGCCACTATGGCATTAAATTATTCAACACTGCATACCAAACCCGAAGTATCGGCAAGAATTATTATGCGTGCCCTCCCAAAAAGCAGCGATGGTAAAGAAAGTTATGCCACTTTTACATTAATCGAAATTGAAGAGGATGGTAAAGTACGTATCATTAATTACGACAATCCTCCTGTGTTAATTTCGCGCAACGGAAGCCTATTCAAGCCTAAAGAATATTTCCTTGAAATTAAAGGTGAAGAAAATGTGGGGAAAATTTTACGTTGCCGTGAATTTATCGCCCACAAAGAAGACAGGATGGTATTTATGACCGACGGCGTGGAGCAATCGGGGTTAGGAAGCAACAGGTACCCTATGGGTTGGGGATTAGAACGCATTTCGAAATTTATATTAAACCAAATAGCCAAACAACCACAAATATCGGCCACTAAACTTTCGCGCAAGATAATCAACCAGGCAAATATCAACGACCGGTTTAGTTTGATTGATGATTGCAGTTGTGGGGTTATATATTTCAGGGAGCCACGGCGGTTAATGCTAATTACCGGGCCTCCGTTTTATAAAATCAAAGACCAGAAATTTGTTGATCAGATAAACAATTTTGATGGGAAAAAAGCCATTTGCGGTGGCACTACTGCCGAAATTGTTGCCCGTGGGCTAAATCTGGAACTTACATCAGAACATGATTTTTCTGATACATCATTGCCACCAATTGCCCACCTCGAAGGATTTGAAATTGTTACCGAAGGATTGTTAACAATAGGGCGAGTCGAAGAACTTTTGGAAAATTACACTTCCGAAACCAGGCTTGGTAACTCGCCCGCCGATGAAATTGCCAAACTGTTGTTACAGCACGATTTTATTCACCTCATTGTTGGAACACGTATCAACTGGGCACACCAGGCCCCCGACCTGCCCAATGACCTTGAAATACGTAAAGTTGTTGTAAAACGGCTTATTAAACTTTTGGAGAAAAAATTCTTTAAAGAAATTTTTGCTGAATTTGTGTAAGGGCCAAGGGCTAAGGGCTAAGGGCTAAATTAATTCATGTTAGATAAATAATAAAAATCTAACTTCACATTCAATCATCCAATCACAACCTATACTCCCTGTATTTTTCAGTCAGCTCAATACGATGGGCAATTCCGTTATACCCGCCATTTATCCGTTTTGTTAACCGCCGGATCGTATCTTCCGAAAATCCTTCTTCACAAATGCCCCATAGATTGTTTTTATCAAAGAAAAAAACGGCGCTGGTAAACGAATATTTTTCAGCAACTATAGATGGATCTGTTAATACTTCAGGATCGTTTAAAACTTGCGAAAAATCGGTATAATTGTTTCTACCTGTAAGTTGAAGGGCACCACGCCCGCGGAAATTCCATCCATCGCCCGTTTCGGGGCCACCATTCCCCATGCGGTTGGCATACACACGGTTGGCAATCCGTTCGGGCTGACGGGCATACTCTTCGGCTATTTCATCGTCGGGGAAATACTTACCAAATATCCTCCTTAATCCCTTTGCCGAATAATTAAGATTTTCAGAAAATGTTTTAAACATACCTGTTTCATGCGCTACCTGCGCAAAAAAATGAACAGCATGGGTGTGGTTGGTTAATTCGAGGTAAGCTGCCCCTGCACGAAAAGTGTTTGGCCCAAATGCGCCATCGGGCTCAACTCCTGCTAGTTCCTGTAAAATTTTGAGGCTCATAGTTAAGTTTTTTATTAATCCATTTTATGTTTGTACTCAATTAAACTCAGGAGAAAAATGCGATTTTGTATGAAAACTTAAAAACCACAAAGAACACAAAGGGTTTTTCACAAAGTACACGAAGAAATTAATTTTAAATATATCAGTACAAATTGTTACGAGCATATAGATATTATATACGAATACCAGTAACTAAATTAATACTAATCAATGCAATAAACAATATGCATCCCTATTTTTATTAATAAAAATAGTTTTAGAGAATGAAAAATGAGGATTTTAAATAGAAAGCGAATAAAATATTTTACTGATTAAGCCATTTTTTAAACAATGCCGACCGTTTAAAACTGATAATCACATCATCATTGGCCGGAGGGTCCAATTCAATTTTTATACGGCTTTTTGATAAGGTATAGATAGTTTTTATTGAATCGATGTGAATCAGGCATTTACGGTTTACCCTAAAAAACAATTCGGGGTCGAGCAGGTTTTCTAATTTATCGAGCGAATAATCGATGGCAATATTTTTATTTTCAATGGTACGGATAAATACCGATTTTTCCAACACATAAAAATAAGCCATGTTGTTGGTATTAATCACTTTAATTTTTGTGCCGGTACTTATGGTGAAACGTTTTTTGTAGCCTCTTTTTGTTTTCAGCGCTTCAACCAACGACTGAATATCGTTTGTATTAAAATGTTTTGTACCGGCAAGGTTTTTAAATTTATCGATGCTTTGTTTTAATGCTTCAACATCGATGGGTTTTAATAAATAATCGATGCTGTTTACCTTAAACGCTTTAATGGCATACTGGTCGTACGCAGTGGTAAAAATAACAGGGGTTTTTACTTCCAACAGGTCAAACAGTTTAAAACTTAACCCATCGGCCAGATGAATATCCAGAAAGATCAGGTCGGGGTGGTTGATTTTTAACCACTCGGCTGCTTCACGAACAGTCCGTATTTTTGCTAAAATACGAATTGAATCATCAATACCAAGAAGTAGTTGTTCCAACCGATTGGCGACAATCTTTTCATCTTCAATAATTACGACATTCATTTATTTCGGCTATTTATGCAAAAAACAATCTGATTTAATCACTGGTCTATTTGATAAAGATACAATTCTATGTTCAACACCAATATCTACCATTTTATTCAAAAGGAATTTACTCTGTTACAAAAAAAGGAATTTCGGCTACAAAGTTTTTGTCTCTTACATAAAAATTCGGTACTAAATCTGAGACCAGCCTGTACCTCTCAATCAGATTATTTAATCCAATTTTAGTGGAACTATCGTCATTTTCGACAAATGACAAATTATTTGTTACAATCAATCCATTTTTATTATTTGAGATTGTTATTTGTAGGGAACTTGAATTTGAGATTTCGTTATGCTTAATGGCATTTTCAATAAGCATTTGAACAGAAAGTGGCAATACAAATTTTTCGAGCGATTCTTTTTCGATGGAATTTATTAAAATCAGATTTTCGCCAAACCGTAATTTCTGAAGGAAAACGTAAGCCATTACAAAATCCATTTCATGTTTAAGCTCCACGGCAATTTCATCTTTTACATCAAGTACATACCTGTATATTTTTGAAAACCGGGAAACAAATTCAACTGCCTTTTTTTGATCAGTCTGAATGATTGATTCCAAAACACTCAAACTGTTAAATAAAAAATGGGGATTCATTTGGTTTTTTAGCGCTTCGAACTGCGACAAAACCGTTTCTTTTTCGAGGCTGGCAGCCAACACCAACGATTTTTTCCATTTGGTAAATAAAAATATCATTTCGTAGATGGAGGTTGTAAAAAATGTTACCAGAACCATCGCCACATTAACACCTTTCATGGCCTGCCAATAATCGGGCGAAAAACCGGTAAACATATAATCAATTAAATAGAGGATTAAGACCAGGAAAAGTGATAAGGAAATCAGGTAACAAAAACTGATTATAATATGCACTGCTGCGTTTTTTTCCCATGGGTATTTAATCCATAAAAACGCCACAATTCGCCTGCTGGCTTCCCACACTAAAAAGGTCAATAAAATTGAAATAATTACCCAAACGCCCAATTTAATTTCATCAGAATTGTTGAAAAAAATAAGGGGCATACTCGTTCCAATTAATAGAATACCAATCAACCGTACCCACCTGTTATCGATATTTTTCCTGTCCAAATCACTCAGTTCGGCATCAATCTTATGATTTTTAATCTGTTTTAATTTGACCATGTTTTAAAATCGACTATCAAATAGTGTAATAAGATAAGAAGCTTTTGATGATTTAGCAACCAGCTCCGAAAAATTACAACGAAAAAAGTTTATTTATAACATTTTTTGATCATTTCGTTGGCATATCTTTGCCCCCAAAATGGTGTAATGGAATCGGTTGCCGGGGCTAAATTGTACTTCTCGATGGCTTTTTCGATGAGTGGTAAAGCTTTATCAACTCCCCCTCCAAAAATAGCAGGTGTATTAAATAAATGGACACCGTGCCACAAATAACTCCTTGGATTTTTGGGATCGAGTTTTTGTGCTTTCTTAAACATTTCGAGGCAGGTTGAATTATATTTTAACCCCCTAACCAACCGGTCGACATTTATTTTAGCCTGCAAAATAAACCCCTTCATCACATAAATTTCAGAATTCTCCGGATCCAGCTTATCAGCCTTGTCATTAAATTCTTCAGCCAGAACCACGTATTGGTCTTTTTTCTTATCGTCGTCGTCTTTATGGCTGATTTGAACATAACAGTAGGCACAATAATAATAGGGCAACCATTGGTTTTTTACTACATCGCCAATTCGTTGAAACTGGTGAGCTGCCTTTTGCAAATCAGCGATGGTTGTGGCCGTATCCATTAAAATAACGGTCTCTTTCATTAAACGTGTATACATTTCATTCTGGCTGTGTGATACAATTGAAATAAACATGAGTAAAACAAAAACAATTACTGGCCTCATAATTTTAGTTTTTTAAAAATGGTAGGTTGAAATAAAACACCCGATAAAAAAGGACCGAACTCCTGATGGGGTAATAGGAATTCTCCCCGCATTGTTTGGAAGGTAGTGGTAACCAAAAATGTGTTCCTGTCCCAAAACGTTTTGTACCGAAGCATAAATAACAGTTTTTCGGCCAAACATTTTTGTTATTTTACTGATATTCAGATCCAGGTTTTTATAATCGGCTGTATAATCGCTGTTAAATTCATTTGATGGCTTTTCAGGATTATAATAGGGGCGGCCAGTGGTATATGTATAACTTAATCCCAACATCGAATTAATTTCTTTCACCCAGTGTTTATAAATAAAAGCCACTTTATGTTTGGCCGCAAAAGTAGGGGTAGCCGCCAATGGGAAATCACGGTAGTCACGTTCAGTATCCAAAAACGAATAGGAAATCCAGAAATCGGCATTTCTGATCGTATTTTTATCTCTGTAAAACAATTCAATTCCTCGTGCATAACCATTTCCCGTATTATTGAAGCCCTTATCCTGCCCGTCGAGGTTTTTAATTAATTGACCGTACTTTTTATAAAATACTTCAAAACGGAACGTTTTTTTGTTTTTCATCCATTGGTAGTTGGCAATGGTGTGGTTTGCCTTTTCGAAATTTAAGTGATTATTATAGTATAAAAAACTGTTTTCGGGCGTTTGATAGAACTTCCCATAAGCAATTGACACCTGACTATTTTTACCAGTTTTATAGGCAATTGAAGTCCGGGGTGCAAAATTATTCTTTTTCAAAAGGCCCGAATACTCGTGCCTGAAACCAATCCTTGCTGCCAGCTTTTGGGTTATAAACCAATTGGTTTCAACAAAACCAGCGTAATAAAACTCATCTATTTCTCCCAGCAACTGATTTTGCCTACCGGTTACATGACGGTTTTGAACTTCCCCTCCAACATAAAAAGTGGCTTGCTCCAGAGTACTATTGGTAACAATTATTTTCCCCTGAACCAATTCTTCATCCTCCGACATGTTTGTATCATCTAAAAAAGCCTGGTCCTTATCGTTCGAATAAGATGACCCGACAAATAACGACCATTCTTCGTCGTTGAAATGTTTTTTGTACGATGAGTTAATGTACAAATTTTTGTTGGTAATACTAAACAAACTTTTCTGGCTAAGATCCTCTGAGGCCGGGTAATTAATTGCCATTTCGGTAGAGGAATAATTACTATAGAACTTTAGTATATCTGAATCAGAAAATTTATGCCGCATAATTAATTTTCCGCCAATGTTTTCAGGCGATTTTTTCCAATCGGTTAATTGTTTAAATGTATTATTGTATGGACCCAGGTTGTTGTATTCACCTCTTACGTAAACCGAAGTTTTGTCCCACCGGTGAACATGAAACAGGTTAGTACCGTAGGCGTACAAACCTCCCCCCGTATTGGTTGAATCGGCCAAACCATTTGATTTTAAAATAAGGGTAGCCGAAAGTGCCTGGCCGTATAAAGCAGAATAACCGCCTGAGCTAAACACTGTCCCCGAAAACATAAACGGATCGAAACGCCCACGTTGTTTGATATCGGGCACCGGGCTGTAATATGGATTTTGAACCACCATTTCGTCAATAATGGTTTTACTTTCGGTTTCGGAGCCTCCACGGACAAACAATCCGCTTGATTCACCAATCGTTTGGGCACCTGGTAACATTTCAATGGCTCCTGTAATATCGCCTACTGCTCCGGCAGTTGTTCCAATATCAGCCGAACGCATCACAACCGTCCTTTTTTCGTCACTTGCTTCAAAGGTCCCTGCCGAAATGGTTACAGCTTCCAATTGGTTTAACTTTTCTTTTAATACAATATCAATGGAAATACTTAAATCCTGAATAGTAATTTCTTTTTCAAAGGATTCAAATCCGATAAATGAAACAATTAATACCTGTTTCCCTTTTTCAGAAGTACTGAACAAAAACTTTCCCGATTCATCGGTTGTTGTTCCATCAAAACTGCCTTTAATTGCAACGTTAGCATAAATAATTGCTTCCCTTTTGCTATTGGTTACTTTTCCATTGATTTTTATTTTCTGGCTATGAACCGATGTTGAAAGACACATCAATAATAAAGTAATAACTAATTGTGTTTTCATCTCAATATTTTAATTCTAACCAAATGTATAGCTACGTCATCTGGCAAAAAATTATTTGTTACCGAGGAGGGAAATACAGCTTATGAAATTGGAAAATCGGGAGATGAAGAGAACACAGGAAAAATATATTATAAGAAAAGAGAGCTAATCTAAAGAAGTGTGTTCGTATTTTTTAAACAGAAAGGAAATTCTTAGAGTTGACTATCCCGAGGCAAGCCACAAGGAAATATTTGATTAAACAGAATAAAGTATATACCTAATCGCGAAATACACCCCATTCAACAACACTAAAACCCTGCCGGTTAAAAGGCACTATTTCAGGATTTTCCATATGCTCCATTTTATCGGTGCCAACTATACCATAAAATAATCGGGAAACGTTATCAGGTTGGATTGAAAAATCGAGACGAATTATTTTATCAATAATAAAATTGGTTTGTGGATATATTTTATAAAAATTATTTTCAGTCAAAAGGGGTATCCAATAATCAGCAAAGTCCTTTATTTCGGGAATTGAAAAATTGTACGAACCCATGTTCTGTTCAAAAAACTGTTTTAAATCTTCCTTCCTGATACACCATCCTTTGTTGTATTGAAAAATATTGGGTTGTGTGCTTTCATAAAAAAGGTAATTGTATTGGTTATTAATTATTCCACTCGTATTTACATCAACACACCAACCTTTATTATAATCAGGTATGGAAGTTATAACACTTCCACCTAAAGGAAATGAGACTGATAAACACAAGTTTATATCTGTTTCAGGATAAATATAAATATTTGGTTTGTAAACAATTATATTATTGTTATAAAGTGGTTTTACAAGAGTATCGGTGTAGTTTTGATTCGATACAATCAATGTTATTATAAACTGGGAACTGCCTTCAAAAACATGTACAGGTTCCTTTTTTATTGAAGTGGTCCCATCGCCAAAATCCCAAAAATAACTTTTTGCATTTTCCGAGCAATTGGTAAATTGTACTATGGCATCGTTATTCTGATTTATTTGAGTCCCAAAACATGCTTTGGGCACAACAGTAAAATATTCTTCTTTGTCGCAACTTAAAAATGCACAAATACTTACCAACAAAAAAATGTAGTGTCTCATGGTTTTATGGATTTATATTTTTTAGATGAAATACAAAAGAATTTAGTTGCGTACACACTACTATTATTGCTAAATTAAGGATCAATTATAAATAATGGATATTCGCCTATGGTAAAAACAAACCACCAACATCATTACAGAGTAAATATCCATACCCAAAGGATGTGGCTTTGGCATAATCCTAAAAGGGATAAAATACAAATTGTAATAGTCTGTGTTTAATGGTATTTAGTGTTTTTGAGGTTAAGTTTATAATTTTTAGCCACAAAACCACCAAAACACAAAACCGCACAAAAAGAAAAAAAGTCACTTCCTTAAACTATACTCTGTTCACTTTCAGAGATCGTGGGTTTTTAATTTAAACTAAAAATGCTAACGGTTATATTCTTTGCTATCACAAAATGGCGCTAACCGGTCTCTCCCATGTTCATAGCGAGTTTGACAATTCGTAATTTCACCAACAAACTTTAATTTTTTGGGGACAACCAAATTATAAACGCCTTTCCCCTTTGCCATTCGCGCCAATTTGTGCACTGTTTTTTCGGGCAATTGGGCATACAACGGTTCAAGAATTTCGCATTGTTCAATTTTTCCATATTTTTTATCCCACAAAATAGCAGCTTCCCCTACAATCATATTGCTCGAAAAATATACTTCACGAAACTGTGCAAATGCAAACTCAAATACTTTTAATGCTCCATTGTGCGCAAATTTTGCCAGCTTTTTATCTCTCACAATCAATACCCGAATAACACCAGTTTCGATTTGCGATAATTGACTGGCTGCTTTAGCGGCAATCCCTACCCATTTTATTTCATGCCCCTGCTTTTTTATTTCTTTGTTGAAAAAAGTATAAAAATCACGTATTTGGCAAATTGTGGTGTACTTTTTATTTCCATCTTCCAGTGCAAGGTTAAACAAAATAGCTTGCTCCCATACTTCAGTTTCGTGTTTTCTGTCCTTTTTTAGCCAATAACCTTCTGAAAGAGAATTATTCCCTGTCTTTTTTTGATAATACCTTAAACTTTTCCATTCCTGTGCGGAAGAAAAAACTGAATTTATCACAATAAAAAGAAATAACAGAAAACGAATTAATGACTTCAAGTGGTTTAATTTTTGATTGTTTTTTTCAGGATAGCATAATTTTACTCAGGGAAATTTCAGTTTTATATTATTATTGGCAAATTACAATAAAGATGTGATATCTACCATAATATTAAAATATTTTAATTCCATCCCAATCAATTAAATCTTATGTTTACTCATTGCTGTCCACTTAAAATAAGCTGAGTGACAGCTGGTTATAATTAAGTTCTTTGACATCATTGTAATCTATATTTGTAAATAGCTCTTTTACAGGTGTTTTGTCCAGTAGAGATATTCCTAAAATTTGTAATATTTCGTAGGTTGAACGTCCTATTTTTAGGTCGTGACCAACTATTGCTACTAGGCAATATGTTATGATAGCAGTATAAATTTGTATACGAACAGCATTTTCAGAGTTACCCCAAAAGGTTTTGACTTTAAGATGTTGTTTTATCCATTTAAAAAACAACTCTACTTGCCAACGATTTTTGTAAAGCAATGCAATTTCTTGAGCAGTAAGCGTCATATTATTGGTTAAGAAAACGAATGTTCGGTTCATTTCACTATCGTAGTATTTGACCTTGCGCAGTTTCTCCGGGTAGTCTTTTGATACGTAAAATCCGGTTAATCTTCCTGTCTGGTCAGTTTGTACTCCTGTGGATTTATCAACTTTTCGTGAATATATTCGGCTAAATTTAAGATTCGATTTCGCCCTGACCACAAAATATGCAGATAAAAGCGTAATCTTATACAATCGTGCATAGTCAACATATCCACGGTCAAAGATGTAATATGCATCGCTTTCATAAGGAATATAATCCATTGCATTAATATCGTTAACTGTGGCTGCCGTAATATGAATAAATGCCGGTATTTGTGTCGTTATATCATAAAGTGTATGAAGTTTTATTCCTCCTTTGGCTTTACGAAATTTAGCCCACCAGAATACATTTAGGCATAAATCAATAGTAGAGGAATCAAAGGCATAAACTTTACCTTTAATTTCAAAATTCTCATTCTTTAGTTTATTCTGGGCAATGTCAATCAAGTAATACGCAAACTCCTCAAATATTTTACTATTGCGGTTTTCATTTGCTTTTGAGAGATTACTACGGGTAACATTTTTACCAAGACCTAAATGATAAATCTTTTTATTATGTGCCGTAATTGCAACAATTAAATCCCGAAGACTCTCACGATTGGTTAGTTGACCGAAAATCATACATAACATTTGATTCCAGCAACTAAAAAAACGTACATGTTTATCACCAGAATATCGAGCTACGATACAATCAAAAACTCTCTTAGGAAGAAATTCTGTCAACTGTGCAAAAACATATTTACCTTGATTCATGAATAACATTTTCACGAATTAAGTATTTCAAATCGACACGTAACAAAAAACTCCTGAAATATAGATTCTACAACGATTTCAAAGAACGTATTTTAATTTATAGTAGACACTAATGATGTTTACTATATACTTAATTGAACCAACAGGTAAAGAGGTCTGGATATTGCTAACATTTTTCAACTTCGATTAATTCATTATCTTCGTAAAACACACATATAATCTAAAATTGATGGGCATTCTAAAAAAACCAATAGCAGGATTATTATCATTAATGATTCTACTTCTATTTGGTTGTTCACTTTCTGAAACCGAGCAGGAAATCAACTTTCAAATAGAACAAACAAAAAATAAATGGGCGCCAGACCAAAGGGAAGCTTTGTTTGATATTTCAGCAAAAATAAACCAAAAGACAATTCTTATAACCGGTGAAACCAATTTGCCGGAAGCCAAAAAAGAACTCCTAAATAACATTAATCATTTCACTCAAACAATCATAGACAGTATTTCTTTATTGCCTGATAATCAATTCGGATTAATAAACCTATCGGTTGCCAATTTACGCGCAACTCCCTCCCACTCTGCCGAATTAGTTACACAGGCATTAATGGGAACGCCTGTAAAAATTCTAAAGGAAAAAAATGGTTGGTATTTGGTACAAACCCCTGATTTGTACATTTCGTGGGTGGACGATGCAGGAATATCACCCATATCGGTAAAACAACACAATAACTGGCGCAATTCACTTCGTGTTATTATTACTTCTGAAAATGAATTTGTACGATCATCTAATTCCGAAACTTCCGAAATTATTTCGGACCTTACACCAGGGGGTATCGTAGAAGTTATTGCAGATAAAAATGACTGGTTATTAGTAATATTGCCCGATGGGAGAAAAGGTTTTATTAGTGAGATAAATTGTATTGATTTTGATAATTTTAAACAAACAGTCCACCCTGAACCTGAAAGTATGGTTCGAATGGCAAAAAAAATGATGGGCAGGCCATACTTATGGGGTGGTACTTCAACAAGAGCTATGGATTGCAGTGGCTTTGTAAAATCTGTGTATTTTATGCATGGTATTATCCTTGCCCGTGATGCTTCATTACAAACCAGGCATGGACAATTAATTCAACCATCAAACAAACATGATAACTTTACAAAAGGCGACCTCCTCTTTTTTGGAAGAGATTCAGCACATGTAACACATGTTGCTTTTTCGTTGGGAGAATCTGAGTATATTCACGCCGCCGGTAGAATTAAAAAAAATAGTTTTGATCCGGCAAAAGATAATTTCTCAGAACACAGGAAAAATTCCTATATCAGGGCACGAAGAATAATTGGGTCAGAAGGGACAGCAGGGTTAATATGGGTAAAAGAACATCCCTGGTATTAAAGGACGAAGAACAGAGGCAGGAAAATGGAAGGCCACTAAAAAATTAACATGGGAAACAGCAGGCGAAAATTTATAAAAAACACAACATTAACTTCGATTGGAGGATTAACATTTGATGCAATAAATGCCAAAGGGATTAACCTGTCAAAATATCCGAAAGAAAAGCTAAAATTAAGTTTTGAACCTTACAACCTGCAGTTAGAACATGTATTTACCCTTGCAAATAGTTCACGCAGCACAACGCCTGTGATGCTCACAAAAATAGAATTTGGTGGATTTACCGGATATGGCGAAGCATCGATGCCACCATATTTGGGCGAATCGCAGGAAACAGCAAAAAAATTCCTTTCAGCGGTTAACTTAAACCAGTTTACCGACCCTTTCCGAATGGAAGAGATTCTTGGGTATGTTGACTCGGTGGCTCCAAAAAACACTGCTGCAAAAGCTTCGGTTGATATTGCCTTACACGACCTGGTGGGTAAAATTGTTAGCCAGCCATGGTACAAATTGTGGGGGCTTTCGACCGATACAACACCCAACACTTCATTTACAATTGGAATGGATTCGCCAGAAGTAGTCATACAAAAAGTAAAAGAAGCCGCCCGTTTTAAAATCCTGAAAGTAAAATTGGGACGCGACAATGACAAAGAAATGATTCAAACTATCCGGTCGGTATCAGATGTACCACTTTGTGTTGATGTCAACCAGGGATGGAAGGATAAGCAACATGCCCTTGATATGATATTCTGGTTAAAAGAACAAGGGATTCAGTTTGTGGAACAACCAATGCCAAAAAAAAACCTTGATGATTTGGCCTGGCTCACCCAACATAGCCCACTACCAACTATTGCCGATGAAGCCATTCAGCGATTACCCGATGTTCAAAAAGTTGCGGGTGTGTATTCAGGAATAAACATCAAATTAATGAAATGCACCGGTATGCACGAAGCCTATAAAATGATCACACTGGCTAATGCATTAAACCTAAAAGTTATGATTGGATGTATGACTGAAACCTCATGCGCTGTATCGGCTGCTGCACAATTAGCGCCCCTTGCCGAATGGGCCGACCTCGATGGAAACCTGTTAATTACAAACGACCCTTATAAAGGCATACAAATTATAAAAGGGAAAGTGACATTGACCAATAATCCGGGAATTGGAATACAATTGCTTTAAACAATCTTTGGTACATTTTTAGGAATTGAAAAACCAAATGTCGTGCCTTTTTGAAGTTCACTTTTTACCCAAATTTCACCATGATGTAATTTAATGAAATTTTGGCACAATAACAGGCCTAAACCTGTACCCGTTTCATTATTGGTGCCTTTTGTTGAAAAACCGGTATTCGTATTAAATATCTTTTCAAGAGTATCGTTATCAATCCCCACACCCGAATCGGTTACCAATACTTCAACAGTATCTGTTTTATCAATTGTTTTAACTTCAACAACTCCATTTTCAGGGGTAAATTTTACAGCATTCGAAATTAAATTTCGTAAAACCGTATGCAACATATTACCATCAACTATCAAAAAAATATCAGACTGGACATCCGAAATAAGATGGATGTTTTTTTGTTTTGCAAAATCAGCCATAAACTCAATATTCTCCTGAATGAGGTTTTTAAAATTAACCTCCTTTAGCGAAAGTGTTATTTTATTTGATTCCAGCAAAGACCAATCAAGCAGATTGTTGAGCAATCGGAAGGTTTTTTCAGATGTTTCATGAATAATATGGCTGTATTTGTATATATTATCAAAATCCTTCTTCTCGCTACTTTCAAGCAACAGTCCCGAGAACCCAATCAGTGAATTAAAAGGATTTTTGAGATCGTGGGCTATTATTGAGAATAAACGCGTTTTTGTCTCAAAAACCTCTTTTATTTGTTCACTTTGAATTTTTATTTTCTCATTTTGAAGGTTAATTTTCCTGTTCATTTCTTGAATCCGAACTTTCTCCTTTTGTAAGATTAATTGATGGAAAAAATTTGACCTTGCATAACTTTCAAGTATAAACGAAGCTATTCCTACTGATAATGAAACAGATAATAAAAAAAACAAATTATTGATAAAAACTGCGGCATAGTCCATTTCGTGCCCTCCGACTAACATTTTCTGTATAAAAATGGCTATTAATAAATACAATACGAATACCGTCCCTAAAATAAATAAGGAGAGTTTAAACCTGATGCGCAATGGTATTATGGTACTTAATGTAACCATAATACCTGCATAATAAAAGGAATAACCCAATTCCGATCTTTTAGTAAGAGCAATCATTGCCAATACTCCAAAACATAAAACCAGGTTTGTAATTGAAGCAATGGCCTGAAAATATACTTTTATAATGGGCTTATAAGTTAAAAACAATGCCAATGAAAGGATAGGTGCCCAAATTGCATAACGGATAAACCAGGCAAATTTTACAGTTTCAGGTACTATAAGAATGTCTAAAAATGAATAAGGAATAATTCCAGCAGAGAGGATGACAATTAATGATAATCGAATGTAAACAATTGATTTAGAATTATAATCAGCAATAAACTCTTTCTCAATGTTATCGTCAAATT
Source organism: Prolixibacteraceae bacterium (assembly GCA_963666575.2). Classification (GTDB taxonomy): domain Bacteria; phylum Bacteroidota; class Bacteroidia; order Bacteroidales; family Prolixibacteraceae; genus JABMQB01. The sequence continues at coordinate 131,031 of CAXXYG010000018.1, forward strand.
TTTTTATGCGATAACGCTTTAAATGTTTATCTAAAAATCTCATATAGTTTTAATAAAATCACTGATAAAGAAACAATTTAATTTTCTCAGAGGTAATTTTATTAATTCCATTAAATCGATTCAGAACCTTCATTTAACTGTTTTTTTATCTCCTCAACTCCAATAATACTAAACGTCTTTGCGAGTAAATGTAACAAAAGTTCTTAAAAAATATGATTCATATTTTAAAAGTTTATTTAATACCATCAACATATTCGGGAGATTATTCTTCCTATTTGCATATTATATTATAACCATATGCAGTCATTTTTTAATTCCTATTTACCGACAATTTAAACTAATCTAATTTTTTTATAGCATCTTAAAAACACTTGTAATTAAGCTCGTCAACCGCCAACAAATACAATCCCAGAATTAATAAATATCCTTGATAAAATATTCCCTTCCCTGAAAACTAAACTTCTCACCTATACCTTTGCCTTTTAATAACATACCAATGGGAGCAGCAAATGAAATAGCATAATATATTTGTTTTTTTACTTCAATTTTTCCAAAACCAAATGAGAGAAAATAACTGCCCAAATTGGTAATCACCAAACTTCCGTATTCGACTTTTTTTGTTCCTTTTTCATGATTAATTTGTAAAAGTTCTTGTTTTTGAGCGACAGCTTTGTTTAAAAGAAGTTCATTCTTATCAATCTCAAGTTGCATCATTACCCTGCCTGTTTCAAATTTATCGCCAGCGCTGCTTTTTGTATCCTCATTTCTGGCTTCTTTTGCCGATACAATAGCCTGCCTGGCCGTCTCAATTTTAAAATCAAGTTGCTGGCACATATGATCTAATAACAGCTCTTTTATTTCCTTCTGTTTTTCCATTTTTTATGAAATAATTAAACTATTTTCTTTTCAAAATCAACAATCATTTTATCCATCACATTATTAATTCGTTCATCCATTTTCTGGCACGAATGATTATTGTACCAGTCAACAATTTCTTTGGCTCCCATTTTAAAAGGGATTTTACATAAAAATTCGGGAACTAACTGTTTAATTTTTGTATTATCAAAAATCATACTGTGGGTTTTATCTCCTAATAAACTATCGCCAATATTTTTATCGTACCGGGCAATTATTTCCGATGGAATATGCACCAGTTGTGGTGTAACACCTAATTCATTTGCCAGAATAGAATAAATACTGTTCCACGATAACCATTCATCGGATGTAATATGATAGGCTTCGTTAATAGCCTCCTGTTTACCCAACAAACCTACCAATCCTACTGCAAAATCACGGTGGTGTGTAAGCGTCCAAATGGAAGTACCATCGCCATGAACAACCACTGGTAAACCTTTTTTCATTCGGTATAAAACTGTATGTTCCCCTTCAACTGGCACCAATGTTTTATCATACGTATGCGAAGGGCGGACAATTGTATATGGAAAACCTGTTTTGCTGAATTCTTCCCTCAAAATATTTTCGCAGGCAATTTTATTCTGCGAATATTTCCAGATTGGATTTTCAAGTGGAGTTTCTTCTGTTACCGGTAGTTTTTCGGGAGGTGTTTGATAAATTGATGCCGAACTGATAAAAACAAATTGTTTTGTTTTACCCGAAAACAGGCGAATATTATTTTGAATGTGTACGGGTTCAAAAGCAATCCAATCGACCACAGCATCAAACGTGTGCCCTTCAATGGCTTTTTGTGTTTCCTGAAAATTCCGAATATCAGCTATAATGGTTCTAACTCCTTCAATTTTTCTGATACTACTACTTTTTCCACGGTTTAAATGGTACAGGCCGATTCCTTGTTTTATTGCCAGTTCGGAACATGCAGAACTTATAATACCTGTTCCTCCAATAAATAATATTTTCATTTTTTTTGGGTTAATATCTCTTTCACTAAAAAATTCAAACTATGAAAGTATAAAATTATGCTATTGTTGGGTATTAAAAACAAAATCAGTTTTTTTGATACCGGTAATGCCCAATAATTTTGAATTCAAATAAACAATCGGCAAGTACCTGCCCGCTACCAATATTATGGACAATCAGGTATCGTTGGTTATCTGCCGACCTTTTATTCGCCACTATACCAATATGGATTATGCCACCACCTAAGTTCCAACAAACAATATCGCCGGGCAAATAATCAATGGCATTATTTGTAATTGGTTTTAGTTGCCCAAAGCGTGAAAAAAAAGTCATCAAATTTGGAACTCTGCGGTGGTCAATGTTTTTATCGGGCTGCGAAAGCCCCCAAATCTTAGGATAAGCATCAAAATGAACTTTCATATCTTCATGAACCTCTTTTTGAAGGTCGATTCCAACTTTACGGTAAGCCCGAATCACCACATCGGTACATACTCCACTGTCGGCTGGAATATCACCATTTGGATAACTGATATTAAAATATGCAGGATCGTATTCAACATTTTGTTCTGTTAGTTGAAGGGCGGCATCCGAAAGTTGATTGTAAAAATTGGTTTGACTTTTTGCTATAAAACCAATCCAAAAAGTGAATAAAATTCCTACTATGAATATTTTCATCTTATTCTAAAAAATTAATATAAAAACCTTTCTGAAATTTAATTAATCCAAATTTCAAGTACCTAAATAGAATAAACACCGCATTTGATCAAATTCAAACATGTTTTTCTTATCTAAAAATCATTACCTTTAAGAGTTATAAAATAACAATCTGACTCATTAAACGAACTAATTACTTTCTTAACGAAACCAACTATGAAAAATTATGCCATTTTTTTTGTACTGGCCCTATTCACATTAAACAGTTGCAACAACAATTTACCTATTCCTGCCGACCCAGATGCAACACCTGAAACTGTTAATTTATACAGGTCGCTATTAGAACTTCAGCAGAAAGGAGTGATGTACGGGCACCAGGACGACCTGATGTATGGCCGCACATGGTGGTACGAAAAAGGCCGATCGGATACCAAAGATTTTACAGGAGATTACCCGGCTGTTGCTGGATTTGAGTTGGGATGGCTTGAATTAGGGAAAGAACGCAGCCTTGATTCAGTAAGTTTTGCACAAATTGCTGAGCAGGTAAAAGCCCATTATAAGCGGGGTGGAGTAATTGCCATTAGCTGGCATGCCGATAATCCGCTTACGGGTCAACTTCCAAATACATTGGAACGGCGACAACATGGATCGGCCTGGGATGTGAGCTCCACCGAAGTAGTAAAATCAATCCTTCCGGGAGGCGAAAACCATGAACTTTTTAACACCTGGCTTGAGAGGCTGGCCACCTTTTTTATTGGTTTAAAAGATGATGACGGCACACCTATCCCAATTATTTTCAGGCCATACCACGAACATTCAGGCTCATTTTTCTGGTGGGGAACTGATATCTGTACCGATGAAGAATATTCAGCCCTGTGGCGTTACACCGTTGAGTTTTTACGTGATAAAAAAGAGATTCATACTATTTTGTATGCCTATAATACCGACAGGGTAACAAGCCTTGAACAGTATATGCAGGGTTATCCGGGCGATGATATAATTGATATGTTGTCGATTGATATGTATGACCGTGGCGAACAATTTGGCCCGGAACTGGATAAAGCACTGGAATTTGTAACCAACGAAGCTATAGTACGAAATAAACTAACTGCCTTAAGCGAAACCGGCAGCAGGCGTGGTATGGACGATTGGTGGTCGACGGTGCTTTTACCAGTTGTGAGCAAATACCCTGTTGGGCATGTACTTACCTGGCGGCATACTTTTGGGCAGTTCTACGGAATGCCAGCCGATAGTAAACCTTTCCCCGAAGATTTTATGAATTTTTATAATTCGGAACGGTCGTTATTCTTAAAAGATATTCAAAAACCTAATATTTATACACGGAAATAATATTAAAAAATTCATCCGATGACTCCAAGTCATCGGATGAATAACTTGATATTCTTTTGCTTATGTCTCTGAGCCCAAAGCCCAAAGCTCTTTTCAATTTATCATTCCCGGTTTAAAACCAGTTTTTTAATCGTTTCTTTATTTCCGGTTCTTACTTTTACATAATACATTCCACTCGCTTGATTTTCTAAATTTAGATTAATCTTGTTTTGCGAAAACTTCTGGTTTAGTATGATTTGCCCCGTAACGTTGTAAACAACCACTGTTGATTTATCAAATCGTGATTGCTCAACATCTAACACTACCCTTCCACTTGAAGGATTGGGATAAAGTGATACACCAAAAGTAGTTCCCATCTCCTCAATACCGGTAGCTACATTTTTATTCACTACACATATAGTAAAAGGTTCGGTAACTGTAGCACCAGCCACGTCGGTAGCGACAAATAAAAGGTCATAACATCCCAAATTACCTCCATATGGTAACGATGTCATAACACCGTCGGTGATAGTCACCCATGCCGGTAAAGGAATGCCATTTGCCATTACAACCGATAGAGTTAAAGCATCTCCTTCATCCACATCGTCGAATAATAATTCAAGCAAGTCATCTAATACTAAATCACGTTTTTCGCCTACCTGGATTTCTATATCTTCGAACGTTGAAATTACTGTTGGTGGGTCGTTGACTGGAGTAACAGTTATTGTAACAGTCGCGGTATCGCAGGCGCCTGCATCGTCACAAATTGAATAAGTAATAACTTCAGTCCCGTTAAAATTCGGGGTAGGAACATATGATAGTTCATATAACGCTGAAAAAGTTGCAGCACCTGAAATAACAAACGACGCCAAACCATTACCCTCAACATCGGTTACATTCCCCGAAATATCAACCACCGCAGGCATATCTTCTTCAATGGTTAAACTAACAGATGTTGCTATTGGAGCGTCATTAATTCCATTAACTGTAATAATTATTGAATCGGGGACACAGGCAACTACCGGAGTTTCCTGGTCACAAACTTTTACTACAACTAAATCGGTGCCATTAAAATTTGAGTTAGGTGTGTATGTATATAATCCATCGGCTCCAATTATCAGAGTACCATTTGCCGGCGCAACCACCGGAGTTGTATTTACCAATAAAACAGTCCCTTCGGGGTCGAAGTCACCTGCATCGGTTAAATCGCCTGAAAAAGAAGCATCTTCGTCAAGGCTTATTATTTCATTATCAACTACCGGTAAGTCGTTGATAGAATTAACAGTTACATATACAGTAGCAGAACTACACTTTATTGGATGTCCATTGCTGCACATCTGGTATTCAAATTTATCCTTACCTATAAAACCTGCTGGTGGTGAGTAAGAAATTTTATCACCCAAAACCCATACAGTTCCTCCTGCCTCCGTAGTTTTGGGAGCAAATAAGTTTACTATTCCATTATCCGCATTAATGTCGTTATTTTTAACATCAATGTTCAGTGTTACATTTTCCCAACCAACCACATTGTCATCAACAGCTATTGCATTCTTAAAACCGTGAACAACAAATGGCATACCCTGAATAGTTCCGGTACCACTATCATAACCAGGATTCCATAAACCAGAGTTACTTAAACTTTGTATGCCATTTCCAGTAGTTTTCGATCCATTTATTGTTACAGGAGGCATCCAGGGACCTGATAATCCATTTGATCCATCAGTTTGCCAGGCCACCCAATAAGTACCTGCTGGCAGATTAAGGGATACATTACAAGTATTTGCCATAATTGGCCGATTTGTTGCTCCTGAACTCCATTCATCGGCACGATAAATACCAGACCATGTTGTATTTGTCAATCGATTGGTTGAGTTATTGCCCCAAACTATATTTGTGCCTGGCTGACCAGGTATTCCATCATAAATTATAATATGAACTGCTGTTATTGTTGATGTAGTACTTGAGCCAGTTTGATAAGCATAAAATAAAAACTTTGTTATGTCCCATCCCTCCGGATCATTAATAGTAAAATCATCTGCAACCCAATTTCCATAAGAAACCTGATGCCCAAATCCCAAAATATTAAGTCCAAGCAAACTGGATTGAAGAATTGATTCATCAGCACCACCAGATCCAGTACCTGGGCTATTAACTAATGGCCCATTATCAAATAAAACAGAATTACTTGATGACATTTGTAATTGCGGCTGATTAGAACTGAGCTGCAATCTGTTAAGTTTGGCTGATTTATTTGGAATGAATATATCAGCGGCTTTTTGATCTTGAGCACTCAAGAATATTATAGGATTAAATACAAAAAATACAAATACGTAAAGTTTTTTCATAAAATTAAGTTTTAGGTTTAAAAATCAAAACGCACAATAAAATACTAATTAGTGTTTTATTTCAAATGTTATAACATAAAATTAAATGTTAAGTTCAATCATTAAGAATGATTCTTTTTGTATTAACAACCTAAAACCTAATATCTGGGGCGAAAACAGTTACTTAACATAACAAGACCACTCATTACCAACAAATTGTAACATATAGCCCATTAAACAAATAAAGTCTTAAGATTTTATTTTTATTTTGTAATTAACTTAATTAACTACTTATGCGAATCAAGAGTTGAAAATAAGTTAAAAAAAGTTCATTAAATAGTTGAAAATAAGTGGATTATATTTGTTTATATCCCTGAAAATCAATACCTTAGAGTCAGTTACGAATTGACAATTAGATATGATTTCCAAGGATAAAGACGACAAGTTAATAAGAATTTACTTTTATATCTGTGATAAGTTTGAAGAACTTAAATTTTATTGTGAAAGATTTAGCAACAATTGTAATCCGGAATTTACAGACCAGGAGATTATGACCATATACCTTTATATAATGCACCATGAAGGGCACACCAAAGCAAAGCATATCCATCGTTTTGCATCGGAATACCTGAAGTCATGGTTTCCAAAGCTTGGGAGCTATCAAGCTTTCAATAATAGGCTAAATCGGCTTGGAGGGGCTTTCACCCGGCTGGTTGAAATCCTCCTCGTGGATTTTCAACCCGAAGATTGCTGCCTTGACTAAAGTTTATTGGATTCAATGCCCATTATAACCTGTTCCGGCAAGCGTAAAGGAAAGGTTGCAACTGAAATAACAGATAAAGGGTTCTGTTCAACAAAAGGAATATATTATTATGGCCTTAAGCTGCATTTATTGGGGTTCCGGCGTATTGGCAAACTGCCCCATCCTGAGCAGATATTGTTTACCCCTGCATCTGTCAATGATGTTACTGTGTTTAAAGAAGCATGGTCCGGTATTGATAACAGGACCTTTTGGGGTGATAAAATCTACTTTGTAAACGAGCTAAATGAGCACATGTTGAAACATCAGAATTCGGAAATGCTTACGCCAATAAAAGCAGTTAAAGGAATGCCCGAAGAAATTAAGCTAAGGATCAAAGCTGCTAATGATTTATTCTCAACTGCTGTTTCAAGGGTAAGACAACCTGTCGAGGCAATATTCAATTGGTTGATTGAGAAGGCTGATATCCAAAAGGCTAGCAAAGTTAGATCGACTAAAGGATTAATGATTCATGCATTTGGACGATTGGCGGCTGCTTTTATAACTTTAGCAATTTAACTCTTGATTCGCATTACTTACAAAGTAATTTAAAATTAACATAAAAACAAAAGCAGGAACCGATTGGTTCCTGCTTTTGTTTTATATTTGTTTTTTTGGGCGCTGTGCGCTATGCCCAATACCCTTAGCTTTTATTACCACCGGTTCAAAACCAGCTTCTTAATAACTTCATTATTCCCTGAAGTTACTTTTACATAATACATTCCACTTACCTGATTCTCCAAATTAAGCTGTATTTGTTTTTGTGAAAACTTCTGATTCAGTAGTGTTTGCCCAGTAACGTTGTAAACTGCTACTGTTGTTTCATTAAACCCAACCTGCTCAACGTCCAACACTACCTTTCCACTTGAAGGGTTGGGGTAAAGTGATACTCCAAAAGTTCCTTCCCACGAGTCAATTCCGGTTGCTATATTATTGTTTATAACACATATATCAAAGGCTTCGGTATTTGTAGCCCCTGCAAGGTCTGTGGCAACAAATAAAAATGAATAACAGCCCAGGTTTCCTCCATACGGTTGTAATGTCATTGTCCCATTTTCAATGGTTATCCATGCGGGTAAAGGAAGCCCGTTTGCCATAACTACCGAAGGAGTTAATACATCACCAACATCTACATCGTTAAAAAGTAAAGCAAGCAAATCATCCAACAATAAAATCCGTTTTTCGCCCACCATAATATCAATATCCTCCAGTGTTGAAATTAAAGTAGGTGGGTCGTTGACTGGAGTAACAGTTATTGTAACAGTTCCGGTATCGCAGGCACTGGCATCATCGCATATCGAGTAGGTAATAACTTCAGTCCCGTTAAAATTAGGTGCCGGGACATACGACAATTCAAATAATGATGAAAATGTAGCTGCACCAGAAATAATACCTGAAACCAATCCATTACCTTCAACATCGGTAACATTGCCTGCAATGTCAATTACTGCCGGTGTATCCTCATTAATGGTAATACTTGAAGGAGTTACCACTGGTGGGTCATTTACTCCGTTTACTGTAATAATTATTGAATCGGGCACGCAGGCTGGTACAGGAAGGCCCTGGTCGCATACTTGTACCACTGCCAAATCGGCACCATTATAATTGGCATTTGGGGTATAAGTAAATGATCCATCAACGGCCACTTCAAGGACTCCGTTTGTTGGGGCTACACTAGGTTCTACTTTAGCCTGCAATACTGTACCTTCTGGGTCACTATCGCCGGCATCGATTAAATCGCCTGAAACGGTGCCATCTTCATCCAAACTTACTATCTCATTGTCAAGTACAGGCAAGTCATTAACTGGAGTTACGGTTATATAAACTTTGGCCGTACTATGTAAACTGGGTGTACCATTATCAAACACCTCGTATTCAAATACATCGTTTCCTGAATAATTGGCTGGTGGAGCATATGATATTTTATCGCCTAATACCCAGGTATGTCCTCCAGCTTGAGTGGTTTTAGGTGCAAATAACTTTAAAATATCACCGTCAACATTAATATCATTGGCAAATACATCGATATCAATGGTTACATCTTCCCACCCTATTACCTGGTCATCAACCGATATAGGGACATCATTTACAGGCTCTACAGTTATAAAAACATTTGCTGTTTGGGTGGCCCCGGAGGTATCAATAATTGAATACTCCATAACATCGTTCCCAAAATAATCGGGGTTAGGTGTATAGGTTATTTGTCCTGTTGTCTGTGTTAAAGCAAGGCTTCCATTATTGGTACTATCAGTAATTATTACAGTTGAAGGATCCACTCCGTTATCATTTTGAGTAGGATTAAATATTTTTGGCGTATCCTCAATTACAGTAACATTATCATTTCTGGCACCATCACCCATTATTGCATCTATGCAATTCTCAAAAATCATTTGATCTTCACTTTGAGGTGGGGTATCCGACAAATAACCTAACATCAAAGTGTTTCCGGAATTACCTCGAACAATTGCAGCATGACCATCATTAAATTGTGCCAATACTTCTCCTCCAGCCAAGGCTGTTAGTCCCAATGAATGTGTTCCCCATCCAGGATCTGTAAGAGTAATTGGATTTGTAATTCCTGAAGCTAAACCTGGATCAGTTATTAAAACTGAACCATGATTCATACTACCTGAAAAACCAGCATTAAACATTGCAGCATGACTAACATCAGATTGCCAGGTGGCAAAAATCATTTTACCACCACCAATAATATAGGTTTGAGCAATTGCCAAATCAAATGGTATACCTCCTTGATTCTGTTTAAATGCAACGGCAATTTCATATCCCCCTGAAGCTAATTTTGTATCAAAATCAGTCCAATTAGCTGCAAATGTGACAGTATAACCTTTTGCTGCTAATCCATCCACCACACCATCGTTGTGGTGTGCCATATCATTGTAAACTAATGCATCAGAAGTTGTACTTGCTGATTTAAGAAGAAATGCAGTTTCATTTGAAAAACTTGCATAATAATTTAGTGCTGTGCTTTTTGTACTATTTATTTGTCCATAAGAAAAGCTACACATACAAAAAACAGCACAGATAAATAAGTAAAGTGTTTTCATAATCATTTGTTTTTTAGTTAAAAATAAAGTCAGTAATACAAAAAATATAGAATTCACTATTTTTTCACATCAATTAATAAATACTAATAAATAGAGGTTTGTTTGAAATCCGGGGTTGAAATTCAAAATCTCCAAAGCACTACTCTCCTTCAGCCGAATTCAAATGATTCCACAAGTTAAAAAATTAATTGCAATTTATAACAACAAAAACAAAAAATATTACTTCAACAAAATGGGTGTTAGACAATTATGTATTTTATGATAAATAATCCAGGGGAAAACTCCATTTTTAAACCTAAAACGCAGAAGTATTCCTTTTCTACAATATGATAACTAAAAAAACGCCACCTTTTTATAGATGGCGTTTCCCTCTAGAATTATTCACCGGTTGACTTCGAGTCACCCGGTGAATAGTTAAATACAATGCGATTAACGCCTAACATTTATTCCCTATTCAGAACCAATTTCTTAACCACTTCGTTATTGCCAGAAATTACCTTCACAGAATACATTCCACTTACCTGATTTTTTAGATCTAATGTAATTCTGTTTTGTGAAGTTTTTTGATTTAATATTGTTTGCCCCATAACGTTATACGAAAACAGCGTTGTTTCACTACCCTGCTTGCTCAAATTCTATGTCACAAATCACACAAATATTTACCTACTCTTCCAAAAAATACCGTAGCTGGTCAAGCATAATTGGAACATCATCGTTGTTTATTCCCTGGTTTAACAAATGGTGGAGGTCTTCATCAAAAACATTAATAAACTCAACTTCTGAAAAACCTGTTTTGCCGATGGACTGTTTGTAAAAATAGAGGGCTTGTTTGCGGTTATTTAATGCCCATTGTACATGGCCCATATTCATGAGGTCGTATTTGGTTGGATTGTCATTTAAAAGTTTGTTAAAATATTTTTCGGCTTGTTCTACTTTTCCGGTTAAAAATGAACACCACCCAATTGGACGCCACACTTTACTATTCCCGGGCGATAAATATTCGACTTTAAAATAACATTTTAATGCTTCGTTATATTCTTTAAGTTCAAGGTAACAGTGCCCAATTGAAAGGTGGATACTTAAATTCTTTGTATCCAGTTTTTCAGCTTGTTGGTAATAATCGAGGGCTTTTGAAGGTTCTTTTAAATTGCGGTAACAAAGGGCAATTTTTTTAAGGTTCCACAATTTATTTAATTCATATAAATCGGCTTTCAGATAAGCCTCCAAAGCCTTTTTATACAAGCCCTGCTTTTGGTAACAGAAGGCGATTTTCTGATACAACTCGCCACTTTTTTCTTCCTCAAGAAGAAACGAATAAATCTCAGAAGCCTCTGAAAAATAATTTTTTACGAAATAAAACTCCGCAATATTCCTGAGTGTTTTATTTTCCTCCCTGAATATCTTTTGAAATGTGTATTTATTATAAAAATCAAAACGCCATTCAAAAACATCTTCCATTTCGGCTTTATGCGGATTAATTTTATAAAAACGGTACAAATCCTGAATGTATTGATTGGAAATAAATCCGTCGTTGCGCCCCGGTTTTGTTAATTCTTCATCTTTCCCAATTTCATTAAATTGATCCATTTCTGCTTTCATCCCTGCTGCCATCATTTCGCGGTTTTCTTCAGGTATATTATTAATGCTAAAACAAAATGAATATTTATCGGAATTACATAAAATGGGTGCTTTATGTATGGTTTGCAGAATGTTATTATTTAACGCAACAGTTGTATCAATTGCTGAAATAATTTCAGGATTATCGGGAAAATAAGGGATCAACCAATTGGCGGTTTCAGTAAAAAAAGGGAACGATTTAAGCATGGAAAATGAACTTAGGAATACATCGGCCCCTTCCATTTGCAATTCCGAAAATTCTTCCATTTTATCCAATAACCCGGGCGAGTCTTTAAAAATCTCCTCCCATTCAGGATTTTTATCGTCGGTTAAACCCTCTTCCATTAAACTATCGAGGTTAATTTTATTTTTTAGGTTGGGGCTGATCTTAATCATCTCAGGAATAAGCTCATCCTTTATTTTTTGCTGTAATTTTTCAGTTTCCCTGGTCCTTATAAATTGAATAATAATTTGTTCGAGGTTCTTTTTAAATCCACTATTTTCACTCAGAATCTCTAATCTGCCTGTTATCTCGGGATAAAAAGGCATCCTGTTATCATATTTATACAGATTAATCAAGACTCCAACGATAGAGCGCTGCCTGATTTCCGGATCATCAGACTCAAAGGCATCAAAAAGCACCGATTTTTTTTTGGGGTCAAAATAACGCAACTGACTCAATGAGATGGCTGTAATCACCAATGCTTTATAGGCAGAAATAATTACCGGGCTTTTAAAAAAATCGGTCAAAAACCTTATTTCTTCATTAACTAATGTATCATTGAACCAAAAATGGTAAAAAAGCGACACCACTTGTTGCTGGTGTTCCAGTGCATCTTTTAATTCATTAGCGGTTTCATCTGATGGTTTATTTACCAATGATTCTAATTCAATTTGAGCGTAATAATCTTCTAGTTTAGCCAAATAATTATTTAAATCCTTAGGAGGTAATTTTTGAAAATTCCTTTTTTTCTGATATAGAAACGAGGATGAAAATTTTAAACGAAGAGCCTCATAAATTTTATCGGCAAGTACATAAACAGAAACAATCAATCGGCGGTACACTTTCTGTCTTTCGGGGTCGTTGGCACCATCAACTGTGTATTGTAACATATAATGATATGTTTGTTCCAGATTCCTGCATTCGTCGGCATACTGAACCAATTGATAATTTGTTATAAGATTTCCAAGCAAGTCGAAAGCAGGTTTAAGCTTTCGCTCTGAAAGGCAAAAGTATATTTCGTCGATTATTAATTGTATTTCTTTTTTGATCATAACACATTTATTGTACTTCAAAAATAAGTGAAATAATTAACTACAGAATTACAACAAATAAAGAATATAATTAAAAAGGAAAAATAAATTGTGATTATTGCTTTATTCATCGGATGATTCGAAATCATCCGATGAATAGTTTTTTTATGCTCATCGCTAGTAGCTATAGGCTCGTAGCTTTTTATTCCCGGTTCAGCACCAATTTTTTAACCACTTCCCTACTACCTGTGATTACTTTAACATAATACATGCCACTCCTCTGGTTTTCCAGATTCAGTTTTATTCGGTTTTCAGAGTAAATTTGGTTGTGTATTTTTTGCCCGGCAATGTTATAAACTGATACCACTGCACCATTAATATCAGATTGGCCAAGTTCGAGTGTAACACTCCCTTTCGAAGGATTTGGATAAAGTGATACTTCAAATATTTCGCTTAAATCATCAATTGCTGTGGCTACATTTTTATTCACCACACATATTGTAAATGGCTCAGTAGCTGTGGCACCTGAATGGTCTGTGGCTACAAACAAAAGGTCATAACATCCCATATTACCTCCATATGGCAATGATGTTAGCACACCATCGGTGATTGTTACCCAAGCCGGTAACGGAATGCCATTTGCCATTACTACTGAAAGAGTTAAATCGTCACCTTCATCCACATCATCGAATAATAATTGGAGCAGGTCATCCAATAATAAATCACGTTTTTCACCCACCTGAATTTCAATATCTTCGAAAGTAGAAATCACTATAGGTGGGTCATTCACAGGTGTAACTGTAATGGTTACAGTTGCTGTATCGCATGCCCCGGCATCGTCACAAACAGAATAGGTGATAACTTCGGTACCGTTAAAATTTGGTGCCGGTGAAAAAGCCATATTATACATCGATGGAAAAGTTGCCGCCCCTGAAATGACACTCGTAACCAGGCCATTATTTTCAACATCAGCTACATTCCCTGAAATATCAACCATTACGTTTGGTTCATCTTCTTCAACTGTTAAAGCAGTGGGAGTTAAAACAGGTGCATCATTTACGCTATTAACTGTAATAAATATAGTATCGGGTACACAAGCAAAAACAGGCAGTCCCTGGTCGCACACTTTAACAATAGCCATATCGGCCCCAAAAAAATCGGGATTGGGGGTATAGGTAAACATACCATCGACAGCTATAACCAATACACCATTTGTTGGAGTTACAAGCGGAGTTATATTTGCAATCAATACTGTCCCTTCAGGGTCTGAATCACCGGCATCGGTTAAATCGCCCGAAACGGCACCATCTTCATCAACAACTACCATTTCGTTATCTACAACAGGCAGGTCGTTTATTTCGGTTACGGTTACATAAACTTTAGCTTTGCTACATTTAATCGGTGAACCATTGTCACAAACCTCGTATTCAATTACATCGCTACCAGTAAAACCAGCAGGTGGTGAATAAGATATATTATTACCCAGAACCCAGGCACTTCCACCTTCCCGGGTGGTTTTGGTGGCAAATAAATTTAATTCATCCATATCAATATCGCTATCATTGGCTAAAACATCTATTTCAATAGTTACATTTTCCCAGTCTACTACCGTGTCGTTAGCCAACATAGGCGCATCGTTTACAGGTGTTACTGTAATATAGACCATCGCGGTATCGGTATCACCAGCACCATCACTGATTGAATACTTCAATACATCATTCCCAAAATAGTTAGAGTTTGGCGTATATGTAATCTGGCCCGTTGCTTGAGTTAAAGCAAGGTTTCCATTTGCAGTACTATCAATAATAATTAAAGTAGAGTTATCAAGTGTAATATCATTCTGAACAGGATTAAAAACCTCAGGTATATCTTCAGTTACTAACAGATTATCATCAAAAGCAATCGTTCTTCCACCTAAACTCATTGAAACTGAAGCACTATGAGTGGACACGGGCACACTTCCCCCCCCCATCAAATTTCCCTTCGCGGGATCACCATTCACCCAAAAAGCAGAATTCCCATTACTATCAGCGATAGCCTGAACTGAAATCCACCCTTCAGTGAGGCTGGAAACAGGAATAATCGCGTTATATTTATATACATACCAGCCATATGTAGTTTCAAGTATTGGCGTAAGACTGCAAATCTTAGAATTTTCAAGTGTGCCAGGTGTAGCACCAGGCCCAAAAACTTCAATCAAAAAATCTGTTTTTGGAATGGACGTGTTAGGAAAAACCATCCAAAATGTTACTGAGTAAAAAGGTGTTGTTACTCCGCTGAATGGCTGGAAAATTTTCTGTGGAAAATTTTGATCAGCACCCCATGCAACTGAAATAATTGGAGGATTACAATACACTGAACCAGGAGGGCAACCTAAAGGATCTGGAACTACTTTTGCTGATTTAGTAGATAGGTCAATTCCATCGACATAAGAAGAAAGGTCGATTTTTATTAATTCATCTGATTGTTGCCTATTTTCCTCAGGCAATTGAGAAAATGAAAAAGTATAAACAAATAAAAAGGGTATAAAAAGTAGAAGTTTTTTCATATACAAAAGTTTTGTATGCCCACAGACTATCTAAAACAGGCTGAAGAAGCACAGGTTAGAACTAGAATTTAATACATTTAAAACAACCACATAACATAATTGTTTTTTAAATAACACTTTAATGTCTTTTTATATTTTTATGCACAAAAAAGCAGGAACCTTTCGATTCCTGCTTTTACTTTTTCTGCTCGAAGCTTGCGGCTTAAAGCTCTATGCTTTTCTACACCATCGGGTATTTCTTAAAAATCTCTTCTGATTTTGTCAATATATCAACATACTGAGCACGTTGGTATATAAACGGATCTTTCATTTTTTTTCGTGATAATTTGCCTCTAAAATCGTCCAACGAATTATAACCTTTATCATCCATCCATTTCGAAAGGCCAATTAAAATATCTGTAATTACTGATGGCGAATTTTTATAAACGGTACTCACTACTTGCACTACATCGGTTCCTGCCAATAACATTTTAATGACATCTTCGGCTGTATAGATCCCCCGGCTTACAGCAACGCTACCTTCAACATTCCCATGTAACAGTCCGGCAAACCTAAGTGCTATCATGTGGTCTTTTGGGCTGCTCAATTCCCAGGGGTAATGGTAATTCTCTTTTTCTACATCAATTTCGGGTTGAAAAAAACGGTTAAACAAAATATATGCATCAGCACCAGCTTCATCAATTTTTTTGATAAAATTTAAAGGATTCGAATAAAACATACTTATTTTAACACTTACCGGAATATTTACTGCTTGTTTAATGGCTTTTACAGCTTGTATTTGTTTCTCTTCTATAACCTGTCCTTCGGTTTCAAAATAACCAGGAACAGCATACAAATTAATTTCTAATCCATCCACACCAGTTTTCTCTAATTCTTTGGCATATTCAATCCAAGTTGATTCATAGATTGCATTTAATGAAGCAATTACAGGCACATTAACACTCTCCTTCAGCTTTTTTACACTGTATAAATGTTCTTTTGGGCCTGCATGTTCCAATCCCGGGAATAGACTGGTCATCTCGGCATTCCGATTTTCATATTCACCCAGTTCCTCATCAAACTGAAGGGCCTCCAATTGAATTTGCTCTTCGAACAATGATTTGTAAACAATCGCACCAATTCCAGCATCAACAACCTGTTTTAACAGTTCGGGTTTTGTTACTAAGTTACTGGCACCAAGGATGATTGGATTTTTTAATTTTATACCCATGTAGGTAGTCGATAGATTTGCCATAGTGTATTGGTTTTAATTTTTTAATAATTTCTATAACAATAACTACAAGAACAAACATTTTGTTCAGCAACATGCGTTAAAATATTTATTTTTTGATTTTTATTTCACTAAAAATTCATCCTTCCTATCAAATTAAATAAGTGGTACTTTCCCATAGAAAAATTATTTGATCCCTGAAATCGAATGTTTATTTCAACCTTATGAAACAAAACTAATTTAACTGCATCACATGCCTGTTATTCAGGTATTCACCTGGTGTAACTCCGGTAAATTCTTTAAAAACACGAAAATAAGTTGACCGGGAATGAAACCCAGAATCCTCAATTACCGATTCAATAACATGCGAATCAGGTAACGACATTAATAACACCTTGCTCTTTTCGACCCGGTAATAATTAACCAACGAATAAAAGTTAGTGTAACCTTCCTCACGGATCAACTGAGTTAACCGGTACTTTGGCACATCAAGTATCAGCGATGTTTTTTGAAGGGTCAACCCATGGTCGAGAAAAACTTCCATTTCCAAAAATATTTTGAGCCATTTTTTGTTATCCATTTCCTCTGAAAAAGTTTCAGTATTTATCACCTCATGAGGTTCATCGGATATGTTATTTTTATTGGCAAATAATACTACAAACAAAAAAAAGAAAAACCCTGTAAAAATTAAAATCAGGAAATTCAGAATAAACACCGGCGGATAACTGTACACGCCAAAAATTGCCAATCCTTCAAAAAGTCCCATTACAACAAATAAACCAACAATTCCTTTTAACCATAAAATGTATTGGTAATCGACCTGTGCTTTTTCGTTCTTCTGAAGGTCAATACATTGTTTTATCAGTGGAATGATAAAAATAGAATAAACTCCCCATTGCAAAAAACTAATACTTCGGGCAGTTGCTGAAAGTAAAGTATAATAAAAGTTTTCTTCCCAAATAGTTGAAAAAGCTTCTTTAACACCAAACTGTTTGTTTCCAACAACTTCGGAAGCATGATTGCTGGCTATTATAATTGTAAAAACAAGGTCAATAACAAAAGGTGCAAAATGCCACAAATCTTTCCTTTTGATTGATTTGTCTGATTCAAACAATTTCACAACAAATAAATAATACAAGGGAATTATAAATACCTTAAGTGGCCCGGTAATCCAGACAGAAAATTCGATATTAATGTTAAAAAGAAGCAGGCCGGGTGCCAGGTACAAAAGTGCACGTGCAAAATAAGCTGTGGTGAGAAAATTAATTTCTTTTCGATGGTAAAAAACAGAGAATATTAATAAAACAATACCTAAAAAAAAATATAGAAGCACTAGTATAATAAATACTATAGAAATTTCCTTCATCGTAAACCAACAAATACATTTAAAATTACAAACGCTAAAATTAACAATTATAATAGGCCGATAAAATAAGGGGTAACCTTATTTCACAAAAATCATTTACCTATTTTATTTCTGTTGCGTCCATCACATGCTCCATTTTATATTCCAAATTAGTATTAATAAGACAAGTATTTACGAATGTGGGACTTGTTTCTTTTATCGTAATTTTTATTAAAAATTACTTTTGATTTAAACAAACCATAATTACAAAATAAAACACAAAACCAATTATATAGGTAACTATCACTATGCTTTTATTTATGCTGTACTCCTGAAGAGGTAAAAATTTATTTATCAAAATTTTCGCCTTTGTTTGTCCAACTTTTTAAGTGTTTTCAACTACTTACATAAAACCAACGATACACAACTAAAAGGTATAATCTGAATACAATGAAAAAATTCTACACTTTAATAACTGTTTCTGCTTTTGTACTGCTGTTTGTCGCATGCAACACCTCCACAATTTCTGAAAATTCAACTAAAACCAATGGGCAATTTCCTGATGCCAAAATCCCGGCAAACCTTAATGTCAAAAAAGGACAAACACCAGCTTCTGGTTTTATTACATCAGAAACCGCAAAACAGGCACTGAGTGTACGGGGTATTTCTATTCCAAACTACATCAAGTCGAGGATTTTACAAAACCAGGAAACAAGCGGCTTAGAAAATGGCACAAACAACAATCAACAAATTCAAACCAATAAAAAGTTAAAAACACAATTACAAATAAAAGCAGCCTTTGAAATTCCGGGTATTTATATCCCAAAATACATCCGGTCAGAAATAACAACAAATAATAAAAACAAATAACCATTGTTTTAAGGCTTTAGTTTTATTTCAGCCAAGTCCATAAATAGGGTTTATATCAAATCAGTAAAATATATTATAAATGAAATACTTATTGTACACCACTCTTTTCGTTTTGCTGGTGGCATGCCATTCCCCACAAACAATAAATTACGAACCAACTATAATTACTATCGACACCGATTTTTCGAAAGGGCAGTTGGGGCTCGAACACAACATCACACTACAGGACCTGGAAAAGTTTCACGGGCATTTGTGCGATGGTTTGGTAGTGGGATTTTTAGGATTAAATGAAGGATTAAAAATACTTTACCCCGATGGGAGAATTGACCGGACCAACACCCGCATTGTAAGTGGCCCCTCGCCTTGTTTAACCGATGTAGCCGTATATGTTTGTGGTGCACGTTACCAGTTTAACACTTTCTATGTCGATAGTACCACCCACGGAATTTATACAGTTCAACGCATCGACAACCATAAAACAGTTCAGGTAATTTTAAACAAAGGCGTTAAACCTGCCAACATTGACAGGCTGGGTAAAAAGGCCGAAGTTATGGAGCTAAATATGAGTGAGCTACAACATTTAAAACAGTTAGAGGACGAGTTTGCTGATTACCTCCTTACTACCAATCCAAAAAACAATTTTACAGTAAACGAGGTGAAAGATTTTAAATGGAGTCCCACTCTCAGGAACAATTTTATAAAAACTGATATTCTCAATAAAAACAAATCACAATGAAAAATACACAGACACTCCTCATTCTTCTCACCACAGTCTTATTTTTTACAGCCTGCGAAAAAGATGACATTAAAACTAAAGATGTAACAATCAAGGTTTCAGGCGTTGAATTTAAACCCAACTGTTTTATTGAAAACGGAGAAATTTCTGGAACCGATGTTGATATTGTATCATTGGCACTAAACAATGCCGGAATAGAATATAAAATTAGCACCAATGAATCATGGGAGGACGCATACAATAACACATTAACCGGCCCCAACCGGGCGCTGCTAACTGTAGCATATTCAAAAGAATCCGAAGGCCTTTTTAAATGGGCAGGCCCTACAAGCCAGAGCAGCTATCGTATTCTGTCAAAAAGGAAAGCAGGTGTTGGAGCAGCAATTGGTATCGAGGCTGCCAAAAAAATAGAAGCGATAGCCGTTGTTACAAACTGGCTGGAAACAATTACCCTTGAGGAGATTGGATTCACTAATTTGGTATATTACAATTCATACGATGAAGCTATTCAGGCTTTTAAAAATGATGAAGTAAAATCAATTGCAAGTGATTTTTTCCAGTTTACTGAAGCTGTTTCGGATGAATACTACCGTCAGGAAAAAATAGACGTTAGTGCAAACTACCGAACTACTTATTATTACATTGCTTTTTCGAAAGATGTTGACGATGCTATTGTGGGGCAATGCCAAACTGCAATTGACGAAATGATTGCAACAAAAAAAACATTAGCAATAACACAGAAATATATTTCATATGCAACCGCTCGAATGATACCTGGCACCATTCAACTTTTTACCGAGGTAGCACCTCCATTTAATTATATTGCCAGCATTTCGGGAGCGGAAGTTTTAATTGAAGGTTCTTCGAAAGAAATAGTTGACAATATTCAATCAGAAAATTCTTTTGTTAACGAGGTAAATATTTCGAGTTGGCTCGACGCATATAATATAATTCAATACCTTCCGAACAGTGCACTTTATACTACTGCGCGAACTCCTGAACGCGAAGGTCTTTTTCAATGGGTTGGCCCAATTTCGAATGTCAGAGCCTGTTTTTATACACTTTCTGAATCGGGTATTGAAATATCAACATTAGAACAAGCCAGGCAATTAAATTCAATTGCTACTCCCAAAGGTTGGTACACCCACGATTATTTGTTAAACAACGATTTCCATAATATTGTAACCACATCCATAACTCCCATCCAGGCCTTTAATCAACTTATTACTGGCGAAGTTGACGCATTGTTAATGATCGACCTGGGTACTAAATGGTTGTGTAAAACAACAAATACTCCGTTTTCACTGATTAAAGAACAAATGGAAGTAGATAGCTACAAAGGATACATAGCTTTTTCGCAGAATACACCAGCAAGTACAGTGCAAAAATGGCAAAACAACCTGGATGTTATAAAAGCCAACGGTACATTCGAAACCATTTGGAATAAATGGTACGGAAACACAGAAATGCCTTAATAAAACAGTAAAACATACAATCGTAATATTTTATATAAAATGAAATACCTAAAAATCCTACTAATCCTCCTCACCGTTGCCCTGCTTTTTACCGCCTGCGAAAAAGACGAAATTACCGGACAAACAGAGCGCCGGCAAATTGTATTGCTGACCGATTATTCGGCAGGTTCCGATGTGTTAATCAGTATAATTGGCAACATAAAAAACCGATACCCCAGTACCGAAGTAAACTATATTGAGGCGTCCCCTTTTAATATTATGGAAGCGTCGTACCAATTAAAAGTGGCTGCCGAAAGCTACCCCGCAGGCACCTGTTTTTTGGCTTTGGTTGAACCCGGCACCAATTCACAACGAATGGTTTTTAAAACTGAAAAAAACCAATTGTTTGTTATTCCCAACAACAGCCTGGCAACTCGGTTGTTTCATGCGCAAGAAACACCGGATTGTTACCAAATCGAAAACCCACTTATGGTCAACGGGCTTAATCCCACCAATTTAAATTTTCTGGAAGTTTACACTTCTGCTTTGTTCGACCTTATCGACGGAAGGGAACCCACTGATTTTGGAACTAAAATTACTCATCCCGAAGTTTTTGAAGTTCAGGATGCCAAGTTTGAAAATGGTATGTTGTATGGGCAAATTATTTTCACCGACAACTTTGGAAATTGTGTCACCAATATCTCAGGCGACATGCTATCGCCGTTTACCGAAGGTGATTTGTTGCAATTAAATTACGGCGGGAAATCATTTTTTGCCAGCCTTGGCAAAGATTATTCATCGGTTCCAATCCAACAAAATGTCATTTTCTTGAACGGATTAAAAAAACTGGAACTGGCGGTTAATTACGGAAATTTAGCCGACAGATATACTATTGGCGCAGGTACTACAATCCAGATTTCTCAAAGAAGTGTCAAAATAGGCATGCTTCATTTCAGCAGCCTTTCAGAACCATTGGCAGAGCTGGTTAAATCAAGTATAAGTGATTCAGGCATTCAAGCCGTTTACCTCAACAAAAATGCCAATGGCCATTTTAACAACCTACAAAAACTCATTAATGAACTTATTGACGAAGGAGCTGATATAATTGTCCCCTTTTCAACACCGGCAGCACAGGCCGCCGTTTTATATACACCCGAAAAAATACCCCTTGTTTATACTGTTGTAACCGACCCTGAATCGTCAGGGATCCTTGATAGACGAAAAAACATAACCGGATTATCCGATGCCCCCGACTTTAACCAGTTTTTTCAGTTTGTGAAACAAATACTACCAGGATTAACTAAATGCGGAAGTATTTATAATAGTTTGGAAAGCAACTCTCTGTTCTCTCAAAAAATATTAAAGCAGTATGCTTCACTCTACCAGGCCGATTATGTTTCGTCGGCAGCCACAACCGAACAAGGAATTACTGAAGCCTTTACCGAAATCAGAAATTCTGGTATTCAGGCCCTACTTATTTCGGGCGATAATTTAATGGCTAACAATTGCAGTTTGTTGGCCCAATTGGGAATTGAGAAATCCATCCCTGTTTTCGGAACCGATGTAAAAAACACATCCGACGGAGCCCTGGCAAGCCTGAGTATTGATTACAACAAACTTTGTCGAACCACAGGCGATGTGGTAGTTTCGGTCATCCGTGGCCAACAACCCGATAACTTACCCGTGATTTATTTCGACACCAATATTGTATCGGTTAATAAAACTTCTGCCGGCCAATTAGGAATAATACTTCCAGACGAAATCCTAAAAAAGGCCAATTATATTTATGAATAATCAAACCCTGAGGTACTGAAAAATAGTATCCAGCAAATTATGGAAGAATTTTAAACAATGAATCTTTCTAAAAAAAACAGAATTTAAAACCAACTTTTTAGGCTTTTATGAATACTTTATAAACACACACCAATTAAAATAAAAATACAAACCTAAATATCTGACTATGAAACATATCTACTTTATTTTATTTTCCCTGCTATTTGCAACTGCAACACTAGCCAATACGGCAACAAAAGATGTAAAAACTAAACTTAACCTTAAACAAGAACTTGAAAAAACCATTCAGCAATTAAAGGCTGAGGGTAAACTTAATACCGAAGAGGCAAAAAACAGCCTGGTTCGTTTGTTTAACCAACCAAAGAAAAAGGATAGTCCTTCTTTATTAAAAAACACATTAAAATCGGCTGCCACTAAAACCCATAAACTCGATAGTTTACTGGTAGAACGTTGGAACGAATCAACCGGCAAACTTGAACCTTCGCAACTTGAACGTTGGACCTGGTACGACAATGGATTGGGAAAAATGTGGGAGCTGTACGATTTAGACAGTATTACCGGCCAATGGTTGCCCAACGATAAAGAAGAATATGAATGGGATGAGAACGGCAATAAAACTATGCATCTGGATTTTGATCCCGATTCAGTTAACGGCGGATGGCAAGAAAACAGTGTAGGAAATTTCAATTTCGATGCTAATGGAAATGAAATCGAGAGGATTGTTCAACACAAAAACCAAAGCACTAACGAATGGGAAAATTATAAAAAAAGAGAATCGGCCTACAATGCCGAGGGGGAATTTGTCTCCACTACTTATTATGAATGGGATAACACTAATAGCCAATGGATTAATAGCGAACAAGAAAATTATGAATATAATGCCAATGGACAAATAACTTACCTAGATCTTTCTGTTTGGGATACGACACTCAACGATTGGATTATTGATGTTTATATGAAATACAAATACGATAATAATGGAAACGGAGTGGGAGGTGAAATAGGAGCTCCCTCATATAATTTATATTTTAAATCTGAATTTGCATATAACACCAATAATAACGAAACGTTAAGAATGTACTATGACTGGGATGTTGCAACCAGCCAATTTATCTATTCCTATAAACGTGAAACTACTTACAATTCAAACAACAATCCAGTTTTAAACACTGAATTTAATTGGAATAAATCAACCAACAAATGGGTAGTTAATTACAAAATTGACTATTTATACGATGCGCAAAATAATTTGATTTACAGGGAAAGAAATGATTGGAATACTACAAGTAGTGAATATATCATTAACTGGAAAACAAATTACCAGTACAATTCAAATGGCGATTTAACACTGCGTGAATCGTACCATTGGGACACAATCACCGAACTATGGATTGGTAACTATAAACAAACCCATTCATACTCTTCAAACAGTGAATTACGGTACGACTATGTGTGGAATAAAATTACCAACGACTGGCTGGTAAGTACCAAACATAATTTTGTGAGAGACGCTGATGGGAAAATAATATTTGCCGATAAATATAACTGGGACTCAACCACCAACAAATATATTGGCGATTACCAGGAGAGTAACCATACCGATACCAAAGGCAATTATCTCTTTGAAAATAGAATGGAGTGGGATACACTTACGAATGGTTGGAAAACCAATTACCAAATAGGCCTTACTTACGATTTTTCGGTTGAATTTGATGCTATTATGTTTCCTCCTGAGAATTATCCGAGTACCCACCTTTCGAACTTAAAAGATGTAATACGTTACCCCAACATGTTACTTCAGGCAACTTATTCGGAACAAAAGCAAGGGCAATTGGAAGTGACAGAATCAGGTACTGCTTTTTATTCTGAAATTACAATTACCAGTTCTCCCGATTTAATTCAGTCGGAACTTCGCGTGTACCCTAATCCTACTAACAACTTTGTGGTTTTTGAGGGTACCAATTCTTCAATAATTGCCAAAGTTGATTTATTTAATTTACAGGGGCAAAAAATCCTCTCAAAAGAACTAACCAACGGGAACAGGATTTCAGTAAACCACCTTGCCAATGGTACCTATATATATTTACTCATTCAAGGCGAAAATATCCTTAGGGGGAAAATAATTAAACATTAAAAAAAGAGATTCTTCTGTCGAAAGCTCCTTCAGAAAAACATCACACTTACTATAAATTGGCGTAAAAATGGGCGGTAAAACCGCCTATTTTTACACTTTGTCCCTACAAATACGATTTTCCGAACAAAGTAAAATCGTAAAAAAAAAATTAAAACCAACTTTTAAAACTTTTGGAATACTTTTATTTAAAACAATAGAATAATACTATTAGCAGCTGATGTTTTTGATTAAACAAATTTAAATCAACTGCTATTAAAAAATCAACAGTTAAGCGGATTTATGAAAAAGATTTTTTTTCTGGTAGGAATTACACTCACACTTACTCTAGCCATTGTTATAGTAACCATTCAATCAACAAACAACAAAACAGATGACAAAAAAGGGCAATTGCCGAAACTAAACCTGGAGCAACTATTTGACAAAAAACAGACTATACAAAACGGTAAACGCGAAAAAAACGGGCATCCCGAAAAGTTTATTAAATTCCACCAACTAATTCGCACCAGAGATGGAGAGCCAAAACCTGGTTATAAGCTTAATTATCGGTACGAAGAATTAAAAAGCGCCCAAATCCAGAAGTCCTTTTCAAAATCGGCCACAGTACAACTCGATTGGAAAGAACGTGGCCCGGGCAACATTAGTGGCCGCACACGCGATTTTATCATCGACCCCGACGATAAAAAAGGCAACACCTGGTTTGCCGCTTCAGTAAGTGGTGGTATATGGAAAACAACCAACGCCGGAAATTCATGGTCAAACCTAACCAACAATTTTCCCAACCTGGCAACAGCCTCGTTGGCAATGGCCCCTTCGAATACACAGGTTATTTATGCGGGCACTGGCGAAGGATATGGAATTTTAGGCGAAGTTAATGGACATGGAATTTTTAAATCAACCGATAAAGGGGAAACATGGGAACAACTGGAATCAACCATTCATCGCGATCTTTTTACCTATGTAAGGCGGATAGTAGTTGATCCGTCCGATGAAAATCATCTGTTTGTTGCTGCCGGAAATTCGGTTCAAAAATCAACAGACGGGGGACAAACCTGGTTGACAGTATTTGGCGCCAGCTTTCCGGTTCTACAAATTGTAGCCGACCCCACTAATTTTAACCTTTTATATGCTACTGTAGCAGGAACAGGAATCATCAAATCGGCCGATGCTGGTTTAACCTGGCATTACATTATTACAGGATTACAATACCGAATAGAGATGGCACTTTCCCCCACCCATCCAAATATTATTTATGCCAAGGATGAATCGTTAAATGTCTATTCCTCGCACGATGCAGGGAATACATGGTCGGTTTTTCAGGTACAGCGGACAGTAGGATATGGCTATGGTGATAACTTATGGCACAACAATGCACTGGCAGTATCTCCTACCGATCCCAGTGTATTATTTATGGGAGGGGTCGACCTGTATAAACTGGAGGCCGGGCCAACCACCAACAGTTCATCGGCAATAGTTTTTGCTTACACTGAAAACACCGATGGTTTTTTATCTCTTATGAGTTTCGGACAAAACTATTTGTATGGAAAAATGGATGTAAATACCAATAAAACAAACTCAGCAAACATTGAAATTCAGTTTGGTCCCGGCAAATCGCAAAAAGCCCACCGGTTTTTAGTCCCCGAAGGGAGGACGATTGGAGTACCTGATAGTTTGTATGCATTTGCCGATTATGTGGAGGTTCCCTTTGAAGTATGGGACACTAAAATTAACCGCCAGTTAATGGTTTCATTCCGCGATCAGGACCGTAATGGTGTTTTTAATCTCGCCCCGTTCGATGACGATTCACTTGCAGGTAGAGATTACATTTGGGTAAACGATGTGGATTATTCTGACAGCCTGTATTCCGAAATTGCAAAAAATGGTGGGCAAGATTTTGATTATGTTTTGAATATATGGCCAACTTTAGCTGAGAGTGCCACGTGGGAACCTAACATTTTGCCCGAATCAAAAATTGTTTTACAAAGTACCGAAATAACAATAAATGAATATCATCAGTCAGTATTAGCAACACATTACCCTCATTATTATCCCGAAGAATCTATTCCTTACATTCATGCCGACATTCATAATATACAATTTACTAAAAGGCCAAACGGAGCCACTCGGATAGTGGTTGCCAACGATGGCGGAATGGCTTTTTCAGATGATGATGGCAAAACATGGGCCAATCCTACTAATGGGTTTAATACTACCCAGTTTTATGGTGTCGATAAACACCCCACACAAAACAGGTATATTGGTGGTATGCAAGACAATAGCAGTTATGTGTCGCCTGAAAATGCCGATAAAAATTCAGTGTGGTCCTTTATGTTGGGCGGCGATGGGTTTGATGCTGTATGGAATGCCGGAGACCCAAACAAAGTAATAGCCTCATTTTACTATAACCAACTAGCTCTTTCAACCGATGGAGGAAAAACCGGTCGAATAATTACTTACGGCATTGATGATCACGGAAGTGGAAATGCCTCTTTTTTAACACAAATTGGCTATTCTCCACAACAACCCGATAAACTTTATTTAGTTGGAAAATCGGGAGTTACCATCAGCGAAGACTTTGGGCTTACCTGGAAACTAACCGAAATCCCTGAAAATACATGGGGTTGGAATTTTACTGCTTTTATCGAACCATCAAATGCCAATCCGGATGTTGTATGGGCCGGATCAAGAATGACAGCAACAACACACATTCATGTATCAACTGATGGAGGAGAAAGTTTTACTGCGGTTAACAGTTATGATCAATTGATGGGAAGGCTCACTGGATTGGCGGTCCATCCACTCGAAGAAAATACAGCTTATGCTTTGTTTAGTTATGCAGGGGCACCAAAAATCTTAAGGACAACCAATCTGGGCCAAAGCTGGGAAGACATTACCCAGTTTGAGAATGGCAAAAGCAATAACGGATTCCCTGATGTTGCCGTGTATACGATGCTTGTAATGCCACATAATCCTAATGAAATATGGGTGGGTACCGAAATTGGGCTATTTATCTCAAACAATAATGGTGAAAGCTGGGAATATGCCGCCAATGGATTACCTGCCGTATCTATCTGGGAAATGAAAATAAGAGGGTCACAGGTAGTGTTGGCTACGCATGGCCGGGGTGTTTGGAGTGTTGATTTACCTGAATTAGTTAACGCTACAATCACGCCTCAATTATTAGGTGCTGGCACCAGTCCTTCCAACAAAACAAATATCAGATATAACCTTATTTCGGCTTTTGATTCAGTTGCTGTTATGGTCGATAACCAACAGGAGTATTTAATGCCTGCCAATAGTGCTGCCGATTCGGTTATTACCTGTTCATTTGATATAAAACTCGAAGGAGGCAAACACACTGTTAAATTAGCAGCTTTTAAAAACGGAATCACTTATTTTTCATCGGTAAGAGAAATGTTTGCAGTTGACTACCAAAACTGCCGAACATCCTACAGCAATTCATTTGATGAAAATAAAACCGGCTTTGTTGATGACTATAATGGATTTTCAATTAAGGAACTTGCTGCACTAGGTGAAGGGAAAGCGCTACATAGCCCCCACCCTTATCCTGAAAATATATCAATTTCGTGTTACTTAAAAGTACCGATTATAGTATCCCAAGCCGAGACAAATACAGCCCAACTCACATACCGCGATATTCCTCTGGTAGAAGTTGGTGAACCGGGGTCAACTTTTGGATCGGAAGGTTTTTATGATTACGTTATTGCTGAAGGTTCGGTGAATGGCATTGATTGGCTACCATTAACTGATGGCTACGATTTTAATACTGTTAAAGATACCGCCGATTTATTGGGTAAAACAATCAATGATGAACCCAGCGAAGCTATGTTTATCAAACACTCTGCTAATTTGCTGGATAATTTTAACACCAACGATTCGCTGATGATTCGCTTCCGGTTATTCTCCGATCCCTACACCACCGGCTGGGGATGGGTGATCGACGATGTGAATATTCAGCAGCCGGCAACAACTGTTCATGATTTTATTCAGCTCACACAAACAATTTATCCGAATCCGTGCAATAACCAATTAAACATTCAATTGAAGCAACAATTTAGTCGTGATGTTCAACTAACGGTTTATGACTTATTGGGACGCAAACAGATCACTCAAACAGCCAATTACCAGCAAAACATCACATTAAACACCTCACACTTAAAACCGGCAATTTATATATTAGAAGTTAAAACCGATGGAAAAGTAGAACGCACAAAATTTCATGTCAGCCGATAAATAAGAAGCATTATTTTTCTTCATTTGATTTGTATAAAACATCCGTCAGAAATGGCGGATTTTTTCTTTATAGATTTAATTTTTCTACAATTACAGGATTACATTTATGAGTTATACCCTTTCTTAACGAAGTATTTGAGGTTTCGAAAAGAATAATTCTAAATAGATATTATTAGAACATTTGGTCATTATTATTTTACATAAATTATTATTTTAGACGTTTTTTATTAAATCTAAAACTTATAATAAATCTCATGAAGAATAAACTTTTCATCGTATTATTGGCCTTTCTTGTATCATGTAGTCCAAAAATATCCACAACTTTGATGAAAACTTATACACCACTTGCTTATAACGAAGAGGTGTTTGTGCTCTCGGTATTAGTACCAGCGCCAGAAAATGCGGTTGAGATCGGTCAATTTAAAATAGGAGATACAGGCTTTAGTACAAATTGCGACTATGATACGGTGGTTGAAAAAGCAAAAATAGAGGCAAGGAAAGCTGGTGGAAATGTGGTTAAAATAACCAAGCACCAACCACCAAACATTATGGGGAGTTCTTGTCACCGAATAGCCGGAATAATTTTAAAAGTAGATGATGTTTCTGCTTTACAGGTTGAGGAAGAAGACGAAATAATTGAAGGAATAGATTATGCTATTTTAAACATATACCGATATCCCGGGGCTGGTGCCCTTGTGGGATACGATTTGCACTTAGGCGATTCGGTTTTATGCCGCGTAAAAAATCGGTCAAAAAGTAGTATTCAAATCCATAAACTTGGTAGAAACACGCTATGGGCAAAAACAGAATCAAAAGTGGAAGTCCCAATAAATATAGAGGCAGGAAGGCAATATTATTTAAGAGCTGGTTTAAAAATGGGAGCTTTTGTTGGCCGTCCATCTATTGAATTGGTTGACCCAAAAACGGGTAGAATTGAGTTTGAAGCCTTAAATGAAAAATAAGATGATAAACATGAACAGAATCTTGATTCTATTAGTATTAACAGCCTTAACTACAACAAACACATTCGGGCAAGATTTAATAGTCACCACAAACAATGACACTATAAATTGTAAAATTACAAAAATAAAAAAGGAATATATTTATTTTACTTTTAGTCAGAATGGTGACATTAGAAACACGTTACTGCCTTTAAATGAGGTTAATATTTTTACTGAAAACTATTATTCTTATTCGGAAGTTTCGGCAAAGGACATAAAAAAGAATGATGTTAAACATGGTGCCCGATTTGCTTTTAATACAGGGCCTGCATTTAGAATTGCAAAAATTCCTGATGATTTTTCATCGGATGCCAAGGATGTTATTCGCGACTTAAAATCGGGTGTGAATATAAGTAGTGACCTGCACTTTTTTAGTTCCGAAACCACTGGTTGGGGAGCAAAATACAGTTTGTTCAAATCAAGTGCCACAAGCGGAAGTGTAAAAGATAATCTTACCATACATTATTTAGGCCCGTCTATGGTAACCCGGTTAAGAGGTATGGACAAACAAACAGCCTGGATTTTAGGTGTTTCTTTGGGGTATATGACTTATAAAGAAAAAATGAATACTAATAATAATGAATCATGGACAGGAGGCACATTCGGCTCATCTGCCGAAATAGGCTACGAATTTAAAGTGTCGGAACAAACCTGGCTTGGGATTCAGGTATCTGTAGTTAGTGGTATTCTGCG
The DNA here is from genome assembly GCA_963666575.2 of Prolixibacteraceae bacterium. Classification (GTDB taxonomy): domain Bacteria; phylum Bacteroidota; class Bacteroidia; order Bacteroidales; family Prolixibacteraceae; genus JABMQB01. The sequence continues at coordinate 161,984 of CAXXYG010000018.1, forward strand.
CAAATTCACCTATAATAGTGGCACAAGGTCTGAAGTAATAGAGCTTGATAGTGATGAATATGAAGGGCTTGGAAGAATAGACCTAAGTGTTGGTATTCGATTTGGGAAATAAGTTTTCCCGGATCCAAAATATCCACAAAACCAATAGTTAAAGAGTTATTATTAAGCCTTAGTAACGAAGTACTATGGGTATGCAATATGAGCTTTTTGGGCATTGTACTTAACCTAATGTCCAAAAACTTTAAAATTAGTATTTGAATGGAACAAGGTGATTTAGTTATTATCGCCTAAAAAACAAAAGGAAAAATACTCAGAAGCAAAGAGCCTTGGCCGATAGGAAAGGCAGAAAGACATAACTATATAAAACAGTACTTTTGAACCAGTAAAAATAATCACTCGTGCCCGGTTAATTTTTGTGAGATTCTATATATCGTTTTAGAATAAAATAAGGCGATAGAATCTTTTCAAAACATTTTTTTTAAATCGAATGATAGTGAAATAAAAAATCATTAATTTTTTGATTCTTCCTCATTATTAAGAGGATAAAGATGCGGGTATTTTAAATCAGTTATTCTAACGGCCTTCTCTTGTTTTGGCAACACATGCTTTTCCGCATTGTGATAATAATTACGAATAGCCAAAACCACTGAAGCACCAAGCTGCCTTAGGTCATCGGGTTCAATCCACCCGGGAGCATAACCAGCCCGCCCATAAGTCATTTCCATAGTAATGGCCATCACCTGGTTTTGGAAATTAGCCCACCACCAGCTTTCGGGGTACATTTTACTCACAAAACTGCCACCTCCTTCTTCCTGGGTTGGTTCAATTTTATCAGGTCCGAATTGAGCTGCCACATGGCTGATAAAAGCAGTTTGTTTATTCCACAAAGCTGCCTCATTAGCTGAATATCCCTGGTTTTGAGTTCCAAAATGTGGAAAGAAAAAAGGGCGAATATCGGGTTCGCTGTTCGAAGCATGTAAATTAAAAGCCATCGAAACAGGTGGGCCTCCATCGGTCATTAGTGTTTTTGCATATTGTTGTACCAGCTCTACTTCGATTGGTACATTTGCGGTTAAACTAAGTGGATCATTAGTTTCGCGCAGCCACAATACTTCCAGGTTTTCGGATTGTGGCGTAGTTCGGTAATTACCCGCTTTTACGCCATCGACATTTTGCATGGGGAAAATATAAAACTCAAATTCGGCTAACAGACTATTCGCTTCAAACGAACCTCCCAACAAAAAATTGACCATTCCTTCAATAACAAACGAAGGAGGTGTTTCGGCGGGGTGCGTACGTGCATGAATAAAAACCCTTTTTTTGTCCGAAACGGGCGTATCAAAATCGGTCATTTTTAATACATATACCGGTTTCCCCTTTTGTGAGTAACCTGAAATTTGAATATCGCAATACTTGTTATCGAATAATTCGTTAAGGTAAATTTGTAAGTCGGTTAAAGTATACGGATAAAAACGGGCTATCCATACAATTTGTGATTCGAATTGTTTTGTAATTATCAGTTCATTTAATTCATTCTGGCTTACCTCCTCTTCAGTAAAACGTAACCATTCATGCTGATTGTATGAATAAACCGGTAAATAATAAAAAGGCCATCCTCTATTTTTAAGGGTAACCGAAAGAGTATCATTGGTTGAAATATTTTCCATTTTTACATACCACCAGTTGCGCCAATTATCTGGCAAATCAGGATTTCCATTATCATTGGCAAGATATAATTCCCAATCTGTATCATTTATTTTTACAACCTCGCCAATACTTCCCAACTCAAAATCGGCAGAAACAATCGTCTCGGTTTTTTCAACAATTGTTTTGCTACAACCTGTAATTATGAACAATAAAATTACAAACCAAAATTCCCTTAAATAGTTATCCATTATCAAATTCTAAACTCCTATTAATTTATGAAGGTTTATTTTTTACTTCAGCCATTTATTGACAATAGCCGAATAGGTGTCATCTGATTTTATGGCGTCTAAAGCCGATTGCCACTGGCCGACAATTACTTGTGAGGTATTTTTCGAAAAAGCAATGTAATAATCGGATGACATTAAAGAATAAGATGGATCAACTTCGGAATAGTCATAACCAATCGATTTTAGAATATCAGGATAAGTAACTCCGGTACATACAAAAGCATCGATTTCACCGGCTATAAGTTTTTGCGCCATTACGGCGGGGTCGCTGTTTGCCACTAAATTAGAAAATCCCAGCTCTACCAAGTATTGGTTCGAAAACCACGAATCGACAGTTCCAACCGAAACCAGGTTTTTAGCATCATCGATTGAATTAATCGTAATTCCAGAGCCGGCTTTGGTATAAAACCAAGTGGTATTTGTACCAATCGGCCCGACCCATTGAAACAGGTTTTCACGTATTTCGGTGCGGTCCATGGTAAACAGGCATACATTCGGATTATTCAGCGCCAATTCGTAACCATTACTCCACGACGAAAGGGTGATATCAAAAAACTGCCCGTTACGTTTCATTATTTCATAAACTATATCGGAACCAAAACCAGTAATTTGTCCCGAACTATTCCGAAAAGTAAGAGGTGGATATTGTTCGGTATAAATTTGTATAGTCTCGGGATAATCGGATGTACTCAGGTATTTTTGAGTTAATGTTTTTAAAGTCCCATCGTTTTTAAGCCGATCAATTTCATATTGAAAATCAGCCACCACATCATCGGGGATATTTTTGTTAAACGCAAAATAAACCATATCGGTCATAATGATCATTTTATTTGATACCGAATAAATGGTTTTACCGAGCTCCTGTAGTGCCGCTTCAGCTGTAATATTATCGGAAGGGAAAAGGTCGATTTCACCTTTTAGCAACCGATCAAATCCATCGACCTGGCTGGTACATTCAACCAGGTTAGTAAATCCTTTATTTAGCAAATATTGTTCGATGGCATAATCTTTTATGACCCCAATTTCAGCTACTTTTTTAGCATCGTCGAGCGAATTCAGCACATCTTGATTTTGTACAGTAGAATAAAATAACCATTCGAGTTTGGCAATTGGCCCTGCCCATTTAAATAAGTCTTTCCGGTCGGCATTCAAAGCAGTGGAAAAAAGGACTGCGTTATCAGAATTCTGCGCCTGTCCATATGCTTCATTCCATGGCAAAACTTCCACATTATATTGAATTGCCAGGTTACTACATATTTTTTCTAAAATTTCGGGTGCTAACCCTGTAAGCGCAGAATTTTCGGTGTAATTAAAGGGTTTGTACTCTTCGGTCAGGAATTGAAGCTCATAACGGTAAGTATTTTCGGTTTTTTCATGACATTGCGAAAACAAGAAAATAAAAATAACAACCAGCAAGGGGTTAAAAAAATAAGGTTTTTTCATGGTATTTAATAGCTAATATATTCTTAAATGAATGGCTTTATAGTAATATCTGTTTTAATACAAAAAGTTGGTTACCGATAACATTTAACACAGTTTTTTATTTATTGTGAAAATTGCTCCAACTTTCTTTTAATTTTTTGAAATTTTTACCCAAACCAATTTGTAACCCGGAGTAAAACTTCGGGGATCGGTTGTATTTGGGACCAACACGTTTGCCTCAGGGTAATAAGTTAAAATGTTTCCTTTAGCAATGTCAAATTCCCTGACCTTCACCTTTTCCATCTTCCCGACTGAAGATTCAAGTGTAACCAGGCCATTGTGTTGCCATCCGTTTGATTGAATATCCTCTTTGTTCATCAACACTACCCAACGGCTTGTTTGCCCTCGGTAAAGGTCTTTTTCCTCGTAAACAATTGAATTAAACTGGCCTTCACTTCTTACGGTCATCATACGAAATTGGCCATCTTTCCCCTGTAATACCGGGATTGGGCAGATTCTAAAATTTGCTTTCCGATCGGGTGTTAAAAAGTAGGGTTTGTGAAATGTCCTGTCCGAAATTTGAAACTCTTCGCCGGTTTCATCGATTTTTTCCAGTTTTTCATAACCTGGCACCGTTTCAGCAATTAATTGGCGCAGGTATTTGTGCTGCCTGAATTTTTCAAAATCAGCTTTTTTACCACTGAATACTTTTTGTGCCATGTCGCATATAATGTCAACTTCCGACCGCACATTATTAAACCTGCTTAATCCTCCATTGCTCAGACGGACAAAATTAAACATTGATTCCTGCGTTGTTTTTTGATGTTCTTCGTCGCGGGCAGCTACAGGAAGAATAAGGACCTCCTTATCAACTCCAAAAAAATGCCCTTTGTTTAGGGTAGTATTTACAAACACCTTAAATGGAATTTCATTTAATGCCTTTTCGGCAAATTGCGTATCGGGATTAGCCTGATAGAGGTTGCCTCCCAACAAAAATGCGGCATCAATTTTTCCGTCGTACGAAGCTTTCATACACGACATTGTATCCATACCCCGGGAAGTTGGGAATGTGTAGCCCAACTTTTTTTCTATATTTTTTAAAACGGCTTCCTTTAACGCAGGTGTTACACCTACCGATCCAATTCCCTGGACATTGCTATGCCCACGCAAAGGAAGTAATCCGGCAAATGGTTTTCCAACCATTCCACGCAATAAAGCCAGGTTAACAACCGATTCAACATTTTCAACTCCGTGTAAATGGTGCGTAATTCCTACTGCCCACGAAAAAATGGTGTTTTTTGAGTTGCCATAAATACCAGCAATTTCCAGAATTTTGTTTTTAGATATTCCCGAATTAGAAACAATGGTTTCCCACGAAGTAGTTTGAATATCTGCAACATAAGCATCGTACCCATTTGTGTACTTATCCATAAACAACTGGTCGTGTTTACCTGCTTCAATCACTGCTTTGGCAATACCCTTCAGAAAAGCAATGTCGCCACCAATTTTTATTTGAATGTAGTGCGATGCAATAGAACTTCCGCCCGATAACATGGACCGCAAATCGGATGGGATGGCAAATTTTACCAATCCTTTTTCTTTTGCCGGATTAATCACCACTACTTGCCCACCCCTTCGGCGGCATTTAAGTAATTGGCGGACATAACGTGGGTGATTGGAAGCAGGATTGGCTCCAATCACAAAAATCAGGTCGGCTTTATTCAGGTCCTCTAAAAGCACAGTCGCTGTGCCTGTTCCCAGGGTTGAGCCTATTCCAACCCCCGATGCCTGATGGCAATAATAAGAGGTATTATTAATGTTATTGCTGCCATACATACGGGCAAAAATTTGAAGCAAAAAAGCCGTTTCGTTGGAACAGCGCCCTGAGCTGTAAAAAAAACTCCGATCAGGTGCAACTGTTTTAAATTTTTCGCCAACCTTTTCGATAGCTTGTTCCCACGGTATTGCAGAATAAAAAGAATCACCTTCGGCTTTATAAAGAGGAAAATTAAGTCTTCCGCACCGTTCCAATAATCGGGCTGGTATTTTTTGAAATTCTTCGATACTTTTATTCTGAAAAAGTTTTTCTGAAATGGCCGGCTGAATATCTGTAATCTGAGCCTGAAAACTTTTTTTGCACACCTCAGGAAACCTACTGTGTTCATCGGTCATACCACCTTTTTGCCCACCCATACCCAACGCACAGGTTTTACAGGTATTTTTCGACATCAGGGTACCAAACATTTTTCGAAAACCAATACTGTAAGCAGCCTTTAAGGAATATACCACTGCTTTAAATCCTCCACCTGTCCTCAAACTATTTTTTTTTAAATTATTATGAAAAACAAATCCAAATTGAGAACAACCTCAGACAATACTCAATTGGCGTTTAAAATAACCAAACTCAATGTTAAATACCTATCAGGGATTCCCTAGTTTAGAGAGTTGCCAATAAATTTTTTGAATTATTGTTTATCTGAAATATGTTCTTTTAAAAAATCCTTGGTTTTTTATTCCTATTGCCTTAAAACAAGCTTCTTAACTACTTGCTTGCTGCCGGTTATTATTTTTATAAAATAAATACCACTCACCTCATTCTCGAGGTTCAGTTGGAGCCTGTTTTCAAACAACCGATGGAGCCTGATTTGCTGCCCTGCTATATTATATACCGAAACACTTGATTCCTTAGGCGTTGTATTTAATAATTCAACATTCACTTTCCCTGTTGAAGGATTGGGGTATAGCGAAACACCAAAAGCTTCATTCATATCGACAATGCCAGTTGCTACATTATTATTCACCACACAAATATCGAAGGTATCAGTAGCTGTGGCACCTGCTAGGTCGGTGGCAATAAATACAAATGAAAAACACCCCATATTACCACCATAAGGCACCGATAACATCCATCCATTTTTAATGGTTACCCAGGGTTGCATTGGAAGGCCACTTGCCATAACTACCGATGGAGTTAATACATCTCCTTCATCAACATCGTCAAATACCAATTCCAATTGATTGGTTAATAGCAAACTATGTTTTTCGCCTACCTGAATTTTAATGTCCTCAAGGGTAGAAATTAACACTGGTGGATCGTTCACCGGTGTGACTGTTATGTGTACAATGCCGGTATCACAGGTAGTTTCGTCGCATACAACATACACCACCTCATCGGGGCCATTAAAATTCATGGGTGGATTGTAACCCAACACCAGTGGTGAGGTTACTGTGGCTGCCCCTGAAAGGATGGTAATTGTCAATAAATCATTATCAACATCTGAAATATTATCTGTAATATCGATCAATACATTTGGCGCATCTTCTTTAACAGTTACACTTTTTGATAGGGCAACTGGTGCGTCGTTAATACTGTTAACTGTAATTAAAAGCGAATCGGGGACACAGGCTTTTACCGGCAAACCCTGATCGCATACTTCAACAACTACAAGGTCGGCGCCATAAAAGTTGGGGTTTGGTACGTAAGTATATAGCCCATCGGCCAATACTTCAAATGTACCATTTTCCGGGGCAACAAGTGGTGTTGACGTTACTAACAAATCAGTCCCTTCGGGGTCGTAATCGCCTATATCGGTGAAGTCGCCTGAGGTGAAACCATCTTCGTCCAACACATTTATTTCGTCATCAACTATTGGCAGGTCATTTACGGGATTTACCGTAACATATACTTTGGCTTTGCGACATATTATGGGCGCCCCATTATCACATACTTCGTATTCAAATTCATCGGCTCCGGAAAAACCTGCAGGTGACGAATAAGTAATTTTACTACCAATTACCCATACAGAGCCCCCCGAAACTGGAGAGGTAGCTATAAACACGCGCCATTGGCCATTATCAATATCACTGTCGTTGGCCAAAACATCAATGGTAGCACTCATGTTTTCCCATGCAATTAATTTATCGTCGGTAAGATCTGGTGGGTCATTAACCGACTGGACTTCATATGCACCAATATCTATTGTTCCAACAGCCCCATTAATTCCATCCATTTTCCGGGGAAAACCAACTCCTCTTATATCATAAGATTCTGAATTAGCGCTATTATCTCCAGCATCAATACAAGGTGAATCTTCATTGATTAAATAGGGAAAATCGCCAGAACCAACAAATATGGGATCAGAATCAATATTCCCTGTGCCAGCAAAACCACCTTCGATATCAGTATAAGAAATATGAGGGTTCGAGGTGGAATTGTATATTTGAGGGTGTGTTGCTGCCGAATTACCCCAAATAATTGAATTAATAATTGTTGGATTCGAATATCGACCATTATAAATTCCGCCACCATCATCTGCTGTATTATCAGCTAATGTACAATTGGTTAGTGCTCCCGAAGAAATATACTCATTATATATAGCTCCACCTCGTTGTCCAGCTTTATTTTCTGTAAAAACACAATTCAAAAGTTTGGAAGATGAAAAATTATCATTACAAATTCCACCACCTTCCCAATCAGCAGTATTACCCGTAAATATACAATTTGTAACTGGTGGACTAGAGCCATAATTGTTAATTCCACCTCCTGAATTTGCAGAATTATTTATAAATTGACAATCTGAAATTGTTTGTGAAGAAGAAGAATAAGTATTATCTATTCCACCACCGTTAAAATCAGCAAAATTGTTTATAAACGTACAAGAAGCAACAGTTGGCGAAGAGCTCGAGGAATTTGAAATTCCGCCACCATTAAATGCTGAATCGCTAGTAAAAGTACAATCAGAAATTGCTGGGGAAGAATAATAATAATTATCTACTCCACCACCTGAATACCCTGCAGTATTCTCAGTAAAAACACAACTGCTTATTATAGGCGATGAACGTTGATGATTATAAATTCCGCCACCATCATTTTCAGCAGCGTTACTTGCAAAGGAGCTATTAGTTATAGTAGGCGATGAATAATTATAATTTGACATCCCACCACCATCATTTTCAGAACTATTATCGGTGAATGTACAATTTAAAATTATTGGCGATGAATGATCATAATTTGAAATCCCACCACCATCTACGTCAACCGAATTATTTGTAAACCTACAGTTTGAAATTGTTGGTGAAGCTTCTTTATTAAAAATTCCACCACCATTATAACGAGCAGTATTTCCCGTAAACTCACAATCGGTAATTGTTGGTGAAGCGGCAAAAGTTCCAATGCCACCACCGCTGTTTAAGACTTCATTATCAGAAAAAGTACAATTGTTTATTGTAGAGGAAGTTTTATAATTATAAATTCCACCACCATAATCCTTGGCAGTATTGCCTGTATAGTTACAACCCGTTATAGTTGCCGAAGATTCATAATTATAGATTCCACCACCATGATGTAATGCTATATTTCCACTAACGGTAGAATTTAATAACGTTAATGTTGCATAATTAAAAATACCACCACCACTGTATGCTTTTGATCCGGTTATGGTGCAAAAATCGATAGTTAAAGTTCCTGATTCAATAAAAACAGAACCGCCATAATTGGTTGAGTTGGCAGTTGAAACAACTCCTGATATATCGCCACCTTTAATTTCCAAATTAGTCAGGCTAACGGGACGCTCAGCGCCGGCCATAAAAAACACCCGAAAAGGCGAACCTCCTGCACCTGGCGTGGAAACCTGAATTGTAACACCATCACCGCCATTAATGGTTAATGCCCCATTTGTGGTTACCAGTGTTGGCAGTACCGAATCGATGGTAATTGTTGTAATACTGTTTTGAATGTTAATCACATCATCTCCCACGTGGGAATTGGCCGCCACAATACAGTACCTCAGCGTACCGGTTTGTCCGTTGCCATCGCTGGCATTGTCGCCAATTCTATCAACGGTATATACAAAACCACTGGTAGTGACATTTGATATTTCAGCCGAAAGATTTGAATTAACTATTAATGCGAATAACACTATTGCTAACTTGTAAAACTTCTCCATTTTTTTTCTATGTTTTTTTAACGGATAAAATCGGAATTTCAACAATTAACTATGTTTTATCAGTTACGTATTACGTTTAAAAATTTTCACGCTTTAACTTCTGAAAGTATAGTTTATCAAAGTAGTGAGCTTTCTACTAAAAGTTGGTTAAAAACATCACAAACAAGTCCTGAAAATGCAAAGGCTGGTCTCACAAAATCTAAAAACGAACATTAACGTTGAATTATAGTGAGATTCCTCATTTCGATTGCCATGCTGGCATATGAAAGATTTTATTTATAGCAGGTATGGTTTCACACAATAATATTAACGGGAATATTTTTTTCTTCCTTAAATTTTACTTGGAAACAAATAAATAAATTGCCAATTTTCGCATTCAAACCTATTTTATGCAAATAGCAATAAGTATTGGCCCTGTCCTTTTGTTTTTAGCCTTCCTGTTTTTGCTCGACAGTTTTAAACTCGTTATAAAAAAACTCATACTATTTGCTATCCTTTGGGGGATTTTAAGTGCTGTGATAGCCTATTTTACAAATACATTTTTTATTGAGGACCTGGGTTTTCAGTTTAAAACAGTTTCGAATTACGGAGCACCCCTTATTGAAGAAGTATTAAAGTCGTTTTTTATTTTTCTGATCATTTCCAAAAAACGGGTAGGTTTTATGATCGATGCTGCCATTTATGGATTTGCAGTCGGCGCTGGATTTGCCCTGTCCGAAAACCTGTTTTACCTGCAATCGGCCAACAATCCAAATCTAATGGTCTGGATTATTCGTGGTTTCGGCACTGCCATTATGCACGGGGGGTGCACCGCTTTGTTGTCTATTATTATTATCAGCAGCAAAAACCGAAAAAAAACAAACTCTTTTTATGTTCTGCTGGCAATTATATTAGCCTATATCATACATTCGGCTTTTAACCATTTTTACATTCAACCAATTTTTCAAACACTTGGCATACTGATTGTCCTGCCCTTTGTTTTTATTGTAATATTCAAGAACAATGAAAAACAACTTCAAAACTGGCTGGAGATTGAATTTAGCAGCGAAGTAAAACTACTGGCATCCATCAATAAAGGGCAATTTTTAAACACACGCCCCGGCGAGTACCTCAATTCAATTAAAACACGTTTTTCGGGCGAAATGATCCTCGACATGTACTGTTATATTAAATTGTATCTCGAATTATCGATTATTGCCAAACGAAATGTTATGCTCAACGAAAGTGGTTTGCCTCTGATTATTGAAAAAGGTACTGCCCCTAAACTTAAAGAACTTGCCCAATTGCGTAAACAAATTGGGAAAGTGGGTGAAATAACACTGTCGCCACTCATCAAAATGAATTACCGCAATTTGTGGAAGTTAAATTCGTTAAAATAGAACTTAAACAATTTTAAAACACATTCGTAGGATTATTCCCTAAATAGGAAGGATGTATCACTTCTACTTAAAACACACCTCGTTTATAAACAAAAACATACAATTTACACGTAAGGTTTTTCCTGATATTTGAATTATTTTTTGTTAAATATGATATCCTATTCCCTGATAAATACATACTCTTATTCGGAAATAACACTACTAACAACACCACACAATTCTCTTTATTAACAGGCATTTAGTTTAAAACACCAACAATTATCGAAGAAAAGAAAATAAAAAATAAAACGTATAATTTAAAGCCTATAATTAATTATTATGTTAATTTCAGTATTGGAAAATCATAAAAATATTGATCTGTTTTGAACGCTTGATGATGTAAAAACACCTCAATATGAACATAAGGAAAAAATAAATTAGTCCCAACTTCGTCAATTGAGTTTATACCCAAACTCCTCACCCACACATAAACCTCTGTTTTTTTGACGATTAACACTATTTCATTTATTGAGACTTGTTTAAGCCCGGTTTTGGCAATTTTTATTTAACGATCTCTAATTTAATCAAACATAAAAATTTCCAATTAATCGGGGTGTTGAATTAAGTGAAGAATGATGGAAACAGAGAGTACTATTATCAAAAATATTATTGCCGGAGAGGCAAGCCAGTACAAGATATTAGTTAACAAATACCAGAATCCTGTTTTTAAAGTTATCTTAAAAATTGTTGGTGACTGGGAAGACGCCAAAGAAATCACGCAGGATGTATTCGTAAAAACTTTTGAATCGTTACACCAATATAATTCAAATTATAAATTTTTCAGTTGGATTTACCGGATTGCCATTAATAAGGCACTGGCATTTGTTAAACAAAAAAAGAACTTTTCACCCTTTGAACAATGGCAACCAACCATTGAATATTCAACTGAAAATGACTTTGATTACGACCTTCGGGAACGTCAATTAAAAGAATCAGTTAATCAACTTCCCGAAAATTATAAATCAGTAATACTATTAAAATATTATGCAGGATTGTGTTACGATGAAATAGCTGAAACACTTGGTATACCCGAAAAAACTGTAAAATCGAGATTATTTGATGCCCGGAAAATGTTAAAAAACCAATTGACAAATATTGATTTTTATTCTTCACTACAATATAACTAACAATAAATTTTTTACTGTAGCTACCAACTTTTTCGCGTTCTAACTCTATTTCTGGATATGGAAAACTTACGATTAGAAGATGAACTATTGATTCAACATAAAATCGACAACACATTAACGGCACACGAAGAAGAAGTATTTGCCAAATTAATAGAAACATCGCAAAAAGCACGGAAATTTTACCAAGATCTACTGGAAGTAAGCCAGTTACTCCATAAAGATGCAAAAAATGGGCCACTGATTAATTTTTCAAAGGAAATTTTACACCGGATCATAAAAAACAAAAATTTTGATGCCTATAACCACAATAAAGGCAAATTAATTCATCAGAAATTCGCCAATAAAATACTATCATATGCAGCCATTTTAATGGTTGGACTGATGGTTGGTTCATTGGCAATTTATTTTGCTCGAACAAACGAAACACCCGATAAGCAAATGTTGGCAGGGACAATGTCTGAAAAGCCGGCACATTATTCTGTAACCTCAAATGGGACAGAAATTCTTCTGGACGAATTTCAAACCGATTATTTAAAATTAACAACTGTAGCTATCGAAACAAATGAAACCATCCGGATTATCATAACATTTAAAAATCACAGTCTGCAAATTAAAAACATTAACCTCCTGTATTCAGAAGGTACATTCCATCTGGAAAACATTCAAAACAACCAATTGACCTATTCCTGTAATGGGACACATGTTTTTCAGCTAAACCGTTTAAAAAGCGGGACAATTTTCCTGCCATTTACCATTGAATTTCAAAAAAACGGGACAGTTTTGAAAAAAATCAATTTTGAATCATAAAACCTTCTCAAAGACTTTACATAATCCAAAACATTTAATATTATCAGGGAAAACCTTATGATTAATAATCACACAATTCACTAAAATTGTTTCGAAATTTAAGTAACAAGGGACAGGCGATGAATGCGGAATTTCCTATTCCAGATTAAAAACAGTCAGGTGCAATAGGCGCTTTTGATGCCAAAAAACTGAAAGGAATTTTTGAAAGTGTGGCCGAACCGGGAGCTAATTTTGCTTGAAATACTTCATTATTTATGAACAGGTAAATCCCATATCATTTAGGATCAGATAAAAATACATAACAATTAAAAATTGTAGGCATGGCACAAATCATTCAATCTCAAACGCCTAACAATTAGAATTTTACAAATGACAAAAAGAAAAAAGTGAATTTAAACCAACTTTTCAGGAATTCATACTACTTATATAAAAGAAGAAAAAAATAGAACTATTTTAAGAAATAAACCAAAATGAAAAAATCAAATCATTTATTAACCATAATCGGAGTAGTGGCGGCTTTAGCCATCGGATTTATAATTGGAATTTCAGTTGATTACCCAAATTTCGACACTAATAAAGTGGCAGGTACAATTGGCAAGGTAAACAACTACCGAAACACAAAAGTTTCGGAAGCAGCAATTGAGTTAAAAAATGATTTGTTATCAGATACCACAAAGTTAAAATCGATGCAAAAGTATTTAAGATATTATTATCTAAATACAGTAAAAATGGCCAATGATGTTGATTTTGCATTAAATGAAGCCAACAAAGTGGAAGGATTTAAAACGGCTAATAAAAACCAAATAACCACTTTAACAAAATATAGTAACTTGTTGTTTGCTGCACGTACCGACTTGCTAATGGCCAGTCTTGCTTGCCAATTGCCCGACAAAACCAATCCAATTGTACTTAGGAACCTGCTCAACAAAGTAAATAACTTGGTAGCTCAACTCAACTTTGGTGATCAAGTAGTCCTTAATTTTATTGATGGGCTGGCTTCTTTTATCAACGAAGGTAAACCAGGGCAATATGCCACATTAGAAAAAGCCCATGACCTCTTGGCTATAAATGAATTTCGTTCAGCACTTATTACAAAAAACAAAGTAATTATAAAATACCTTGACAAATCAAAATTACTTACCAATTCAGGTAATAATTTGGGAATGTTCGATATACAAAAATTAGACGGCATGATTCAACAGGATGTTGAAAAACTAAAAATGATAATGAATAGCATGGGCAGTAATGAAGAAGCATTAAAATTTGTTGCCGATACAGAAAAACTTAAAATGTTTGATGCCAATGAAACAGGATCGTTGGGTAATTCCTCTTTAAACATGAGTGCTTTAAAAAACATGGGCTTTTTACAGGATGGTGCCATTAATGACATAGACATATTAAGAATGAACCAAATGAGCGCCCGGATAGGGGATATAAAAAATGACTTAGGAGTATGGGGAAATATAAATAATTTGGATGCTTTATATATGCCAAGTGTTGTGGAGCTGGAAATGCCAAGTTTTGAAACGCTTGGAGCGGTCCTTCCTACGTATTTACCAGATGCACAAATGCTGGGACTGGGGTTTCCGAATTTTCCGACACCAGATGCACAAACGCTGGGAATGTTTTTGGATGCCGAAAAAATGGGACGTACCTGGAAACCTGATGCTGAACAACTTGGGAATTGGGATGCTGAACATCTTGGCCTAGGGTGGTAGTAATAATTATAAATCTAAAAAAACAGTGTGTTTAACCTTTTACGAAAAAGGGCATAAAGTAAATATTAAAACCGTCAATAGTAAACCGTATGTTGGTTTTCTGTTGACGGTTAACAAGTAAAAAAAACATTATGATTAAAATTCGGCACTTCTTTTTTATACTCTTAAACCTGGTTGTTGTACAGGTATATTCTCAAAACCTGGTAAGTGCCGATTTACTTAGGTCGAGGCCTTCAACGCAGGTGCATAACATTCTAGAATATTATGGGCTAAACACTGCCGGATTAACAATCCCTGCAGTAAATTCTTATAAAATAACTTATTCAACAACCGATGTACACGGCAATGCGACCATCGCTACAGGGGCGGTATTTATCCCACAAATGGCTTCGTGTAATGCACTTCCACTACTTTCGTGGCAACATGGTACCGAGTATGATAAAACCAATGTAGCATCACAAGACAATGGTGACGCAATTTTAGGTTTTATTTTTTCGTCGCATGGGTATGTCGTTGTTATGCCCGATTACCTTGGTATGGGCGACAATGAGGGTATTCACCCTTACCACCATTGGCTGTCGGAGGCTACAGCCAGCATCGACCTGATAAAAGCCTGTCGAGAATTTATAACAAACCTATCGGGCCTAAACGATAACAATCAGCTATTCCTTGCAGGATATTCACAAGGTGGCCATGCTACAATGGCATTGCACAAATACATTCAGGAAAACAACCTCTACGATGAATTTAATGTAGTAGCCTCAGCACCCATGTCGGGGGCTTACGATTTATCAGGGGCTCAATACGATTTAATCTTTAATGCCAATTCATCGTATTACAGGGCTGAATTCCTGCCTTATATCCTGGGAGGATATCAGGAAGTATATGGCACCATTTATAATTCCTACAATCAACTTTACAAAACACCTTACGATTCACTCATTGGCGAATACTTAAGCAAAAATTATACCTGGGCTGAATGGGCTGCAATGGTTCCCGAAAACTATTCTGAATTTATGCAGGATTCAGTATTGGAAAACATGCAGGCTGATAGCCTGCGAATCATCCACCCCATCAATTGGGCATTACGTTTAAACAACCTGTATAATTGGGTTCCGGAAAGGCCTGTAGATATGTTATACTGCGGAATGGACAGTATGGTTTCCGCACAAAATTCGCTGAACACACTCGATAGTATGGTGGCCTTGGGAGCCACAAAAATAAACGCTACCGAAATTGACCCCAATGGGGTACACGAAACCTGTTTTTTTCCATCGATTGGTTATGCCCTAAATTGGTTTGATTCGTTAGCCGAATTCTGCCAGGTAGTAGCCAATTCACCTGAAATTAATTCAGCAGATAAATTTACTGTTTATCCAAATCCGGCAAAAAACAACCTGTTTATCGATTGTTCTGTCGGCCTCGAAGTAACACTTTTTAGTCTCGATGGGCGGGTAGCAATAAAAACCACACAGTATTGTGGCAATCCCCTTAATATTTCAGATTTAACACCTGGAGTATATGTTATCCTTGCTCTTGATCCCGTTCGAAATAAAAATTATCAATCGCTTTTTATTAAAAACTAGAGAGAAAATATGGTTTTGGGAATTCAGAAACTGAAAAAAAAATACACGGCAAAACAATTACTCTTTTGGTTAATAGCCCTTACACTTTTAACAACTAATATTCAGGTTTCAGCACAGTTGTTAAACCACAAAAAAAGTGATAAGCTTGACCTGATTTATGTTGGAAACAGGTATTCATATTTAATGCCCCACATAAGCCAGACTTTCGAAAATGCCATGGATTTCCATCGTGGTTTTTGGAATTATAACGACATAAGCACATCTGTTTTACTGAACGATTTTGAAGACAGCGGGCATGCCGGCGCTATAGCAATGCCTTTTAGTATGGTACAAATAGGTATCGAACCTTATGGGTTTGCATTCAGTATTATTCCATCGAACGAAAGGTTTCAATGGCTGTTTAACCACGAATTAACACACATAACCATGACCGATAAGGCCAATAAAAAAGACCGGGCCTTCCGAAAATTTCTGCAAGGGAAAGTGAGTGTCGACAATGAAAAACCAGTATCGGCTTTATGGAGTTATTATTCGGTACCTCGCTGGTATTCGCCACGTTGGTTCCACGAGGGTATCGCCTGTTTTATGGAAACATGGATGTCGGGGGGAATGGGCCGCGCCATGGGCACCTACGACGAAATGTATTTCCGAAGTATTGTCAACGAAAATGAACCTATTTATTCAGTGGTAGGCCTCGAAACCGAAGGTACTACCATCGATTTCCAGGTGGGGGCCAATTCCTATTTGTATGGGGCACGATTTATAACCTACCTGGCTAACCACTATGGAATGGATAAGTTAAAAGCCTTTTATACACGTACCGACGATAGTAAAGCCTTTTATGCCAAACAATTTAAAAAGGTCTACAACCAATCAGTTCAGGATGTTTGGAGTGATTGGACAGAATTTGAATACCAGTTTCAGAATGACAACATTAACCGAATAAAAGAATACCCATTAACACCTTTTCAGGCACTCACCGAAAAACCATTGGGAAGTGTTTCGAAATATTGTTACAACCCGGCCACTCAAAAAATATATGCGGCTGTTAACCATCCGGGGGCTATTTCCCAAATTGCCGAAATAGATAAAAATACTGGCCGTATCAGAAAAATAGCCACCCTCGATTCTCCTTCGCTTTATTTTACGGCACACCTGGCTTATAATCCTCAAAAAGAAAAAATATACATCAGCGAACACAATTCGAAATACCGTAACCTGGTAGAAGTTGATATAAAATCGGGAAAGAAAAAAACACTCATTAAGTTTACCCGCACCGGCGACCTGGTTTTTAATCCTGCCGACGAAAGTTTATGGGGTGTACGTAACGACAATGGTTATTCCATTCTGGTGCACATTCCGGCACCTTATACCAATGTAGTTCAGATAAACACCGCACCTTTTGGCAAAACATTTTTCGACCTGGCTATTTCACCTGCCGGCGATATATTAACCGCTTCGTTATCGGGAGTGAAGGGCGAACAATCAATTGTTCTATTTAACTTAAAGGAAATAGAGCAGGGAATAACCAGTTTTAAAACAGTTTATGAACTGGAAGACAACACCCTCACACAATTTAAATTTTCGGCCGATGGGCAATCTTTAATTGGTTCATCCTACTACACAGGAGTTTCAAATATTTGGCGTGTTAAGTTAGATGGAGCAGAATTTGAATTATTATCAAACACCGAAACCGGATTTTTTATGCCTCTTCAACTGAATAACGATTCATTGATAGTTTTAAAATTTTACCGCGATGGTATGGTCCCGGGCGTGATTCCAATTCAGGTTTTGGAAGATGCAAATGCCATCAATTACCTCGGAAATCAGGTACACCATAAACATCCCGAAGTAGAACAGTGGACACTTCCGGTAGCATCGGGTATAAAAAACAATTCAGAAGTTGTTGTAGAGGAATCGTATATCCCGGTCAGGAATATGAAACTGACAAATGCATTTCCCGATATTGCCGGATTTAAAGAGACAATTGCCCTGGGGTACCACCTAAATTGGAGCGATCCAATTGGTTTAAGCCGCATTGGCATTTTTGTGGCCGGGTCGCCATGGAGCAACAACCCAAATAAACAAAAAATACATGCTATGTTCGATTGGAATTTATGGAACTGGCATTTTTTGGCAGCCTACAATAAAACCCATTTTTACGATTTGTTTGGGCCAACCAAACGAAGCAGGGCGGGATATTCATTGGGCATCGGGTATAAAAAAAGTTTCGCCAATAAATCACCTTTTAAAACGTATTACGAATTTGGCGCCTATCATTATGGCGGCCTCGAAGTTTTACCTCAATACCAAAACATCAGCTCACCCATAAAAAGTTTTCAGGCAGCAACCGCTTCGTATGGTTTGTCGAAATTAAGAAAAACTCTGGGTGGAGTGGTCGATGAAAAAGGGTATTCATGGGATATATCAGCAACTTCGTACCTCGCAGAAGGTGATTTATACCCTTCTGTTGTTTCAAATCAGGATATTGGTTTTCTTATTCCACATATGCGAAACACCAGTTTTTGGGTACGAAACAGTATTGGCCAATCGTTTGGCAACCGCAACTCGGGGATGTCACATTTTTACTTCGGAGGATTCCGCAACAATTATGTTGATTGGCAACCTTCGGAACAATACCGTAAAACACTGGCTTTTGCCGGTGCCGAAATCGATGAAATACAAGCCTACAATTACATTAAAACAATGGGTGAACTTAATTTACGCCCTTTACGATTACGCAATGTAGGTACCTCATGGTTGTACCCAACTTACATCAAAACGGCGCTGTTTGGTACTCACCTGATGGCCAATTTTGATAAAACAGGCCAGTTATCACATACCTATAATATTGGGGCACAAATAGATATTCAACTGGTTTTATTTTCATATATGAAAACCACATGGTCAGTTGGTTATGCCCGAAAAATGGAAAAAGATAAAATAAATTCGGATAAAATAATGCTGTCACTCAAGTTATTGGGAAATTAAATATATACAAAGGATGAAAAAAGTTTATAAATATATATACTGTGTAATTACGTGTTTTTTGTTTTTAGTATTTGCAAATCAAGCTCATGCTCAAAACGAAAAACTGGCTTTTGCTCCACAATGGCTACCACAGGCGCAGTTCGCGGGTTATTATGTGGCCCTTGATAAAGGTTTTTACAAAGAAGCTGGACTTGACATTGAGATCATTCATCCAACAGCCAATATTTCGTCACTCGAATACATGCGAAACGGCACGGTCGATGTGGTTTCGTCGTTTTTACTCGATGGGATAAAACAACGTGCACTAGGAATGCCTCTGGTCAATTTTAGCCAATTATCACAGCATTCAGCATTAATGATGGTGACAAAAAAAGGAAGTGGCATTAACCAACTGAAAGATTTTGATGGTAAAAAACTTGGAATCTGGAGCAGCGGATTTGATGATATTCCACAGGCTTTGATGCAGGAAAATAATTATGAAATAGAATTTGTCCGCATTTTAAGCACCATTAACCTTTTTTTGATGGATGGCCTTGATGCTTTAACAGTGATGTATTATAACGAATACGACCAGATTATAAGTAGCGGTATTAATGAGGATGAATTAAATACCTTTTTCTTTTCGGATTATGGATTTGATATTCCCGAGGATGGTCTTTACTGCCTCGAAACGACCTATTTCACAAAAAAAGAAGCCCTTAAAAAGTTTGCTGAAGCAACACTTAAGGGGTGGGAATATGCCGAACAAAATAAAGAATATACCATTGACCTGGTAGTCGATTATTTGAAAAGAACCCACTTACCCAATAACCATGCCCACCAACGCTGGATGTTGGATAAAATGTTGGAACTCATAAATCCCGGCAATAAAAACGTCAAAAAAGGGCAATTACTGGAACAGGATTATTACCGGGCAACAAAAATTATAAAGTCAACAATTAAAACAGATTATAATTCTGAAGATTTATTAATCGAAAATTTTTATAAACCGTTGATTGAATAAACACCTGCTCCTTATTCACTGCAAAAAAAAATAAACTTTTAATGGATTAAGAATTAGTAAAAAATGAAAAGAAATAGTTTAGCTTTTAAAATAATCTTCCGCATCCTGATTTTTTGCATAGCTCTTGGGTTAGTCATCTTTTCAATAAATTATTATTACACCCGTTCAACAATCGAAAAAACAGCACAGGAAAATGCCATTTTTTTGGCTGACAATACGATTAATAAAATTGAAGAAATTATCAGGCCAGCCGAAACCATTCCAAATAATCTGGCGTGGATTATTGAAAAAGGATCTGTTCCCCAAGATTCAATATTATCATTTCTGATCAACGTAGTAAAAAACAACCCGGTGATTTATGCCAGTGCCATTGCATTTGAGCCTTATACTATTTCCAATACCCAAAAATATTATGCCCCTTATGCCTTTCGGAAAGGCGATAAAATAGAAACAACACTTTTGGGTGCTGCCGATTACAATTATTTTATCATGGACTGGTACCAGATTCCGGCTACCCTAAACCAACCTTACTGGACCGAACCCTATTTCGATGAAGGTGGCGCCGGTGTATTATTGTCAACCTATTCAGTTCCATTTTATGTAACAAGAAACGGTGAACGTAAATTAGGTGGTATTATAACAATCGACATATCATTGGAATGGCTGGCAGAAATTGTTAGTTCGGTCAAAATTTTTGACACCGGTTATGCCTTCCTGCTTTCGCGAAACGGCATGTATGTCACCCATCCGAATCATGAGCAAATTATGAATGAAACCATTTTTTCGCGTGCCAGAGAGTTAGATGAACCTCAAATGCGGGAAATTGGGCGTGATATGATTCATGGAAAAAGTTTGTTAAAATCTCTCACCTTAAAAGACAAAGGAGATATTTGGATTTACCATACTCAATTACCCTCCACAAAATGGTCGCTTGGAGTAGTATATCCACACAGTGAGATGTATGCCGGCCTTCGAAAATTAAATCTGATAATCCTTCTCCTTTCGATTTTTGGATTATCATTACTAATGTTTTTTACGACTAAAATTATCAATAAACTCATTAATCCGGTAACACAATTTGCCTCCTCGGCACGGGTTATTGCCGAAGGAAATTTTAATTCACAACTACCATCAAATGGTAACAGTAACGAAATGAAAGAATTGCATGACTCTTTTGATTTTATGCAAAAAGAACTTAGTAACTACATTGACCACCTTAAAGAAACTACTTCGGCAAAAGAAAAAATTGAGAGTGAATTGCGTATTGCCAAAGAGATTCAAATGGGAATGATTCCGCACATTTTTCCACCATTCCCCGACATGCCTGAAATTGACTTGTTTGCTTCACTTGAGTCGGCCAAAGAAGTGGGTGGCGACCTGTATGACTTTTTTATTATTGACGAAAATCGCCTGTGTTTTGCCATTGGCGATGTGTCGGGCAAAGGAGTTCCAGCCTCGCTTTTTATGGCTGTAACACGGACACTTTTAAGGTCGGTAGCCGATAAAACAAAAAGTACGGCCCAGATTGTACATTCCATAAACAAAACATTGTCGTTTAATAACGAATCGAACATGTTTGTAACGTTTTTCCTTGGAGTACTCGATGTACGTACTGGCCAGCTAAATTATTGTAATGCCGGGCACAACCCTCCGGTACTTATTAAACACAACAAAGAAGTGAATTATTTCAAAATTACAAAGGCTATTCCTGTTGGCCTGTTTGAAGATTTTGCCTATATTGAGGAAAGCATTCATATTGAAAAAGGCGACCAGATATTTTTATATACTGATGGACTAAATGAAGCCGAAGACATTAACAATAAACTTTTTGGAGATGATCATTTACTGGAAACAATTCGTAAAAACAATGTTCCGAACCCAAAACAACTTATTGAAAAAACAATACAGGAAGTCGCCCTTCATGTGAAGGGCCATATTCAATCAGATGATTTAACCATGTTGAGTATTATTTACAATGGAAGAATTGAAAAAAATTAAAACGCTAAGTATTCAAAACAACATCGAAGAGCTGAACCGCATGGTCGCTTTCCTCGATATTTTGGAAGAAGAGTGGGTCCTTTCGCCAGGGCATATCTCATCTATTAACCTTGTATTGGAAGAAGCACTTACCAATGTAATTTTTTATGCCTTCGAAAAAGGTGTAACCAGCGAAATATTAATTGATTTTGCACTGGAAGGCACTCAATTAACAATTGTAATAACAGACGAAGGAAGGCCGTATGACCCAACTAAAAAAGAGGACCCCGATATTAACCTTTCGGCCAACGACAGGCCAATTGGTGGATTGGGAATTTTTTTAATCAAAAAAATAATGGACGAAGTGGCCTATCAACGAATAGGAAATAAGAACCAGCTTATCATGAAAAAAACATGGTAACAGTTTAAAGTGAATAAAATAAATTAATTAAAAATATATTCAAATGAATATTACATGCAAACCCGATGGTGACGAAGTATTAGTAACAGTTGAAGGACGTATTGATACCACCAATTACAACGAATTTGAAAATGCAATAAACGAAGTTTTTACTGATGAGGTCAAACAAATTTACCTCGATTGCAAAGGGCTGGATTACATCAGCAGCTCAGGATTACGGATTTTCCTGACCATCCAGAAAAAAATGATGGCCACAGGCGGGCATTTTAAATTGTTTGAGTTACAACCAGGCATTCAGGAAATATTTGATATTTCAGGGTTTAGTTCTATTTTTTCCATCTACCCTAACAAAGAGGCAGCCCAACAAGGCTAATAAAGTTAGATGGAAAAATAGTTCAAATTGTCACAATCATCGATGTATTTATGAATAAACAATTTTGGAAAGTGCTGGGTCCAGGAATTATCTGGGCCGGGGCAGCAGTAGGCGTTTCGCACTTAGTGCAATCGACACGTGCAGGGGCAAGTTTTGGTTTTGAGTTAGTAGCCCTGGTATTGGTTATTAATGCTTTAAAATACCCGTTTTTTGAATATGGCCCTCGTTATGCCATTGCTTCGGGCGAAAGCCTCACACATGGGTATTTGCGCATGGGAAAATGGGCCGTTTACCTGTTTTTTGCTTTGACCCTAGGAACTATGTTTACCATTCAAGCGGCAGTGTCGTCGGTAACAGTAGGCATTTTTAGTTCTATATTCCCCGGACTGTTATCTTTTCAGGAATGGATTATTTTATTGTTTGGCTTGTGCCTGCTTATTGTGGTTGTGGGAAAATACAAAGCCCTCGACAGGGTTATGAAGGTGATTGTGATGGTTTTATCACTGGCCACCGTTGTAGCTGTTGTGGTTGCAACCACCAAAGGTTTTCACCCTAATCCCGATTTTTCAAGTTCATTTTCGTGGGCTGCCGGCGACATTGTATTCCTAATTGCCATTGCTGGTTGGATGCCTAGTGCCATTGATATTTCGGTATGGCATTCGATGTGGACACTGGCAAAAATTAAACAAACAGGTTACACTCCGAAACTAAAAGAAGCGTTGTTGGATTTTAAAATCGGATATGTTGGCACCACCATTTTAGCAATCAGCTTTTTAGCTTTGGGAGCGTTTTGTATGTATGGCTCAGGTATAGAGTTTGCTCAAAATGGCGCTGCTTTTGCTTCCCAGTTTTTCGATTTGTACACCACAACCATTGGTTCGTGGGCTTATCCCGTGATTGCGCTTGCAGCGGCAGCTACCATGTTTAGCACCACCCTAACTGTAATCGATGCCTACCCGCGTGTTTTAAAACCGGTAACGCAGATACTAATTCCAGCCTTAAAAAATAAAAAATCGGAAAGAGGAATCGATTATTTCTGGGTGACAACATTGCTGGGAATAGCTTTTCTGGTGATGACCTCGTTTGCTACACAAATGAAACTATTGGTCGACATTGCCACTTCTTTATCCTTTATTACCGCACCAATTTTGGGGTACCTAAACTATAAAGCAGTGACAGGGAAGAATGTGCTTCCTGAACATCAACCATCAAAAGCATTAAAAGTATTCAGTTGGATTGGGATAATTGTCCTGTCGGTTTTTGCCCTCTATTTTATAACTCTTAAAATTTTCTAGCCATATGATAACAGACTTACTTCTCAAAAAAACTCATTATGTATTTTAAAAAGAAAACTTTTTGGCCTATTGTACTGCTGTTCTTTTTTTGTTTTGGTTGTACCGAGGATTTAGTACCCGAACAAACTCAATCTGTTATTCAGGTATCGACCATCGATGCCTTATTACAAGGGGTATTTGATGGAGAAACCACCTTGACAACACTAGCAGGAATGGGCGATTTTGGTATCGGGACATTTAATTCGCTCGATGGTGAGATGATTTTTCAAAATGGAATATTCTACCAAATAAAAGCAGATGGTAAAATATATCAACCTACGGGTAACACAAAAACACCCTTTGCAACAGTTACTTATTTTGACCCTGAAATTACTGCACCCGTTTCGGCCTTTACTTACCCATCGTTGAAAGCGGCAATCGATAGTTTGCAGGCAAGTACGAACCTATTTTATGCCATTCAGGTGCATGGAAACTTCCGCTCTATAAAAACCAGGAGTGTGCCCGCACAGCAGAAACCTTACCCTACTTTAGTAGAAGTTACAGCACATCAACCCATATTTGAGGCTCAATCGGTAAGTGGGACATTATCAGGATTTTACTGCCCTCCTTTTGTCGCAGGAATTAATGTGCCGGGGTATCATTTGCATTTTTTATCCGATGACGAAAATTTTGGAGGCCATGTCCTTGAGTTTGAACTCGAAGATGGTCGGCTGCAACTTGATCAGATACCAAAATTCCAACTTTACCTTCCTGAAGAAGGAAGTTTTTTAGATACAAATCTTTCCGGTGATTTGTCGGGCGATTTAAACGATGTTGAAGGGTAACCTACAAACAGGAATAACACAATTTTAATTACAACTGAAAAAAAAATACGTGAAACTAAAAAAAATAACCAACGGTTTATTGGCACTAGTACTTACAGGCAGTGTGTTACTTTTTTCCGATTTAAGTAACCGGAATGATTCAGGTGATAAAAAACGGAGAAAAACAGAACATCAGGGATTAACGGCTATACCTGGCGAGCAGTATAAAATAGGCATAAGTTATTTTGCCCCGGAAGAGTCATTTGATAATTTACTTTTTGGGTTATGGAAGGGAATGGCTGAATTGGGGTTTGTAAAAGACAGCAACCTAACAGTAATCGCCCAACATGCCAACGGTGAAATTGCCAACTTACATCCTATTCATCTCAACCTCGACAATCAGGATATCGATGCCATTCTTGTAACTTCAACTCCCAGTATCACGGCAGCCCTGGCGGCGACAAAAAAACACCCCTTGGTTTTTACCTATTCATATACTCCTCTGGAGGCCGGTGCCGGCAAAAGTTTCACCGACCATTTGCCAAACATTACAGGTGTGGCTTCGTTTCCACCAGTAGAAAAAACCATTAACTTTATTCGTGAATCGGTTCCCGGTACCAAACGAATAGGCACTTTATACAATTCGTCGGAAGCCAATTCCCGAAAAGTAATGGAAATTGCCCGTAAATATACCAGCGACAATGGCATTGAATTGGTTGAAAGTACGGTAACAAATACGAATGAAGTTTATCAGGCCATTTCGGCACTTTGTATGCGAAATGTTGATGCTGTTTGGATTACAGGCGATAATACAGCTTTTCAGGCTTTTCAATCGATCGTAAAAGTATGTAACGAAAACAAACTGCCTCTGATTATTAACGACGCCGATTTTGTTGATGACGGAGCCCTGGCAGCAGTGGGCATTAGCTGGAAAGCAACAGGATACCGGACTGCACCCTATTTGGCAAGAGTATTAAATGGTGAAAGCCCGGCTAATATTCCCATCGAAAATTATGTGGAGGAAGAAATTGAAATTAACAAAGAACTGGCAACCAAATTGGGTATTCACTTTCCCGAAAAATACCTGAATCCTGAAAACACTATTTCAACGGATAAAAAATATAAATTTTGCCTGGCACATTATGTCGATAGCCCCAACTCCGAAGATGCAGAAAAAGGCTTACGCGACGAATTAGAAAGGTTTGGATTGGTTGAAGGCAAAAACTTTACCTTAAAAGTGTACAACGCCCAGGGCGATATTTCAACCTTAAACAGCATTACCGACGCTATCGCTTCGGATAAATGGGACATTGTTTTTGTCACTTCCACACCAACGATTCAGGCTATTTCAAAAAAAGTGACCAATTCACCAATTGTTTTCACCAATGTGGGCGATCCTGTCAGAGCAGGTTTGGGCGAATCTTTTCAAAATCATTTACCCAATCTTACCGGAATTTCGACCATGAGCGATTTTGAGGGTTTAATTAATTTGGTGATTGAAACAATGCCTGGCATTAAAACCATTGGCACCATTTTTACTCCAGGCGAAATAAATTCAGTAGCTTATAAAGAAGAACTTGAAAAAGTAGCCACCAAAAAAGGATTAACCCTGATTGCAGTCCCCGCCAATTCAGCCACAGAGGTTGCCGATGCGGCTTTATCGATAACCAGCAGGGGCATTGAGGCGTTTACTCAAATATCGGATAACCTGACTGCCAGTTGTGGGTCATCCATCATTAAAGTAGCCTACAATAACCGAATCCCGTATTTTGCTTTTATTGGAAAACAAGTAAAACAGGGTGCTGTTGCCGCCATTGCCCGCGACTATTACTTTGCAGGTGTTGATGCAGCGAATATGGCAAAAGAGATTTTAGGAGGAAAATCACCTGCAGATATTCCCTACCGGTTTGTAACCAAATCGGTTGTGGCTGTTAATGAGGAAGCCATGAGATATTTTAAATGTAATGTACCACAAAAATACATTCAAAAATAAAATCGGTTAACAATGAATAGTGTACGAAAAATACTTTCAGCATTCCTTTTTCTGCTTTTGATATGCGGAATATTATTGCTGTCTGACTTTTCGAACCGAAAAATAAAAAGTGGATCATTAAATAAAATTCAACCAACCACAAATAGAAAAAGCATAAGCTCATCGCTTACCAGTGAAACAAAAAACCAATTGTTTGATCGGCAGGTAAAAATGGCTTTGGTGCATTATGCAGCTTCACCCGATTGTGAAGATGTACAAACCGGAATATTACAACGGCTAAGAGAAACCGGGCATGTAAAAAATGAGGATTTTACTTTTAACGTGTACAATGCTAATGCTGATGCTGCAACACTCAATAGTATCGTTCGGGTGGTGGCTGATAAAAAATACGACCTTATTTTTTCAACCGTATTGGCTTCAACACTGGCATTGTCATCAAAAATTACTGACGTTCCCATTTTATTCACGGTTGTGGCCGACCCGGCAGGTAACGGACTGGGAAATTCATATACCGACCACATACCAAATGTAACAGGTATCGATGGGTTAAGTTATTCTGACCAATGCGTAAAGTTAATAACAAAGTACCTGCCTGGCACGAAACAAATTGGAGTACTATTTTCCCCTGGGGAAACTGCTGCTTTAAGTGAATTAAATGGGCTGGAAGAATCGTGCAAAAAAAACGGTATCAAATTAGTTAAGGTTCCTGTAAATTCAGTTACCGAAGTGGCCGATGCCACCGAGTTACTTTGTTCTAAAAATATTGAAGCCATTTGCCAGATTCCCGATAATATTACCATTCCCGGATTTGCCAGCATGGTGAAAATTTCGAGGAAACACAAAATGCCCCTTTTTAGTTTTATTACCAGCCAGGTCGAAATGGGAGCTATTGCTGCCATTGCCGGCGATTTTATACAACAAGGAATTGAAATTACCGATAAAGCCCTTGAAGTGATTAATGGGAAATCGCCAGCCGACATTCCATTTAACCGAATAAAACACATTATAACAGTTATTAATCCTGAAGCAGCGAAAGCGTATGGATTGGAAACACCCGAAGAACTTATCAACATCGCTGACAAAATCATTACAAATAAATAACAGGCTCAAAATGAATTATAAATATTATACACCATGAATAATCTAATAATCAACAGAGAGAACCAAGGCAATACAGTTTCCTTAAAATGCGAAGGAAGGCTGGATGCCAACTGGGCAGGGCATTTAAACGACTATATCGATGGACTGGTTCGCGAAGGGCACTACCACATTTCGCTCAATTTGACTGGTATTGAATACCTTAGTTCTATTGGAATCCGTTCGCTGGTTACACAGTACAAAAACCTTCAGGCCATTAACGGGCATTTTTTTATTGCTGCCATGTCAGCGAATGTAAAAGAAGTACTCGACATGGTTGGTATGGGCGACATGTTAAACCAAAAACCTACACCGACGAATGCGGTTATTCATGAAGACAATACTCACCAAAAACAAGAAAGTGCTTTTGGATTTAATTTCAACTTTTCAAATCTTTCCCCCGAAGGAAATACGGTTGCAAATTTTTATGGACAGCCGGAATTGATAAAACAGTCGGCTTTTAAAGCATCAAACGCCAGGTATATCTCTTCTCAGGAAAATCATTTTGCCATTGGATTAGGCGCCATTGGAAATTCTTTCGATGATGGTAAAAACCGCTTTGGAGAATACATCATGGCTGGAAAAAACATAGCCTACCTTCCGGCCGATGGCTCAAAAAAACCTGATTTTATGGTGAGTAGCGGCAAACTTATCGCCTCGCTAACTGAATTGTACGGTTTACATTTCGTAGGTAATTTTTCGCACTTGGTTCGTTTTGAACC
This sequence comes from Prolixibacteraceae bacterium, assembly GCA_963666575.2. GTDB lineage: Bacteria > Bacteroidota > Bacteroidia > Bacteroidales > Prolixibacteraceae > JABMQB01. The sequence goes on from CAXXYG010000018.1 coordinate 190,656, forward strand.
TTCTAATTCTAAATCGACCATTGGATTAAGCGAATTGGCAGAAGCCATTCAAAAATTTACAAATCAAACTCAGTTTGCAGTTGTAACGATTGCTGAAAGCGCCGGATTAATAGGTACATCGTTAAACATGTCACCTGTTGAGGGGCGAAAAATATTTACCTATCCTGAAATAAAAGAGACCGTCAATTTTACTACTGAACCTGCCTATTATAAAATGCTCACCCTTTCGGTGGGGTATTTTTCAACTGAAAAAACAAAGGAGACACTGTCATTCTTGCGGTTATTAAAACCCGAAGGCAAATTGTTTGGACATGTCCATTCAGCTGTATTTCCATACATTCCGCTTAAAAAAACAGATATCGACCTAAATGAAACCATCGACAACCTGTTTAACAATTCGGAATTAACGGACATCCTGCATCTCACAAACGATACCCGCGAAATTGTAGGACTCGGCGAAAGTCAGTTTGTTCAAGGCTTTTGCTGGATAGTACCCATTAATTTAACCAATCAGATTTTAACCCAATAAAATAGAAATATGTCATTATTAATAGGATCATTTACTATAGGTTTAATACTGGCGCTGTTAGCACTGGGAATATTTATCAGCTTTCGGATTTTTGACTTTCCTGATATTACCGCAGAAGGGTCGTTTACTTTTGGGGCTGCTACGGCTGCCTCTCTTATTGTAGCAGGAATGAATCCACTCCTGGCAAGTTTTATCGCTTTTTTGGCGGGTATGTCGGCAGGTGCTATTACCGGAATTATTCATACACGATTTAAAATAAATCCGTTGCTGGCCGGAATTCTGGTTATGACTGCCCTGTATTCAGTAAACCTCCATGTGATGGGGAAAAGTAACATGCCAATGCTGAGCGAAACAACCGTATTTACATGGATCGAAAATTTTTCAGTCTGGATATCAGGTGCCGATGCCAAAACCAACCTTATTGGTTGGGAAGTGGCAGTCAAGGATTTATGGTTGTTATTTTTCTGTTTTATAGCCATTGTTATTTTTAGTCTTGGGCTATTGTGGTTTTTTAAAACCAACATTGGAACAGCCATGCGTGCAACTGGCGACAACGACCAAATGATCAGGGCCTTGGGTGTTAATACAAATAAAATGATTATAGTTGGAGTAGCCCTCTCTAATGGGTTTATTGCTTTAGCCGGAGCCATGCTAGCACAGTATCAGGGTTTTGCCGATGTTCAAATGGGAATTGGAATGATGGTTTGGGGATTGGCGAGTGTTATTATCGGCGAAGCCATCATCAATGACAATAGCCTCGGACTGGTAATTGCCGGTGCGGTAATCGGATCGGTACTTTTCCGCTTATTGGTTGCAATAGCTCTACGGTGGGGATTAAATCCGAACGACCTGAAAATAATTACTGCCTTATTTGTTTTTATTGCATTGGTATTGCCGGGAATTATGAAGAACAAGAAAAAATGGAACTTAAAAAGAAACTCTAATGCTTAAAATCGAAAATATAAATAAAACTTTTAACCCGGGTACTGCTAACGAAGTAAAAGCGCTCCAGGGTGTCACCATTGAAATTGAAGAAGGAAGTTTTGTGTGCGTTTTAGGTACCAATGGTTCAGGAAAATCAACCACTTTAAATGCTGTCGCAGGTTCTTTTATGGTTGACGCAGGAAGTATCACCCTCGATGGTGTGGATATTACCAAATGGAATGAATCAAAACGGGCTAAATACATTGGCAGGGTTTTTCAAAATCCATTTAGTGGAACAGCCCCAAATATGTCGATTCAGGAAAATTTAGCCCTGGCCGTAAAACGCGGTAAAAAACGGGGAATTGGGTGGGGATTGCCCAAACATCTGGTTGATCAATTTAAAGAGGTTGTAAAACCCCTGAACATGGGGCTCGAAGACCGGCTGGAAAATCCGATAGGGAAACTTTCAGGGGGGCAACGGCAAGCCCTGACACTTTTAATGGCTACAGCCATCAAACCAAAACTACTGTTGCTCGATGAGCATACGGCCGCACTCGACCCAAAAACCGCCAGTAAAGTTATCGATCTCACAAAACAGGTCATCTCAAAAGATAAACTAACAACATTAATGGTTACTCACTCGATGCAACAGGCTGTTAATTTGGGCGACCGGATTATTATGATGCACCAGGGCAAAGTAGCCTACGACTTTAAAGGAGAAGATAAAAAACGGTTAAAAGTAAACGACCTGCTTACACTGTTTGATGAACTACGTCAAAAGGACAATATTGATCAGGCTGTAAGCACCTTACTTGAAGAGTTTTATGTGTAATTCATTTATCTGGAACTTTGAGAGTTTATTTTTAAATTAAAGCACTAATTACATGAGTTTTGCCAAAATTACCCGCGCCTTTATTGCCATATTGGCCGCGTCTTCAGTTTTATTGCTACTTGACCTGGAAAACCGGGAAACAAGTAACAAAAAAGAGGAATTTAGCATTGCCATTTTTAAAATAGCATCGCGGCTGGTGCTTGACCAAACTGAAGAAGGGATTGTGGATGCCCTGGCTGAACGCGGATTTGTGGATGGGCAAAACTGTACCATTAAAAAATATTGCCCCGAAGGCGATATGCCCACTGCTAATATGATTGCTCAAACAATTGTCCACAACCAGTACGACATGGTTATAACTGCCAGTACACCAGCCTTGCAAGTGATGGCTAATGCCAATAAGGAAGGAAAAATTATTCACGTGTTTAGCACTGTTACCGATCCGTTTATTTCGGGCGTTGGCATTACCGGCAGTGCCCCCGACCAACATCCGCCACATTTGGTGGGGATAGGTACATTTCAACCGGTTGAAAAAACATTCGAAATTGCCAAACAAATGAATCCGGGACTTAAACGGGTAGGCACGGTTTGGTGCACCAGCGAAGTGTGTTCCGAAGCCTGTGTACGCCTGGCACGGAAAAAATGCGAAGAACTGGGAATTGAATTGCTTGAAGCAGGGGTTGAAAATTCAACACAAATTCTGGAAGCAGCCATGAGTTTAACTTCTCGTGGTGTTGATGCCCTTTGGTTGGGTGGTGATAATGTGGTGGAATCGGGAATTGGACAGCTGATTAATGCGGCTTCAAAAGCAAAAATTCCCCTTTTTACAAATAATCCTTACAATGTATATGGCAACATGTTGTTTGCCCTTGGTGCTCAATACTACGAAGTAGGCATAACCGCCGGAAATCTGGCTGCCGACATTTTAAATGGAAAACCAACTACAAGTATTGGCGTTGAAAATGTGGTCCCGAATAATCTGAAATTAAATAGTGAAGCGTTAAAAAATATGACGGAAAAATGGGATATCAGCCAATTTAATGAATAAAATAATCATGGACTGATGAACACTTTTGAGATAAAAATTAATTAACATTTTAAAATGGACAAAACCTTTGATATAATAATGAATGGTGCGGAATTTCAGTTATATACCTCTGAAGGGCCATTTTTATCGGAACAAGGACATCCTATTTCGCACAAAAATGCCAGGCTGTTACGACTGGCTGTTTCGTACGAAATTACCAATGGAAATCAACTGGTTACACCACTCCTTTTACTCTCAAAACTAACCGATATAAAAGCCAATTCAAGCGAGTTGTTTTCTGAAGATCTGGCTTCGATGATAAAAAAAGATCCTTTACTTTCGGCACAACAAATAAATCCAACATTCATAGAAAATATTCATTTGCAATCGGACACCGGATTATTGGATATCATTTTGTTAAACGCTTCGACCATGGCATCGGGAAGTGCCAATTTTCTGAAAGCAAAGAAGACAAATCAAACTGCTGTTGATTATACCATTCAATATATTAATCAACAATCCATCGAGCAGCAGTTAGCGATTAATACATTAATTGCTGAAAACGGAGGAGGGCTGTTTATTCATCTTCTGTTATTGAACGGTTTTTTGTCACTCACCGAATATGCTGCCGGGCTAATGGTATTAAAACAAAAAACTCGTCCTGAATATGCAAAAATGCCTTCCAACGAGTTGTTTAAACATCAAGAGCAAGACACAAAAAATGCACTGGCAGCCATCGAATTTTTAACATTGTGTAAAAGCGAGAACAACCTTTCGGTGGTTGAAAGTATTATTCAGCGTGGCGAAAACACTCAAACAGAATTTAAAAGTACCTTTCGCTGGGACTTACGACAGGGCAAAAAAAATCCGGCTATTGAACATGCCTCATTAAAAACAATTTGTGCCTTTTTAAATAGCAACGGGGGCGATTTACTCATTGGTGTTCGTGATGATGAAACCATTGAAGGAATTGAAACCGACCAATTTGCCAACGACGATAAATTTTTGCTTCATATTTGGGAATTAATTAAAACGAGTATGGGGCACGAAGTTGTTGAATGGGTAACAACTTCGATACATCGTATCGACGAAAAAACAGTATGCCATGTCCACTGCCAAAAAGCAAAAACACCTGTTTTTCTCGATCAAAAAGGATTTTCAGAGGCTTTATATATCAGGGTCGGTCCGGCAACCAATAGCCTCGATATTAAATCAGCACTGAAATATATCAAACAGCATTTTTAGACTGGCTTTTAGGCAAAATGCATGGCTAAGGGTAAAGGGCAACAGCAAAACCACTCCATAAAAGTGCCAAAGACATTTTTAATAATATCATTTTTATTAAAAACTCGTTCATACATGTAGGTTGATTATTAAAAAAAGTATGAGAAAAAGATATACCACGGCCATAATTATTTTCATAAGCTGCCTTATATTATTTAACGCTTGCGAAAAAGAGAAGATTCTGGTAATTTCAGACGAAGTAAAATACCAGAATGCCATAAATGATGCGATGATTGCTGATCAAAATGAAATTAGTAATCAGCTTATTGCCATTACCGAAAATAATAGTTACCTGACCTGGAATGGAACAGAAAACGATAAAAAGGTTTTAGTAGTAACATGGACAAAACACCCAAACAGGTTTCCCGAAAATTTCACTGGGACAAACACCTGGGGAGAAATTTGGGTGACTGTTGTTCCCGAAATCGAAGACTGGTTTAAAACAAATTATTCATCGAAATCGGATGTTGTTTTTCGTGCCGAACAATTAATAGGATTACCTAAAAATTCAGCTTACACCCACTTTGTTGAATTGTGGGTAAAACCTACAGACCTATGGCGTCCGTCGCCCGATAACGAAGTCACGGACAATTCAGCACAACTCGACTTCCCTGTTTCTATTGACTCAAGTTATCAGACCTGGTACAATGATAACATAATATACTCCTACTACCCTAAACGTTATCCATGGACCCGGCTTGGTTACACATACGATTGGGGCAGTGAAACATCAGAAATAGGATTATCCGAATTTGTCATTAAAAAAAATGCACAGATTACTGTAAATAAAGTGTCTGATAACAAGGCCTTCTTTAATACTGTTTTTAAGTAATACTCCCTGCTGTTGCCAGTTTGTAACTAAATTACTTTTATAGAAGTATAAATCGGTACCGCGAAAAGTTGTTGTTGCCTAAATACAATTCATTCTTAGATGATTTTAACATAAAATTCCGCATTTAATTGATGGATGGCAAAAAAACCTTCTACAATAAACATAATGTTACAGTTACACCAGCCATAATCACAAAAACTATCGTCATTTATTTAATAAAATTATTTAATGAAGGGCCTAAAGTATCTTTGAACGGATTACTTACAGTATGGCCAAAAACACCTGTGGGATGTGCTTCATAAACTTTTCCACCAAAAGTTCATTTTTGGGCCTGTTTTTTGAGTATTATCCCCTGGCTGGCCCTGCCTTTTATTAATGAGTCAACCTTTTATAAAAACCAGCCTCCGTTTAAAAACGAGCATACATTAGAATTACATGGCATTATTCAATATAATCGACAATTGAGGTTGATACGTCATAAATATAATCGCCCATTTTTTCCGATTCACAAAATATATCTTTGTATAAAGTTCCAATCTGATAAGAATATTTGTCGTTTTCAATATCACTCACATGCTCTTTCCGAAGTTTGTTCCGGTACCTGTTTATTTTCTTTTCAATGGCTTCGGCAGCGGTTTTATCAATGTTGTAATGCTGTTTTTCGAGGTTTCCAATCATTACGTTAAAAGCCGTTTCAAGGAGAGAAAACATTTCCTGAATTTTTTCCTTCATGTCGGGAGTTAATTTGTCATCTTTTGCGCGGGCCCGCGACATTGCCCGGGCGATATTTAAACACGAATCTCCTATACTTTCCATCTCATCGACAATGCGGAGCATTGAACTGATTCTTTTTGAAGATTCTTTACTTAATTCACCTTCGGCAACTTTGGTGAGGTATTTAGCAATTAAAACCTCCATTTCATCGCTTTTGTTTTCGCCCACCTCCACTTTGTCGAACTGTTTTACAAATTTTCGTTTGTTTTGTTCATTCAGCATATTTTCCAACCGTCCAAATAGTTTTTTTGTTTGTTGAGCGTATACGTTTATCTCTTTTTTAGCCTGAAGCAGTGATAACTCGCTGGTACTTAACATGCCAAACTTAATGTATTTCAGCTTAAATTCCTGTTCGTCTTCTTTTTCAGGAATCAACTTCTGTACCAGGTTTACCAAATATTTTATAAACCATATTTGAAGTAAAACATTCAAAATGTTAAAAAAAGTATGGAATAACGACAACGCTATGGGTACTGCACCAGCATTGGTAAAAGCCGATTTCCCGGAGATGGGCAGGGCTATAGCATCAATGCCTTTTAAAAAAACCGGAAATACCGAAAGTACCCAAATAACCCCAACAACATTAAATAAGAGGTGAAGCCGTGCAGCACGTTTTGCGGCTGAATTGGCTACCACTGCTGCAAGGTTGGCTGTAATGGTGGTTCCAATATTTTCGCCCAAAACCATGGCAGCAGCGCTATCAAAACTAATCCATCCGTTGTTACACATAACCAATGTTAAAGCCATGGTTGCACTCGACGACTGAATGACAACAGTAAGTAAGGTTCCTATTAACAGAAAAATTAAGCTTGAACCAAATCCCATTCCTGTAAAATTTTTTAAGAATTCGAGAATTTCAGGGTTCTGCCCTATATTGGGAACACTTGATTTTAAAGCTTCTAAACCTATAAACAACAAGGCAAAACCAACTAAAACCTGCCCCCACGATTGATTGCCGGTTTTTTTCGAAAAAATTAATGGAAAACCAATACCAATAATTGGATAGGCTAAAATGCTCATTTTTACTTTAAATCCTAAAATTGAAATAAGCCAGGCAGTAACGGTGGTCCCTATGTTGGCACCCATTATTACACCGGCCGACTCGGTTAGGGTAAGTAATCCGGCGTTTACAAAACTTACAATCATTACCGTTGTTGCACTCGATGATTGAATGATCGCAGTAATCGACACTCCTGTAACAACACCCATAAACCGGTTAGATGTCATAGCGGCCAAAAAGTTACGCAGTCTGCTTCCTGCTACTTTTTGTAAGGCTTCACTCATCATTTTCATTCCATAAAGGAATAATCCAAGCGAACCGATTAAAGTCAGGAAATCAAGTATCGAATAATTCATAAGGTGGTTTTTTTACACAACGAAAATAACCATTATTAGAAAATAAATAGAGAATTTATAGCTTTCTATTTAACAAACCGGAAATAAAATTTTAGGAGAAAAAAACATGGCACCGGGCCAGATATATGCTGTTTATAAAAAAAAAACGTTAGTTGTTAGCTTCAAATAAAAGCAGAACATAAAATTATTATGCATCATAAACAATCGTTTTTATTTTACCTGTAGCTTTATTCTTAGGGACAGGTAATAGTTTTCAGTTTTAATAAATTCAGTAGTATCAGTTTATTGAATACAGTCATTTAATGGTGAGTTATTGAAGTTAAAAAAAGTTTATGATGTATAAACAAACACAGGCTAACAAAAAACCAAGCCCAAAAACATAAGCTCCGTATAAGAGGAGGGCACAAAAAAACCCCGAAGAAAATCTTCGGGGTTTATATATTATTGAAAATACTATTTTACAATAAACTTATAGTTACAGTTAAACCTGCCATAACAACAGAAACCATGGTCATTAATTTAATCAGAATATTTAATGAAGGGCCTGAAGTATCTTTAAAAGGATCGCCAACAGTATCGCCTACAACACTTGCGTGATGAGCTTCGCTACCTTTTCCACCGTAATTACCTCTTTCGATGTGTTTTTTAGCGTTATCCCATGCACCACCTGCGTTATTCATAAATACCGCCAAAGTGAATCCAGCTGTTAAACCACCGGCTAATAAACCAATAACACCAGCAACTCCCATAGAAGCACCAACAATAACAGGGACAAAAATTGCTACTAAAGAAGGAAGCAACATTTCTCTTTGTGCACCTTTTGTTGAAATCTCAACACATTTAGCATATTCAGGAGTAGCAGTGCCTTCAAGGATACCTTTAATTTCGCGGAACTGGCGACGTACTTCCTCTACCATTGCACCGGCAGCGCGGCCAACAGCTTTCATTGTCATGGCGCTAAATACAAATGCCATCATCGACCCAAGGAATAAACCTCCTAAGAAAAGTGGATTAAATAGTGTAATATCATAAGCAGCAGCTAAATCTTTTACTGAAGCAGTAGAAATTTTAAGCACTTTTATTCCTTCTTCAGCAGCAGGAGCAATGTCGTTATAAAATACATATTCTCCTTTTGAAATAAAACCTTCGCCAGCTTTGGCAATTTTACCAAACCATAATCTAACTTCTTCCATGTAGGCCGAAATAAGAGCCATAGCAGTAAGAGCAGCAGAACCAATTGCAAAACCTTTACCGGTTGCAGCAGTTGTGTTTCCAAGTCCATCTAAAGCATCAGTACGCTCGCGAACTTCTGCCGGAAGATTAGCCATTTCAGCATTACCACCTGCATTATCAGCAATTGGGCCAAATGCATCAGTAGCTAAAGTAATTCCTAAAGTAGAAAGCATTCCTACCGCGGCAAAGCCAATTCCGTAAACACCCATTGCAAAATGAGTTGCTCCACCGGCTGCCCAGAAAGAACCCATAATTCCAAGAACGATAGTTACAACTGGAATCCAGGTAGAATACATACCTACAGCCAAACCATCGATAATAGTAGTTGCAGGCCCTTGTTGTGCTTGTTCAGCAATACCTTTTGTAGGTTTATATTCATCAGAAGTATAATATTCAGTAGCCTGGCCAATAATTACACCTGCAGACAAACCGATTACTACAGCACCAAATACACCCCAGGTTACCCATCCTAAATATGCCATTCCGGCCATTGCAATTAATATCAATACAGAACTTCCGCCTGTACCAATTAATAATGCATTTAATAATGTTTTTTGAGTTGCTGATTCTTTTGTACGAACCATAAAAATACCAACAATTGAAAGAATAATACCGATAGCTGCAACAATCATTGGAGCAGTAACAGCTTTTATGGGGTCAATACCTGTATCGGCTAAAACAATAGCAGGAAGAGCGGCACCAAGAGCGGCAGTTGCTAAAATAGAACCTGCATAACTTTCGTAAAGGTCAGCACCCATACCGGCAACATCACCTACGTTATCACCTACGTTATCAGCAATAGTTGCAGGATTACGAGGATCATCCTCTGGAATACCTGCTTCAACTTTACCTACAAGGTCAGCACCCACATCGGCTGCTTTTGTATAAATACCACCGCCAACACGTGCAAAAAGAGCCTGAGTAGAAGCACCCATTCCGAAAGTAAGCATGGTTACTGTAATTTCAATTAGTTTCACTCTCTGACCTGCTTCGTTTATAACTCCGTTGGTTACATAATCAGCACTTCCGTGGACAAATTCAAGCCCTAAGAAATTTGCTCCATTAGCCAAATGCTCAGGTGTGAATACTACTTCACTTAGAAACCAGTACCAGGCTGCAATATCCAATAATGCAAAACCTACCACTACTAATCCCATTACTGCACCACTTCGGAATGCAACTTGTAAACCTTTGTTTAATGATTTAGATGCTCCATGGGCAGTCCTTGCTGACGCAAAGGTTGCTGTTTTCATTCCAAGAAAACCACATAAGCCAGAAAAGAAACCACCTGTAAGAAAAGCTATTGGCACAAATGGATTTTGAACACCAAAATACGCCATTATAGTCAATAGGACAAATAGTATTGCGAATACGATTCCTACCACTTTATACTGACGTTTAAGATATGCCATTGCGCCTTCACGCACATATTGTGCAATCTCTTTCATCCGGTCGGTTCCCTCTGAATTTTTCATCATCGATTTAAAAAAGAACCATGCAAATACCAATGCCAGAACAGAGGCAAATGGTACTAATAAGAAAATGTTACTCATAAGGTTATAAATTTAGTGCAACACAATGTTGCGGTTTGATTTATAATAAATTGATTTATGAAAATTATGATTTATGAATTTTACTCCAATTCCAGAATTAAATAATAAAAAAAATTTCCAGCAAACAAAGATAATTTTTAAAATTAAAATTGGATATTTTCACTCTTTTTTTACCTGATGCTTGAAATTAAATTAACATACAAAATCGCCCATACAACAACACATCCAGATACTTATATAAATACCTGAAAGTCTTTTTCTGTTTTGTTTTATGGTTTTCACTTGTAGAAAAGAAAATTAAAAATCAATCTTCCAAATGAAATAATAAATCCATAAAGAAGATTGATTTATTAACGGTATCTCAAATTAATAATTGATTTTTTTCTTTCATTTTAAGTGAAAGGATACAGTTTCTACTCCCTTTAATCCATGCCGGGTTCTTTTAACATAACATTGAAAAATGTTCCTAAAAAGTATATTTATGAATTGACCTCTTATTTCAAACCAAACATATCTGTTTTTTGAAGCGCGCATGATTTTACACAATCAAGGCTATAGGATAATTCTCCCACAATTTCCTTGGTGCGGCCGTTGGTACCAAATGAAAATTTTGCCCCCATTTTTTTTGCCAGCTGAATAAACCGATCATCAGGGATTTTATACATCGAATTAATTTCAATTGCCACATCATTATTTATGGCTGTACCGATGAGGGTTTCCATACGCTTGGTTGTCCACAATCCCGAATAATCCTTTTTGATAGAATCAGGTAAATAAGTAGGGCTTGCCAGAATATCCAACTTTTCATTTTCAAGGATGTATTTGTAAAACTCCAGGTACCTGTCCATAAACTTTTCACTATTATCTACCTTGGTATTACTTTCCCAAATCCTGAAAAAACTACCGTCGTCGTTTGGTAGTTCAAGGGCATCCATAATAATGTAATCAAGTTTGGACAAAACATCTTCCGAGTAATTTTTCCGCCATCCGGGTTCAACAGGCTGCAATCCCACAAAAACAGGGTACTTCCGTAAATTATTGATGTATTTCAACAAGGCAATATTATCATTCATACTGGAGTAACGGGGCCCGGGATGTTCCACAATTCCAAATTTCACTTCCCTTTCCTTCGACAGTTTAACAGCATCAGCAATTGTAAATCCGCGTGTTAAATGAACATGATAGTCAATCAAAGGAATAGTAGCTTCCTGGTTTTCATTTGCGAAAACTAATTTTGGCAGAATTAGAGTAGAACCTGCCAGCATCACTGACTTTACGACAAAATCTCGTCTTGAAAAAAATTCTTTTTTCATGATTTAATAGTTAATTGGTTAAGGTTATTGTACTATTTACAATTAGTACTTTAAAAATAGACAAATCCTATTACTAAAACCCCTATTTAAGATAAAATATTTTCTTGATTATTTTGAAATAGAGAAATTAAAATAAAGGTTATTATGAGATTTAAACAATAAATTTTATCAAAAAAAATAAAGTGGCATGTCAAATAAATTCCAATAATTGCAATCCTTCGCCCTACCATTTTCCTTTTCAAAATATTCCTTCTATTTTTACACAAATTCATTTTATGAAGAAAATTGTATTTGTATGCCTCGGAAACATTTGCCGCTCACCCAGTGCCGAGGCTGTTTTTAATGGTATTATAAAAAAAGAAGGCCTTTTAAATAAATACATTGTTGATTCGGCAGGAACAGCAGGTTGGCATGCTGGAGAGCCTGCCGATAAAAGGATGAAATTACACGCCAAAAAACGTGGATTTGACCTGACCAGTATTTCGCGCCAATTTGACCCTGCCAGCGATTTTGACCGTTTTGATTTTATTATTGGAATGGATGATGCCAACATTCAGGTACTAAAATCGATGGCAAGAAATAAAGAGGATATAGCCAAAATTTATAAAATGACCGATTTCAGTAAAGAATACACTTACGATGAAATTCCGGATCCATATTATGGAGGTGACGCAGGATTTGAACTGGTACTTGATTTACTGGAAGATGCTTGTGAAGGATTATTACAAATTGTAAATAATTAATCGCCTTTAATAATATTTTTTATAACCTGTTTTTTATTTACATCAATATCGAGCTGCTCCCACGACCAAAATAAAACACCTTTTGATGGTGGTTTAAGAGCAGCTTGTAAGTTATTACGGAATTCATCAATTGATAAAGTATCACTTAAATAGGCTTCTTTAACCTGTATGCAGGGAATTACAATTCCTTGTGTCTTATTATAAACATCCTGAACCACAGAATTGACCCACTCAGGTTGCTGTTTCACCATGTGGGCGTAAGTCATGGGTGACAAATAATCAACTATAGGTGCTAATTGTTTAAAATCCTGGCCTGCTATTTTTCTAATGGCTCCATTAAAATCGTTGTCTCGCCAAGGCACCAAATGAACATTGATTAAAATATCGGGTTCAATTTCACGAACTTCGTTGGTTATTTCTTCGACCATACTTGTTATTAAACCACATTTCCATTCTACCCATTTATCAAAACAATTTTCAGTAATCCAATTTGCTTTTTCCATTTCAGTTTTAAGTGTCGTGGGAATTACCCAATTAGTTTCTTCCTGAAAATGGCTTAAACATGATTCATCAAAACAAGTATTGTCTATTGATGACAATGCCCTATCGGGATAAATTGTTTCCCAAAAAACAAAATGCCTGATAAAATCAATGCTAATACCATCGGGTTCAAATTTCAGAACCAGGCTTTTTATGGATTCAATTTTTTGTTTCCTGTAATCCTTTCGTGAAGGGCATACAAACTTTACCCAATCGTCATTTGCATGTTCCCCTTTGTTAGTAATAGCGTAATATTCAGGTTCTGCGGCTAAAAGTTCATCGTTAAAAAAAACGGGCGTTATAATAAAGGTTTTAATCCTGTGTTGTTGTGCCAAATCAGTAAATCCTTCTATACCCAATAGTTTTTCGTTAGTAAACACCGTATTTATTCCAAGTTGTCCCCATTCCTCAAAAAGCCCGGAAAGGTTTTTCGAATAATCATATATCTTAACACCAACCATTTTATTTTCTTCTTCTACGCTGGATGTATTATTACATCCATTTAAAAATAAAAAACTGCAAAAAACAAATAGGATAAACTTTTTACTAAAGGGCATATTCATAAACTTAAATCTTTGTTATGTATTCATTAAAGGTAGGGATCAGGTTTTTATCAGCCAAATTTTTCCTGCAAGGAATCTGCCATTACAGTTAAACTTCAACCAGTTGATTTTTAAATGCATAAATTACAAGGTTCACGGTATTAAAAGTACCTGTTTTTTGGAATAAACTGCTTTTGTATTTTTCAACCGTTTTTGAACTTAAAAATATACGTTTAGCAATTTGTTCGTTGTTATACCCTTTACAAATATGTTCGAGTATCAATTGTTCTTTTTTTGTAAATGTTGGCAATAGCGATATCAGGTTTTTCTGTTTGCTGAAAACTTTAAGGTTCCTTGTTATAATTTCAATAATTTCATCGGAAAAATGGCTTCCCCCGGCAGCTACTTTTTTTATCGCTTTTTCAAACTCAGCAACATCGGCTCTTTTGAGCATATAACCTTCAACTCCGGCCAATAACATTTGCTCAATTAATTCTTCCTCCAAAAAAGTAGTTAACGCAATAATCTTTAAATTGGGGTATTTTTTTATTGCTATTTTTGAAGCTTCTACTCCACCTAATTGCGGCATATTAATATCCATCAAAACTATATCAGGAATTTCTTTTTTTAATAATTCCAAAAAATCGTTGCCATTTTCAGCTTCGCCAATAACTTTTACAAAATCAAATTGATTAAGCAAAAGCAATAAACCATCTCTGAATATTTTATGGTCATCAACAATAATAAGAGATATTTTGTCCATTCCTACTATATTAGAAATAACCTCCTACATGGTTTTAAAACGGATTTTAATTTGTACTCCTTCTCCCCTTTCACTCTTTATACTAAATGTGCCTCCTAATGTTTCAACCCGTTTAGCCATATTCTTTAAACCGGTTTTGTCGGCTTCGTTTTCAATATCACTCTGTGGATTAAAACCTACTCCATTATCAGAATAAAAAAGCATTACTTTATTTTTGGTAGAGCTTAATTCAATTTTTGATTCAGTAGCTCCTGAATGCTTTAAGGCATTGTTCATTAACTCATTACAAATCCGAAAAACAACTAATTCTGTATTTTTTGACAATTTTAAAGTGAAATTTTGTGTTTCGAGGTTAAAATATATATTCCCAAGGTTATTCATGTTAATACATATATTCTCAAGCGCCTGGATTAATCCCAACTTATTTAATATTGCCGGATTTAAGTTATTGATAACATCTTCAAGGCTTTCAAGTGTCATTTCCGAAAGTTGACTGATATGTTCAAGGTTATTTTTTACAGATGGATTGGCGATTGATTCCTTTTTCAATAACTTAACATATAATGAAATACTTGATAACAATGTGCCCAAACCATCGTGCAAATCAATAGCTATTCGGCGCCGTTCTTTTTGTTCAATTTCCATCGTCTTTTCAACATATTGTTTATTCACAATTACAATGGTATTAATCAGTCGAATAATGATTATCAGGCATACTACCAAAACGATAAATAAAGAAATAGACAGTGTAAATATTTCTCCCTTAAAATTGGAATTCCTTTGGGTTAAATATCTATCAAGGTTTATTTCAAATTTACTAAAACTTTCCTGAAAAGCTTTGTATTCATGAATAGTAAGTGATTCTATCGAAGTTGGATCAGATAATGATTCTGAAGATATTTGATCTTGTAGTTGTAATATGTGATTATTGATAGTTACCAGGTTTGCTTTTAAATCCCGTGTTATCCGTTTGTTTTTTAGTACCGTATTTTTATCATTCATTGATTTTATGGAAACAACTAATTCATGAGCATTTTTAAGGTTTTTATTAATCGCTAGTAACGAAAGTGAATCGTTCTTTAAAATATATTCATTAATCGATATCCTGCTTTGATAAACTTCGATACCAATCTTTTTTGAGAATTCAACCAGGGAAATATATTCCTTATCCAGTTGCCTACTTCGAATAAACGTAAAAACAATTCCACAAAAAGCCAGGAAACAAAAAATAAGCACTACAAAAACCACCTTCCCTTTTAAAAATAAGACAGTTTTAAAATCCATAACCAATAAAATTGACTGTTTTGTATAAGTTAAGAATTATAAAGGAAATAAAAGAAGATAAACATCAGTAAATTAATGCGTAACAATCATTATTCTAAAGATTCTATTATTTGAACTAAAATATAATCATCAAAATATTTATTTCAGAACAATAAAGCCAGAATAATACAAACTACTTCTGTATTTAAATAGCTAAAAACAAGTAATCCCGGATAACCTTAAATTCTTAAAGATGTATCCGGGATTTTTAATTACAAACTTTGTTATTTGTTATATGAAGATATAAATGGGTTATTGCAAGGCATCTTTTAAAATTGTAGAATAAGCTCCTTTCATTGTTTTAACCATATCAATCATTGATTTATGGTATTTTTCAGCATTGTAAGTACCATCGGCTTCAATAAAATCAGCCGAACCGGTTAATCCCTTTTTAGTGGTAAAAATAGCTACACCTCCTTTTTTGAAATAAAACATTTCGTTTTTCCCTTTGCCCGTAGAACCAACATTAGAATCCATGGTTATGTTAATAAAATCGAGTGTTGGCACATTCTTTTTACCAAGCCCAAACTTAAATTTAACAGAGAGAGACGCCTGGCAATTATTGTCATTGGCAATTTTAGGCACCATTTTTTTTATTTTTGCTACTGCCCCTATTCTTAATGTTTCGCTAAACATTCCCATACCTGTCACCGAACGTTTTACACCTTCGGTTGTAACCGATTTTTTGGTTACTCCACCAGTATAGCCCCGGGTACCTTTTTCTTCCTTTAATCCAAGAGCTATATAATCAGGATTCTCAAGTAGCAAACCCTTATCAAGTACTTCAATGCCATTGTCAATAAAAACCTGGCTTACCAATTCAAAAACCTGATTCGTTACGGTTTCATAATAATCATCAGCAATTTCAACTTCCTGAACAAGAGTTTTAAGTGTACCTGAATTACCCCATCGGGCCGACATGGTACTGGGAGCAGTTTGTTTTGAGGTTATAAATTCACCAAAAAACTCAACAAACATCACCTTATTGATGCCATCTTTTTGAAAACCTTTAACATTCGACTGTACCATTTTTTTTGCCTGAGACAAATCCATTGATTCTTGTGCGAACATTATTACTGAACATAAAAGCAAGGTTGTGAGGAATAAAAAATTTCGTTTCATCGTAATAAATTTTCAGATTAAAAGTAACTATCTATTAAAATCAATTGTATTTTGGTTTTAACCAGATTCACAGCGAATTTTTCAATTCATCTTGCATCACCTATTCTCTCCAAATCAACGTTCAACTTCCTTCCTTCACAAACTTATCATATTAAATATTCCGTTTTCACACCCCGCTGATAATCAACTGGTTTATTTATACAATTTACAAAATATTCAGTATTTAATCATTAATAAATTAAATTTTATTTTATCTCCTCAGTAAACATTTATATCCACATAAAAAAAAGTGGATCCATTTTATTAAAATAAGTTATAGAAACATTATGTCAGTCAAAAAAAATAATAATTTGGCACCAAAATTCAGAACATAAAAATGAACAAAAATGGAAGAGATTGAAAACATAGAATTGTCCTATTTGAGCCTCGATGATTATCAGGAATTAAAAGAAGCTATGATTGAATCTTACTCTACTATGCCAAATGCATATTGGAAAGAACATCAAATAAAATCATTAATCGACCGATTTGCTGAAGGGCAGGTGGTTATAAAAATCAACGATCAGATTGCAGGATGTGCATTATCGATTATTGTTGATTACGAAAACTTTGAAGGGCACCATACTTACAAGGAATTAACCGGCAACTACTCATTTAGCACCCATACTGCCGAAGGTAGTATGCTATATGGGATCGATATTTTTATTAAACCCGAATTTCGGGGATTACGACTGGGACGACGATTATACGATTACCGGAAAGAATTGTGCGAACGCCTTAATCTGAAAGGTGTAGCTTTTGGTGGCCGCATTCCAAATTACCACAAATTTTCAGAAGAACTTTCGCCTAAAGAATATATAGCCAAAGTAAGAAGGAAAGAAATTAACGATCCGGTATTAAATTTTCAGATTTCAAACGACTTTCACCCGGTGAAAGTATTAAAAGGTTACCTCGAAGGCGATGAGGCATCAAATGAATTTGCAGTACTGCTTGAGTGGGATAATATTTATTACGAAAAACCTACAAAAACAGCAGTTATCACCAAAAAAGTTGTCAGGTTAGGATTAATTCAATGGCAAATGCGGCCATACAATAATTTAAATGAACTTTTGCAACAAGCCGAGTATTTTGTCGATGCAGTATCGGGATACCATTCCGACTTTGCCCTGTTCCCCGAATTTTTTAATGCGCCGCTAATGGCTGAGAACAATCATATGAGCGAACCGAATGCCATCAGGGAATTAGCAAAACACACATCGGATATTGTAAAAAAGTTTTCGGAACTGGCCATTACCTATAACATCAATATTATTTCGGGAAGTATGCCTGAAATTGTTGAAAACAGGCTTTATAATGCAGGGTATTTATGTAGGAGGGATGGCACAACCGAACGGTATGAAAAACTCCATGTCACACCCGACGAAGTAAAAGTTTGGGGAATGCAAGGCGGCAATATCCTTAAAGCTTTTGATACTGATTGTGGAAAAATTGGAATTCTGATTTGTTACGATTCCGAGTTCCCTGAATTAAGCCGATTACTGGCTGACGAAGGAATGGATATTTTATTCATCCCCTTTCTGACTGATACTCAAAACGGATATTCCCGTGTTCGTAACTGTGCACAGGCACGAGCCATCGAAAACGAATGTTATGTAGCCATGGCTGGCAGTGTTGGCAACCTTCCAAATGTACATAACATGGACATCCAATTTGCCCAATCAATGGTATTTACGCCATGTGATTTTGCATTCCCGACTAATGGTATTAAAGCCGAAGCTACACCAAACACCGAAATGATTTTAATTTCGGAATGTGATATCAGCCTTTTGCGCGAGTTAAACAAATTTGGAAGTGTAAGAAACCTGAAAGACAGGCGGAAAGATTTATTTAATCTGAAAAAACTGTAAGTTTAAATAATAGTGGGAGTGCGACTTAAAATCCTGCCCACACTATGTTTCAGAGTTATTGGATTACATAAAATAGTTGGTGTATTTCCGAGAGCTCCGCATCACACTGGTGCGTTACTCCATCAAGATGTTACGTTTTTGCACCAATCTGGCGAAAATCGTAATCCTGTGATACATCATCCTACCAAATTGGTACGTCCACATTACAAAACGGTACGTTATCGTATCGCCATGTTACGTTAACGCATCAAAATGGTACGTCATCGTATTAAATTGATAAGTGCACGTAACAAAATGGTGCGCGGTCTTATCAAATCGGAGCGTGATCGTATCAAATCGGTGTGTGATCGTATCAAATTGATGCGATTAAGTTTTAATGATCAGAAATCTTTGGATCCCGGCCATAAATTACAATGAGGTGCTAATAATAAACGTTACCGCAAAAGCAATAATGGCGTATAATTCAGGGAACACAGCTAAAATCATAGTTTTTCCAAACACATCGTACCCCGAGCCAATACCGGCAATGCCATTAGCCACGATCGAGCCTTGTTTGATAGCCGAAAACAGGGCTACAACACCCAAAGAAAGACCGGCAGCAAGGAATGCAAATGCGGCCATAATAGTAACTTCCTCCATTCCTACTAATAAATTATTAAAAATAAAAAAACCGGCAAAACCGTATAGCCCCTGTGTGCCGGGCATTGCGCTCAGAAGCATATAACTACCAAAAGGGTCGCCGTTCTTTTTTAAAGCGCCAATGGTAGCATTACCACCCATCGATACGCCCATGGCACTGCCAATACCCGACAAAATAACCATTAATGCTAAACCCAAATAAGCCAATAAATAAGTTAATTCCATGATATAAAGTTGTTAATTAGTAATTTGATATTTTGAAAATGGCCGGTACTCTTTCCCACCACCTGTGAATCCGGCATTTTTGTAAAATTCAACCAACGTTAAACGCATGGGGTGTACAAACGACCCCAACGATGAAATGGCAATATTTGCCACATGCCCAAACAGAAGAATCAAGATAAACAATACCGGGCCAATGTATTTCATTTGCCCAAACGACACCGCCATTTGGTCGACCACAAGTCCCAATATTGAACTTGAAAGCCCTAACGCAAACAAACGGATATAGGATAGCAAATCACCAAAAATACCAGTAACGGTACTGTAAATACTCCACAATCCGCTAAAAAAACGAAAATGAATTTTCGCAGAAGGATCGGTATAAAATAAAATCATTACAACCGATAAAATGTTAATTCCTGTTTTTATGAAAGAAAGAGCAATGGCAGTATCTGGATTAATTAAAGCAAATACTACATTGTTCAGAATAATCAATATCCAACCTGCGGTTCCTAGTCCATGTAAAATTCCGTTTTGTTTTATCTGATTGGCAATTTTTATGCCCAGCCCAAATAAAATCTGCACACCTCCCAATATTAACGCAAGGCTAAATATTTTTGAACTATCGAGAAAAAGGTTTTTTACACCCGACAGAAAAGCAATATGTACCAATTGAACGCCAAAAAAAGTACCAAAAAGCATCCCCATTACAAATGTTGCCAATCCAAAAAACTGTCCCAAAGTCAAATAAGGTTTTAAACTTTCAGAAGCAAAAAACTTGTAAATAGTCGCTCCCAGGAAAAGAATTATACCATAACCTGCATCGCCAAGGCAAAAGCCAAAAAACACCAGAAAAAACGGGGCAAAATAAGCTGTTAGGTCTACTTCGTTGTATTTTGGCAACGAAAACATTTCGCCAATGGGTTCAAACAACTTTGAAAAACGGCTGTTTTTTAATTGAATAGGTGTCTCCTTTTCAGGCAGTGAATTTTGTTGCGTATAATAAATCCCCTCCTCCTCAAGATAAGCCACCAAATTATCTTTAACCGGTTCGGGTACCCAGCCTTCAAGTGCTTTTAATTTACCTTCGCCTGTCGAAAGTGTTTTGTTTTCGCGTACTTTTTGTAACTCAATGGCCGAAAATAATTCCTTTTCAATTTTTTCCAATACGGGTATTCCTTGGGCAACAAGTTGTTTTAATTTTTTTTCAGCTTCATCAATTTTCTTTTCTGTTAAAACCAATTGTTTTTCTAATTCAGCATAATCGCCTTCGGGTAAAAATACCTCTTCGGCATACTCCGAAAAATTAAACTTTTGATCCAACGACATCAAAAAAAGTTGTTTTCCATCATCATTTATAATTTTAACCGGGTATTCGTTTAACCATTGCTCAATAAATTTTTCTTTCCTGATTTTAAAAAACCGGGCTACAAGTCCAACATTTTCCAGTTTTAATAATTTACTTTTTGAAAAAGTTCCCCATGGAGAATATAATTGAATAGCCTCATTTATTTCTTCTTTTTTATGCTGGAGTTGTTCTAATTCTTTACTTAATGAATAAAATGATTCGATGACCAAACGCCACTCTTTATCTGAACTTTTCACTTTTTCATCGCTGCCACACGATACCATTTTATTCAATACCGTTTTAATTTCCTGATACTCTTTCAACTGGGCCAACAAATCAGCAGAAGCATCATCTTTTTGCTGCGATTTAACATGTAGTGTTCCTATCTCCTGAATATCAGACAGGAATTTTTCATAATTGGTATAAAAAACCAAAAACTCAAATTTTATCATTTTAACAATCATGCCACCCGTTGTTTTTGCATCCGTTGTTTTAATAATTTCTGCCCGGCTTTTGCCAGGTTTTCCTCATCTTCCAAATACCTTTTTATTTGTTTGATGGCTGCCGCCAATCCCGGAATCTGTACCTTTTCATATAAATTCACTTTCTGGGTTGCTTTTTTCCGGGCATAATCCAATAGCGTCAATTTATTCGCCAGGAATTCCTTTTTTATCTGTAATTCAAGAATCTGTTTTAATGTTTTTATTCCATCGTAAAACCAGGCTGGGTTTCCAAAAAGGCTAAAATCGGCTATCTTAAATTCTATGCTTTTATACTCTGGAATTATTAAGCCTGCTACCTTAAAATCTTTTGATTCGATTGCGCTGATGGATACCAAACTTCTGTCAAACTCACTCCACAATTGTTTCCAGCTTTCAATTTCTTTTAACTTTAAATGAAAATCTTCTTCCAACAATCCCAATTCTTTTTTTGCCTCCAAAACCATAGCACGCAATGCTGCTTCTTTGTTTTTTAATGTCGGAAGTGCACGCTCCCTTACTTTCAGTTTTTTCTGAAATTCGCGTAAAGCCGTTTTATTGTATTTTATCTGAATCTTCATTTAATTCTTCCAGTATAAATCCACATATTCCTGTTTAATTCCCACTTCATCTTTGGTTAAAAATTCCTGGAAAAGTTCCCAGGTTTTGTTAAGCATCTGGTCAATTTCAAGGTTCACATCAATGGCCAAAATATCTTTGGAATATTCGTCTGAAAATTTTAACACACGCTTATCATAATCGGTTAATTCAAAACCATTTTCAAGTTTTGTACGCGAATTGGCAGCATCGGCATACAGACGGATTGCAGCATTCATCACTTGTGGATGGTCAGCGCGGGTTGATTTCCCGATAACCAGCTGTTTTAACCTTGAAAGGCTTCGGAATGGATCGATAATTACTTTATTAACTTCGGAAGCTCGTCGTAAAAACAATTGCCCTTCGGTAATGTAACCTGTATTGTCGGGAATAGCATGGGTTATATCCCCCCCCGATAAAGTAGTAACTGCCAGAATTGTAATATTGCCTCCGTCGGGAAATTGTACTGCTTTTTCGTACAAACGTGCCAAATCACTGTACAATGACCCAGGCATACTGTCCTTTGATGGGATTTGGTCCATCCGGTTTGAAACAATACTCAGGGCGCTGGCATACAAAGTCATGTCGGTAAGCAATACCAACACTTTCTCATTTTTTTCGTACGCAAAATATTCAGCGGCTGTTAAAGCCATGTCGGGAACCAGCAACCGTTCAACCGGTGAATCTTCGGTTGTATTAATAAAACCTATAATTTTTGATTGCCCGTAATCCTGTTCAAACGAATTTTTAAAAAAGAGGTAATCGTCCCAGGTAAGGCCCATTCCTCCCAGAATAATTTTATCGACTTTGGCACGAAGGGCAATCATCGCCAACACCTCATTGTATGGTTGGTCGGGATCAGCAAAAAAAGGAATTTTTTGCCCCGACACCAAGGTATTATTCAGGTCGATGCCTGCAATACCGGTTGTGATTAATTGGTTAGGCTGCACCCTTCGAACAGGATTCACAGATGGCCCGCCAATAGCTACTTTTTTGCCACCAATAACAGGAAATCCATCAATGGCTTCACCAAACGAATTAAAAAACCGCCCTGTTAAATGGTCTCCTACTTTTAAAGTTGGTGGTTCTCCTGTAAAAACAATTTCCGAATCGGTTGATAAACCTTCTGTTCCTGAGAATACCTGAAGTGTAACAAAATCGCCTACAATTTTTACAACCTGGGCAGCCCTGCCATCAACAAAAGCCATCTCTTCGTTGCCTATTCCTCTTGCCTTTAAAGTACAGGTTGCTTTCGTAATATTTACCAGGTGGTGGTATGTTTTCTGAAATAATTTTGTTTCCATCAGCCTTCTAATTTTTGATTAATAGCTTGTTGTAATTCGGTTTCCAATCCGGTAAATTTTTCCGATTTAAATTCAGCATAATTAAGTTGCTGAATAATGTATATCAGGCGTTTAAAAAAGTTTCCCACTTCTTCAAACTTCTCAAACTTAAATTCTGATTTTACAATGTGATTGACTTTTTCGAGCATGTATTTTTGGCGCTCAATGGATGTATAAGCATCAACATTATCAAACGCATCCTGTTGAAGGAAAACAAAATCGATGAGTTCCGATTTCCAAAACATCACGTGGTAATCGACCGGTACTCCATCATCACCCAAAATATTGATTTGTTCATACACTTCCCTTCCCTGATATAAAGCATTCCTCGAAAAATTAATGTCCTCGATCCAGTTTTCGCCAATATTATTTTTTGAATACTCTACAAATTCGGGGTATTCGAGGTATTTCGAATAACTATCGAGTGGGTCAATGGCAGGGTATCTTTTACTATCAGCCCTTTCCTGCGACAAAGCGAAAAAACAACGGGCCACTTTTTTGGTTGCCTCAGTTACAGGCTCTAATAAATTCCCTCCTGCAGGCGAAACAGTGCCAATAAATGTTACTGAGCCTTTTTCGGCATTTTGCAACAAAACCTGCCCTGCCCTTGAATAATAATTAGAGATAATTGCCGGCAGGTCCATCGGATAGGCATCCGGGCCCGGCAACTCTTCCATACGGTTCGACATCTCGCGTAAAGCCTGCGCCCAGCGTGATGTTGAATCGGCCAAAATCAATGTACGTAATCCCATTGCCCTGTAATATTCGGCAATGGTCATAGCTGTATACACCGATGCTTCACGCGCGGCTACAGGCATATTCGATGTATTGGCTATAATAGAGGTCCGTTCAATTAATTTGCGCCCGGTACGGGGATCGTCCAGCTCGGGAAATTCGGTAAATATTTCAACTACTTCGTTGGCACGTTCACCACATGCTGCAATTATCACTATTTCGGCTTTAGCTTGTTTTGCAAGTGCATGCTGAAGTACCGTTTTACCACTTCCAAAAGGGCCGGGTATAAAACCTGTTCCTCCTTCAAGAATTGGATTTAATGTATCGATTACACGAATGCCGGTTTCAAACAGCTCAGAGGGACGAAGTTTTCCTGAATAATTTTTAATGGGTATTTTAACCGGCCATGTTTGAACCATGGTAACATTAACTTTAGTACCTTCTTCGTCGGTTAAAACAGCCATGGTATCATCAATTAAATAATCGCCTTCCGGTTTTAGTTCACTAATTTGGTATTCTCCCTTTAATTTAAAAGGAACCATAATTTTATGGGGCATACTCATTTCATCTACTTCACCCAACCAAAAACCGGCACTAACGGTATCGCCAACCTGAGCAATGGGTTTAAATCCCCATTTTTTATTTTTCTCCAAGGGGAAAGTACGTTCGCCACGTTTTAAAAACACCCCTTCCATTTTATCGAGGTCGTTTTGCAACCCATCGAAGTTTTTTGCCAGCAAACCAGGGCCTAAATACACCTCAAGCATGTTGCCGGTAAATTTAACTTTTGTCCCTACCTTAAAATCACGGGTGCTCTCAAATATCTGAACATAAGCATTATTGCCATCTGTTTTGATCACTTCACCCATTATTTGCTCTCCCTTATGGTCGAAATAACAAATTTCATTCTGGTGCAAAAAACCATCGGCATTTACAACAACCAAATTGGCAATGATAGAAGTTACTTCTCCTGTACAGGTATATTGATTATTCTCCATATATATTTAGCGTTTATTGATCTATTTTTTTATCCTTCAATATTTAATAGTGTTTTATAGTCTTTTATCACTGATTCGCTATAACTTTCCACTAAATTGTTTTCTACAGTTCCTCTGAGATTTTTCCACCGTTCAAGAATCATTAATTTTAACAGGTAACCCAATAGCACTTCGATGGAGAAATAATTAAATAAATTCAACTCATCGATTACATCCCATTTAAGTTGACCGATGGCCAATTCCTTTTGAAATAAATTAGTTGTTTCCAAAATGGCATTCACTTTTTCGGAATAGGGCCACTCCACTTGAACCTCTTTATTTAACAATGTAAATCCCAACAATTTATCAGCAAACACATTGCCTTTTACTATCTGTTTATATTTTGATATTTGATTCTCTTCACAAACTTTTACAACCAGGTAATTTCGAAAGTCCATCTCAAAAATAGCCCAGTTTTTAATAAAATTATTCCCTGATTGACAGAGGCTTTTATAATATTCTTCGTACACAATAAGTTCCATTTCAGGAAGTTTTAGTTCGTCCTTCTTCCCATAAAAAAGAGTGTTACATTGCTGCAAATAATTTGGTAATAAGTGTAATTGTTTGGTTTCAGGATCAAACCATTCGGGTTTAAAAAAAGCAGCTAACGTGTCGGAAAAATTCCCGGTTAAATAAAAATCCAAAATTGTTTTGTGAGTCAAAGAATACAATATCAAATCGAACCACTCCTGATGGAGCGGCTCCAAATATGGTTTTATCTCTTTTACAAATTCCGGTAAAATAATTCCGGAATTTTCAGAGTTTAAAGCCAAATCGGGTAATCCTGATATTTGACAATAATAATTACTCATTAGAGGCTATTTCGAATAAGTACTTTTGAATTTTAGGTTTCATAAATGATTTAAAAAAAGCTTCAAAATCTTTCTCAGTAAACGACACTTTAAATCCACTTTTATTTGATACTATTTGAAATCCTTTTCCTGATGTTTTTACCTATTTCTATTTGAGGTTGAGACATTAAAGACTCATAGGCTTTCGACTTAAAAAACTCCTGCAATTTAGTTAATTGTTCCTCCGACATTTGAGCCACTAAATCATCGGCCGAAGTTGTATTGTTTTCCCATAATTTTACCAAATCAAGAAAAAAAGACTGAACAAAATTAGTATCGTCCAACAGCTCATTTGTTATTTGCTGCGAAGCATCAGTCAAAATACAATCGGTAATTTTTTGCTGAGTAACTGCAATAACCTGGTTCGAAAGTGAATTTAGTTCATCGTGAATACCATTAAAAATCTCTTTTGATTTTTGGGTTGCATCTGCAATTGTTTTTGCCGCCTTTTGTTCCGAATCGTTCAGTATTTGAGCTGCTTTACCTTCAGCTTCCGAAAGTATTTTTTGAGCTTCCAGTTCAGCCTTTTCAACACCTTCCTGATAAATTTTGTCAGCAAGTTCATTAATTTTTGATGTCATTTTCAGAAATATTTAAATGCTCAACACGGCCTGATTTTCCATACTTAAAAGGATCCCATACCACATTAAACAACGATTTATTTTGAGTAACTACACTTAATACAGGTTTTGGTGATTGGTGAATAACATCGTTGGCAAACTTTCCGAGGTAATTATTTGCCATAAAATATTTTTTATGTGTTAAAATCATTATTAAATCAGCATTGTCTTCTTCAGCAAATTTTAAGAGTGCTTCATGGCATTTTGCCGGGGGACCCGACCTAAGAATTTGTAAATCGCATTTGATGCCTTGTTTTAATAATCCATTTTTTTACCAAATTGGGCCCTTTTTATAAACTAAACTTGTTTCTAATTTTAAAGGTGTGTTTTACAATAGATACAATTTGAATTTCGGCCTTTAATTTTTTAGCAAGTGCAGCAGCCCACAGAACCACATTCCGGCAATTTTTTGTTACATCGATGGGCACTAAAATTTTATTAATACCTGCCTGAGTCCATTTTTCATGGATAATCATTACCGGGCATGAAACGTACTTCACAACTTTTTGAGAACCCGCATTAAGGATTACTCAGCAGGCATTTTATTTTTTTACATTCTTTAATAATAACCAAATCAATATCTTTTGTTTGAATGATATTTAAAACCTCAGGAACCATGTCTCCTATTTTGACTTTTAATTCAACAAAATCAGGTATTTGTCCATTAAAAAATGCCTTACAACATTTTGATAATTTTTTAGTCGCTTTTTTAATTATACGCTGTGGATCATATTTTAAGGGGTATAATTTTTTTTTGAATAATGAAACTTCAGGAACAACAAACAACCATGGTGATTTGGCATGAAAAAACTTCATGAAAAAACATAGCCTGTTTTAAAAGGATTTCCCCTTCTTTAGAGAAAGCTATTGGGAACCAATATTTTATGAATATTTTTAACCGACATATAATTTATCTATCTTAATATCTTGCCTCATTATTATGGGTTTCACATCAAAAATCATCAAACACATTCTTCAGAGGCTAAGCTGCTGTTTCGTTCAAACAATAATTAATTCCCGGGCAATTTTTTTTCAGGTAATGCTGCATTCCTTTACACACTGAATTATTTATTACTTTTTGAATTGAAAAGTTTATATTCGACAAATGGGTTTCCAAAAATTCAATAACCTCTTTACTTATAATCTGATCTTTATTGGCTGTAACAAAAAGGACTTCCAATTCCAATTTTGCTTTTTCACAAATAGAATTAATCTGATTTAATACAGCCAGTGATGGAAGTTTATCGGGGCATGCAACAAAAAGCAATGTTCCCGCTGTATTAGGTTCAAATAATTTCGGTACAATAAATACCGGATGTTCTGTGCAGTTAATAATTTTTGACATACCACAGGTTCTGGATGGTACATGAATTGGTAAATGCACTATAAGTACCTATAACAATATTGTATTTTGTATTGGCTCGTAATTTGGTATGAATAATTTCGGCTACTCCGCCTTTAAAGGATAAAAGTTGTATTTGTTTTTCTGACAGCTCAAAATTACTTAACAATTTATTTTTCAAGGCATTAAGTTCATCTTTGGTGATTTTCTTTAAGCGTGGCTCGATGTTCCGCATCATCATTGTGCCATAATGAGGGCTTTGGTAAGTTTGTAATATTGAAATTATTGAATGTGGCTGATATAAGTGATTCATGGCAAACGAGATGGCATGCCAATTACCATCGGCAAAATCTGCCAGAATTAAAATATTCTTTTCGTAATCTGAATTGTATCCCTCCCCTGTTTCCATAGCATTTCATTTGTAAACAAGTTATCACAGAAAAGGCAAAAAACATACAGGCCTTCACCGAAACAAAAAGAGGATTTTTCCTCAACTAAAGTAGGAGAATTTCTACCCGGCCTGAAGAAATAATAATATGGAACATTTATCTAATCAATAGAAAATACATTCTGCACTACAAATAAAAAAATTTATACACCTTTACATCTCAATGAAAAACATTTCTCAAACCACTATTTTCCTGGCAATTTTAGCCTGCCTGTTATGGTCGACTGCTTTTGTGGGCGTAAAAATTGGATTGCAATACCATACACCCCTTCAATTTGCCGGCATCAGGTTTATGATTTCAGGTATACTGATAGTGCTTTATTTTGGTAAATACCGGCAACTCATACGCGAAATAAAAACGAATATAAAATTTATTCTGGTACTTGGAGTAGTGCAAATTTTTGTCCAATATGCCCTTTTTTACAGTGGAATTAACATGGTGCCCAGTTCTCTGGCTGCGATGATTATTGGTTCATCGCCCTTTTTTATTGCTATTGTTGCCCATTATTCGTTCCACAACGATAAAATGACACCCTTAAAAACAGGCAGTATTTTAATTGGAGTTGTTGGAATTGCCATCATTACCCTTGGGCGCCAACAAATTGAAGTGAAAGGAAAACTGGAACTTTTAGGAATAGGGTTGCTTCTATTAAATAACCTGATATCGGGGTATGCAAATGTTTTGATTTCAAAAAAATCGGGAGGTATTTCACCCATGGTTTTAAGTTCAACATCGCTCATTATTGGAGGTGCCATGTTATTTATGGTTTCAATTCCTGCCGAAGGATTACATTTAGGGCCCTTTCCTGCCACTTACTATTATTCGCTTGTTTGGTTGAGTTTCCTTTCGGCTGCGGCTATAACCATTTGGTTTTCGCTTCTAAAACGTCCGGGTGTCAAAGTTTCAATTCTGAATGTATGGAAATTCCTGATTCCTGTTTCAGGAGCTGCCTTAAGCTGGATGATTATGCCTAATGAACACCCCGATTTGATTTCGATTATTGGTATGGCTGTAATTGCAATTTCGTTGCTGGCACTCAATTACGCAAACCGAAAAGCAAAATAACATATACTAGCCACGCGTTACAACCAAATTCTGATTATCATATTTTATCCTTGTTAATATTAAGAATTGGATATATTGTTGTTAATCCATTATTTTATAATGAATATCGCCAAATACTCTGTGAGCCAAAGTTTTTGGATGGCATGAAGTACAATTCATTTGCCCTTTAATATTTGCCAATTTTCCATCAACATGGCATACTTTACAATTTGAAACAGGTTCGCTTGATCTGTCTGTTGTATAATACTTCTCATCGAAATAACCATTTAACATATCAACAGCTTTTTTTGCAACATCTGCAACCAAACATCCACATCTTTCCGACCGCTCTTTACTGTTCATTTTAAATCCTGATTCTTTTCCCCATTTTGTAGACGATGCATGACATAACACTGAATTTGAAACAGAGGTCGTTGACTTATTTAATTTAGAATTTTCAGACATATACACAGGAAGTTCAGCCTTTTCGTACCAGAAAAATAAATCAGAAATAAGATTATTTCGATTTGTACCATTGCTAACTAAAAGTCCCAATTGCAGCAGCAGCTCCATTTAATGCTCCACATACTGAACCATAATTTCCTACTCCACCACTACCATATTTCATCATATGATAAGGGAATGTTATATTTGATTCACTGTTCTTTTTTTCTAATTGAGATACGATACTTTTAAAAACTCCATACATACACCCTCCTTCATTATGTCCTTGATACGCAATACCTGCTGTAATATCAGGATCAAGTTTTACATAACTCCATTGCGAATCAGCTTGGTTGTCATTCTCAGATGAGAGGGAACTTTGATTTATTATCATCTTTCAGAGGTGGTTTAAAACAAGTAGAAAGAATATATGCACCAGATATCGCGCTCGCTAATCCGGCTACTCCAAACTTAATAAATCTTCGTTTATTCATTTTCTATTTCCTGATGTTGGTTTTTAACTAAACACATTTAAATATATCGGAATTTACTTCAATGAATATTGGGATTTCCAGGATCCATTTAAAGCATTTTATATATAGTCGTCGTTTCTTTGATTTAGATGCAAATAGTTAAGATTTTTCTAGATCTTCAATTACTGATGAATATTTTGCTTTTTTACTTCCGGCACATATTGACATTGAAACAGCCAACGATTCAGCAATTTCTTCTTTTGATGCTCCCGCTTCTACAGCCTTCTTATAGTGCCAATTGATACATGGTTTACAAATCGGCCATAACCGAACAAGCTACTGCTATTAATTCTTTGGTTTTTTTTATTTAAAACATTTTCTTCGTATACTTTTTCAGAAAAGTTTTCATACAATTCATTAATTTCTTTTAGTAAAAACATAATTACCTCCTTTTAAAAATTTTGATTTAAAATATTTAATACATTTGCAAATGTATGAAATCGGAATATAGAAACATAGCGATATTTTTCGATGTTTGATATCGAACATTTAGATATATGAATTATGGAATTCAGAGAAACTAAAAACATTTCAGGTAGTAGCAAGTTTATTGAGCTTTAATAATGCTGCAACTGTACCTTCATTTGGCGCAATCAACTGTTTCGGCACAAATACGTTCGCTTGAAAATAGTCTAGGAAAAGACTTATTTCGAAGAGGCGGGTAAAACAATCAGCCTTACTCCGGCCGGTGTAAAATTATTGGATTATACACAACGACTCGTAAATATCGAAAAGGAAATCCTAAGCGTTTTGGGTGATCTCACTGATAAATATGGAGTACTAACCATAAAAACGCCACAATCAATAAGTACTTACTTTTTCCCTGATTTAATAAAAGAATTTCAATTACTTTTTCCAAAAATCGGATTCGATATTGATTGGGTGTACGAGCTTTAATTTAGTTGATATTTTTAATACAGGAACAATTGACCTTGCATTTCTAATTACTGACAACTTTAAAAATAAAAATTTGCATATCGAAGAGTTAGCTAAAATAAAACTTGTTCTTGCTGTACACCCACAGGATGAATTATTAAAAAACAAAAAAAATCCCATCACTGATTTAGGAAAACAAAACCTTAATATTTGCAAAATCGGATTGTAATTACAAAAACATACTACAAAAATTACTAATTCAATCAGACATTAAGCCTGCTAAAATAATAGAGATCAACAGTCTTGATGCAATAAAACGATTATTAGTGTTGGGAAACGGAATAGCATTTCTTCCCGAAATGGTAATTAAAGATGAACTGGATCAAGGTATGCTGAAAACATTAAACTGGAAAGGCCCTGATTTTAATGCAAACATAGTTATGATATGGTCGAAAGAAAAACACATTTCTGAGCCACTTAAGGCATTTCAATTAATGATAAGAAAAACAATACAAATAGCTGATTTTTAAGCAATACTAAATTATTGAAGGAGAGGTATTGAATCGTTAAAACGATTGTATTTATCAAACAGAAAATAATAAAATTTGAGATATAGTAGAAATATGCATCCGAAATAAAGAAAGGGGCACGACTCAAAGTCGTACTCCCAACTAAATTAGTTTAAAGCTCACTGCCTAAAGTGCATAGTGCACCGCTCTCCCTTACCAAATAACAGGCCTTTGCTCTTTGGTTCGATAAAGTTTATCTTCAGCAGTAATATTAAATGTTTCGTAAAACTCAGGGACATTAAACATAGCGCCATTTACACGGTATTCACCCCCATGGATGCACATCTTCCTGAACCATACGTAATAGAGCTTTATCCCTGATCAATCCTTTCCACAGCTGGGCATAGGCAAGAAAAAGACGTTGTTTATCAGAAAAACCATCAATGTTTTCCGGTATTGGTTTTCCTTCCAGGCTTAATTTATAGGCATCGAGTGAAATGGTCAAACCACCCAAAATCGGCAATGTTTTTCTCCCAACGATAATTCACCATTTACCATGTACATCGTCCAAAGCTACAAATCCGCTGTATTGGTCAACCAATAATTGTGTGCGTTTTTTGAATTCTTCGCTATCAGAACTAGTCCACCAGTCAATCATGTTTCCATCCTTATCAAAATTGCGCCCCTGGTCGTCAAAACCATGGGTCATTTCGTGGCCAATAGCCATCCCAATTGCTCCATAATTTACAGCATCATCGGCACCGGCATAAAAAAAAGGAGGCTGCAAAATGGCTGCCGGGAAAGTAATGTCGTTCATTAATGGGTGATACCCGGCATTAACTGTTTGTGGTGTCATGCCCCATTTTTCTTTATCCACTGGTTTTCCAAAACGGTCAAGGTCTTTATAATGTGCAAAACGGTTAGCCCTAAAAACGTTCTGAACATACGAATCGGTTTTCGATATCCAGTTTTGAAAAATCTTCCCATTTATCGGGGTAACCAATTTTTACACCCATTAAATCGAGTTTTTCCAGAGCTGCCTTTTTGGTCGGATCACTCATCCATTCAAGGTTTTCAAGATGAATTTTTAATGATTTTTTGAGGTTTCTCTACCAATTCAACCATTTTTTCCCTTTGACGAAGGAGGGAAATATTTTTCAACATATAACTGGCCCAGTGGGCTCGCCCATGGCTCTATTGGTAACACCAACGACCCTTTCCCAACGTGGTTTAATCTCTTTGCTCCCCGATAGAAATTCTGAATAAAAAGAGAAATCCTGGTTTACAAAATCGGGAGCTTAAATAATCAGCCGACCTGTTTACTAAATTCCAGGCAAGGTAAATTTTCCCAATCATCAACCGGAATTTCATTAAACTAAAACTCCGACTTCTTTAAAAAACTTTGGAGAAACAACAATTACATCGCCAAAATCAATGTCGCTTATTTGATTTAAAATACCGCGGCCAATCAAAACCATCGGCATGTTCCTGTAGTTCACCAAGGCTCATTTTATTGTACCACCCCGGAATATCCCTCATTTCGGTATTGGTTTTTTGAATTCTTGGCAAGTCGTGTTTCAATTCGCATCACAGTTTCAGCATTTGCTTTTGCTGTTTCAGCATCTTCGCCTTTTAATTCAAACATTTTAGCAACATGTTTTACATATTCGAGTTCTGATTTCTTCCGAACGTTCATCTTCGGTGGTGTAATAATCACGGTCGGGTAAACCAATGCCAGCTTGCATCAGGTAAAACTTATAAATTTTACTATCCATTAAATCCTGTTCAAGGCCTCCACCAAAAAGCGGATCTAAACCTGACATATGGAATTTTGCGACAACATCCTGAAAACTCCTCAGTAGTTGTAATGCCTGAAATTAAATCCAACTCATTTTTTAATGAGGAAATACCAGCTTCCTCAATTTTTGCCGAATCCATCCCGCTTGCATAAAAATCACGGATTTTTTGCGAAATGCTGCCTTTTTCGGCATTCACATCTTTAGCAACCTCATCTAAAAGTGCACGAACATTGGCGTCCGTTTTTTTCCTAACAATATCAAACGATCCAAAACTTGACCGATCGTCGGGCATTACATTGTTTTTAATCCAGTTACCATTGGCATAACGGTAAAAATCGTCTCCCGGATTCACGGACAAATCCATATATTCAACCTGAATTGCAGAAACCCCCTGCTTTTCTTTACATCCCAACAAAAACAGGCTCAACATGCCCATTAAAGCCAAAGCAATTACTATATTTTTTATTTTCATTTTAAAAAGAATTATGATTGTTACTATTACCTAAAACAAAATAAACCTATCTATTGGTGTAATAAACTGAAAATAATTACATAAAGGTTTATTTTACTATACTCGAATTGGTATTAGCTAGATATATTTCCGATGCAATTTTAAATATTTACTTAATGAAATTGGTTTTAAAACCCCTTTAAATTTTCCCCTTTTTACTGAAATTGAAAAATTTCCCACTGTTACCAACTCATTGGCACCCAATACTTCATTTTCAAATTCAAATTTAATTCTTTCTTCATCGATGTTTTTTAATCCCGAAAATTTCACCTTAAAACATCCTCCGCGTGTGGCCATGTACATCTCCTGCTTAACAATGTTATAAAAACCATGTTTACTATTGTCGAGCCTGACTTGTTTCTTTTTAGAATTTTTCACTTCTTTCTGATATTCCCTGTCTTCCCTTATTAATAACTTTAAAGTGTATTCTCCAAAACCAAGTTTTGCAAACTTAAAAGCCCCTTTTTCATCCAATTCCATGTTTGCATAAGGGTCGTTATCAGGCATTTTTTCTAAAAAAACCTCAACTCCTTTTATTGGTTCTTTCGGATAAGATGTTATTGATGTTATCAATAAAAGAGCAATGGTTAAATACAAAAATTTCATAAGTATTGATTTAAAAATTACATACAAGTTACTTATTCTTCACAATCGTCGCCTAAATTGAGCAATTCAATTTTCCGGAATTCAGTGGGCGAACTTTCGGCCTGAAATGAGATGGTTCCCTTACATAAAATTTTGTTTCCATTGGCAGGTAACAGTTTATCGTAGCTAGCATCGCGTGGGTCAAGCTGCGGTTTATTATAAAACATCACCTCTTCGCCATCCACAAAATGGCGGATTACTTCGCCTCCCTGTACGTCAACTTCAACCGCTACCCACTGGTCGCCATGGTAGGTTTTCGATTTTGAATTAATGCAATGCTCTTCAACCAGTTTTCCACCCATTTCAACATTTGTTCCAGGCGTACAAAGGTTCATTGTTGAACGTTCATTTGTGCCATCGCCACCCAGTAGTTGTATTTCAATGGAAGTTGGGAAATCCTGGTCCAGATTCATGGATTCGGCCGATTGCCCGTGAACCATAATTCCGTTGTTGCGTAATGCCCAATCGGCTCCACCATTCACTTGTTCACCTACAAATCGGTATTCGACACGTAACTTATAATGTGAAAAAAGGCCTTTGTAAAAAATATGCCCAAACTTGTCGCCAAACTCTTCATATTCATCGTAATTCACTTTTAATATACCTTCTTCAACACGAAATGTATTTTTATAATTTACATTTAATTCTTCGCCTTTAAACTTAATGTCCCAATCAGCTAAATCTTTCCCATTAAATAACTGAATCCAACCTTTTTCCTTTTCGTTATTGGTTGAACAGGAATTTATATTCAGAATAAAAAATACAAATACAAGTAGTTGAATTAGTTTTCTCATGGTAGCGATTATAAGGTTTTATTTTGTATTCAGTAAAACTATAAAAAATAAATCTTCATTCCCAATATTAAAATTTAACCATTTGGTTAAATTTTAAAGTTAAATTATTTGGTTAATAATATTATATCATCTATTTTTGACCATCTGGTTAAATCATTTAGTTAACAACTTATATAATGAATGAAATAAAAAAAGATAATACGGAGCAAAAAATCCTGGATGCAGCACAACAGGTATTTATACGGAAAGGAATGGAAGGTTCGCGCATGCAAGAAATTGCAGATGAAGCTGGCATAAACAAAGCCCTGGTTCACTATTACTTCCGTAATAAACAAAAATTATTTGAAGCTATTTTTAACACTGTGTTTAAGAAAGCATTCCCGAGTATTAAGGCCATGATAATTTCAGATTTACCCATCGACGAAAAGATTGGAATTTTTATCGACAAATACATGAGTCTTTTGCTTAAGAATCCATACATACCCATGTTCATTCTAAAGGAGATCAACCGTGACCCTGAATTTTTAGCTTCAGCAATACGGAACCAAGGAATCAATCCAAGTGAATTATTTGCTGTTTTTGAAAATGAAATGGAAAAAGGCAACATTCGAAAGATGAATCCTAAAGACCTTTTGATAAATATGCTGGCACTAAGCATATTTCCCATTGCCGGCCGCCCCTTAATGGCAGAAATGTTTTTTGATGGCGATAAAAATGCATACAAAACATTCCTTAACGAACGCAAAATCACAGTTAGAGATTTTATTCTGAACTCAATAATGATAAAAAAATGAAAAAGCTGTTATTAATACTTTTTATTCTGCCTTCTTTCCTGGCATTTGCCCAAACCGAAATTTCGCTGGACGAGTGTTACCTATGGGCACGTGAAAACTACCCTAACCTCAAAAAATCGGAAATAAACAAGGAAATTTCGGGTTTAAAAATTGAAAATATTAAAACCAATTTTTTGCCTAAAGCCACCTTAAAAGGGCAAGCCACCTATCAATCGGAAGTAACCAAAATTGATATTCCGTTACCCAATGTTGAAATTCCCTCAATGTCGAAAGACCAGTACAAACTGTACCTCGAATTTCAACAAAATATATGGGATGGTGGAATAACAGCTTCGCAAAAACTATTGGAAGAAACTGCCCTTAAATCAACACTTAATGAGCTGGAGATTGAACTTTATCAATTAAACGATAAAATAAATCAGGCTTGGTTTTCAGCTTTGGCTGTTCAAAAAAGTGAATCCATTCTTAATACCCAAAAAGAAATTCTGGATGAGAAAATAAAAATGATTAAATCGGGCATAAAAAATGGCGTGGTTGAAAGCTCAACCCTCGATGTTTTATTGGCTGAATCGTTAAACATCGATCAAAATATTCTGGAAACAGAAGCAGGGTATTTAATTTCGCTCAAAGTGCTTTCAATCCTCACCGGAAAAACCATAAATGAACAAGTGATACTAAAACCCACTTCAACACAATTAATACAAAAGAACATACTTAAGCGGCCCGAATTGTTGCTTTTTGAAAGCCAGTCAAATCAATTGGATGTTCGTTCAGATTTCCTCGACAAACAACGCAAGCCTAAATTTTTTGGGTTTGGGCAGGGAGGAATTGGCCGCCCCGGATTAAACATGCTAAACAATGATTTTAGCCCTTATTACCTTGTTGGAGTTGGATTAAGCTGGAATGCCCTCGATTGGAAAAAAACCAACCGCGAAAAACAAATAATCGAACTTCAGAAAACAATGATTCAATCGCAACAGGAAACCTTTGAGCAAAATATTTCGATGCTTCTAGAACAGCAACTTGAATCAATTAACAAGTTCGAAAAGCTGATTCAATCTGATTTAAAAATGATTTCCCTGAGGGAAAAAATTGCCCAGTCATCTGCCTCAAAGCTAAAAAACGGCACAATAAATTCAGCCGATTACATTGCTGATTTAAATTCGGAAACAATTGCAAAACTTAAACTGGAAACTCATAAAATTCAACTTCAGGAAGCAATAACAAAGTACAATACCATAAAAGGAACAAGCAAAAAGTAGAAAATCAAGTTATTCTTAAAATAGAAAAAACGAAAAACACAATAAAATGAAAAAGAACTATTTAGCACTAATACTAATTGCCTTCTTATGGGCGTGTGGGCAGGACACCAATACCTCTGATGCATATGGGAATTTTGAAGCCAATTCGGTCATCGTTTCATCAGAAACCAACGGAAAAGTAATCGAGTTTGGGCTGAAACAAGGTACAATTGTAAAAACAGGAGCTATTGTAGCAGTAATCGATACCATTCAGATTCTCTTAAAACAACAACAACTTGTGGCACAAAAAGCGGCTGTTGAATCCAAACGAAGCAGTATTCAAGCACAAATCGAGGTGTTTCAGGAACAAATTAAAAACCTGAAAACCAACGAAACCAGGGTCAGGAATATGCTTAACGATGGAGCTTCCACACAAAAACAACTCGACGATATTACCGGACAAATCAGTGTGGTTGAAAAACAGATTACAAGTACAAAAACACAGTTTACTGCTGTTTCAAAAGAAGTGGATGTTATTAAAACACAAGCAGCTGCTCTTGAAGACCAATTACAACGTTGTTTTGTAAAAAATCCCGTTAAAGGGACAGTACTCGAAACATTTGTTGAAGAAGGAGAAATAACTGGCATGGGACGGGCATTGTATAAGATTGCTAACATCGATGAACTGACACTTAAAGTTTACATCAGTGGTGACATGCTTCCTACAGTAAAAGTTGGGCGGCAGGTAAAAGTGATAATCGACAAGGATAAAACCGAAAACCAAACACTAACAGGTACCGTTTCCTGGGTTTCGCCCGAAGCGGAATTTACACCCAAGATTATTCAAACCAAGGAAGAACGGGTGAAGCTTGTATATGCCGTAAAAGTAGCTGTTAAAAATGATGGACGACTAAAGATTGGAATGCCGGGGGAAGTTAGTTGGCAGTAATCAGTGTTCAGTATACAGTCGCAGTTTGCAGTGTTCAGTATTCAATAATCAATAAGAAAACAATTGGCACTTTACAGTAATTGAAAAAAAACTACTATCATCAAATAATTAAAATTATGGATTTTAAAGATTTATTAGTTTACAAAAAGGCATTTAATTTGGGCATGGATATTTTTGAATTATCTAAAACTTTTCCAAAAGAAGAAAAATATTCTTTAACTGACCAGATGCGAAGATCATCACGATCGACATGTGCTAATATAGCCGAAGCTTATAGAAAACGGCAATATCCAAAACATTTTATAAGCAAACTATCAGATTCAGATGGAGAAAACAGTGAAACTTTGGTTTGGTTAAATTTTACTTTGGCTTGTAAATACATAAATGATCCTACCTACGAAAAATTATTAGCAGAAAATCAAGAAATAGGAAAACTACTCAACCATATGATTTTAAATCCGGAAAAATACGGTTGTAAATAATATTTTCTATTGAATTGAATGAACACTGAACATTGAACACTGAACATTGAACATTGAACACTAGTTTTTTAACTATGATAAATATAAACAACATATCAAAATCATACAAGGGTACAAAAGCCCTTGATGCCATTTCGCTTAAAATAAACAGAAACGAGCTGTTTGGATTAATCGGTTCTGATGGTGCCGGAAAAACCACCCTCATGCGAATTCTGATGACACTTTTACTGCCCAACACAGGTTCTGTACAAATGGCTGGAATTGATGTTGTAAAAAACTTCAAAGAAATTCGGAAAATCGTGGGTTATATGCCAGGGCGATTTTCGTTGTATCAGGACCTTAGTGTAGAGGAGAACCTCCATTTTTTTGCCACTGTTTTTGGAACCACCATCGAAGAGAATTACGATTTAATAAAAGATATTTACAGCCATATCGAACCATTCAAAAAAAGATTGGCAGGACAACTTTCAGGCGGAATGAAACAGAAATTGGCTTTGTCATGTGCCCTCATCCATAAACCTGAAATTCTTATACTTGATGAGCCAACCACCGGTGTTGATGCTGTTTCGCGCAAAGAGTTCTGGGAAATGCTAAAAAACCTCCAGAAAAAAGATATTACCATTTTAGTTTCAACTCCATATATGGATGAGGCTGATTTATGCGACCGTGTAGCACTTATGCAGGATGGCAAAATTATGGAGGTTGACACACCATTAGGAATCATTCAACGATTTGGCCGTAAAATTCTGGCAGTCCGGACTCCTGAGATGTATAAACTTATTAACGACCTGCGTGCTTTCGAAAAAACAGAATCGGCCTATGCATTTGGGCAATTTATCCATTTTACAGGAATCGATGATGATGTGGAAGAAACAGAACTGGCTTATTACCTTGAAAAACAAAATCATTCGGAAATTTTTATTGAAGAAATCCACCCGGGAATTGAGGATGTATTTATGACCCTGATGAGCCAGGAGCCAAAAGCAAGGGGCTAAGAGTAAAACCACAAAAAAAATCGTTAATAAAATGACAGAAAAAATAATATCAGTCAAAAACATGGTTAAAAAATTCGGCAGTTTTGTGGCGAACGACAACCTAACCTTTGATGTATATAAAGGTGAAATATTCGGTTTCCTGGGAGCCAATGGAGCCGGAAAAACTACCGCCATTCGTATTTTGTGCGGACTCTCCTCTCCCACTTCAGGCGAAATAAATGTGGGTGGTTTTGATGTATACCGCGAAACCGAAAAGCTGAAAAAAAACATCGGGTACATGAGCCAGAAATTTTCGTTGTACGAAGACCTCACCATTTCTGAAAACATCCGGTTTTATGGTGGCATTTATGGCATTTCACGGAAAAAACGTAAGAAGAAAGAAATTGAATTACTCAAAAGGCTGGAGCTTACCAGCGAAAAAGACAAACTTATTTCGGACCTGCCTTTGGGCTGGAAACAAAAACTGGCTTTTTCGGTAGCCATCCTCCACGATCCCAAAATTGTTTTCCTCGATGAACCAACCGGAGGCGTCGACCCGGTTACACGCCGTAAATTCTGGGACCTGATTTATGAGGCTTCCAACAATGGAATTACGGTATTTGTTACTACCCACTACATGGATGAAGCCGAATATTGTTCACGTGTTTCAATTATGGATGCCGGGAAAATCGAAGCACTGGATACTCCGGCAAATTTAAAACAAAAGTATGGAGCCAGGAATATGGACGAGGTGTTTGTGAAAATAGCGAGATAGCCTTGAGTAGTGAGTAGTGAGTAGTGAGTATCGAGTTGGGAATAAGCAAATTCTATTTTAAAAATTAACTATAAACTAAAATGAATAAATTTAAAGAACTTAAAGTGTGGCTAAAAGCAATTGAATTAGTAACAATAATTTATGCCAAAACATCCAATTTTCCAAAGGAGGAACTATATGGAATCACTAGTCAAATCAGACGAAGTTCTATTTCAATTCCTTCTAATATTGCAGAAGGTGCCGGAAGAAAAACAAAAAAAGAATTTTCTCATTTTTTAGATATTGCTAGAGGTTCTTCCTTCGAAGTTGAAACCCAACTTTTAATCTCAAAAAACCTGAACTATATTTCTGAACAATCTTTTGAAGAATTAACTTCTGAATTAGAAGAGATACAAAAAATGATAACCGGACTTCAAAAAAGTCTAAATACTCAAGACTAATTACTAAAATCTCATGACTCAGCTTCTATCTTTCATAAAAAAAGAATTTTTCCACATTTTCCGCGATATACGGACAATGATTATCCTGTTTGGCATTCCGGTGGCACAGCTACTAATTTTTGGGACCGTCATAAAAAGCGAAATCAAAGATGTAAAGGTAGCTATATACGACCAATCGCGCGATGAAACCACACAGCGCATAACCAATAAACTATTGTCGTCGGGTTATTTTGTGCTTGAAGAGTACCTCAATACTACCAATGATATTGAAAAAATATTTAAGAAAGGGAAAGTCAAAGAAATAATCATCTTTGAACCTAATTTTGGATCACGTTTGGTAAAAGAAGGAATAGCCAATATGCAAATTATTGCTGATGCTTCCGATCCGAATATAGCACGGCTAGCCACCAACTATACAAAAGCAATAGTAAACGATTTTATCCTCAAAGAGCATCCTGAACTAAAAATGCCACACCAGATACAAACCGATGTACGCATGTATTATAACGAAAATATGAAAAGCGTATACATGTTTGTTCCGGGAATTATGGCGATGATATTGATGCTCATTTCAGCCATGATGACCTCCATTTCCATCACCCGGGAGAAAGAGATGGGAACCATGGAAATATTACTGGCATCGCCTTTAAAACCCATTCAAATTATCATAGGCAAGGTGGCTCCATACTTATTACTATCAATTATTAATGCAATCGTAATAATACTTATTGGCCGATTTGTATTTGGAGTTCCCATCCTCGGAAGCATAGTTTTATTATTAGCTGAATCCATTCTTTTTATCCTGATGGCTTTATGCCTGGGAATCCTTATATCTACTGTTGCCAAAAACCAGATGGTAGCCATGTTTATTTCTATGATTGCCCTTATGCTACCAACCATCATTTTATCAGGTTTTATATTCCCCATCGATAATATGCCTGTGGTATTGCAAATTTTAAGCCATGCTATGCCACCACGTTGGTTCATCGAAATTGTAAGGGCTATAATGCTCAAAGGTGTCGGATTAGCTTATATCTGGCAGGAAACACTTGTTTTGATTGGAATGACGGTGTTGTTTATTACGGTGAGTGTGAAGAAGTTTAAGATTAGGCTGGAATAGCTGCAAGCTGCAAGGATAAACACTTATCAAATACTAAATATATTAATACAATGAGATTCTTCGCTCCACAATATTTCGCTCAGAATGACAGGGATGTTAGTATTCATGCGAGAAATCTCAACCAATATAATCGAATTTATTAGCTTATTATATGAAAACAATTCTCTACATACTACAAAAAGAATTCCTCCAGATATTCCGCAACAAAACCATGTTACCCATGATTTTTATGATTCCATTGCTACAAATGCTGGTACTTGTTTTTGCGGCTACATACGAAATGAAAAAAATTGATGTGGCAGTGGTCGATAATGACCTCTCACAAACATCAAGGGAACTGATAAACAAATTTAACGGCATCCCGTTTTTTAAGGTTAATAGTTCTTCATTTTCAGTAGCCGAAGGTGAAAATAAACTTACCGATAATGAAGCAGATATGGTAATTGTGATACCACCAAATTTTGAAAGGGACTTAATGCGTGAAAACGAAGGACGTATTCAGTTACTCATGAATGCCATTGATGGGAATTCGGCGCAACTGGCTTATTCATATAGCTCCGCCATTAT
This sequence comes from Prolixibacteraceae bacterium, assembly GCA_963666575.2. Lineage (GTDB taxonomy): Bacteria > Bacteroidota > Bacteroidia > Bacteroidales > Prolixibacteraceae > JABMQB01. The sequence goes on from CAXXYG010000018.1 coordinate 233,412, forward strand.
TGGGGGTTATAACAAACAATTAATTGCCGAGTGGAAAGGATTACCTGAATTCACCCCACCAACACAAATAAACATTGCCGATACCTACTGGTACAATACCGACCTTGATTATAAGTGGTACATGGCGCCAGGTATTCTAGCTATTTTAGTAACACTTATAGGCATGTTCCTTTCGGGTATGAACCTGGTACGTGAAAAAGAGGTAGGCACCATCGAACAACTGAACGTCACTCCCATAAAAAAATACCAGTTTATTATTGGCAAATTGGTGCCATTCTGGATTATTGCCCTTTTCGACCTGGCTTTTGGATTATTTATTGCATGGCTGGTGTTCGACCTACCTATTGTGGGAAGTTTACCCCTTTTATTTGGTTTTGCCGGAGTTTACCTCATAGGTGTTTTGGGATTAGGCCTGCTTATTTCAACCTTATCAAATACGCAGCAACAAGTTATGTTTGTGAGCTTTTTCTTTTTAATGATTTTTATACTGATGGGAGGGATTTTTACACCTGTTGAAAGTATGCCTGATTGGGCCCAACAAGCCGACCGGCTTAATCCAATCTACTATTTTATGAAAATTATGCGTATGGTCATCCTCAAGGGATCAGGATTTTTCGACCTCATTGAAGAATTTATTTCGCTCGTAATCCTCGGAATTACTTTTTTAAGCCTGGCAATTTGGAGGTACCGAAAAACAGCTTAAATGTAATTGGCAGTCGCAGTTTACAATCATCACATACGCAATAAACAAAATCTACTACCTTGAAAAACAGAGAATTTAAAGAAAAAAAGTTTTGGGATACATTTGCCAACAACTACGATTCATTCATAAAAAAAACGCTCGACAAAACCTACACTTCTTTTTTAAACAAATTAGATCTGGAATTTAAAAAAAATCACCGTGTTCTTGAAATCGGAACAGGAACAGGAATTATCCCTTTTTCCATTTCGTCGAAAGTAACCTCGGTTGTTGCCACCGATATTTCGCCTGAAATGATTCGGGTTGCTCAACATAAACAAAAAAAGTTGGCCATCACAAACATCGATTTTAAAGTACAGGATTGTTACGACCTCAATCTTCCAGAAAAATCGTTTGACATAGTAATCGCGTCAAACATCTTGCATCTACTCTATGAACCTGAAAAACCAATCAGTCAGGTAAAAAAAGTTTTAAAAGAAAACGGGCTATTTATTACCCCTACTTTTTGTGTGGGCGAAAATTCAAAAAGTAAAATTATCGCTACCATTGCTGGGTTGTTGAGCGGTTTTAAAATTATCAATAAATGGAGTGTTAAAGATTTTGAAACTCTTTTAACAGAAAACGGGCTAACCATTCAAAAAATAGAAAAAATTAAAGGACGTTTTACAATGGCTTATGTTGTAGCAACCACAAAACAATAGTTTTAGTTAAAATCGCATGTACGTTATATTTAACTCATAACCGCTACAAATTCCAACAATTTTAAACCGTAAGTTTTATTACCTATAATTTTAATTTTATCCTTGTACTTTATTTTGTCCCTGTCGGTATTGGTGAATAAAAGCCAGGCAATATTTTCGGGAATTACTACATGTGTGGTTATAATATTTGAATTAATAATATCCAACAATTCCCATTTGGTAGGTTGTTTTATTAAATACCACTTTTTATTTAATTCTCCTGAAATTAAAATCTCAATAGTATCACCTTCATTTGAGTATGGAATGTCCTGATACAAAAACGGGAGCCCACGCATAAATGTATCATAAAGTGGTTTGGTATATTGTTTCTCCATTAAAATTGGCTTGTTTAATGCCAATCGGATTTGCATTTGATGGTGCCACTTTTCGGTGTATTCGCGGGCAATATCAAACCAATTTTCCGATTCGGATTCACCGGCCCAGGCAACTGCAAAAAATGCCTTGTCAGTTGGATTTAAGGTTTTCAAAAAATGAATTAAGCTGTTTTCCGAATATTCCAGAAAATCAATTAACATAACCGGGCTCAACCTCCTTGAAGCAGATATCCATTGGGTATTTAAAGTTTGAATAAAATTAACCAGTTCGTCATTTGAGTTTATATCCTGGGAATTGGTTTCATCCACAAAATTATCGCGTTGCATTGCCAACCTTCTTAATGAACCATCAATTAAATGTGATACTAAATCCTTAACAGTCCTGTTTTTAATGGGTGATGGTTTTAACCAATCAGAGGAATCCAGACTTTTTAAAAGGGTTATCAGCTCATCCGTTAATTCTGGAAATAAATGCAATGTTTTAATAGGTTTCATGGTCTTAAAAATATTTGTTAAGAGTCTATACCTTCGATAGCTTAGATCGAGACAATGATCATTTACAAATCTAAAGACTTCAAACAGCTTATACAATTCGTTGTACAAAATTAAGTCGTAAAATTGTATTTATACTATTTTAAACTTGTATGAACATCAAATGGAAAAAACAAGTAGGATAACCCGATTTTAAATCAAAAACCAAACTATTATTCACCTTTACAAACATGGTTTTTATCGTAAATAGTAAAATTTTTATAGTATTCTTTTTAGTTTTGATTTCCTTAATAAAAACCAACGCATGAAACCTAAAACCAATCTTAAATTAATTGTTATTTCTTTTATTTTGTTCTATTTATCATCAAACATAAATGGCCAAACATCTGTGGCGCTTAAGTCCCAGTGGCTTGACCCAACCAATCTTTTTACTGAAAAAAAACCAACGGCAGAATTTAATACTATATTTCCTATAGGAGGATTATGGAACTTAAATTTCTATTATGCACACGATGTTGAGAATTTAACACCCATATATTTAATAGGGGGTATAAATAATATACAAGAGTCATCAAAAACCGATAGTTTAAGTTTTACAACTGGTAGCACAAGAATTTTTCCCAAATTTTCAAGGAATGTTTTTTTAAGTTACCAGTATAGCGAAACAATTAATCAACTTTCGTGGATTCAACCTATTGTTACATGGGATTGGAATTTCATTAAAAACAGTCAAAAATCAATCCATACTCTTACTGCCGAGATTTCAGGATGGTTATCGGTTCAACGGGGAAATAATTATCAGGATGGTGGTTATATTAATGGAAAATACAATTTCGCAAAACACTTTGAAAAATGGATCTTAAATACAAACCTTTCGACCATTGCCGTAAAGATTTTTGAACCCGAAAGAGAGATTTTTGTGTTGGGACAGGTTCTTAGCCTGGCAGGCACATTTATTCCTTTTAACACTACACTCGAAGTTGTATTAAACAAACCATTAATTACCGAAGAAGGTAATGAATTGGGTTTTACTATTGGATTAATAAAAGAATTTTAAATGTTTTTTATCTAATTTGTGAAAATTGATAGTTGATTGAATTTTACATATATGGGTACCAATTATCATTACACACTCTATATACCTTTTTTCTGATTTTTTTTACTTAAAAAGTTGTAATTTAATATAACAAAGCCTGCACCTCAAGTCGTAAACCATTGTTTTTCTGCGGACTATGTTTAGTAAACAACTTTTACAATGTTACTGTGTTGTTGCTTAAAAGAAATAATTAAAAACAAATAATCTAAGTATGGCAAAATTCATCAAACATGTAGTTGGTTTTATGTATGTTATCCTTAAGCCTGAAAATTACAAATAAAAATAAAAAATTGTTACAAAATGAAAAAATATCTGATTAAACTTACATACCTACTGCTGGCTGCAGCTTTATTTTCATGCACAAATTACAGGGTCGGACATAGGACAGCCCCAAAAAGTATTATAAAGTCATTTATTATTGAAACCGGAATAAATGCCATTTCTGCTACCGATACAGCTTTACTAAATGCAGTTAAAAGCTGGCAGGGCAAAGGTGACTACCCCAGCATTGACAATTGGACTACCGTTAAAATACCCGACAATTTTGATTTATATGGGGGGCTACCCGGCCAGTCAGAGTATTATTCAATTGACCAAACAGTTGTTGCCGCTGACACCATAAAGGCTCCCTACTGGAAAAGTTTGCAAGTAAAAGCTCACCCCCAGTTTGGGTACCGCACGATGGTAGGAGTATTTGATATTAAAGATTCAATAATAGTTGCCATAGCTAAAACGTTGGCAAATCCACAATATGGCGATGGCGGGGCCTGGCAAATATATGTTGAGGATTATAATGATGCTTTAATGGTAATCGATACGATCTACCTGAAATAATAACCAATCAAAAATATATTCTTTATTTGATTCTAAGCCCAGCAGCAGCCAAAACCAATATAATTTTGACTACTGCTAAATACTTTTATAAGTCTGTTTACATATATGGATTTTAACTCCAAACAAACTTGATGTGCTCTATATCTACCATCGAGGATTGGGTATTCCAGTAGCATCGCCCCATGCCCGTATTAAATTGCCAGACTCCCACTTATTGCTGGAATCTGGTTTTCCTATGTTCACCGATAGTTGGCCATTCCGGATGTTGTAATTGCCATTTGTTAACTGCACCAATGTTCCACCTTGCGATACTACGTATTCTTCAAGGTCTTTTTTCTTCACTTTTGACATAACTACTACTTTTAAATGACAGCCACTTTGGATAAAAAGGCGGGACTTACTTCGTGGCTAATAAAGTTAATACCCGGTATATTTTTAATCTGTTAATATTGTTCTCAATAAAAAAAATGAAATAGTATATATATTATACAACTTTACTTAACTTCATTCATACAACACCAAATGATAAAAAGATGTTCAGTTTATAGTTATTTATAATAGCTGTAGGAAAGTATTACACTTTAATGGTTCTTTAATTCGCAAGGCACCCTTTGAAATTCTTTTAAGTAAAACAATATCTCGTCGTAGGTGAAAAAAAATTCGAAAGTTTTACATCAAAAATTCATAATAATTTATCAAATCTATTTCCTGCTAAATTTGAGATAAAAAATATTTCTCAGAAGCAAAAAAAAGCTAACTAAGTCAAACTGATTGACAAAAAAATAGCTTCTTCCGAAAATTGCACTAAAACATAAACATGTAATACACGATTGTTTAGCATAAAACAAATGTTCAACCACTTAAACAATTCCCTCAATTAATATGTTAGTATTTCCGACAGGCATAGAAGTTTATATATGAATTCGTTGTGCTTTATTCAATTAAACCAAACAATAAAAAATTAAACTATGAATGCAAATGCTATTCCTCAGTACGAAGCAACATTTAAAAACAATGGCGTTGATTCACATGGCAGAAAACATGTTCTTAAACCTTCATCCATAGCAATTCCCGGAGAAAACGACACATTAAATTACACGCTGTGCACACCCGAAAATAATGACCAATCCTTTTTTTATCCTGAACAGGCTGAAAAAGAAAAAATTGTCCTCCATTTTACTGCAGGATACTTAAAAGGTGATATTGGCACTTTAACAACTGAAAACAATCATGTTTCGGTACCATTTGTCATTGCCCGCGATGGTGAAATTTACAATCTATGGTCTTCACGAAATTGGTCATACCATTTGGGGAGAGGAGCAATTGGAGGAAACACAATTATGAGTAAAAACAGCATTGCCATTGAAATTTCAAATATTGGATACCTCCGAAAAATCAATAATAACCTAGTTACTGCCTATAGCGACAATGATGTTTACTGTACTTTGGCTGAAGAGGAATACTATACATATCTTGACAATGGTGGATTTAGAGGGCAAGAGTATTATGCCTCTTTTACAAATGAACAGTACGAAAGCATCATATCGCTTCTTCGTTACCTCACTGCCACCTATTCCATTCCCAGAGCATTTTTACCCGAAGAAAAACGGTATGGTATATTATCAGCAGCCGAAGCCAAATCGTTTAAGGGAATACTATCGCATGTCAATTTTCGCACATCGGGAAAATGGGACCTGGGGCCTGCATTCGATTGGGAAAGGCTAATAAATGGATTGGCGTAAACTCATACTGGAAATAAGCACTATTTTTCCTTAAACACACATTTATAATATGACTGCTTGATAAATATTTTATGATTAAATGTTATATTTTTATGTATTTGGTTATATGATGCTCATCTGATTGTATCAATTTATATGTTTTTATAGAAAAGATACCCATTTGTTATGATAACTTAAGCATATTACATCTATTTGTAAAATATGTATCTACACAAATTCAAAATCCGTTTGTACAGTGCTTTTCAAATGATTTCAAAATCGGAATAAAAAAATACAGAAAAAGACATTAGTATCTTTTTCTGTATAAATAACGCTTGAAACATTTTTTCATTTGCATTCATCTAACACGTACCTTATCTTTATATAGACTAAATTAATCTAATTCTTTGAAATCAATGTTATATAATTTTCTTATATAAACTGGCTCACCACAGTATTATTTGCTTATAGGACATTATATCAATCAGGCTTAATCTCAATCTATATAAAATCAGTATTAATTCTAAACTAAAAAAAATGGAATCAGGATTATTATCAATGGCCCAACAGTTTTCAGGGCTACCTATGGAGTCCTTAATCGGAGGTCCCTTAAATGCAGCAGCCAAAGCGAATGCTTCGATGGCTGTAACACAAACAAAATTCATGCTAGACACATGTTTTAATTTAGTACATGTACCCGACACACCTGCGGTGGTTGGTACACTCGGAACACCGGCAGTTGGTTCAACACCTGCAGTTCCTGCCATAATAGCTACACCGGCTATTCCTGAGCATGATGAATACACACCGATCATGATTGTGATGTCACTCACTCGTTCAGTTATTACTCCGGGCCGGCCGGCTGTTGCAGCAGTTACCGCAGTAACTGCCGACCCAACTACTGTTCCACCAACAGTGGGAGTTACTGCAGTAGATGCGGTTGATGCACAACCAGCTATCATTCAGGAAATGAAAACACAGTTTAATCTGCCAATGTTAACAGTTATACCTCTTAACTCACTGGCCGTGGAAACTGTGGATATTACTTTTGAAATGGAAGTAAAATCGAGTTTTTCGGAAGAACAAACAGATACTTCAGAAAAGCAGATGAAAGCAGAAACCAGTTTTGAAGCCAAGGCAGGATGGGGGCCATTTTCTGTTACTGTTAAAGGTAGTGCCAGTTACGATCAGAAAGATTCATCGACACATAAAACGCATTACCAAAAAAGTAATTCAGCTAAGTACACAGTTAATGTGCATGCCGGGCAATTACCCGTTCCTAAGGGAGTAAATACAATAATTGAAGCATTTACTCAATCAATACAACCTATCACATTAAATTAATAGTAATTGATTCACATATAGTTTGTATTAACGACAAATAGTTTTTCACCAAAAAGTTAGCATTTTATATGCTGGCTTTTTGATATATAAAATCAGATAGTTTAGTAACATGGCAGAGCCTACAAATCAATCGTTTAAACCGAGCTTCAGCAAAGAGCTAAATATTGAATCAATAATAAGCGCACCACTTGTTGCAGCTTCGAAGGCTAATGTGGTAATGGTTACTGGCCAAACCCGGTTTCTCCTGGAATACTGTTTTACAAAAAAACCGGACAGTAATACATACGAACCTGTTATGATTGAAATGTCAATGACAAAGGCTGAGGTTGTTCCTTCAAAAAATCCAGAAGACACGGATGCTATAAAAATAAACAAACTTACATTTAGCTTGCCGCTGCTAACAATTATTCCCATAAATTCATTGGTTATTGATAAGGTAACCGTTGATTTCGATATGGAGATAACATCAGTAACATCGTATGAACCAGTTGGCGCAATTGGTAAACAGAAGGTTCCTTTGAACAAACAAGCACAATTAAACGGAAGAATCAGCAATGATCCAAACCAACAAGCAGGTGATTCGGGGCAAAACAAAAGCCAATCAAGAAGCCGGCTGAAAGTTAACATCAATGCAGGTCCACTCCCACTGCCTGTTGGAGTACTTACAATTATTGATTTATACACAAAAGCTATTCAACCAGTACCTTCAGAAGAGAAAAAACATATTAAAGAATAAAAATTATAACACATGATTAATTCAGACCAAAGTATACCTTGTCCGGTATGTAACACAAAAATACCTTTCGATACAAAACAACTTCTATTGGGAGTAAAATTTGTATGTTCCAATTGCCAGGCAGCAATTGGGTTAGCCGATGAAAGTAAACCTATTGTTCAGGAAACAATTGAAAAATTTGAAGAAATAAAAGGTAAATTTTCAAATGAATAGTAGTAATTCTCACTTATATAAAAAGAAATTGTAATGGATTTTAAGAAATTTCTAAAAAAGATTAAGAATACCATTACCAAAACAAAAGTTAAAAAAGAACGGGTAATTGCCAAAAAAGGTGATTCATCTTTTTTAGTAAATAACAAAACAGATAGGAGTGTTAAAACATCAGCAAAAGCTACCTGTCACAAAAATACATCCGGCCTTATTACGCAATCAGCCATAACCACATCACAATTGGATAAGGCAATTCTGGAGGCAAAAAAAATTCATTTTTCGAAGCACAATGCGGATGTTACTGCTACACCATTAAATAGTACCCCAGGTTCGATAAAACATAAAATAAATGTGAAAGTAAATGCCGGATTATTGCCATTGCCCGCTGGACTAATTGCCATGCGTGATTTTTACAGTAATTCAATCAATACATTTCCTAAAGAGAATAAATTATGATTAGTTTTAAGTCATTTGTTACCGCGATCCACAGTGCAATTATGAATGCCAGTGATTCGCTTATGTCGAAGAATGAAGGCCTTCTTGATAAATATTTTGAACAAACAACTGTAGAAGAAGAGGACAAGGATGGTGTTAAAGCCAGTAAGGAAATCTTAAAACCACGGACAGTTATTCTTGAATACCCTACACCCACTGTCGACCCTGACCTGGTTAAAAGTGAAGGTTTTGAAAAGCTGGAGGTACATGTTCCACTCATTACTTTAGTGCCTTTACAAATGTCGCAAATTGAAAAAGCAGTGTTAAAAGCTGATTTTGAAATTGAGGTGGTTGATGATGAGATTCAACTTCACTTCACAAACCGAAAAAATAACGGCGTGTTTAAAAAGAAACCCGAAACAACTTATGGCCGATTGGAAATAACAATGTCGCCTATTGAAACAACCGAAGGTTTAAAACTCCTGGTTGAAGGGTATGAATCAGTTTTAAAAAGGCAAATAACTTAAACACGATAAATGCCCACTCTATCTATTCTGTCAAGAGTATCGCATCCATTTTTTCTTTGGGAACAAAATTCATACGTGTTGTGGCAGTAATTCCATTTACATCTCCGCTGTAACTGTACTGCCAAATAAAAACAAAGGGTGCCAACTGAGGTTTGGTTATTCCTCGTGTTAACATCCCATTCAGAGGAGTTGAAAAATAATGGGCAAACATGTATTTATATCCAATCAATTCTTCCAAAAAATAATCATCATAAAATTGGTAGCATGTATACAAAATAGGCTTAGCACCATATTCTTCTTCGAGCTGTATTAAAAAAACTGATAACCGGTTAATTAATTCTGTTTTACTTATTTCCATGTTCTCAAATCGTGAATAATTCACTCCTAATTCAACTATTGGTAGTATATCACCTTTACTCAATTTTACATTATTTATAAAATTCTCGGCTTGTTGTTGAGGGTCATCACCTAAAATAAACACATGATATGCCCCAATATTAACAATAGGATTTTGTGCTTTTTCCCAATTAGTTTCAAATTGCTTGTCGATAGAATTTGCTCCCTGAGTAGCTTTAATTAAAACAAACTTGATCGGAAACGATTCATTATTATTGTATAACATGTCCCAGTTAATAGTCTGTTGCCATTCAGTAACATTAATTCCGTAATATCCCGAAAAAGAATCATTTAGAATATACTTTTTACTCAAAAACCGGTCCTCGCTTAATTCAACCTTATCAATCGAGTTATTTAAAATAAGGTCATTAGGCAGTTGCTTTTCTCTACTAATGGCTGAATCATTAAGAATTAACTCAGGAGCTTTAACATTTTCAGAATAATTTAAAGGATTTTTATTCATCAGATTAAAAAAATCGACATATACAATTTGATATGTTACAAATAAAATAATTGAAATAAGTAAAAAAAATATACCGGTTCTTTTAAATAAAAATCTCCGGTATTTCTTCTCCCTTTCCTTTCCTGCCTCTTCTGTTTCTTTATAAAATTTAATTTTTAAGGCTTTTCCCATACTACTTCCGTTTGTTGACCAATAGAAAATATGTTACATCAAATATCTCCGAATCTTTATGGACAATAAATAAATACAATTAAGTGTTTTATTTTTAATAAAACAATAATTTTGACTATATATAACTTATTTGTTTAATAAAAAACATAAATAGTGGGCAGATCAACTTATAGATTCAGGCAAATAATTATTACATTGTAAAAAATGACTATTTTAATCATATAAATTCCATTTCATATTAATTGTAAACTCCATCTCATTGTTGTAATTTGCAGGGTCACTATCATAAATTTCATTCACTCAAAATACTTGCTTAAATGACAATCATACAGAAACTATTCTTATTACCCGTTTTTATAATTTTCACTTTTTGCACTTATTCACAACCGGCAAAAAATACGCAAACGGCCGGTTATCCGAATGGCACATTACTTATTATTGGAGGCGGGCGGATTGATAAAAATATAATTGAGGCATTCAAAAGAGAGGCGGGCGGTGAAGATGCTAATATTGTTGTCATTCCCACCGCCAGCGATGATGGGTCCTTAGAAAATGACCCTTTGTTTAATCAACTAAAAAGGCGTTTTGAAGGATATGGTTTTAAAAATATTACTGTATTGCATACCCGCAATTCAGCTCTTGCCAACGATGAAAACTTTATTGCCCCATTAAAAACTGCTACCGGCCTGTATTTTACCGGAGGAAGGCAATGGCGTATTGCCGATGGATTCCTGAATACCAAAGCCCACAAGGAGATGTTTAAGTTACTCGACCGGGGTGGAATAATAGCCGGCACATCGGCAGGAGCCACTATCCAGGGGTCGTACCTTGCACGTGGTGATACAAAAAATAACCAGATAATGATGGGCGACCACGAAGAAGGATTGGGCTTTATAACCAATATAGCCATCGACCAGCATGTGTTGGCACGCAACCGGCAATTTGATATGTTCGACATACTTAAAAACCGCCCTGAACTACTTGGAATTGGAATTGACGAAAGTACCGCCATTGTTGTAAAGGGCGATTCATTTAAAGTTATTGGTAAAAGTTATGTGCTTGTTTATGATAACAGTTTCTGGTCGCGCGAAGGCAGCGATTTAAAACACCTACCACCAAAAAACAACCAGTTTTATTTTTTGAGGAGTGGCGATAAATACAATATGGTGGATCGTGAAATAATCAATTAAAAGCTTAAATTTTCTTACTAAACAATTCGGCAGCCAGGTTTGCTTGCTCAGGATTCCCCAGAACATAAACAATATCTCCAATGTTAAAAACTGTTTCAGGGCCAGGATGTTCAATAATCTGGCTTCCTCTTTTTATAGCCAGAAGAGTACTACCAGTGTGTTTGCGCAAATGTATCTCTGAAAGGGACTTTCCTTCCACCTCCGAAAGTTTTTCGATGGTTAAAGTAGAAATATTAATATTTGAGAGTTCATCTAAAGCCGATGGAATATTTACCATGTCTTTATGGCTAAAATCTCCCAAATTTGTGTTACGAATATGAGTGAGCATTCGATTCACTTCTTTTTGCGGATATAGCCTTTTTACCAATACCCTGTTTAATAGATCGATGGCTATTTCCAATTTTTCCGGAAATACCTGGTCGGCACCAACCCTGTATAGGTCTTCCATGTTCTCAATACTTTTGGTACGCACCAGAATATGTGCCACTTTATTTAGGTGCCTTACCCGGTCAATAATCGCCATCGATGAAATTACATCACCTACCGAAACCACAATTATATCGGCCGTATCGACATGTGCTTTTATTAAAATAGGAACATTTATTGCATCGCCATAAACAACATTATCGCCCATATTTATTTTTTCGCGTGCTGTCCCCGGGTCAAAAACAATAGAAATATGATGAATATTATTAAGTTTCGCCATTTTCGATAATTTAAGGGCACTGGCATCTTTGCCTATAATTACCAAATGGTTTTTAAAATCAGGAATAACCATCTCTTTTAATGGAAAAATACCATTAACCAGAAATTTTGGCAGTGGTAATTTTAATAAGGTAGTAGCGATAGGCCCTGACAAATTAATTAAGAAAGGAGCCATAGCCATTGTAATCACAGCAACAGCAAGGAATAACTGGTAATAATAATCAGACAACACCGCATTACTATGTCCAATTTTAGCAAGAATAAACGAAAATTCCCCTACCTGGCCTAATGCTAACCCAACAATAATTGTTCCCCTGAATGTATGTCCCAAAACAAATCCGGTTCCTCCAGCTATTATGGATTTAAGGATAATCACCATCAAAACACTAAAAAGCACCAATTGATAGTTATCAATTACAAACGAAATATTTAATAACATGCCTATTGACACAAAGAAAAAACTGGTGAATGTATCTTTAAACAGTACCAGGTTTCCAAACACATTGTGGCTGTATTCCGACTCAGAAATCATTAGGCCCGCCAAAAATGCACCAAACGCCAATGACATACCCAAGGATGATGTTAATAAGGCTATAGCCATGCAAATTAACAAAATACTCATCATAAATAATTCCTGATTTTTAGTCATGGCAATGAGGTGGAGTAATTTGGGTAATAACCATTTATTTCCTACGTAAACCATCCCAATAATTAAAATGGCTTTAAAAAATAATTTTATCATTTCTCCCTGTATATCAGCCGAATCACCACCCATTAAATTGGCAAACAGAAGCATGGGCACCAATAATAAATCCTGAAAAATTAATATCCCCAATACAGTACGCCCATAGTTTGAAGTCAATTCTGACCGCTCCTGCAGAATTTTTAAAACCAACGCAGAACTACTTAATGCTGCCAAAAAGCCAATAAACAATCCGCTTTGCCAGCTCATTCCGTAAAAATATGAAGCAATATAAAATACCCCGGCAGTAAATGAAACCTGTAATAATCCACCCAAAAATACAATGCGCCTGATATGAAACAAATGTTTTAATGAAAACTCCATTCCAATAGTAAAAAGTAACAGGATGACACCAATCTCAGCCATCAGCTCAATTTCGTGTTTCCCGTTTATCAGTGATAATAAATGTGGACCGGCAATAATACCGGTTAATAAATAACCAATAACAGTAGGAACTTTTATTCGGGTAAATACCAGGTTCACCAAAGTGGATAAAGCAAAAATTATAACTATATCTTTTAATATTTCTAATTCCATAAAGTATCAGCTTATTTTACCGTAAAGGGCTGTTTAAATTAGATATAACTTTTGTTACAGACAAAAAAATACAATTTTTTAAATAAAAATTATATTTCAAAGTTCAGAAATATTTGCATAAATCTTATAAAAGACATTGATTATATCTAAAAATTAGGCCTTTACAGTGGTGTGGATTTAGGGTAATCTAAAAATTTTTAATCATCTGTTAAATCCGTAACTTTAAAAATAAAAAGATGATTTTAAACAAAATTTTATCCATTTTAGTAATTATCCTTTTTATTGGATGTACAACTGAATCCCCCAAAGTAACAAAAACCGATCTTACTTCTCTCTATCAAAAAGCAACAGGAGTGCCACAAACCATGGTACTTACCGGCTACAAAACCACCATGGTAGCCAACGGAACCGATGAAACGGCAGTACGTTTTAGTGTGACCGACAGCACCGGGATGGAATTGATGGATGCCAATTTCCCCATTGAAGTTTCGGTAATAGGCGATGCTACCCTTGTTGAAACAGATGGTTCTGCTCCTGAATTAGTTTCTGAAACCGATACACTGACCGTTTGGAAATCGGCTTTAAAAAACGGCTTAAAAACATTGATCTTAAAAGCAGGAACTACACCCGACAAAATGAAGGTGGAAGTAAAAGCCGACAGTATTTGGCCTGCTTCGCACGAAATTCATACCATCACGGGTGATGTGGAATTAATGACACCAGGGGCAAATCAATTAATACCTTCGGAAAATATTGCTGACAAAATGATTGGTGCCGATATTTCATTCCTGCCACAACTGGAAGCACGTGGTATGAAGTTTTATGATGAAGGTGTGGAAATGGATGCCATAGCATTGCTAAAAAAACACGGAATAAATTATATCCGGCTTCGTATTTTTGTGAATCCCGAAAATAATAAAGGGTACTCGCCCAAACTAGGATTTTGTGGATTGGATAGTACCCTAAAGATGGCAAAGCGGGTAAAAGATGCAGGCATGAAGTTATTGCTCGATTTCCATTATAGCGACTATTGGGCCGACCCACAAAAACAAACCAAACCAAAAGCATGGGAGAATTTGAGTATGGATGAACTGACATCAACATTAAAAGATTATTCCAAATCGGTTTTACTCAAATTAAAAAAACAAGGTACTTTGCCTGATATGGTTCAGATAGGAAATGAAATAAACCATGGTATTGTTTGGCCCGAAGGGCATATCGGCAATTTGGATAATTTGGCAACACTGCTCAAAGCAGGAACCGAAGCTGTGCGGGAAGTTGACCCGGCAATTACTGTGATGATGCACATTGCACTTGGCGGGCAAAACGAGGAATGTATTTTCTGGTTCGATAATATGATTGCCCGTGGTGTAGAATTCGACATCATCGGACTCTCCTATTACCCACGCTGGCATGGTACATTGGATGACCTTGATGCCAACCTTAACGACATGATTGACCGTTACCATAAAGATGTAAATGTGGTTGAATACAGTGCTTTTAAACGCGAAATCCACGACATTGTTTTTAACTTACCCGATAACCGTGGAAATGGTACCTGTATTTGGGAGCCACTCAACACCTGGAGCCGTGTACTCGACCGTCAGGGAAATACTACTGAAGAGATAAAAATATACGATAAAATGGCTTTGAAGTACCTGTCGAAATAATAATTTATTAAAACAACGGATTCCATCTTAAATTACAGATGGAATCCAAATCATAAACTTAACAAGAAACCAATCCCTGAAAATTGAAACTATGTGTTAATTTCTTTTTGTTTGATGTCATAGGCCATCAGTACTTCACCACGCCTCACAAATAATAAACCATTTGATAAAGACATGTGAGCAATTTGAGGGCCACTTCCCTGCCTGATTTTGAATGAGCTTACTAGTTCAAGGCTATTTTCATTTAATGTAAATAAACCAACCCTACCCATTTTATCTTCGTAACTGTACAACAAATCATCGGCAACCATTAAATTACAGCAATTCATATTATCATAATACGACAACGTAGTCCCGGTTTGGGCATCAATACAATAAATCCCTTTGGCGAATCCCGGTACAATAAGCTTGCCCTGAAAAACTACTGCACCGCCAATTGGATAGGCAATAACTGAATCTTGCCATATCACTGAGCGTTCAGTCAATGTTTCGTTATAACTACACAATGAACCACTTTTTTGATAATGCCCAGTAAAATAAACCTGATTGTTAAACACCTGAGGTATTATGCCTGAAATATGGGCATCTTTTTTAATGATCTCACCGGTATTATAATCTACCAAAATATCATAATGCAAAGTAGATGTAAATACAACTTTTTTAGTATTCCCCTCAAGTAATACCGGTGATGTAAAATAGGCTGTATCCTGAATACTTTCCGATTTCCAAATTGTTTCACCTGTTAACCTGTTTAAGGCAACCATTGTTGTATTTTTGCCACATGGAGTAATAATCATTTTATCGTCGAAAACCAAAGGTGATTCAGTAAACCCATCAGTTCCAATTCCATTAAATTTTTCTGAAGCAGGAATTTCCCAAATAACTTCCCCGTTTTCACGATCGAAGCATGTGATATCACCAAATACAGTAACAACATAAACTTCATCCTTAAATATTGTAGGAGTACACCGACTTTGAGGCCAATCTTTCGAACGGGAAGCCCTGCCGTATTCTTTTTGCCAGATAATTTCCCCATCCAAATCCATGGCGGTAATAATTTCAAATGAATCACGTTTCCCGGTGGCATAAACCATTTGGCCCTTAATAGCAGCTGATGAAAAACCATCGCCAATACTATCAACTAACCAGACTAATTCAGGGCCATTTTCAGGCCACTTTTTAAGCAGGTTTTTTTCGTGACTAACTCCATCACGATTGGGACCGCGCCACTGCGACCATTCCTTCGATGTTTGTTCATTTATACAGCTTGCTGTTAAAAAAGAAAGGGCAAAACAAATAATAATGAGTTGAGATAATTTAATTGTTTCCATAGCTTTGAAAGATGTTTATAATTTCACCTAAAACTACCTAACCAATTGTTTATTAATACGACGATTTATTCCTGAAATAAGCAGAGACAGTTCAAAATGTTCAGTCAATTGTCATTGGTCATTCAAACATTCAAGCGCAATCTTATTCAGGCGCACATTTTAACCGGACTTTAATTATCGCAACAATACCTGAATTGTTGATTCCAAAAACGGTTGTTTTGAATCGGGGTCACTCACCTGTAATTTACATAAATATTCTTCTTTGGAATAACCTTCACCTTCCCAAACAAATTGATTTTCGCCTGCTGGCCTGTATTCATCAAATATCGTTTCCAATTCTTCACGGTCAAGATTGTAAATTATCAATTTAATATTCCCCGGTTTTTTCACATCAAAATTAATTACCGTTTTACTATCAAACTGTTGATAAAAGGAGAAGTCATCCTTATTTTTAAGGGCTTCAACCAGAGAGATTCGGGGAGTATTTTTTAAAACCGAATCAAGGCTTACCCAATAAATTTCATAATTCCCGCTGCGGTCGCTCGAAAAGAACAGGTATTTACCATCGTGCGATACCCAGGCAAATCCATCGGTTGCCGAACTATTGATTTCGGGGCCCAAGTTTTGAGGAGCCGACCATTCTCCATCGGGCATGGCAAAGGTTATAAAAAGGTCGGTTTCAAAAAAACCACCCTGGTTGCCGGTTGCAGGACGCCGAGATTGGAAAATCAGGAATTCCTCATTGGGCCCGGGAGCCCACAAACAGTCGCCAACTTTTGAATTTAAAGCACCCATATTTTGTGCTTCCTGATACTGCCCATTTTTGCTCGGGATTCGCCAACCATCACAACCTCCAACTCCACCAGCACGCCACGAACAAACAAACATGCTACCCAGGCTCGAAGGGTGGCAACTATACTCGCTTGACCCGGAATTAATAAGGCTATCCATTTCAACGGGTGCCGACCATCCGCCTTTGGCAGTGCGTGTAGATTGATTTACTCCAACACCCCCCTTATACGGACCTATAAAAAAGAATTTTGATCCATCGGCAGAAATACTGGGACACATACCCATGCTGGGTATAAAAGAAGCTTTTGTGGGGGTAGCCCAACTTGTATCCAAAAAAACAGATTCCAAAATCTCTACACCGTTCCAGGGTTTGTCACTAATGGTAAAATAGCATTCTTTGCCATTGGGCGAAAAAGTAATCATTGCTTCATTCCTATCTGGTAAAGAAATAATGCCAGGCGCAAAAATTTCGGGGACATCTCCAGGAGGAGTTTGTCCAAAATATTCAGAGGTGGATTGGGTGGTACAAGCCTGTAATACACTAATTGCAACAATAATAAAAAATAGTTTTTTCATGGTTACTTGTTTTTGGTTTTTAAAAGTCCTGTATTCGAAAATATTTTTTTCAATAATATATATTTTCAACTGGAACCAAGAACCAATATACATTCAAAACCTATTCAATAACTGGTCAAAAACATTCGCTATTAGTCACTAGCAATTTCCTGACTTCTGACGATTAGTGCGGTAGCAATTTCCATTTTGATATCAACTTTGCTAATGGGGTTTCCAAAATTTCTTTGGTAGGTGACCTGAAGATAAATGTTTCCTTTGTTACGCGGTCTTGTATATGGGTTTCAGTAATGTTCATTACAAGAAAGCGTATTTCCCTAAGCGATAGCTTGGTTGTTAAGTCCAGGTATTTTTCTACTATCAATGCAACAAAACAAATCAATATATGGGCCCTAATTGCATCATGCTTTTGATGATAAATAGGCCGTGCCTGTAAGTCAAACTTGCTCATTCGGAATGATTGTTCTACATGCCATAGTTGGTGATAGCGTGATATTACTAGCTCGTTAGATAATTGTTGCTCAGATAAGTCGGTACAATATCCCTTTATTCCCAGCAATAACCTTCTTTTTTCAATTAATGCGGTATTCAGTTCTATTTTCTCTTTGGAGACCTTTCTGATAAACTTGGCCCTGACTTTCAGGGATTGTTTGGCTACCAATTCTTCAGCTTTTTGAACAAGCTTGTTAAAATCATACAACTCCTTCTTATACCGTTTGGTTGAAAAATCACAAACCAAATCACCATGTATCGAAGAGAAACGGGCCTTTGTGCCATGGTTCCCATCCAGTGTATTGTGAATACGTTTTACTAAATCAAGGTTCGCATTGGCCAACCGTGCACCGACAATGTATGATATTTCCTTTTCCCTGAGTTCAGAAAGCCTCTGTTCATCGAGCATGGCTGCATCTGCCACAATAATAGGTTTAACCTGGGGGTGTCCTGCAATAAACCGTTCAACTATCGGCAGCATGGTTTTTCCTTCAAAGGTGTTTCCGGCAAAAACCTCGTACGACAAAGGAAAACCCGATTGAGTTACCAAAAGCCCGATTACTATTTGAGGCTGTTGTGATTTATTGTCTTTTGAGAACCCCTGTATTCTAAAATCATCGGCTTTAAAGGATTCAAAATAAAGAGTGGTTACATCGTACAGAACAAAATAGAAGGGCTCCTTAAATTTCTTTTGGGCAACATTATAGGCGCAATGCTCAATGTCGGCCTTATAGTTTGTTAATTTAGGGATATTGCGATAAATGCGTTGTGAGTACTGTATCCCAAAATAGTGTTGTAATAGTTCTATCGACCGCAGTTTCGAAGCTGGTTCAATTAACCTGATAATAGCAAAATCAAGTAATAACCGGGGCAAATGGGACAACTCACATTCATCAAGGCAGCTCATGAAAAAACGAAAAGCAAAATGGTGTGTTACTCCTATGCAATCAGCCCTATCGACCAATAATATCTTTTGTTTCTGGTCCGGGAATAAGGATAATTGCCCGGAATGCCCTTCAATCCACTCAAAGGCCTTTTTACGTAAAGCTTGAACTTCTATATCGTCCTTTCCACTACCTATATGTTTGATAATAATGGAACGGTGAGCAACATATTGCACCACTTGCAAGGCAATTGAGCCTGACCTGGTTTTTACTTTTCGTACCGAATACATACCACAAAAGTACGCGTTAGTGCGGTATTTTCATATATACAAAATCACAACATTCTCAATATCTGTGAATTATATCTTTGAATCTTGTCTTTTTTTGATAGCGTCAGAAGTCAGGAATAACTGGTCAAAAACATTCGCTATTAGTCACTAGCAATTTCAAACAAACTGGCCTTCCCTGAATAGAGTTGACCGGTTTTAGAATCAATCATTAATCATCAAATGATTTTCCTACTACTTGAGTATATACTATTTTTTCATTTTCATTCAAACCCATTATCTTATGAAGTTTGTCCCTATCAACTAAACTAAGAACTGCGGTACTTAAGTTGGCTGCTGCGCAATACAGATAAATATTCTGGCTGATAAAACCGGTATCGGTTGTTGAAACAAACCATTTTCGATTATCGTCTTTAAAAAGAAATGCCTTCATTCTGGAATAATCAGAAACATAAATAAGTCCAACCGGTGCAGAGTGCATCATTTTTTGAGTACCAATATCCTTTCTTATATCTTCCGAAAGAACTTTAATAAGCTGATGATTATTTTCATCGTAACAGAAAAGTCCATTATACATAGCTATATATACTTTTATCTCCTGCGAATTACATGCCGATGGCGCTGTCCTCCTGCTTTTGCTTCTTTTTGTTTCAGGGTAAGTAATGCCACAGGCAACCCATAAAATATCAGAGATCTCCTGTAGCGATAGATTTACATCCTTCCATTTCCTTTTTGTACGACGTTTTTCAATTGCCTTCATTAAAGGAAAAGTAAGGCTTTTTTGAGGTTCAGGTAGTTTTATGGTATTTGCCATAACCATATTCAGAAATAATTAATTGTTTGTATGACAAAAATATTCTGTTTAAAAAAATTCTTGCTATCAATAAAAAACAATTTTAAAATTATTTTTAACTATTTCTAATCAATAGATTGTATTTTTCAAATTTGGCTTTAACTGCATTGATAAATAATACCGAAAATACCATCGTAAAAAGGATTATTCTTTACATCAATTTCCAGTATATAAAACTTAAACTGCCTAGCGCTTTTTCGTTAATCATTACTTTTTTATTCCTATTTAATTTCAGCACAAATTACAATATTGATTCAGCATATCAATTCCTCATCTATTACTTTAATAAAGTATTAAAATATTCATCAAGGTAGCTAATCCTAAGTTTCACAAACTCACGCATCAAATCAAGCTCTTGCCTGTAGCCATTGTTATCAAAATACCATTTGCTATCAAGTGGCCATTTACTAAAGTTTTTCCCAACTTCTTTGTTTATTATTTTATCATTTTGGATTATATGTGCCTCAAAATTTTTGATTGATATAATATTTAATTCGCGAAGTTCAAACCAGCGATTTTTTAATTTGCGCAAATATTCAATCTCTGGAATTTTCGACAGCCTTTCCAATAAAATTGCTTTGTTGCAATCAAGTTCTCTCTCCATTAAATTGTACTCATTATCTCCATCTCTGCCAAATGAGTGGTCGTAATCCCAAATTGCAAATCGAAAAGGTGTATCCTTATCTAATTTATACAAAAAAAAATTCTTCAATATTCCATCTGAATTATTAGAGAACAATAAGATGATGTGCCAGTCAATTACATTTTCAATATCCACCCAATTAAAAATGTCTCTAGCAAATTCACTATCATTTGAATTAAACAGAAAGTTCTTAAACTTTTCAATGTATGGAGTTTTATCTGATTCATAAATCTTTGGATATTTCTGCTGATAATAGTTAAATGAGTCCTGAACAAAACTGAGTTTTTGCTTTATAAAAACAGGTGGGTCTTTAAATACCATTGCCATGGTATCGCTCTTATTTAAACCTACCATTGAACCATTTATTTCTTCCATAATTACATACAAACCTTCATAAATGTTGTTTATACTAATATTTATATAAGAGCTTTTAGCTGCAACATTTTTTGTATTCATTTCACAAAATAGGTCATAGCTAATTTTATGCCTCATAAAAGTCTTATCAATATAATTTGCATTTAAAATCCAATCATCATCAATCGGGAGGTTAACAAATGAATATTTGTTTTCTAATTCGAGCGAGAAAGAGTGTTTATAATATTTACTCGACATACCACCCCTAAATTTAATTCTGCCCAAAAGTTCACTTCTATTCTCAGTATCAGAATATTCAATGGTGCATGGCTCTTTAACCGACCATCCTATTTCTCCTTCTGTTATAATATTCATAGAAGGTAATACCTCCCTCTTACATGATATTGTAAATAGTATAAAAATTACAAAAAGTATGTCTATGCTTTTCATTTTAATGGCTAAAAAAATATGTGATTTTTATATGTTATTGGTACATGGTTGATGGTTCTTTTTTGGTTGTTTGTAATACTAATATTTGATTACCTTAATAATTATATTTCGTTTTAATCGCGTAATATTATTAGCCTGTAAACATACCACATATCCTTCTCCAAACGCCAGTAACACCTGCAGTACATTTTACTATATTACAGATGGATAATTATATATTTTTAAAACACTTAATGGTATTTACTTAAAAAAATCCGGGGGATTATTTCATTGATCATTTACTTAACCTAACAGTTGTATAGCCGGGTTTCAACAGGTATTAAAATTAAGGATAATAAACAGAAGTAACAAATAAAATCGTATGGAGTGATTTATGGAGGATTGGCCATCAGGCACTAGGCATTGGACACTGAGCATCTTTTTAGAGCAATTGAACATTTAAACATTCAGATTTGTAAATGCCTGCCACCCTTACTCCTATTTGTCACCAGCCGTGTTTTTGTCCGGTTATTTTTCACATTCTTGTTTTAATAAGCCAAGCCAGTTTTGCATGCCATTTTCTAAACTTTTATTGAATGTTTTTTTCAAGAGTTTTGCAAAAAAACCTTCCAAACTTTCTTCAACGTTTACTTCTGTTTTTCCATTTTTTTCGCTTATTGTCCAGTTATGGATAGCGTACATTCTAAAAGTTTTTCCTGTCCATCCAATTTGTTTTAGAGGTTCAACTGTATGCAGCGTTGAATGTATTTTTACTCCACCAGATTTCCAGTCGAATGTTGAGTTTGGTTTTAATTCTCCATTCAATTTGGATTTACTAATATCTGTTTGCCAGTAAATCCAATTGTTGATGTTGGCCATAGCTGCCCATACTCTTTCACTACTTGCAGAAATTGTTATTGTTTTGTTACATTTTACGGGAGCGTTGTTATTAATACTTTTCATGATTGAATCGTTTTGAGCAAATAAACCTGTCGAAGCTGTTAAGCTATTTGCGGATAATAAAATTGATTTTGCGAACATTAACGTTTGTTTTAATTGTACAATACAAAGGTTAGCACAAAATCAAGTATTGCTCTTGACAAATATCAAGAAGTTTGGTTAACCGCTTTTTTTCTTATTCTGCTTAAGGTTTCAGGTGTTATACCAAGCATTGAAGCCAGGTACTGCAGTGGTACCTGACTAAACAATTCTTTATTAAAAGTAAATAGTTGATTATACCTTTCTTCTGCTGTTTTTGAAAGATGAGAGATAATCCTGTCTTCGAGGACTGTAAAACATTTTGCTATAAATAATTTCTCTAATTCCGTCCAGCGGGGAACTACCTGTCCAATTTTTTGATAGTCATTTTTATCGATAATATAAAGTTCACAATCGGTTAAAGCCTGAATATTCCAACGGGCAGGTAGTTGAAAAATAAAACTTGCAAGGTCCACCACAAAATACCCTTTTGTCGAAATCCATTTGGTTATTTCTTTATGGTCAATAAAAACGAACTCTCTGATTATCCCTGCCTGAACAAAACCAAGTCGATTTGATTGCCTGCCGGTTTTAAGAAAATAGTCGCCCTTTTTTACTGTTGTTGGTTTAAAAAACGAACTAATTTTTGTTAGGTCATCATTATTGACTCCGAAGTAGGTTTGTATGTATTTTTCAAGTTCCGTCATTGTGCGTAGTTTTGTCGTAAAATAGCTGGTGTCGACAAGAGCAAGATACAAAAATACCACCTAAAATGGGTATTTCTATATTGGGTCAATGAGTACATATAATTGGAGATCCTATTTCGAATAAAAAAAGTTTACGGTTATGTACATAATTAAAGCTGCTCCTATCCCAAAAATACTGGCATCTAAACCTAAAGGAAGATTAAATCCTACAATAATTAAAGTTAACGTAGTAACACCGCCGGTAATCATTGACAATAATGCCGCAAGTGAATTTGGTTTCTTTGAAAACAAAGCAGCTAAAACCGGTATAAACATACCCGATACCATAAATGAGTACGAATGCAACATTAATTCTAAAACACTTGTCATTTTTAGAGCAATCAGCAATGCCAGAATACCAATAACTAATGTCAGTAATTGTGAATACCGAAGTCCGTTTTTTGAATTATGCTTCTTTAAAACATCGGTTAATATATTTCCCGAAGCTGCCATTAAGCAACTATCAGCTGTTGACATTATTGCTGAGAAATAAGCAGAAAGTACAATGCCTAAAAAGCCAACAGGAAGTACTGTTCGAAGAAGAACAGGTAAACCCATTTCAGCATCCATGTTTGAAATATCGTAACCTATTAATTGACCGTTATCCAAGGCCACCCGGGCGAACATGCCTAAAATTACACCAATAAAGGCCATCAACGGATACTCAAACAAACCTGCAATGAACCAACCTCTCTGTGCTGTTTTTGTGTCTTTGGCTGCATATATTCTTTGATACAAGGTCATTCCAATAAACCATATTGGAATAATGGTAAACATCCAGTTAACAATTTGTTGCCATGAAACTGCCGTCAGGCTTAAAAACGATGGTTCTAATGTTGATTTTATTGCTTCAATTCCCCCAATTTCAATATAAGCAAATGGAAGCCCTACAAAAACAAGGCCTACCATTAACACAATCCATTGTACGGTATCAGTGTAAATTACTGCTTTTAGTCCACCTATTACCGTATAAGCAACTGCAACAACCCCCATTATCAATAAAGCTTGATTTAAGGATAAGGTGGCAAAGGTTGACGATGCCAACTTAGCCCCTGCGAGTAGTTGCGAACTTGTAAAACCAATATATCCAATTGCAGAAATCAGCCCGGCAAATAGAGCTACTCGTTTATCGAAAACATAGTCGAGATATTGCGGAAAAGAAAGGAATCCTTTTTTTCGAGCTAAATCAGCTACTTTAGGAATAAGGAGAACGCCACTTAACCAGGCTCCAAGTAAACCTGTAAAAAGCAACCAACTGCCCGACAATCCCATTGTAAAACCTAATCCACCCAAACCTATAGAGAAGCCACCACCAACATCGGTAGCTACCACCGACAAACCAATATGCAGGCTGTTTAATTTTCTACCTCCTACATAATAATCATCGGTGGAATTATTCTTTCGCATGAAGTAAAAACCTACCCCAAGCATGGATAAAAAATAAACGGTAAATATTAATATGTCAACAATGTGCATTACATTAAAATTTATGATTTATCCAATAAATTACTCCTGACATAATAAGCTCAATGGATACTGTACCAAGAAGTAATGCTATTACCCTACCCGCAATATCGATATACTGCTCAATCAATTCTTCTTTTTTACCATGTATTCTATCGTGCAGATATTTTAATAACATGATGATTGAAACACAAATTATAACTGTTATAGCAATTGCTAAAAGGGCATTAGCCTTATCCAATCGTTCACCAATAATAACACTATAGCTTATGGTCCCGGGGCCAATAAAAATTGGCATTGCAATTGCGCCGGCAATGTGTTTTGATTCTCCCCTTAAGGCTTCAATACTAGCACTACCTTTAAAAACAAATTGAATACCTGTTAGCAGAAAAACAATTCCGCCAAATATTTGGAAGGACGCAAAACTTGCATTAAAAACATTACTAAAAATAGCATCTCCCAATATTGCAAATAGTGAGAAAACAGTAAAACTAATAATGCCAGCGCGTATAAGTATTCGAGAAAACTCTTTAGCCGTTTTTTTCTTTACAATATCGATAAGGTAAACAATTATTAAAAACGGATTTAGTAGTACCAAAAGAAGAATTACCGAACGAATAATATCATTCATAAATAGTTAGTTTCACTTATTTCAAACTAACATTAATTTCGTAGAACGATGACCTGCCCACATTTTTTATGTACCCTTTATTTTTAAGAGATCGGATAATCTCAGCACCTTTTGTTTGTGCTATTTTTAACTCTTTAAAGATATTTCCATATAAACAACTGTCCATTTTTTCTAACAATAAAAGAACTTCTTGTTCTTCTGGAATAATATCTTTTATTTCTATTTTTTTATAATCTTCTGTCATACATTTAAGCATTTATTTGATTTTCTAAATACTGGTTGCAGTTTTTCCACCCTTTAATACCTCTATTGCAAAAAACATTTTTGTAGAGAGCTAAAGGAGCACCATTTGTTTCTTTTTTTCCAAGATATATTTGACATGTTTTGATATATTGACACAAGTTTGCTGACATATTATATTTGTTTATAATAAACATTCATGCTTTCAATTTGACCCGAAATATTGGTGTTTTTAATGAGAGTTCCTGAATATTTATAGTTTGAACGTAAAAATGTAAGATTCATTGCAATAGAATTTAACCTTGCAATTGTATAAAGGGTTTTCATTCCTTGATTTTTCATTTCAATTTCCATGGCATTTAAAAGTATTGTTGCAATGCTGTTTCCTGCATGAGCAGGGAGGGTGGCAAAAATCGGTCATTTCAGCATTTTCTCCCTTAAAATCCATTTCAGATGAAGCTAAAGCAACAAGCACCCCATCTTTTTCTGCCCCAAAATATTGAATATTGTCATTCATCGTTTTCCTTATATACTTTTGTTCATATATGGGAAAGGGGTAGCTTTCAAAAACTTCACTGTATATTGTAGTAATGCTTTCAACATCTGAATCAATAAGCCTTCTAATTATATAGCCAGATGTAGGTATTTTCTTAATTTTGGGCTTGTTTAATAAAAGCTTGCTTAAATCGGTAAGCTGTTTCCCCTCTACATTTAATAACCTATCTGTAGTTAAAAACTTAGACACGAAAAATACATCTTCCTTATTTTTATAAAACTTAGGGATGTATGCCTCTAACACATAACCATCGCTAAAAAACAGAGGCGCAATATCTTTTGAAACCTTACAAAATAATTTTGAGTATTTTTTTTTATTGGCAAGGGTTGAAAGTTTATTGAGAATATCACCTACATCCCGCTCATCCAGTTTCATTAGGTAAATTCGGTCATTAAGCTTTCCATGTTGTATTATCGAACCTTTCCCAATAACTTCTACGACATCATGCATTATCGTCCCTCCTCTGAAGCCTTTCATTATCCTCGGGTATTAATGAGATGGTATCGCAAGAATCAGATAGAAGCTTTTCGATTCCTATAGCCTCTGATTCATCAATATCATTCAGGTTCAAATCCATGTTGCAATTATCACAATCGCGGTCACACATTTTAGGTTCATAGCTATCTGGTTCTTTGTATGTTGTGATAATCCCTTCGTAATTTCGCAATACAACTTTATTTGTTGACCATGAAATGATATAATTCGGCATAACGGGTATTTTACCTCCACCGCCGGGTGCATCGATAACATAGGTTGGACGGGCAAAACCACTGGTGTGGCCAATAAGGCTTTCCATTATCTCAATTCCTTTTCCTACGGGTGTTCTGAAATGAGACAATCCTTCAGATAAATCACACTGGTACAAATAATAGGGACGCACCCTATTTTGAACTAGTTTGTGTAGCAACGATTTCATGATTCTTGGACAATCGTTCACATCAGCCAAAAGAACCGACTGATTACCTAGCGGGAATCCACCATCTGCCAGCTTAGCTAAAGATTCTTTTGCTGAAGCAGTTATCTCATTGGGGTGGTTAAAATGTGTATTTATCCAAAGGGGTTGATATTTTTTAAGTATTGAAACCAGATTATCTGTAATTCTATAAGGAAGTACTACAGGCATTCTCGTTCCTATACGAATTATTTCCACATGTGGTATTTGGCTGATTTCGGAAAGTAGCCAATCAATTTTATCATCGGGAAGCATTAGCGGATCACCACCGGAAAGAAGTACATCCCTTACCTGTGGTGTATTTCTGATGTATTCTATTCCTGCCGTTAACTGATCTTTAGAGGGAACAAAATCTATATCTCCTACTTTTCGCTTTCGTGTGCAAAAACGGCAATACATAGAACAAATATTACTCACATGAAATAATACTCTATCCGGGTAACGATGTGTAATCCCTTCTACCGGACTATCCTTATCTTCCGATAGAGGGTCAGCATGTTCTGATTCTAGGGTTGTAAGTTCTTCTATCCCACCAAAGGCTTGCTTAAAAACAGGATCATTCCTAAAATTTGATTTATCTATTACAGACAGGTAATATGGCGTAATAGACAATGGAAACTTCTCAAAGGTCTTCCGCAGATCTATTTTTTCTTTTTCCTCAAATTTTATTCCTGTTAAATATTCAAATTTCTCCAGCGATCTAATTGAGTGCCTTATCTGCCATCTCCAGTCTCTCCAATTCGATAATTTTGGTTTTTCATCAATCTTCCCTGCAATCTCTTTTTGCGCATTGTTGTAAATCATAAAACCTTGTTTAGTTTCTATGCGAACAAAATTACAAAAATGATGTGACAATGTTTGTTTTATTCCATTTTAATAAGAATGAATTAATACTGACTGCTTAGGACTGGAGTTACTCTGAAATCATTTCTTCTTTGTCAATCTCCTCTATATCAATATCAATAGTAATAAGCGGCGATGCTTCAACTTGTCCAATATCCAATAACCTGACAAGCGTTTCCAAACTCTCTTCAACTTTATTAAGTTCGGATTGTTCGAGTTTTTGAAGTTTTTCCGATAATTGTTCGTGTAGAAGTGAAGGAATGGTTTTTAACAGTTTATCTCCTGCAGAAGTTAAAGCAATATTAACAACTCTTTTATCGCCTGATTTAGGTAATCGAGCCAAAAGCCCTTTTTTCTCCAAACGATTAATAATGCCACTAACTGTACTTGAATTTAAGTTTATGAATTCTCGAATTTCGCCTTGGGTAGCTTGATAATTAGGAGATTCGCGTAAAAAATTCAAACATAAAACCTGAGGTATAGTAACCCCATACTCTTTTTGAACCTTTTTTGACTCTATATCTACAGAGCGAACAATCTTTCTTATTTTAATTAATATCTCTGTTGTATCCATTGTAAAAACATTTAAGGCGAAAATACAAATGTTTTCATAGAAACGATATTGATTTAATGGTGCGTGGGCAAAAAACAACTCTTTTACAAACTTATTTTTGTTGGTTGCCTTGTAGATTCGCAATTGAAAATCACAAACTCCTTTTAATATTCATGATTTTTGTGAGTAAATGTGCTGTTTGCAGGTTGTGTTTCTTTTTTATTGTGCAGAGTGAAGAGAAAAAATCAATCACTTGGGCGCCACCGGATTTTATCCTTCGAAAATTAGAGATGATATAATGAACTAGTAGTTAGTAACAGGTCAAAAGTAGTAAGTCGTACGCTGACCTTACCTAAATAGAGCTAACCGGTTTTTCAATCCATCATTCAGTAATTCTGTCATTCAGTTTTTCGATGATTTGCTCCCTGTCTGTTTTATATCGTATGCCATTAAAAATTTCCCGTGCCTCACAAATAAAAGTCCATTTGCAATTGACATGTGTGCCAGGTTGGCTCCTTCACCTAAAGGAACTTTAAAAAAACCTACAATTTTAATGCTATCCTCAGTAGGTTTCAGAAGGCTTACACGTCCGCGTTTATCTTCGTAACTATAAATCATGCCATCGGCAGCCAAAAGGTTGGCTCCTCTGATTCCTTTATTAAAAGCCACTTGTTTTCCTGTTTCCCAATCCAAACTAAAAATACCTGAGGTTGTCTCATATGTTGCAAAAATCTGGTCGTTAACCTTTACTGCACCACCCCAAACATTTAATGAAAGGGTATCCTGCCACAATGAATTAAAACTGCTAAAACTGGTATCAATATCCAGTAGCATACAATGCGGGAAATAGACCTGATTTTTATTGGGAAGAGGGACAAAACCTTCGGTATATACTTTTTTCTGATACACAATGTCGCCAGTGTAAAAATCAACAGCCAGTACATTTTCTTTGGTTCGGGTAACAATCAGTTTTTTGTTTTTATTCTGAACCAAAACTGGTGAAACATATGAATTTCTGTCACTGATGGTCTTTGATACCCATATTGTTTCACCTGAAGTTCTGTTTAGTGCCACAACTGTTGTATTATTTCCACCTGGAGTAACAATAACTTTACCGTCAACTACCAATGGCGATTCGCAAAACAAATCTTCAATAAAATAATCGCTACTTTGTCCTCCAAATTTATGGGGAAGATTAACTTTCCATTCAAGGGCTCCGGTTTTAGCATCCACACAACATACATCGCCAGGGATAGTAATGGTATATAATTTACCATTGTAGAAGGTGGGTGTACTGCTTTCGCCCCAATTAAATTTATTATTTGAAATCCCAATATTTTCCTGCCATATCAGTTTTCCGTTTAAGTCAAAAGCAGTAATAATTGCAGAGGAATCCCTCCTACCAGAAACATAAATAATTTTGTCGTGAATAATAGCTGATGAAAAACCATCCCCAATTGTATCGGAAGACCAGACTAATTCAGGCCCTTCGGTTGGCCAGGTTTTTAATAGGTTTATTTCATTACTAAACCCATCGCGGTTAGGCCCCCGAAATTGCGGCCACTGTGCATTTATATTCAAACAAATAAAAAAAAAAGCTACAATGGAAGCTATTTTTGCATAATTAATTTGTGTGTTTTTCATTTCATTTATCTTAGTTCAATTATATTCCTTCTGTTATTTAAAACTGCGTGTAATTTGCTCCACCCGCAATCAATGCACCAGCCTCACTACCATAGCCATGTTTTGCCCCATAATAAAGTGCATTTCTATTATATTTATTTAATGCATAAATATCAGCGTTGTATTTAATCAGGAGTTTTGTTAAATCAGCATAGCCCTTCAAAGCTGCAAGGTGTAATTCTGCATTACTATATACATCTTTCATATTGATTTTTGCCCCATTTTCGATAAACAACCCAGCCATTTTTTCGTTTTGATTATTATTAATGGCTAGCTGTATTACAGTGCCGCGATAAGCTCCCGTTTCAATAATGCTTTTGTAATTATCGAATGTATTAATATGGGCACCATTTATAAGTAGTAGCTTGATTACTCTAAGTTCACTGGTCAAGTGAAGAGGCGTAAGGACATTATATCCCAACCAATCAACATCACCACCTTTGTCAATTAGACGTTGAATGAGAGTCAAATCCTGATCCCGCCCACTGCAGGCATGGCTTAAGGAAGAAAATCGATAATAGTCATTGTCATGGTTGCCAGCTGCTTTGTCGATAAGAAACATTGCGATAGCCACCTGCCTTGCATCACATGCCCAAAGAAGTGGGGTATAACCCATACCTGTTTCTTTCGACTCCAATAATATTGGATCAGCTTTGAAGAATGTCTGAACTTTATTGAAACCTCCAGTAATAATAGCCTCGTGTATTTCCCCTGCCTGCAAACTAACAGTAGTAACCACAATTGGTAAAATAATAATAGTAATAAACTTTGTTAATCTATTCATTTGCAATTTTCTAAGTTTATTCTTCCTATTTCTTAAAAACTTCCGCTATTTTTCAATTTTGAAGATGTATATATTATCGTGTGGAAGGAAATCCTCGATTCTATCAAGTTTAAAGTCTGTTTCACCCACCGTTTTTAG
The DNA here is from genome assembly GCA_963666575.2 of Prolixibacteraceae bacterium. GTDB lineage: Bacteria > Bacteroidota > Bacteroidia > Bacteroidales > Prolixibacteraceae > JABMQB01. Next base: position 264,662 of record CAXXYG010000018.1, read on the forward strand.
TACCTGGGGTTTAGTCAAAAAAGGAGGATTATGCCCTCTACCTGTGTTAGTTCTCCTCTCGATAATAACAAGCAAACCACCTGGTTTAATGTATGATTGAAGATTTTTAAGAAACTTAATTGGCCGTTCGATTTCATGTAGTACATACACCATAACGGCCATGTCGAGGTTTTTTTCGGGAAAAAGTGGATCCTCCACCTCGCCCACAACAGTTTTAATGTTTCCAAGTCCTTCCTTATCAGCACGATTCCTGATTGAATTAAGTCCGTAGGATGAGATATCATTTGCAAAAACAACTCCATCGGCACCAACACGATGGGCAAGTGGAAAGGTAAAATAACCGCGGCCTGCACCTGCTTCACCGATCCTCATTCCAGGTTTTATCCCAATCGAATCCATTATTTTTTGGGGAGGCTGCCATGTTTCACGATCAATCTGTCCCCAAATTATAAACGGATAAAGAATAAGCAGGAGAAGAATAAGTATATAATTAAAAACCTTGCGTGTCATCATTTAAATTTTTAAAATTATTTTATTTATCAGAATTAAAAACTTCCTTTTTCATGTCATCAATAATGTCAGTACTTACCCAAAAAACATCTTCCAATATATTGGTAAAATCACGTGTAAAAAATAAATATTTGCCATCGGGTGAAACGGTAGAAAAACGTTCCAATTGATCGGTATTAATTGTTTTACCCATGTTTACCGGATCAGTCCAGGTTCCTTCATCATTGCGAAAACTTATAAACAAATCACCCTGATCAGATTCAGGAAGGCCACGGGTTGAGCAAAATATCAGGTAACTTTCGTCTCGTGAAATATAGGGCATCCAGTTACGAACGTCGCTTGGACCATTGATATTTAAAGGAAGTAATTCTGGTTTTAAATATTTTCCATTGATAAACTCTGCCCTGTAAATGCCTAAATTAATCCATCCCCCTTCAGCGTAACCCATAAAATAGATAGTTCCTTCTTCTGTAAATGTTGGAAAGTAGGCATACTTTATTTCAGGATAGCGTGAAACAAGATCAAGATTAACAGGCTGGCTCCAGCCTGTATCACATTTTTCAACATAACACGGATCATAACCTTCATTTTCCGATCCCATATAAAGTCGTTTGCCGTCATGCGAAAAAACACAACCTTTGTAAGGTGTAGGTTCGGGATTTGTCCAGCGGTTTCCTATCCGCTGCATTGTTTTTCCAAAACTTAACCAGTTTTTATTAGCTGGGCTTGGTGGCCGGTTCGATAACCAAAAAACTTCGTTACCGTCAGGTGAAAAAGCCGGCACAGCATGTTCCTGATCGTCGGAGGAAATAATTCCAGGGGCAAAAAGTTCAGGAATATTGCCTGGTGGTTTTTGCCCTAAATAATCACCTTTAAAATCGGTAAATTTTTGCCCAAAAGAAAATCCGGCAATCAGTATTAATATAGTAATCAGTAATTTTGTTTTCATTGCTTCACATTTGTATGTTTTATGCTTTATTATGAGGCACAGTAGCCTACTTGTTACTAATGCAATTATTGCTGTTTAATACCGTATGCCATTAAAACTTTTCCATGCCTGACAAACAAAATTCCATTGGCGATTGACATGTGTGCCAAATGTGCTCCTTCACCCAAGGGCACTTTAAAAGAACCTACTATTTCAATGTTATTTTCTGTGGGTTTCAGAAGGCTTACACGCCCTCTGTTTTCTTCGTAACTGTATATCATTCCATCGGCTGCTAACAGGTTTGCCCCTCTGATTCCTTTATTAAAAGCGAGTTGCTTGCCTGTTTCCCAATCCAAACAAAATATTCCTGAGCCTGTATCATATGTTCCGTATATCCGGTTACCCAGTTTTACTGCCCCGCCAAAAACTTTTACTTTTAAGCTATCGTTCCATTTAAAATTAAAACTGCTCATGTTTTCGCTAATATCTAACATCTTCCCTCCATCTCTAAAACCAGAGAAATAAACCTGTTTGTTTCCAGGAAGAGGGACATAAGTGGAAGTTCCCCTTTTTTTCCAAACAATTTTGCCGGTATTTAAATCAACAGCCAAATAATATTTTTTGGTAGTGGTAACAATCAGTTTTTTATCCTTCCGCTGAATCAGAACAGGTGATACATAAGTGCCCGTATCGGCAATACTTTCCGACTCCCAAACCGTTTCCCCGGTCGAACTATTTAATGCAATTACTGAAGTGTTTTTTGCGCAGGGAGTAAGAATAACCATATCATCGGCAACCAGGGGCGATTCACAAAACACATTGCCAGAACTGCCAAAAGCACCTTCAAACTTTTCGGGAAGGTTTATTGTCCAGTCCACAATGCCTGTATTGGAATTTAAACAAGTTATTTCGCCTGCAGCGGTAAAGGCGTAAATTCTATTTTTGTAGAAAGTTGGTGTAGCTGGTTGATCTGTGCAACCAGAACTTTCAAAACGCGCTTTTCCATACGGCATTTGCCAAATCAATTTTCCATCAAGATCAAATGCAGTAATAATTTCAGAAGAATCTTTTGTTCCGGGAACATATATAAGCTTGTCCTGTACAATGGCAGAACCATACCCGGAGCCAATAGTATCGGACGACCAGAGTAATTTGGGCCCTTCGGCATGCCATGTTTTTAAAAGATTGGTTTCGGGACTGAGTCCATCACGATTTGGGCCACGCCACTGCGGCCATTCATTATTTGTTTCTAATCCGTTGTTTCTGCATGAAATCAATTGTATAAAAACACAATAAAAAATAATAATCCAAAAAAATTTAAATGAGTTTGATTTAATTGTATTCATAGCTTTGTTTTATTACTCTTTTCGTAAACCAAAACTACTGAACTGAAAATTTCTGAAACGACGAATTATTCCAAAGATGAGTAGAAATAACTCATTTACTCTAAAGACAGCACATCCTTTTTACTTTTTTACAAATCCATAAAATTAAGCAGCAAACAGTATGTCAATGAAGGAATCGTTTATAATATTTTAAGCAACACCACCTATCGGATTTATCTTTATTTGACCTCCAATAGCTTTTAATACTTTCATAATTGTCTCAAATTGAGGCTTTGCTCCATCAGATAAAGCTTTATATAAACTTGGCCTACTTAGTCCAGTTTCTTCCGCAATTTTAGTCATTCCAATTGCTTTTGCAATATGTCCAATTGCAGTAATAACGTCAGAATTATCTCCTTCTTCCAAAACAGCGTTGAGATATTCTGTAATCATTTCCTTACTATCTAAATAATCTGCTATGTCAAATTTTGAAGCTTCCATATCTCTACTTTTTTAATTTTTTTAGAATTTCTTTTGCCTTTTCAATGTCTTTTTGTTGAGTTGATTTGTCTCCGCCAATAAGTAGAATAATTATTTTTCCGTCTTTTTCTTTAAAATAAACTCTGTATCCTTTAGCATAACTTATTTTCAGTTCTCGAATTCCTTCTCCTACAGACTTACAATCTCCAAAGTGTTCATCGCTTTCAAGCTTTTGAATCCGGAATAGTATTTTTGCTTTGGCTCTTAAATCTTTCAGTTTTTTAAGCCATTTGTCAAACTCAACTGTTTTCTCAATAAAGTACATTTACTAATGTGTATTCATTCGGATACAAATTTAGATAATCTTTTCGAATCATCAAAGGCTTTGTTTGGTAATTCGCAGCGTCATTTTAAATGCACCACAGCGGTTTATGGTCGAGTAGGCAAAGAGAATTTCACCCTAAGCCTCTTACAGAACCGTGCTTGATAGTCTCCCATCACACAGCCTGCCCCATATTTTTGCGGGGGTTCTTCTAATTTAATCTACAAATATAAGCTCATCCTCTTTCAAGTTGGCCAAATGCAAATCATACTAGCTAACCCCTTCGCTCCACTATCATTACAAGAGCTTCATCACTACTACGAGTTAGTCCCTGCCTACCGGCAGGCATCTCAATTACAGCATGCAATGGATTTTATTACCGACCATTGCTTCTCGGCACACTAAGTGGAGTGCGGGATTAAAAGTTGGAAACTTTCCCCCGAAGCATCGGGGCTGCACGGAGCCAATTCGTTTATTCAATATTTCAAATTTTCCGTCAATCGTCAAAGACAAATTGGCGTTGTTGCAACAACGAGCCGCAGCTCGAAAAACCGCTGAAACCCGGATTACATTTACATTTTAACACCAGTTTTTATTTTTTATCAAATACAAAGTCATATTTTGCAAGCCTGAGAATTGCCACAAAAAGCAAATTCATTTCTTCGATTGTGTAATCATTATAATTTAGGAAGGAATGAGCAACCTTATTCCTAAGATTGTAGCCTCCCTTTTCAACTAGTAGATATTTAAAGAAAAATAAATCACTAGGAATAAGTAATTCTTTAAGTTTAGGTTCTCTTAAAAGTGCATTTATATCTTTTTCTCGGGATATTTCCTCTCCATGTTCGTCTTTGGTTATAAAAAAAGTTGTGATTTTGTTTAGTTCACAAAGGTCTCTAAATAACCCTTCAAATTTCAATGTTAAACTATCAGTACATAAAACTAAATCAGGATAGATATTTCTTTGAATTAGATTTATTTTTATTTGGTTAAAATATTCATTAATTGAAGGTAATAGAGTATTAAGCCAGTTATATTCAAATCTTTCTCCAAAAGCATATTTAGTCAGATTCTTACCAAACCAAGATTTTTCTTTTAAGTAGATTATTAAATCAACAAGAGTGAAAGAATTATTTTTTATGATTTCCTTAATTAACTCCTGAATAATAAAGTTTTTTAAAAGCTTAAAATCGTAATCATAAGTCTTTAAGAATTTGTAATATTTAATTTCTTCATTTGTCTTGAACGATTGTGATACATTCCCGTTTCTGTCAAATAGGCTGGCAGGAACAATATCGAAAAAGCTTGTTTTCTGTATTTTGACTTCCTCCTCAATCTTTTCTATTTGCGGAATGATTTCTACAGAATTAATTAAATATTGAATAATCTCGTTAGGCTGTAAAGCAATTAATTTGCTTGCTAGTTCTTTGCTGTATTTAATTACAGTCTCCATATTAATCTCAGTAGAGATATTAGAAAATCCATTACTTTTCTTCTTCATTTCAGTAATTGCTTTTTCTATCTCAACTATCTTATTGTCTTCCTTAATTTCTTTATAGATTAATAATGACTTTTGATAATATTCATATGAAATTAAATCATTGCTGTTTTTTTCATTTGCAAGTTGTTCGTATGTCTCGGCTAATTGCTTTTTATTTGATTTGCAATCTTCTTGTCTTTTTTTCTTTATGTTTATCAATAGTTTAAGTGAGTCTAAGGTTTCATAAGAGTCTTTGCCTTTTAAACTCAAGTCACATAATTGTTCCAGTTTGATAATGTTTGCTTCAAAATCTGCCGCTTTAAAAGTCTTTTTTTTGTCAATCATGAAACTTGACAGATTTCTTAAAATGAAACATGATTCTTGAACGTTTAAATCTAGTTGTTTTATAATTCCTATAATCCAGTTTTTTACATCAGTTATTCGTTGATTTGATTCTGTCGCAACAATAAACAGGTTTTTAATCGTTTTTACTGTTTCAAACCAACTTTGAAATTTTTCTTTTTCGTTTACTTGTAGAATCTCAAAATAGCTATCAATTGAAGATGTTGCAAAAATGCGGTTCTTTTTAGGAGAAAGCCAGAGTAAATGATTATAATGAGCTTTAATCTGATTTGATTTTGTTTCTTCGCTTCTGGATATTAAGTATATGAGTCCATCATCTCCTATATCATTAAAGTTTGGATATTCATAAATATTTCCTGATTTATCAGGACTTGAAAACATTGGTATTATTTCAGCATCTGCAATGTCAAAGTTGAAAAAATCTATCTCCCATTTGCATTTTTGAATAAGCAGATTATCATCTAGGAGTCCCGAATTAATTACTTTTTCAAATTGCTTAGAAATGTTGGAAATGTAATTTGAATAGTATCCTTTCTGGTCTATAGAATTAATTATTTTCTGGTATTCATTCATGCTATTTTAGGTTTGTTACGGAGCGCCATTTAAATTGGTGTTAACATATTTAACGGCATTTTTGTGCCATTTATATCTCTTATATCGTTTATAAAAAGTGTCATTTATATCCATATACAACAACTTTTCAACTCCTTTTAGAGGGTGCTTATATTTTGGTTAAATTAACTACAACTTGTTTGTTGTTTTAAAAATCCGGGGGTGCAGTTCCTTCACATTTTATCCTTTGCTTGTGCGCTGCCGGGTTTTGGTTGTTTAAAGTTATGGATAATAAATAGAAGGTGCAAATAGAAAATGAGTACTGAGTAGTGAGTAAAAAGTAGAAAGGAAAAAGTGTTCAGTTGGCAGTCGTAGCATGCAGGATTGTAAGGCATATCAGTCATTCGTCATTCGTTTTTGGTCATTCAATGAGCCATGGAGGTACGTCCAAAACCCAACAGCGGAAAAAGGAAGGCGTGGACGTACGTCCAAAGCTAAAAAAAACGTTTTGACGGCCTTTGGAGGTACATCCAAAGCTCCACCAAACAAAAAAGGGAGGCGTGGACGTACGTCCAAAGCTAAAAAAAACATTTTGACGACCTTTAGAGGTACGTCCAAAGCTCCACCAAACAAAAAAGGAAGGCATGGAGGTTCGTAAAAAGCAAAAAAAATAGTTGGTGCCCATTATTAACAATAAACTGGTGACTTACCTGCGTGCCATGATTATGGTTGATGAACCTACCTATGGTGATTTTGCCCGTACCATTGCACAGATGATTGAAGACAATAACGAAGTGGTTAAAAAACGCCGTAAAAAACCGGAAATGGCTGAATAGCTATAAGCCGATAGCTTCGAGCCTCTAGCACAAAAAAAACGGCATAATACAGCACTATCTTATAAACTGTGTAAATGAAAATACCGGGGGTTGCAACCCCCGGTATTTTTTTGTTTAATTTTAAAATTTACACAGTAATGGAAAAAGAAGATTTATTTAATGATGATTTCCTCAAACAGTTCAAAACTGGAGATGAACTCAATGCATTTTTGAAGCAACTTCAAAAACGGGGTATCGAAAAGATGCTCGAAGGGGAACTAGATGGGCACCTGGGATATGCAAAAAACCAAAAGTCCGGCAATACCAATGCCCGTAATGGCTATTCTGAAAAGAAAGTGCGTACTACCTTTGGCGAATCCGGCATTCAGGTGCCAAGAGACCGTGACGCTTCATTTAACCCAATGATTGTTCCTAAACGGAGGAACATGGTTGACGGGATTGAAAATGTAATTGTATCGCTTTATGCCAAGGGCATGAGCAATAGCGATATTGAAGCACAGATCCGTGAGGTTTATGGTTTTGACGTTTCTACATCCACTATATCCCGTATTACGGGCGATTACAGATGACATTGTTGCCTGGCAGAACCGCCCACTTGAACCTGTCCTTCCCTGAATAGAGTTGACCGGTTCTTTTATCAGTCAATCAGTCAATCATTCAAAAATAAATTTTAATCCATGGTATAAACTCTGAAACGGCACGTGGTCTTCCTTCTCATATATCAGGTATGTGCTTTTTAAACCCTTTTTATTTTTAAGAATCTCATACAGTTTATAACTGTTTTTATGAATTTGCTGATCGGGGTCATACGTATCGGACAATCCATTGGTCATTACCAGTATTTTATCAGCCACCTTTGGGGGTTTTATTTCTTTAGCCAGATTGTAGTAAAACTCTTCGCCACCCGGAAAACCTGCGCTGGCAGCTATAAAGGCATCAAATGGACTTTGTCCGCTTAAAAATGAATAAAGTGTAAAAGCGCTGCTCACCGATTGCCCGCATAAAATATTGTAGTTAGTGGTTCTGTAATTTTTATCGATAAACGGTATTAATTCTTTCCCTAAAAAATTCTGAAAATTATCAGGCCCTTCTTTTGACCTAAGGGGCCACATATCTCTCATCCTGTCGGTATTTTTAATCAATACAACAATCATTTCGGGAGTTATTTCTTCGTGATAAACCAAACGATGGACAGTACCAACCGTTTCGAGCAAAAGACTGTAATACCCGTCAAGCCTATACAACACGGGGTATTCTTTATCTGATGTTTCATAATCTTCAGGTAAAGAAATTAAAAAAGCCCTGGTTTCATTAAGTATTTCTGATTGAATCGAATCGCGAAACCCAACAGTTAATTCCTGCCCGTTTAGGTTCGTAGAAATGAATATTGAAAAAGTAATAATTAATAAAGTCCTCATTTCGATATTTTAGTTTTTAATTCTTGAATCATTTCAGTTTTTACCCACCAAACATCCTGGCTGTATCCTTCACGTGGACGGGTAAAAAACAAATATTTTCCATCGGGAGAAAAACCGGGAAAACGTTCCTGCCCCGATGTGTTTATTTCGTCCCCTAATTTTTTAGGTTCACTCCATATACCATCGCTGGTTTTTTGGGAAATGTATAAATCTCCGTAATCACCTTCATATGATCCTGGCCTGTTGGATGAAAAAATGGCCATTTGTTCGTCGGGTGAAATATAAAAAGTCCAGTTTAAAGTGCCTTTGTTTTTAAGAGGTTCCACATCGATTTTTGGTAATTTATAAAATGCATTTTTAACTTTAACAATGGGGAATTCTCCCTGGGGTAAACTGCTAAAAAAAATAACCTCGTTAGGTTCCATTTTCTGAGGAATTTCCCTGATCTCCTTTTCTGAACCCCATCCATTTTCGGTTCGTTTTACATAGAACGATTTCCATTCATATACTTCAGCTGTATCGTTTTGCACCGGCCTTCGGCTATCATAAAAAATGTATTGCCCATCGGGGCTAAATTTTGGGCCACCAGCCCGGTATTCGCCTGAAAAAGAACTTATTTCGGGATACGACCACAACCCGTTTTCTTCTTTCATGTACATTATAACCTGTTCGAGCGAAGTGGAAGGCATTCCTGGTAAATTTCTCCACACCGACCAAACAACCTCTTTCCCATCGGGAGAAAAGGATGGCGGACTATGTTCAAGGTTTTCGGTTGAAATTATACCGGGAGCAAATACTTCGGCCTTACCATTGGGAGGTTTTTGCCCCAAATAGGGACCCGATAATGTATGGAAATTAACCGAATTACTAAATTTTATAGAATTCCCTTGCTCGCGAAATACACTTCCGTTTGGATAAACTGTCATAAAATGTTTTATGCTAATATCCATATCAGCCGGAGCAATATGCATGGCTATTAGTTTATCGGGTTTTACAGTGTGTGTTATAAAATATTTTGAATCGGGTGATGTATCGTACCGTTGTAAAAACATTACATCAACAGGCTTTTGTTTAAAATTGTATTTTCCTAAAACCTCTTTGTTCTCTTTAATTGTAGCATCGCCACTGTGGTAAAAACGGCTACCTTCCAGGTTTACAATATATGCCAGGTTCCTCACCTCTCCATGGATATTTTTGCCATCGACCAAATAAGGGCCATGTTTTAAACAAAACACATCAATATCAATTCCATTTTCCTGAAGAGAAGAATGGATTTCATAATCAGAATCAATTTTAATAATTTGGGATTTAATCAAATCAAAATCCTGTAAATCCCTCATTTTATCAACAGCCTGTTTATGGGCAACCAGCTTACAACCCGATTGGGTTTTCAAAAACTGAATGGTTAATTCGGGATCAAAATGGTCGCCATGATGATGAGTAACCAATAACAAATCAATATTTTTATAAGGCAATTCACCATTTATCATTTGGTTAATCATTGTTTCGGTGGGTGCCAAAAAATCGGGGTAATTACTTCGGAACAGCGCATCGACCAATACTTTTTTATTTTTTGAGTTTACAAAAAAACCCTCGTTCCCGGTATAGGTGATTTTTAATTTAGGAGATTCGGAATAACAACTAAATAAAATCCCTAAAAGTAAAACTGTGAATAAAACTTTTATTTGCATTTTAATTGATATTACTCTTTGTAGTTTTCAAAAATTTTTGTGTCGACCCAAAAAATATCCATGTTATCCAGAGAGTCAATAACATTGTTCCTGCCAAACAGAAAATATTTGCCATCGGGTGTAAATGAGAAAGGAGAATCGGCATATTTGGTGTTAAATGTTTCACCCATATTTTTTGGCTCCGACCAATTCCCTTCTGATACCTGAAAACTTACATACATATCAGTACTTCCAAAACCATCTTCCTTTCCATAACATGTAAATATTAAAAAATCGTTTTCAGGAGATGTTAATATATTGCACTCGCTTCGCGGTGAATTAAAAATATCGATAGCAACAGGTGGTTGGTATTCACCATTTTTATATGCTGAGTAAAAAATATCGCACTGCCCTTTTGTCCCTTCGCGATGTGAAGCAAAATATACAGACTGGTCGGCAGCGATACTGGCAACACATTCATATCCCTGGGAATTAATATTGCCGGATAATTTTACTGGTTCCGACCAAATACCACCTTTCAGTTTATTGGCATAAATATCTCCGCCCCTATTAAAAATGAATGTTTTTCCATCGGCTGTAATGCGGATGTACTTTCCTATTCCTGAATCGCCCAAAAAGCTGGCAAATTTAGGTTGGTTCCATTTGTTGTTTTTATAATCCATATAAAAAATGGAATCATTTACCTGAAAATAAAAATCATTGCCTGTAGCTGAGTAAGAAGCAAAAACTTCATTCCTGTTAGGAAAACATATCAAACCGGGTGCAAATAATTCAGGAATTACACCCGGTGGCTCCTGGTTAAAATAAAACTCTTTTGTGAATTTTTGATTCGTTCCATCAGAAGGTTTTTCTGTTTGGGTGTATGCTTCAATACAAAGCAGTCCCAGGCAAATAAGCAGAATATTGGTTTTTATCATATGTATATAACTTACTTTATAATCTAATTGTCAGATTGTTATAAAAATACTATTTGTCCTGCCGGACGGGCTTTCATTTTTGTCTTGACACAAAAACGAAACAAAAAAGTCAAGAAAATTTAATGCTTCTCCCCACAATCTTCCGCCTGCCCGCGCCAAATTTTCGTCCAACGCACTTTTTGAATCTGCTAAAATTCAAATCTATATTCTATAAATACATACTTTTTTATGTTTTTACATTTTAAATTAATATCCTCAATCATCCGGATTTCATGTGTTTAGAATTAAATATTCATGTAACATCAATCATTTTAAATGTTTATTCAGAAATTCAACCAACTTATCAACTGCCTGGGGATTTTCATTTATTAGCACTGAACTATGCTCATTTTCCACAAGAAATAATTCAGTTTCAACTTTTTTCTCTTTTAAATAATTATAAAAATCGCTGGCTTCCTGTAAAGCAACCAAATGGTCATTCTTAGCATGAATCAATAAGGTTGGAGGATAATCAGAATCGACATTGTTAGTTAATTTGAACTTTTCCAGTTTTTCAGGCTCACGGGATGGGTCAAATCCAAAAATCTCATAAAGCGCTAAATTGTTTCTGGCAAGAAATCGCCATAAATCCATCCGGCTATCGTAATCGCCATACGAAACAACTGAATTTTTAACAATGTCATAAGGTCCGGGTATATTGAGGATAAACAAATCTCCCATTTTTATATTTCCTGGAGAAAATCCGGTTGGTGCCGAAATGGCTACTATCGCGTTCGGTGCAAATTTTTTATTAAATCCTGTTGAAAAAGCCAGGTAACCACCAGCTGAACCACCGGCTACTGCAATTTTATCTATATCAATATTATATTTCTGCAAGCCATTTTCGCGCAACCATTTTATAAGGTCGCTCACATCTGTTAAAATCTCCCCCAACTTCGTTTCAGGGGCTAATCTGTAATCGGCCGAAACCACAGCATAATCCGATGCAAGCAATTTATCTTTAATAACAGATTCCAAACCCTGGTCTCTGTTTCCGAAAATAAAACCACCTCCATGAAAATAAACTAAAACAGGATGTAATCCTTCGGTTTTGGGTAAAAAGATGTTCGCTTTGATACTGTGGTTATTTACTGTTTTATAAACAAATTCTTTTTTTTCAGAAAAATTATTCTGCGAAAATGTTTGAACAGAAAATGTAATAATTAGTCCTAATAATAAACTTTTGATTTCCCGCATTTTTGTTTAAATATTCAAATTTAGTTCCATTTTAATATTGGCCCGATTATTATGAAAATCATTTTTAGGCACCAATCGAAAACCATAATTAAAATACATTTTTATGGCAACGGTTAAGTCGGAATGGGTGTAAAGCACCAGCTTAGTAATATTCAAATCGATTGCCTTTTGAATGGCCGATTCCAATAACAATTTTCCAATTCCCCGGTTCTGATATTCTTTTGTAACTGCCATTTTCGCTATTTCAAAAGTTTCGGTGTTTATTTTTATTAATGCATAAGTCCCAACAATTACATTATTACATTTAGCAAAAAAAATAAATCCCCCTTGACTGATGATGGATTCAACAGGATTCGACAATACCAATTTATCGGTTGTTTCAACCTTAAACGATTTTGTAATCCATTCATAATTTAACTGTTTAAAGTTCTCCTTAAAATCATCGTTGTAATCCACGATATTAATTGTTTCCATGTGTGTTTTTTATTCAACGAAAATTATGGCTGCACTATAAATTAACGTAATACAGAAAAATAAGTACATACAAATATCGTAAAACTGAAGGAAAGGATAACAACCAATTGTTCCAAAAATGAGCAATAATAATCCATAGTTATTAACATAACTTAGTAATTATTAAAGCTTCTTAATTGTATTAATCCCGACCTTTGAAAAGCTAATTCCAATATTTATGAAACGAATCCTTCCTTTAATAATGTTAATGATAAGCCTTTTGGGTATGGCTCAGGAAGAAGGTTCGTATTTGCTAAAGGGATTGATTCTTGGCCCTGATACATTGCCGGTGCCCGGGGCATATATTATAAATTATAATGACCTAAAAGTATACTCAAGCAAAACAAGTGGCCGCTTTAATATATGGGTACAACCTGGTGATTCGTTAAAAATTAATCATGTTTCGTATATTCCACAAATGGTATATGCCGATTCGGTCAGGATAAAACCCAACATTATTTTAGAAATTGATACCCGGACAATAAAACAAGTGGACATAGGCCCTGATAAACAAGCCAAATATTTGGAAGAAACAGTAAAATCGATTAAAAATACCGACATCATCATTTATAAACGCATGAGCCCCGAAACCAAACCTGTTGGGTGGCTTGTTATGCAAGAAAATAAATTGCTCCGAAACGAAGCATCATCTATTCGTCTTGCCAGCTTCTCTACTGGCGAAGTAATTGGTTTATTTGTTAACGAAAAACGAAAAAAAAGGAAAGATAAAGGGTTTCGATTTTACCGAAATGAAAAACACAAAGAGCGTAAGGAACGCAAAACTGAAAAAAAGGACAATCACCAATAATTACTTATTCATAAAAAAAACTCATTTCTTCCAGATTTTTTCGTTCGATATGGGGTACATAAACCGGATTGGCGGCATAACCCACCGGCAGTACTAAAAATGGTTTTTCATTATCGGGCCGGTTTAATATTTCTGATATAAAAAACATAGGGCTGGGTGTATAGGAATGAGTGACTAATCCGGCGTTGTGTATAGCCGAAATAAGCAAACCACAAGCCAAACCAACCGATTCGTTAACATAGTAGTTACTTTTTTTTGTCCCATCACTTGCATACTCAAATGGTTTCTTAAAAACAATAATTAACCAAGGTGCAGTCTCAAGGAATGGTTTGTTTACATCAGTTGCCAAAGGTTTGAGATCTTTTAACCAACGATCGCTCATGCGGTTTTTATAACTTTCTTTTTCTTCTTTTTCGGCTGCCAGCCTGATTCTGTTTTTTAATGCAGGATTTGAGATAGCACAAAAAGTCCATGGTTGTTTGTTGGCACCCGAAGGAGCCGTTGATGCAGTTTTAATAAGACTTTCAATTATTTCGCGAGGTACCGGAGTATCAGCAAATTCCCTCACTGAACGGCGTTTATCCATCCTTTCATATAAACTACGACTTTGAGATGATATTTCCTCTTCAGTAAAAACCTCTGGTTTGTACAAGTCATGTTTAAAACCATTAATAAAAACAAACTCTTTTGTAGCCATAATAAGCTTCTTTTTTCTGACGGAGGAAAAACGTCACTTTGAGCAAAATTGCAATTGCTAAGATATGATTTTATTAAATGATTTTTTAGTTGATTGGAAATCCTCAAGAAGCAGGTAGTTGTGACACAACAACTCCTTTGTTTTATTTCAGAAGTTTTCTTTGCCAGGTCAATTGATTAAACCACAGGGTTATTATCTTTTAAATCATCCAAAAACTCAATTGATTCAATTAATCTTTTATCGGGAAACCGCATTAAAATAAAACTGATTATAACTGCCACAACCAAACTTCCGGCTGTGAAATACAACATCCAAGAGGTGCCAAATTCATACAAACTAAAATCCGCAAAACCTTTTGCTATAACTATAAGAAAAGGTGCCGAAAACATTGGAATAATTACGAGCAGGCTGTATTTATCCCACACTTCCATTTTTTTAAGCCTGATGAGTTTTTTCTGAGCCTCAACAACTGCCAGCTGTGAATCGATTCCATAAAAAAGTACCAGCCTGTTAATTTCAAAAATTAATCCAAAAAGCGTTACAACAGCCAAAACCAAAGCAGGGATAAAAAACCGGGGTTCCGATAAATTCCCTACTAAAAACAGTCCAAGGAAATTTAAAAATAATAATCCCACAACTATTTCGAATATGGCTGTCCACTTTACTGCTGCCAGGCGAGATTTTACTTTACGGAAACCTATTTTTTTAACCAGTTCTTTATTAATTTTTATGCTTTTTTCAAGCTCCAAATCTGCACTGTTCCAAATTCCAGATAATTCTTCAAAATTCATATCCTTATTTTTTAGATGTTTCAAAATATATTTTTAATTCTTCGATAATACGTTGTTTCCTGGTTGATATGTTGGAAGCTGTCATACCCATTACGCTGGCAATTTCCTTATTTTTACATCCTTCGAGGTATAGGAAAATAATTGCCTTATCGATTGGTTTAAGCAATTCAATAAAATGGTATAACTGCACCAGTTTCTCATCAAACACCGGCTCATCAATTTGCACCAACTCAAATTGTTGCTGATACGAACTATACGTATTACTGCGGGATGTTAACTTCCTTATATATGAAATGGAAACGTTTATGGCAATCCTGTAGATCCAGGTCGATAACGAATAAGTTTTATTATATTTTGGGAATGATTTCCACAATTGAAGCGTAATATCCTGAATAAGGTCTTTCTGTTCTTCGGAGTTATAACAATATATTCGGGCTACTTTTGCAATTAGTTTTTTGTAATTCTCAAGATAACTAATGAAAAGAGTTTCCTGCGATTGTGATTCTTTCAACTTGCTTAGATTTTGTCGTTTTAATAACTTGTTTCCTTATTATTCGCAAGTGAATTTGAAATGTCACATTTTTTACATTTTATTTTACTTCCAGCAGTCTTATATCCTGATTTTATGGTTTGATAACAATAAACCTGTTTCTAAAATATAACATTGCCGGAAGCTTGATTTTATTTTACTCTAAACCAACTAATTTCTTTTTGCTTTTTTTTCTCTTTTTTCAGCCTTTTTTTCTTTGGCACTTTTTGTAGCTTCTTTTTTAACGTTCTTTTTTGCGTCTTGCGATTTAGCCATGATCTTATTTTTTAATGGTTGTTTTAATTTAAGGTAAAATTAGATTATTTTTTTTCTAAAAACACAATTTATCCATAATAAGAACAATCCCTTCGAAAATGAAGGGATCGCAAATAAATTATAAAAAGCTTAAAATGTTGTAATTTTTAAACCGATTAGCGATTTATTAAATTAGGAGTAACGCCTTCAAAAGTCATTTTCACTTGCTGAATCGTACCATCATCGTTAAAAAATAGTTTATCGACACATGTAACACGGTGGTCACGCCCTTCATTTGGAATTGGCCGTCGGTGGTAAACCATAAACCAATTATCGGTTCCGGGAGTACAAATAACTGAATTATGGCCAGCACCGGTCGCAATTGATTTATCAGATTGAAGGATGGTCCCTACCCTATTAAAAGGCCCTGTTGGTTCTTCGGACATTGCATACGCCACTTTATAGGAGTCGTCGCCCCAGCCACCTTCCGACCACATAAAATAATAAATGCCCTTACGCAAAAACATAAACGGCCCTTCGACATAACCTTCGGGTGTAACCTCATGGAATAACTCTCCGTCTTCCCACGGGATAAACCCGGTAAAATCGGTATTTAATTTCCCCATATTACAATGGCTCCAGCCTCCATAAAACATGTACCAGGTTCCATCACTATCCTGAAAAACAAATTGGTCGATGGGTTGGGCATCATTGTAAAAATCAGAAATAAGGGGTTTTCCCAAATAATCTTCAAAAGGGCCTGCAGGAGAATCAGCAACTGCTATTCCAATACCTCCCGAATGATTGATGGTATTATTTTCATCCCAGCCAGGCCTGCTTGGGCGTTGTACATCATTGGCCGAAAAAAACAGGTAATACTTCTCTCCCTTTTGAACAATCGACGGTGCCCACATGGCTTGTTTAGCCCATTTTATAATTGATGTATCTAAAACAGAAGTGTGTTTTTCCCAGTTAACCAGGTCTTTTGAGGAGAAAGCATCAAAAAATAACTGCTTCGTGTATTCACTTGAATAGGTTGGAAAGATCCAATATTCATCTCCAAAAACAATTCCTTCCGGATCGGCATACCATCCTTCAAACACAGGATTGCCTGAAGTTTTAATCGCTTTTTTAGATGTTGGTTGAACAGTATTTTTGTTTGTAAAATTACACCCAAAAAGAATTACAATAATAATGCGAATCAAGAGTTGAAAATAGTATAAAAAAGCTCATTAAATGGCTGATGATTAGCGCGTTAAATTTGTTTGAATCCTTGAAAATCAGTATCTTAGAGTCAGTTACGAATTGACAAATTGATATGATTTCCAAGGATAAAGACGACAAGTTAGTAAGAATTTACTTTTATATCTGTGATAAGTTTGAAGAACTACAATTTTATTGTGAAAGGTTTAGTAATAATGACAAGCCGGAATTTACAGACCAAGAGATTATGACTATATATTTATATACCATGCACCATGAAGGGCATATGAAGGTAAAGCAAATTCATCGGTTTGCTTCGGAATACCTAATGTCATGGTTTCCCAAACTTGGGAGCTACCAAGCATTCAATAATCGATTGAACAAACTGGGAGGTGCTTTTACCAGGCTTGTTGAAATCCTCCTTGCCGATTTTCAGCCAGATGATTGTTGCTTGGATCAAAGTTTATTAGACTCAATGCCAATTATAACCTGTTCTGGCAAGCGTTCAGGCAAGGTTGCAAGGGAGATAACAGATAAAGGGTTTTGTTCAACAAAGGGAATATATTATTATGGACTTAAGTTGCACTTGTTAGGTTTTCGACGTATTGGAAAATTGCCCCATCCTGAACAGATATTGTTTACCCCGGCTTCGGTCAATGATGTGACCGTATTCAAAGAAGCATGGTCCGGTATTGTGAACAGGACTTTTTGGGGCGATAAGATATACTATGTAAACGAACTGAATGAACAGATGTTGAAACATCAGAATTCTGAAATGCTTACACCAGTGAAAGCCGTAAAAGGAATGCCTGAAGTAATAAGACAAAGGATTAAAGCAGCTAATGATTTATTTTCAACTGCTGTTTCCAAAGTTAGGCAACCAGTCGAAGCAATATTTAATTGGTTGATTGAAAAGGCTGATATTCAGAAAGCTAGTAAAGTTAGGTCTACAAAAGGTTTAATGGTTCATGCTTTTGGAAGATTGGCTACAGCTTTTATAACATTAGCAATTTAACTCTTGATTCGCATTAATAAGCAAAGATGCTAAAAATGGTTTTTTCATATTCTATCTATTTCTTAACAAAGTATTTTGTTACTACATCGTTGATTTCAGTTAATACCCAAAATTAAAAGATTATTATCAGAATTAATACACCTTAAAAGTTTGTTTCACTCACAAAAAAAACACAAAATACATTAAACTATACATTTTTTATGTATCTAAAATTAAACAATGTGCAATTAGTTACCATAAAAAAGAGGTAGAGTAATTTTAATAAAAAACTAATTGTATCGCTTGCGACATAAAAAATAATTCCTATATTTGCATCGCAGGCGATATTGTCTGAGGCGATAATAGTTTTAATATGCAAAATCAATTTTATAATTTTTCAGCAACAACCCTTCAGGGAAAAGAAATACAAATGGACACTTTAAAAGGAAAAACTGTCCTGATAGTTAATACAGCCAGTAAATGTGGGCTTACTCCCCAATTTGAAGGGTTGGAAAATTTGTATCAAAAATACAAGGACAAAGGTTTGGTGATTCTCGGATTTCCTTGCAACCAATTTGCCAATCAGGAGCCGGGCGATGAAAAATCTATTTCGGAAGGCTGTGTATTAAACTATGGCGTAACGTTCCAGATGTTTTCCAAGGTCGATGTAAATGGAGAAGACGCACATCCGCTTTACAAATACTTAAAAAAGGAGCTTGGTGGGACTTTGGGAAATAAAATTAAATGGAATTTTACTAAATTCCTCATTGATTCGAACGGAAAACCAGTTAAACGGTTTGCCCCAACAACAAAACCAAAAAAAATTGAAGCTTACTTAGATAATATGATCGATTAATTACCCTAACAGCCAATTTGCTATAAACAACTGGTTGGCACAATTACCAAAAAAAGAAAAAACACCATCGGTATGGAACACGAGAAATTAAAACTTAGCAATCAATTATGTTTCCCAATATATGCAGCATCGCGGTTAATAACAAGGGAATACCAACCACACCTCGAAAAGCTTGGTATTACATATCCACAGTATCTGGTATTGTTGGTACTTTGGGAAACCGATGGCCTTACGGTTAATCATATTACTCAAAAATTAATTCTGAATACCAACACGGTAACCCCTCTTTTAAAACGCATGGAATCGTTAGGAATTATTACCCGCCAACGAGCCGAAGATGATGAACGCAAAGTAATTGTCCGCTTAACCAACAAGGGAGATAAAATGCGAATAGATGCAGCTACTATCCCCGAAAAACTGGCCGGCAGTTTGAATACCGGTACCTTAACAACTGATGAACTTGTTGGCCTGCGTGATCAGCTAAATAAACTGATACATTCAATTACAAAAAAAAATAATTCCAAATAGACTTTATAATTCTTTCACCATTTCGAATTGCTTCCCAGAAACCGGTATCGATTTTGAGTTCAAAAAATCCACAATTGAAGAACATGCAACATCGGCATTCACCAGTTTGATGGAATTATGACTGTTCATTTCTGCCATTTTTTGCAGCAAAACAGATGCGATACCTTTTCTTCGGTAATTTGTATCAACGGCAATTTGAGTAATATCGCCCGCCTCCGGATCAAAAATTCCATAACCCACAAGAGTTAAGTTGTTATATACACCAATCATTTTAAAATTATGGGAAAGGCGATTGATGGAATCAAAACTATTTTGCCATGCCGGAGAGAAATCCCACATTTTGGCCATGGCTTTTTGCATCGAAAGATCAATGATTTGTAATTCGCAACCTATTGGAAGGCTTTTGGTGCCTACAGTAATCTCATCCATTTTTCGAACAAAATAATTAAACTCACGCGTTACCTTAAAGCCCAGTTTTTTATAAACCGACACTGCCTTGTTATTGTGCTGTAAAACTTCCAATAAATAATGGGTAATACCAGCTTTTTTAAGGAAAGGTATGGAATATTTAAATATATTGGAAGCCAACCCCTGCCCTCTGTATTCTTTAATAGTAGCTGTCCCTGTATCGTATGCTGTTTGATTGCCATTAAACCCTCCTATACCATTTAAAGTAAAAGCTACGAGCCTTCCATCGAAGAATGCACCAAACGACAATTCAGGCACATACCCCCGGCGGGAAAGCATCGTCTCCAATTCATTTTTATTCATTTGAATTTCGTAATCGGCAAAAGCTTTGCTAAAAGCTATAAATAATTCTTCAATAGAAGTAGATGCCAGTGATTGTATTTTTGCCATTGTCAAAAGTTATTTTAAAATGTACCTGGCTCATTTTCCTTAAATAAACTGTAACACATCAGTTATCTATCAATCGGTACTTCAATAAACAAACTAAAATAATATAATATGCATATTTTTTAGAAAAAAGATAACGAAACTATATAAAACTGAAAGTACCAATAATTATTTCAACTAAGTTTTCATTTAAAAATTATCCTCAAAGATGGATACAATCCATCAAATACCAATATGTTTTGTCACTTATGAACAACAGAATAAAAACGTGTTGATAAATTAGTTATGTATTTTAAAAATACTTTTTGTAAATTTAACTATTCATTAAGGACAGATTCTATGTCCTAACGTGTTTGGGGGTTAACATTTTGAAAAGGGAGCAGAGGCTCCCTTTTTTTTAGGTTGTTACGGATCCATCATACTTACATTTTTGATTTCAAAAAACAGGAACAACTATCTAACAATTTTATTCAAATACTTTATTCAGGAAAGCCACCGTATAATCAACAGTCAAATCAAACCACGGAAAAAATAACCAAAACGGATGTGGTGTATTTGGGATGGTATAAATTTCAGAATAAATATTATTATCCGACAAAATAGCCACCATACTATCGCGCCCGGCATGAAACCGGGGAAGCGCGCTATTTACAAATAAAGTAGGAGGTGTATTTTTACCCACATAATTAATGGGTGAAGCTTCAATCCATTTTTCAGGAATTTGTTTGTAAGTACCTCCAAACCACAAAGCACCTGCCGATGGTTTATCAGGATTATTATCTTTCCCACTTTCGGCAGGGTCTGTAAAATCAAGTATGCCATCAATATTAACAATGGCATAAACAATTGTATTTTGATTTGGAAATTCTGATTCTCCTTCAAATTTTTGTTGGCCACCGGTAACACCCAAAAACGTAGCCAGTGTAGCCCCCGATGAACAACCCAAAACAGCAATTTGATCTTTATTTATGTTATATTTCGGCGCATTGGCTTTTAACCATTTTACAGCTTCTTTTAAATCATAAATGGCCGCAGGGTATTCTGCTTCAATCGATAACCTGTGCTCAACAGTTGCTGCCACAAATCCGTTTTCTGCCAGCCTTTGAGCCAACGGCACCAAATGTGATTTATTCCCCGAACGCCAACCACCTCCATGAATCAACACTACTGCAGGTTTTAAATGAGAAATTGGATTTTTTGGATAAAACAAATCGAGCCTTAAATGCCTCTCTCCTACTGAACGGTAAACAACATTCCACTCCGATAGTATTTTATCAGAAACAAAAGGCAGCACCGGGCGAGCATTGGGAAATTGTTTTGTTATTTTTTGAAAAGCGCTGGCCACTGAAAAAGAACTGTCAACCGGGAAAATATTTCCATTGGTTTGCCCAAAACAAAAAATAGGTAGAAACAAAACTACAAAAAGCCACTTTTTCATTTCCTTCGATATTTGTTTATTCTGCTTAAAATTATTTCTTTTTAAACCGATTCCCAATTAACCCGTTATTTTTCTCACAAAACTAAGATTCTTCAGTCCATTCAAAAAAAGTTAAAAATCACCATTTATAGGGATTGATTTTCTTTCTTAATAAAAATACTTTTGTGTCTTTATTATTCACAAATAAATTGCCAATGCATAAGAATAGGCTTTTTCTATTTTATATTATTTTGCTTTTTACCATTTCCTGCCAAACAGGATTTGAAACTGATTCGCCCAAGAAAATTGATGGTGAACTGGCCGGTGGGGAAACCACTGTTTTTTTAAGCACCAGCCAGGCTTTTGGCACACCAGCCCCCAATTTAGGTTCTGAAAATCTGCAAAAACATATGGATGGCGACCTTTCATTTGAAACCACTTTTGTTTCCAATCCTTCTCCAAAAAACGGTGGACTTGGCCCTGTTTTTAATAATAATTCGTGTGTTGCGTGCCACCCTTCTGATGCCCGTGCTTCGGTTCCGAATAACATTAACGGCATGAGTGGTTTTTTTCTTCGAGTAAGTATTCCCGGAACCGGTGTACACGGTGGCCCCAATCCAGTACCAGGTTTTGGCACTCAATTACAGCACCAGGCTCTTTATGGTTATAAACCCGAAGCCAGGCTTGAGCGACAGTATGAAGAGAGTTCGGTAACACTTGCTGATGGAACCATCGTCCACCTTCAAAAACCTGTTTTTACCATTGTCCAGCCTTATACCGATTTACCTTCCAATTTACAAATATCGCCACGAATTGGCATGCCGGTTTTTGGATTGGGATTGCTTGAAGCCATTCCCGAAAATGCCATTTTAGCACAAGCCGATCCTGATGATTTGGATGGCAACGGAATTTCAGGGAAGGCCAATTATGTATGGGACCCGGTAAGCCAATCGATTCAATTGGGAAGATTTGGCTGGAAGGCCGGAGCCTCAAGTATTCTGGCTCAATCGGCAGGGGCTTATTCCGAAGATATGGGTTTAACAACCTACATTCATCCGGTTGAAAGTTCATTTGGGCAAACCAATTCTGATACAAATTCTGTTTCTCCCGAAGTAAGCCGGCAAGAACTCGACCGGGTAACTTTTTACTGTCAAACACTTGGAGTTCCTGCTGGTCGGAATTTTGAGGATCAGCAAGTTATTAAAGGAAGGCAAATTTTTGAAAAAATTGATTGTATGGCTTGCCATACTTCTTCATATACAACGGGAATGTTTAAAGGTATTCCTGAAATCAGCCACCAAACTATTTACCCTTATACCGACATGCTTTTGCATGATATGGGAGATGAATTGGCTGACAACCGAAGTGAATTCCTGGCCAACGGCAAAGAATGGAAAACCCGCCCTTTATGGGGAATTGGATTAACCCAAATCACCAGCGGGCATACCAGTTTTTTACACGATGGACGGGCACGAAACATAACCGAAGCGATTCTTTGGCATGGTGGTGAAGCTCAAAATTCAAGAGATAAATTTATACAACTTTCTTCGGAAGACAGAGACGCATTATTACAATTTCTGAATGCGCTGTAACCTAAAATTCAGACCGTTTTGTCAAAATCAGTTGAACTAATCAATTTATTAATTACCGCATAAATTGTTAAACCCGAAGCAGATTTGACCCCCAGTTTTCCGGTAATATTTTTCCGGTGTGAAATGACGGTGTGAATACTGATGTACAATTCTTCAGCAATTTCGCGGTTACTGTAACCCAAAGCAATCAATCGGATTACATCAAGTTCGCGTTGCGAAAGAGTGGCATTTTCTTCCTGATTATTTTTAACCGCAACAAAATTGGACAGTTCGTTTATTTTAGAAAGAATTTTTTCATCATCGTCATTGATATAAACAACCTCATCAAAAAGTGACAATATCTGCTCATCAAAATAAGCGTAAACAAAAGCAACCAGCTTAAAACCAAAATTTATGGCATCCTGACGGAGAATTTTTAAACGTTCGCCATTGTTATCCAAAAAATCGGAAGGATTTACCATCAGAATTAACGGGCAATGTTTTCGGACACACTCCTGGACTTTTAAAGAATCAGCAATACAAATTATTTCATATTTAAACGACTGGCTCCTCAAAATATCAGTCATTCCCTGACGAATAATATGTGAACGTTCAATAAAAAGGATCTTTTTTTTATCCATTTTCCCCAACTGTTTTTTTCTCCAACTCCCTCACTAATGGCCCTAAAATTAACTCTTCCAGATTGGCATGGTCATTCAAATCGTATTGTAAATTATACAACTCCAATAAAATCATATTCCGGTAAAAACTATGCTCAGTTGGCGGGAAATATTTAATCAACAGATGTTTTAAATCATCCAATTTTTCTTCAATGTTGGAATGGTGCTCAATAAAATCATCGATGCGGTATTTGAGCATCTCTTCATTTACTTTTTTATTCTGCGAATAATTATACAAAGCCAGAATGTATGGAAATACGGTACCATCTTCGAGGTACATATGTTCCTTTACCTCATCGGCATATTCCGTAAAAAACGAGTGCAACAATTTTGTATCCGGATTATCAGTATTCTCAATAAAACGGTCGATCATTTCGCTAATAAATGGCAGCTTTTCGGTCAGGTAATACCGATGCCCGTTTTTTAAATATTCGATTAACGCTGGAATCATTGTTTCCGACAACAATCCTTCGGTAGGATATAAATTGTTATTAAAAATATTCATCACAATCAAAACCAGCGAAGGATTCAGGTTGTACTCATTACAAACTTCAATAATTGTTTTGTCGCCAAAACCGAGGGGAATTCCCAATCGTTCGATGATTAGCAAAAGCCGTTCATTGGAATTAATCACATCGATTAAACGGAGATCGCCTTCAATTTGAAATTCGCCGGTATGTGTCATAGTTGTCTCTTTTTGTGCAAAATAAGCGAGATATTCTGAATTTATGGACGGAAAACGTAATTTTTTAGTATACAGCACCTGCATCGTTTATTTTGTATTTATTAGATTTTATGGTTGTTTGCCTGTCCTACTAAACAAACATGTAATTGTTTAAAAGGTTGAAAAACAGCCCGAAAAAAAAGATTAAAAACCTGATTCATTGAAACTTAAATGAAACTCCTC
This sequence comes from Prolixibacteraceae bacterium, assembly GCA_963666575.2. Classification (GTDB taxonomy): domain Bacteria; phylum Bacteroidota; class Bacteroidia; order Bacteroidales; family Prolixibacteraceae; genus JABMQB01. Next base: position 289,324 of record CAXXYG010000018.1, read on the forward strand.
GCAGCAAGCTGACGAGGTATCTCAATCAAAAATTAATCTTTTAAAGCGCATCAAGATGCGGGGAATAAAACCCGTGAGATCCCTCGACTATCGCTCGGGATCAGTTCGACTGAATGATTTTGAAAATAAAAATCATAGTCTCACTGATTTAAACATTGTTGATTCAGCACACCATTTAATTTTTTAAAACCGGGAACCACCAGTTCTTCAGGCGATTTCTGATTTATGCAATTGCTGATTAAACTCTGAAGTTCGATTAATTCACCTTTTGTAAACTGTAATTTTATACCATATCCTTCCATGGGAACTGATATTTTTCGTCGGTAGATACTCTGGTTATTTTCTTCTTCAAACTTTGGCCCATCAATTATTTGAAGGAAGGTTAAAAAAATTTGCAAATCTTTTTTCCCAGGGAAATCAACAGAAAAATGGCCAAATTCCAAATGTATTTTTTTACAACTTACACATTTAAATGCTTGTTCGTTGGCACTTTTTATAGAATACATATTACTATTTCTTAAGGATAAAACCATTGTCTATTTCTTCTTTTTTGTGTAGTTCAAAACTATCGTATTAAAAAAAAACTAGCAATCGCCACAAGTGATGAAAAACTTTGTATTTATCCCTACTTATGGCCAAGTAGAAATCTGGAGTCCCCTATTCCCTTAATGTAGGGATAAACCATTTCGAATTCCCAATTAATGGGGATTGTGCTTTTTTAAGAATTGGAGTTGTTTTGTCGAATCATTTTTAACGTAAAAATTACTCTTACACCATGAGCCATATTACCCAAAACAAATTCCTACTTTTTATTGCAGCACTATTTTGCGGCATATTAACTTTTGCCCAAACAACTGATTCACTACAGATTTCAAAAAACAAATTTCAGAAATACCGTTTTGGAGGTTATGGCGAAATCCTTTACCAGCATATGGATTATGGTGCCGATAGGTACAGCGATCCTTCAGGTTCTCCCTCCGAAAACAGGGGAGCAATTGGAATGCCTCGAATCGTTTTTTCATTCGATTATAAATTCAGAAATGATTTAATTTTTTCTTCGGAAATTGAATTTGAACATGGAGGGACGGGTTCAGCACTCGAACTGGAATACGAAGAATCGGGCGAATACGAAAAAGAAATTGAAAAAGCCGGCGAAGTAGTACTCGAACAATTACATTTTACAAAAATCTTCAGCCCCTATTTTAGAGTTAGAATCGGGCACATGATTATTCCGGTTGGGCAAACCAATGCCCGTCACGAATCAATTTTATACTTTGGAACAGTACGCCCCGAAAGTGAAACAAGTATCATTCCTCTTACATGGCACGAAACCGGGATTTCTGTTTTGGGAAATTACCGCTCGTGGGCGTATCAGTTATTTATAATAAATGGCCTTGATGCCAACGGATTTTCATCAGCTTATTGGGTACGTAATGGAAAACAGGGGATTTTTGAGGAAATAAAAATGACCGATCCTGCTTTAGCTTTCAGAATAGAAAATACAGCCTTTCGGAATTTACGGTTGAGTGCTTCGGGTTATATTGGAAACAGCACGGGTAATACTACCAAACCTGCAAAAATGGATCACCTCAAAGGGACAGTCAGTATCCTCTCGGGCGACCTTGAGTATAAAAGCCGTGGTTTAATTTTCCGGGGAAATGTACTTTACGGCTATCTGACCGATTCCTATGAAATTTCAGCCATTAATAAAAACATTTCGAAAAACATACAATACCAACGTACACCGGTTGCACAAAACGCCCTGGCTTATGGAGCCGAGGTGGGGTACAATTTTTTATTACGTCAACCAGGAACCAGAATTACACCATTTGCCCGGTATGAATATTACAATTCAATGGAAAATACAACAGGTGGGCAACATGCCGACGAACGTTACAAACGTGATATACTAACCTGTGGTTTAAATTATATTATGACACTCTCAATCGCTATTAAAGCCGACTATAGCCAACGCCGTATTGGCCTTGGTGATTATAACAACGAAAACACTTTTGGCTTGGCCCTGGTTTATACAGGCTGGTTTCTTGAAAAATAAACAACACTTAAATATTAATTACGATGAAAAAATTTATTGGATTATTTGCACTTGCTTTGTTCCTATTTAATGCTTGTTCTGATGATGATGGACCGGGGGCAGGTGAAACACCTGAAGAATATGATTACTCTGAAATATTAGCCGCTTATGTCGATAATACTGTTATTCCCACCTATGCCGACATGAAGGATAATTCAATTTTATTATTGTCGGCTACCGAAGCCTTTTTGGCAAGTGGTACTCAATCCGACATCGACCAGGCTTGTGGTTATTGGAAATCAACCCGTAAACCATGGGAATCAAGCGAAGCATTCCTGTTTGGGCCGGCAGCTTATAAAAGCCTTGACCCGTTATTGGATTCATGGCCATTGGACCAGGCTCAATTGGATCAGGTTTTAGCAGGCGATCAGGAATTAACTGCCGATTATGTCAGAAACGCATTGGGCGCAGTTTTGAGAGGATTTCACACCATCGAATACTTATTGTTCCGCGAAGGAACAGCCCGTTTGGCAGGCGATGTTTCACAACGTGAAAAAGAATACCTCGTTGCTGTTGCCGAAGTTTTACGCGACGATTGTTTAACTCTTTGGGCTTCATGGGCAGGTGTTGAAGCTGGAACCACCGAAGCTGAAATACTTGCGTCAATCAATGTTGAAATTACATCTCCATTCAGCGAAAACTTTAAAAATGCTGGTAAAGCTGGCAGTCAATACCTTTCACAAACCGATGCTGGTTGATGAAATTCTGCAGGGAATTATTGGAATTGCTGATGAGGTTGCCAACGCAAAAATTGCTGATCCGGTTAGCAGTGGCGATGTATTGGAAGTAGAATCGTGGTTTAGCTGGAATTCATTAACCGATTTCCAAAACAACATCCACAGTATCAAAAACTCATACATCAATGGTTATGAAGGAAGTACATCGGGCGCCAGTTTATCCGATTATATTGCTGAACAAAATGCTGATTTGGACGCTGAAGTAAAATCTAAAATTAGTGCTGCTTTAGCAGCCATTGCCGCTATTCCTGAGCCTTTCCGGAATAACCTTGGCAATGCTGAAAAAGTAAATGCAGCTATTTCAGCCACAAACAACATCCGCGACATTATCGAAACCGAAGTCCGCCCACTTATAATAAATTAATTAAAAGACTTGCAAATCATGCTTAAATCATTAATAAAACCAAACATAAAAATAAATTTTAAATGGTCAAAATACCTGTTGTTGGCACTTATTTGTTTAATGTTTTTTGCATGTGTACAAAACAGGTACGATGATATTAAAACTCCAGGGGGGCATGTCGCCTCCCCTGAGGAATTATCGGCAGGTACATCCACCATTTTTACTTCATCAAGTAAAGCCTACGATACTCCTGCCGATTGGGTAACCGGCGATTTGGCTGGTTTTTTCCTCCGCGGAGATGCCCTATACGATAATCCAAGGGTTACCGACGGAAATCCGGTTAATGGTGGTTTAGGACCAGTTTATGCGGGTTACTCATGTGCCAGTTGCCATAACGATGCCGGAAGGACACAATCAACACTGTTTACTGCAGGCGGAACAGGAAACTATGGTTTTTCATCGTTCCTGACATTTATTCGCACACCCAACGATCAGAATTTTCCACAATATGGGCGGGTTTTACACGACCAGGCGGTGTATGGATCAAAACCCGAAGGTAAACTCAGGGTAAAATACACCGAAAAAGAATATACTTTTCCTGATGGAGAAACGTACCGGCTCATCACACCACACTATGAAATTTATGATTGGTACGCCGATTCAATCCCGGTCGATCAATTGAAAATGACCGTACGCACACCACTTCGGCATGTAGGACTAGGTTTGATGCTGGCTATCGACAAAAATGAAATTCAACAACTGGCAACCATTCAATACCCTGAGTATGGTATTTCGGGCGAAATCAACTGGGTCATCGAACGCAACAGCAAACAAATCGGTTTATCAGGCCATAAAGCCCAGCATGCTGACTTAACCGTTGAGTTGGGATTTCTGTCGGATATGGGTGTGACTAACGACCGTTTCCCGCACGAAATAGCTGAAGGTCAGGAACAGGTAACCGATGAATACGGCATACAAATCACCACCGAAGATATGGCTGCCGTCGATTTTTACCTGCATGCCCTGGGAGTACCAGCCCGGCGTGCCATTAACAATCCAACAGTTAATGCCGGTAAAGAATTGTTTACTCAGGCAAAATGTAATTTGTGCCACACGCCAACCTTACACACCCAATCGAACGGAGTAAATTTATTGGATGGAACGCACATTCCATGGCTTGGCGGACAGGTTATTCATCCTTATTCCGATTATTTAGTTCATGATATGGGGCCTGAATTGGGTGATAATTATTCACAATTTAATGCTTCAGGCGACGAATGGCGGACAACTCCCTTATGGGGTATAGGCTTGCAGGAAGTTGTTAACGGACACAGCCATTATTTACACGACGGACGAGCCCGGAATTTTACCGAAGCGATTATGTGGCATGGTGGCGAAGGAGATGTTTCCAGGCAAATATTTCAACAAATGACCAAAGAAGAACGGGAAACATTGATCATGTTTTTACGGTCGTTGTAATCAAAAAAAACCAGAATTTAATTTTATGATTTATAATAAAATACAATCAAAACAAGCAAAAATTTCCTATTCGAGGTTTGAAGGCCAATTATCAGATGAATACAATCTGATGGTAGCCCCAACCGTTGAAGGGCCCATTGATAAACAACTTGAAGCTATTCGGGAAGCCCTTTCCGATTTTATGATTCAAATCGATTCGAACAGTGATGCCATCGTTTTTCAACGATTTTTTGTCAGCGATTTTAGCAACCAATCTGAAATTCTCACTAAAGCTGATTTATTTGGTTGCAATTGTGCCGTATCAATTATTCAGCAAAGCCCGCTTAACGGCGTAAAAGTAGGTTTATGGACCTGTATTCTGGAAGGGAAAAAGAAAACTCAGTTTGCCAAAGAAAAAAATAAACACAAGCTGGTGATGGCTCACAACGGTTATTCGCACGTTTATACCACACAAATTCACAGCCAAAATCCAAAACTTTGTTCCTACGAACAAACAAACCAAATATTTAATAACTACCTCGAATTATTAAAAGGCCATAACCTGACTCTCGAAGAACATTGTTTACGTACCTGGTTTTATGTGCGCGACATCGACAATAACTACGCGGGTATGGTGGAGGCCCGAAATCAGGTTTTTGAAAATCACCAATTAACTGAAAAAACACATTTTATTGCCAGCACCGGAATTGAGGGAAGTTTTGCCGATCCGGCTATTTCTGTTATGATGGATGCGTATGCTGTTGGAGGTATCAAACCTGAACAAATTCGTTTTTTGGAAGCACGGGAAAACCTGAATCCAACCCACGAATATGGTGTGGCATTTGAACGTGGCACAGCTGTTGAATATGGCGACCGCAGGCACATATTTATTTCGGGCACAGCCAGTATAAACAACAAAGGACAGATAGTACATGTAGGCGATATTTCGGGACAAACTGAACGGACATTTGAAAACATCAAAGCACTGTTAAACGAAGCCGGTGCCGATATAAACGACCTGAACAGTATGATCATTTATCTGCGAGATGTTGCTGATTACAACGGTGTGGAAACGTACATTTCGAAACACTACTCTACCATTCCATACATAATTGTGCTTGCGCCGGTATGCCGTCCGGGTTGGCTGATCGAAATTGAATGTATTGCCATCAAACCCATAAAAAATGACCAATTTAATTGCTTTTAAAACCTATTTTATGAAACAATTTTTACTTCTGATAGTATTAGGATTATTTTTTTCTATCCAACTTTTTGCTCAGGAAAAAGATTCTACCCTCAATAAATACATCGATAACGGCTTAATTTCAATAGCCGACAAAGACGGAATGACCTGGCAAACCAAAGCCGGCGATTTTCTTTTTAAACCCTATACCCTGATTCAAACACGGGGAATAGCCAATTATTACGACGATGAGGGTTTAAATCTGGCAGAACAAGACAACATTCTAAATTCAGGTTTTGAAATTCCGTATGCGTTGATTGGTTTTGCCGGAAAAGCATTTAACCGGATAACCTTTAATGTGGCTTTGAATGCTGCTTCAAGTGGTGCTACACTATTAAACCAGGCCTGGTTCGACATCAACGTAAAAGATGAATTACGGTTCAGAGTAGGGAAATTTAAAACTCCATTTAATCAGGCATTTCTGGTAAAAAACGGGCAAACATTGTTTCCCCTTTTACCAGCTTCTTTAACAACACGTGTTAATTTACCCTACGATCTGAATTCAGTAAACCCAAAACTTTCCACCGGGTTCGACATTGGTATTCAAATGCATGGAGTTCTGCAAAATAAATTGGGCTATCAGTTAGGCATTTTTAACGGCACTGGCATTTCGGTGAATTCGGCCACAAATAGTATCAGCGATGATAACGGAATGCCGGCGTTATTGTATTCGGGGCGGATGGTTTATATGCCACAAGGGCCAATGCCTACGCACCAGGGAGATCCATCGCGAACAAATGAAAAACATTTATTGGTAGGTGTTTCCGGTTCGTACAATGTGGAAGCCAATTTTGAAAGCAGCAATGATTTACGTGCCGGTTTTGAGTTGGCATTACTTTACAACCGTTGGTATTTGTCGGCAGAAGCATACATGCTGAACATGGACTTTGTAGAACGCCAGCAACAATCGCCGGTTTATACATTTTGGGGAAGTTATGTGCAGGCTGGTTATTTTGTGAACTCTAAACTTCAACCAGCTCTTCGATTGGATGTATTGGATAGAAATTCCATTAAGGAAGATGGAATTTTGTTTATGCCGGCAGTTGGTTTAAACTATTATTTGTCGGGACATAACTTAAAATTACAAACCATGTACCAGTTTATGGGCAAAGCCGGACATAACAGCCTTGCTGAAAAAAATGACGACGACAATGGACTGGCAGAACACAGGTTATGTATCCAACTTCAATTTGCATTTTAAATAAAAACTGATTTATGAAATTTTTTCGGCAAATAAATTTTATTATAATAACCTTATTACTATTTGTATCGTGCACACATGAATATGAGCCAGCTGTTGAAAATAACTGGAGAATTGATGTATCACTTTCTTTCGACGATCCGGAATTTTGGCCCCAGGGGCAAGAATTACGGGTTGGTGTTTTTGAAGAAGGAAATTTAAAACAAGCTACCGAAAGTGTTTTAGTAAATAAGCCTTCGGACAAATCGACCACAATTTCATTAAACAATGTGGCACAGGGGATTTACAATTTACAACTCTACCTAACCGAAAATGGAATTTTTAAAGTTGTTTTAGCTGATTTGGGAGAAGTAACAGTTTCCGACAATGTTTATTTTGAATCCGAATCCATTACTTTATTATCGTACAGCCGGGTACAAAATCAGGTTTTTAACAACTGCCAGTTATGCCATGGAGGTTCGTCGGGAGATTTGGCGGCCAGCCTGAACCTCACTGCTGGAAACAGCTTCGAGGCTTTGGTTAATAAAACGGCTCAAAATAATTCAGCAATGAAACGGGTATTGCCGGGTTCAGCCAATTACAGTTACCTGGTAAAAGTTTTAAACAAGGACATCGAATTTGATCATGCGGCCAGCAGCTCGGCTACAAAGCCCGACAAACAATTGATAATCGACTGGATTAATGAAGGAGCAAAAAATAACTAATATGAAATTTTATCCGTTTCACCATCAACCAAAAAATAAACTCTGTAACACAATAAGTTGGGGGATTTTATTGGTACTAATTGCCTTTTCGTTTAATGCCTGCTACTTCGATGTGGTAATAGCGGAAGAGCTCAACGAAGTGGAAGAAATAAGCTTCTCTAAAAATATTGTGCCGGTTTTTCAGGCAAGTTGTACATCCTGCCACAACGGGCAGGTAACTTCACCCGATTTTACCAGAACCTCAGCTTATGCCGAACTGATAAATGGCAATTATATTTCAATTACCAATCCGGAAACAAGCACGCTGATTACAAAAATACAAAGCGGGCATCCGTATACCGGTTCAGTTACTGATACTGAAATAAACCGGATTGTTCAATGGATCAAAAACGGAGCATTAAACAACTAATTGTCAGAAATTAACTGATAGATACTAAAAATATGAAACTCATTTTACCACTTTTATTTCTGATAACTACCATGACAATGGTTGCCCAAACATCAACGGAAGGTGTTACACACATATGGGAGGGGCGGCTGGTAAATCACCAAACAGCCTCAATGCCCGAAAAAGGACAAACATCGGTTTTTGTAGTGCATTATTTTGCCCCGGTAGCAACAAACGGTATCAGCGATTTATTTGGAATTTTCGGAACTGCCAACATCCAAATGGGAGCCGAATATGGCCTGGGGAAAAATATCTCCACCTTTTTCCTTTCCGAAAAAATAAATAAAACGCAGGAAGTCGGAATTCGTTACCGTTTTGTTCAACAAACATTAGATGGTGAAAGCCCGGTGAGCATAGCTGCTGCATTTTCAGTTTCGGTTGATGCCCGCGACAAAAAATATTTTGGTGCCAATTATTATTTTATCGACCGGTTTTTTTATGCTACCCAATTGGCTGTTTCGAGGCAAATAAACTACCGTTGGGAAATGATGGTAAACGGAACACTGACCCATTTTAATATGGTTCCAGAAAATTCCTTTTCGACTTTTTTATCACTTAATCCTTCATTCGCTTATAAATTAAACAGGACAAAAGCCTTGTTTTTATCTTTCGATTTTCCGCTGGGGATAGCTTCAGCCGCTAAAAATAATCCACAAAAAGCAGATCCATTAATGACTCTTGGCGCAATTTTAAAAAAACCAACACATAACTTTCAGCTATTTATCAGCAATGGAAATCAGATAAATCCGGCAAAAGAATATTTAAACAACCATTCAGGTTTTTCGCTGGAAACATTACGCCTGGGATTTAATATTCATATTAAAATTGGAGCCAAATGAAACAATTAATCAAACATACCTACCCCTTTTTATTTAGCCTGTTTTTTGTTGCTGGCCTAATATTCTTCACCAGTTTTTCTGCCAAATTTAATACTGATACTGAAAATAGTAAAAATACAAAACAATTTTTATTTCATTCCGACACATTGGATTTTACCTATTTTCAGGTAAAAAATCCGGATGGTTTTCCTCTTTATTATTTCCGCGACATTGACCAGTTCCCATGTGATGATTCGGTATGTGCACGTATGCAACTAAGAATGTATTGGGATTTGTGGGGGAATTTCCTAAAACTGGATTTTACGGATGGGCAGGAACTAACAAAAATCGGGCATGTTCCTTTTTCTGAAAAAGATTACAAACGGCTCCACCTTCTTTTAAATAATCCCAGATCGGGCATTCAATACTACAAACTGGCCGACTTAACTGCCAAAGAATCGGAAAATGAGTATTACTCGCTGGATGCCATTTCGGGGGCAACTGTATCAAATGTTATATACGAATCGGTTCGGGGGGCCGTAAAAACCTGCCACACTTTATGGCAAATTGCCAACGGACCAATTTGTGATTTGATAAAGTCAAAAACAACTGATTTTTTTTCGGAAAATAATCTCTCTGAAAAAATCAATACAAATCAACAACTTGTTGTTCTTTCTCAGAAAATAATAAACAAAAACTTTACACATACTGAATTTCTGCTTTCCGCTTTTTGCGAAAATAGAAGTTCTATTAATACATTCTGCCTTCTTGAACTGGCGCGACAAACGCCTGATATAAACAACGATTTTTTCAAACAATTATCTGCAACAATAAAAAACAGCCAAACGATTGAAGAAATTGCTGTTTATAATTTCCTTCTTCAGAAAAAATACAAAAACAAAACCATCAGGCGCTACCAACCGTTTAAAAATTAACTCTCCGATAAAAAAACAAAATCCGCTAAGTGTCAAAAACAAAAAGCGGATTATAATTGTCATAATCCGTGATTATAAACTTTTCAAAAATTGGGCACTTTGTTCAAAAACAGCCGGATCCATTTCCACAAAAAAGTTTTGAACGCCACCAATTTTTGCAGCTTCAAATAGTTCATCCCATTCAACAACTCCTTGCCCTAAAGCAACCTGTTTTTTTGTAGCAGGCGACCAATCGGCCAAATGGGCTGAAATAAAACGGCCAGGATATTTTTTAAAATAATCGGCGGCTTTGTAGCCTATATCGATAACGGCAACCTGAAACTGCATTTTCACCAACTCAGGATCAAGCTGTGCCATTATCACATCGTAAATAAGCTGGCCATCAATTTTTGCAAATTCCATGTTGTGATTATGGAAACCTGTTTTTAAGCCGGCTTTATTTATTTTTTGGGCAATAACATTTAATTCATCGCACGCTTTTCGGTAATCGTCTAAAGTAGTTGGTTCGGGCAACCAAAAACTTGACAGGATGACCTGTTTAATTCCCATCTCCTTCGACCACTCAATACGGTTATCAAGGCTTTCTTTTAATTCTCCAAAATTATAATGGGCACTTTCACACACTAATCCTGAATCCTCAATAGTATTCCTCAAATCAGAAGTTTTCATTTTATTAAAAAGGCCAAAACCAGCATCTTTATACCCTAATGGTGAACACATTTCGATACTTGAATAACCCCAATTGGCCATTTTTTTCATGGTACCCGAAAAATCTTCAACTAATTTTTCACGAATGGTCCATGACTGAAATCCAAAGGTTAAATCTGATTTTTCGGTGGCAAATAATTTATTGGGAATAAAAGGTAATAAAACTACAGAAGATACTCCTGCAGCACTTCTACCAAGAAATTGGCGTCGGTTTAAGTTTTTCATTGGTTTAATTTTAGGTTAGAAATAATGAACCTAATTTAAGAATTAAACTTTGAGAATTCAAAAATAAAACGGATATGCACAAAATTAATCTACTGAAAAACAAATATTACGATTGGCTGGACTCCAATAACAGTTAATCAGGACAAGTGAAGACAGTAAAAATAATGTTTACCAAATACAGAATATTATCTGGTTTATCGCATAAACTAATAGCTATGATAATAAGGACCTGCCCGATTTTTAATTATTTGACACAAATCAACTCTGCTAATCAAAAAGTGAGCAGATCCTTATATAAAATCTAAACAATAGTATTATTACATACTTTTATATTAGTTGGTAAAAGGATACCTAAAAATATAACTCCCCGATCCAAGTTCCAGCTTAACAGTATTTTCTATTTGTTGGGCATCTGCCTGAACAGGTTTTAAATTACACGTTAATTGTTCTTTTTTTGCATTCGGCAATGTAATAGCCGCAGTTGTATTGGCCGGGATAATCACTTCATAAATAAATTCGTTCCCTTCAATTTTCCATGCCGATTTAATTTTTCCATACAACGATTCAAACTCAGCATTAGCATTGGTTAAACCTCCACCAACATGAGGAGCCAATATAAAGTGCTTATACCCCGGATGTTCAGGATCGATATTAATACCCGACACATATTGGTACAACCATTCGCCAATTGCACCATAGGCATAATGGTTAAAACTGTTCATACCAACATCCTGGAAAGTACCGTCCGGTTTTTGACCATCCCAACGTTCCCAAATGGTAGTGGCCCCCTGAGTTACAGGATATAACCATGATGGATATTCTTTACGGTTTAGGAGCATAAAAGCCAGGTCATCGTATCCATGCTCAGACAATGTTTTGCAAAGGAGAGGAGTTCCTACAAAACCTGTTGTCAGGTGGCCCATCTTTTTCACATCGTCGGCAAGGTATTTTGCAGCTTTCAGAATCAAATCGTCAGAAAGAAGGCCGAATGCCAATGCCAACGAATAAGCCGTTTGTGTATGTGAAACTAACCGGCCATTTGGCGTTACAAATTCTTTGTTAAATGCTTTTTTAATATTTTCAGACAATTGTGTATATTTTTTTGCATCCTCAACATTTCCAATAATTGAAGCAATCTTTGCCAATAATCCTGAAGAATAGGCGAAATAAGCTGTTGCAATCAAGTCCTTTTCAGTTGTGGCTCCAGGGTAATCCGAGTTAGTGGTTGCATAAGCCAGCCAATCGCCAAAATGGTTATCTCCTGTCCAAAGGTTATTTTTGCCGGCGCGATTACCCATAAAATCTACCCAGGCTTTCATACTTGGGTACTGGACTTCCAAAATCCGTTGATCGCCATAAGTTAAATAAGTTGTCCATGGCACAATTAAAGCCGCATCGGCCCAAGCGGTAGATCCGCCTTCGCCATGTAACACATCAGGTATAACATGAGGGACCGATCCGTTTGGTAACTGGTCGGCTTCTACATCACGCATCCATTTGGTATAAAATGCAGCTACATCAAAATTAAAAGCTGCCGTCGTACTAAAAACCTGTGCATCGCCGGTCCAACCCAATCGCTCATCACGTTGCGGGCAATCGGTTGGCACATCCAGGAAATTCCCTTTTTGCCCCCACTGGATGTTATGCTGAAGTTGATTAATTAAAGGGTCGGAACATAAAAAAGACCCGGTTGGTGCCATGTCAGAGTGAATTACCACACCGGTTATCTGATCGAGTGTTGGTTTATTTGTTAGTCCTTCAATTTTCACAAATTGAAAACCATGGAAAGTAAACAAAGGTTCAAAAACTTCTTCGCCTTCTCCTTTTAAGATATAATGATCAGTTACTTTAGCAGAGCGTAGGTTATCGGTATAAAAGTTGCCTTCTTTATCCAGAACCTCAGCAAATTTTAATATGATTTTATCCCCTTTTTTGCCTTTAACACGGAGTTTCACCCAGCCAACCATGTTTTGGCCCATATCAAAAACAGTTTCACCTTTGGGTGTTGTTATTATTTTTACTGGCTCAATTTCTTCAATTGCTTTTACCGGGACTCCTTGTGGGGCTACTAAATTTGTTTTAGGGTGGTCGGCCTTTGAAACCTTGGCCCAGCTTTTATCATCAAAACCGGCACTTGCCCAACCTGGTATTTCTTTGTTGGCATCGTACGTTTCTCCATTATAGATATCAGACATAATAATTGGCCCGTTGGAAGCTTTCCAGCTTTCGTCGGTGGCTATTACCTCTTTTGAACCATCAGTATAAGTAAGTTGTAGTTGCGCTAAAAAAGCCAATTTATGGCCGTAATAGCCATTGGCATTACCCCAGCCAATGTTACCGCGGTACCAGCCATCGCCAACAATAGCACCAATTGAATTCTCTTTTTGAATCATGGAGGTTACATCGTAAGTTTGGTACTGAACCCTTTTTTTATAGCTTGTCCATCCGGGAGTAAACAAATCCGAACTTACTTTTTGCCCGTTTAGGTATAATTGATAAAGCCCCAATGAAGTGACATAAACACGAGCAGATTTCACTGTTTTTGCCCGAGAGAAATCTTTTCGCAAATACAGGCAGGGTTTTGAGCCTTCAACATCCTGCCCAACTTCACTACTTATCCAGGAGGCAGTCCATGATTCGGGTTCCAAAATTCCCATTTCCCACATTGCAGGCTCGCTCCAGGAACTTCTTTTACCAGTGTTGTCCCAAATTCGAACCTGCCAATAAACACGTTGCATCGATTTTAATGCAGGCCCTTCATAAACAACATTTACCGACTGTCCTGAATTTACTTTTCCAGAAGTCCACAATAATTTACCTTTGGCTGTTTCGTTTGTTACTTTAACTTCATAAGCTGATTGCATCGTATTTTCTTCATCTGAAGAAATCTTCCAGCTTATGCGCGGTTTCTGAATATCGATACCTACAGGGTTGGTTTGGTATTCACATTTCAGTTCTATTACTTCATTTTTTGCAAAGGCCATTGAACTAAGGCCAACAAGAATTAATAAGGTGACGAAATATTTCGTCCATTGATTGAATTGTTTCATTTGGTTTAGTTTTTAATCACCATTTTTTTTCAGAGTAAAAAATTGCTTTGTATTAAATAAATCTTTTATGTCATTCTGCATATAAATAGACAGAGTACTATAATTCCCAACCTAAATAAACATTACAGAAACAAATTTCCATCCCGTGCTATCCGGTTAAATCATTAACTAAAGTACCAGTTTTATTTCAAACACTAAAGCTTCTGAAAAATCTTTTATTGCAATAAAAAGCATATTAAGGAATCATAAAATGTAAAATATTTTCTAGATAAGGCTGCTAAAATTTTTGCATAATATTACTCTACCTGAAAATTAAATTGATCCATTTTCACTGTGATTCCTAAAAAACCTCAAAAAAAAACCTTGCAACTTTTATAGTTACAAGGCTTTTAAAATTTCGAAGTGACTCAGCTGAGGTTCGAACTCAGGACCCCATCCTTAAAAGGGATGTGCTCTACCAGCTGAGCTACTGAGTCATCCTGGTGTACCTTTGTTTCTCAAAGGCGGATGCAAAAGTAATACTTATTTTTATTTACACAAATCTATTAAACAAATTTCAAATAAAAATCACCAAAAACAGAAACATCTTAATAAATCCATCCCTATAATTAATTGTAACTCAAATAATATGACGAAAAAAATAAGGCAAAAAAAAATTAAAAAAAAATCTCCTTTTTAAAATATTAAAAACCATCATTATTATTTGAGATATTTGGGATAAATAGTAGCTTTGATTTTAACAATTGTATTACCTGTTTCACAATCCATGGTAATGGTTAATAAAACTGAAAAACATACATGACCTTAGAAGGGTATATTGTTATTGGAGCTATTTTGATTATGATCGTTGCGCTTGCCAAAGAGGTAATGCGCCCTGGTTTGATTTTATTTTCGGCTGCAACTGTTTTAATGGCTACAGGTATTATTACTTCTGAAGAATCGCTAGCCGGTTTTTCAAACAAAGGGATGATTACTATTGCCATCCTTTTTTTAGTAAGCGAAGGTGTCCGCCAATCAGGTGTTTTAAATCGATTGGCTTATGCCTACCTGCCGCGCAAACGGAACAAAATGACTTTTATGCTTCCGCGTATTATGATTCCGGTATCGGTATTATCGGCATTTTTAAATAATACACCTGTTGTTATCATTTTTGCACCCATGATTAAAAAGTGGGCAGAACAACTAAATTTGTCCTCACAAAAATTTCTGATTCCGCTTTCATACGCCACTATTTTTGGAGGTATATGTACCCTGATAGGAACATCAACCAACCTGGTTGTGCATGGTTTGATGCTTGAAAACGGGTTTACCGGATTCACAATGTTCGAATTGGGAAAAGTTGGATTGGGCATAGCATTTATTGGTTTTATCTACATGTCGGTATTTGGCAATAAATTATTGCCGGGTGAAAAAATTAAATTTAATAAAGGAAACCATGAATTTAAAGATTACTACTACAATTTAGTAATTCATAAAAACAGCCATTTTATTGGTTTGGAAATTAAAAACGGCCGGTTAAAAGAACTTTCGCATATTCTCATAAAATGTATTGACAGAGAAGGAAAAATTATTGAAACAAAAAAAGGGATATTTAAAATTTTGCCTGAAGATATTTTATTAGTAGCAGGAAAATCAGACAGGTTACCTTATATCCTTTCAAATCAAAATGTAAGATTAAAAGGTATTGACCTGTTAAAGGACATTCCAAAGTCTAATCTTAAACAATACGAAGCAGTTATTTCTCCTCGTTTCCCGGGAATTGGGCAAACTTTATCGGAATATAATTTTTATGAACACTACCAGGCGGTTGTGATAGCTATTCACCGGAACGGTGAACGAATTACTTCAAATATTGATAATGTAAAACTAAAACCAGGCGATAACCTTGTTTTGTTAACCACCGATAAGTTTATTAAAAACTGGGGTGAATCAAAAATATTTTACCTCACCACTTTTATTCGCGATTACCGCACAACCGGCTCATTTTGGAAAAAATGGCTGGCATTTATTATTTTATTTTTGATGATTATTGGTACAACTGTTGGGAAATTTCTATCAAGTAAGTCAGGCATTACCTTCGATATGTTTTATTTTGCATCCATTGCCGCAATTTTACTCGTTTGGTTAAAAATAATGCCTCATCAACGTTATACCAAAGCCATTAGCTGGGACATTTTAATAACCATTGCCTGTGCTTTTGCCATTAGCAAAGCTATGCAAAACTCTGGAGCTGCCGATGCCCTTGCCCGTACAACCATCAATTTTTCAAAAGCATTTGGCCCAATAGGCGTACTGGCAGGAATTTATATTATTACCACAATTTTTACCGAAATAATTACTAACAATGCCGCGGCCGCATTGGTATTCCCAATTGCACTTTCTGCCGCTCATCAAATGGGAGTCGACCCTAAACCATTTTTTGTAACTATTGCCATTGCCGCTTCAGCAAGCTTCTCAACTCCAATAGGTTACCAAACAAACCTCATTGTTCAGGCAGTAGGAAACTACCGCTTTAAAGATTATTTGAAAATTGGTGTTCCCCTGAATATCCTTGCTTTTATTATTTCAATGCTGCTTATTCCATATTTCTGGAGTTTTTAACTTAACCTTATTTAGTAGTCAATTTAGACTAAATAAATATAACCTTGAGATAAAAATTTTATATTTGCATTCCTTCATTTTTGGAAGAAGATAAATTTATTAATATGAAAGAATACAGTCTCACGAATCTCCGTGAACTTGAAGCAGAAGCCATACACATTATCAGGGAAGTAGCTGCTGAATTTGAAAATCCAGTGATGTTATATTCCATTGGAAAAGATTCATCGGTTATGGCTCGGTTGGCCGAAAAGGCCTTTTTCCCAGGAAAAGTCCCTTTTCCGTTAATGCATATTGATTCAAAATGGAAATTTAAAGAAATGATTGATTTCCGTGAAAAATATACCAATGAAAAAGGATGGGATTTAATCGTTCATTATAACAAAGAAGGATTTGAAAGTGGTATTGGCCCATTTGTCCATGGCAGTAAAGTTCATACTGATGTTATGAAAACTCAGGCTTTACTTCAGGGATTAAACAAATATAAATTTGATGCTGCATTTGGTGGAGCACGACGCGACGAAGAAAAATCGCGTGCCAAAGAAAGAATTTATTCCTTCCGCGATAAATTCCACCAATGGGACCCAAAAAACCAACGTCCTGAATTATGGGATATCTACAATGCAAAAATTCACAAAGGTGAATCCATTCGTGTTTTTCCAATTTCGAATTGGACCGAGTTGGATATATGGCAATACATCAGGCTTGAAAATATCCCTATCGTACCACTATATTACGCCAAAGAAAGATTGGTGGTTGAACAAGAAGGGAATTTAATCTTGGTCGATGACGATCGTATGCCGCAGAAACTTAGGGATACAGCTACCATGCGAAAAGTAAGGTTCCGAACATTAGGTTGTTACCCATTAACTGGGGCTGTTGAATCGGAAGCCGACAACATCGAAAAAATTGTGGAAGAGATGATGACCGCCACAAAATCGGAGCGTACTACCAGGGTTATCGATTTCGACCAGGATGGCAGCATGGAACAGAAAAAAAGAGAGGGATATTTTTAGGAATTCTGATTGATGATTGATGAATTTCGAATTAAAACTTGCAACTTTTGACTTACGACTTTTGACTTAAAAAAATGGATATAAAATCATTCCTTGACCAGGATCAAAAAAAAGACTTACTACGTTTATTAACTGCAGGATCGGTTGATGATGGCAAATCAACACTTATTGGCAGACTGTTATTCGACAGTAAAAAATTATACGAAGACCAGCTTTCGGCCCTCGAACGCGACAGTAAACGTGTTGGCCATGCAGGCGAAGAAATTGATTATGCCCTTCTGCTCGACGGATTAAAAGCCGAAAGGGAACAAGGAATAACAATAGATGTAGCCTACAGGTACTTTTCTACGGCCAAACGGAAATTTATCATTGCTGATACTCCAGGGCACGAACAATACACCCGTAACATGGTTACTGGTGCATCAACAGCCAATCTGGCCATCATTCTTGTCGATGCCACAGCAGGTGTAATTACACAAACACGGAGGCATACTTACATTGTTTCGTTGTTAGGCATCAAACACGTTGTGCTGGCTGTCAATAAAATGGACCTTGTTGATTTTAATGAAAAGGTTTTTGATGATATCTGTACCGATTATAAAAACTTTATTTCACAGCTAGACATACCTGATGTCAACTTTATTCCCTTATCGGCCCTAAAAGGCGATAACGTTGTTGAGCCATCGGATAAAATGCCCTGGTACCATGGCAAATGTATGCTTGAATTCCTGGAAGGCATTCACATTGGTAGCGACCGGAATTTTACAGATTTACGGTATCCTGTACAAAATGTCATGCGCCCCAATCTCGATTTTAGAGGATTTGCATCTAACATTGCATCAGGCATATTACGTAAAGGCGATGAAGTAATGGTATTGCCATCATTAAAAACATCGAAAGTAAAAAGTATTATTACATACGAAGGAGAACTGGATTATGCGTTCCCTCCTCAATCGATCACAGTAACACTTGAAGACGAAATAGATATTTCACGAGGTGATATGTTGGTTCACCCCGATAATAAACCGCGTATTGAAAGGCATTTCGAAGCCATGATGGTATGGATGGATGAAAAGCCGATGGATATTACTACCCAGTTTTTTATCAAACATACTACCAATAATACAAAAGCAAGGATTGATAAAATTCAATATAAAGTAGATGTTAACACGCTTCAAAAATCGGAAATAAGCCATTTTGAATTAAATGAAATTGGCCGTGTTGTTTTAACAACTACCAAACCTTTGTTTTTCGATCCTTACCAAAAAAACAGGCAAACTGGTGCATTTGTCCTTATCGACCCTTTGACCCATAATACTGTTGCAGTAGGAATGATAATTGATAAATTAACCAGTAAAGACCTACCTTCCCGAATTACCGATGGCGATAGAGAAAAAATTTCACAAGGCAAAGCACTAATTTCTGAAAAAGAAAGAATCAAACAATATAACCAAAAGGGAGAAACTATATGGATTACCGGTTTACATGGTTCCGGTAAAAATGAATTGGCATTTACCCTCGAACGGAAATTATTTGAAAATGGTGCTACAGCAGTATTACTCGACGGAAGTTCGGTTCGCCCGGGCTTAAGCAGCGAACTGGATTATTCTCCTGCCGACCGGGCTGAACATTTACGAAGGGTGGCCCATGTATGTAAATTATTAAACAACCAGGGAATTATAACTATTTGTTCTTTCATTTCTCCCGACCAGAGTATTCGTGAACAAATTGAACAAATAATTGGCAAAGAAAAATTCAACAATATATACATGGATGCTTCGTTGGACTATTGTAAAAACAATAAGCCCGAACTTTACAAAAAAGCGGAAGAAGGTTTAATAGAATATTTACCCGGGGTTGATATAAAATTTGATGTACCAACTCATCCAAACCTGGCTTTTGATCCAAAAAACAACCTTGAAAATGTTGAAACAATTCTGGAATACCTGTCAAATAATAAGATATTCCCGGCATTATAAAATTAAAAATGGAGGCTAAAAAAATACTGGTAACAGGAGCAGCAGGTTTTATTGGATTCCATCTTGTAAAAAAATTATTACAATATGGCAATTCGGTTGTGGGTATCGATAACATCAACGATTATTACGATCCTCAATTAAAATACGCCCGTTTATCTGAAACAGGAATTAATGCCGAAGCGTCGGAATTTGGAAAAATAATTCAAAGTACAGTTTCTGATAAATATCAATTTAGAAGAATAAATTTAGAAGACCGACCCTCGATCGAAACACTTTTTGCGGAACAAAAATTCTCACATGTATGTCATCTGGGAGCTCAGGCAGGTGTTCGGTACAGCATTGAAAATCCACATGCTTATGTTGACAGTAACATTGTTGGTTTTATAAATATACTGGAGGCCTGCCGCCATAACAAAGTTAAACACTTAACTTACGCCAGTTCATCGAGTGTGTATGGCAACAGTACCAATATGCCTTTATCAACATTGGCCAATGTTGACAATCCTATTAGTTTGTATGCAGCTACCAAAAAAAGCAACGAATTGATGGCACATACATACAGTCATTTGTATAATTTACCAACTACCGGATTACGTTTTTTTACGGTATATGGCCCTTGGGGACGGCCTGATATGGCTTACTTTTTGTTTACTAAAGCAATTTTAACAGGAACACCAATTAAAATTTTCAACAACGGCGATTTATACCGTGACTTTACTTATGTTGATGACATTGTGGAAGGTATATCACGAGTTATTAATAAAACGCCTGCTTCTTCCCTACCCTATAAAATATATAATATTGGAAATTCTTCGCCCGTTAAACTAATGGATTTTATCCAAACAATTGAAAAAACTCTGGGTATAGAAGCAATTAAAACTTACCTACCCATGCAACCCGGCGATGTGTACAAAACATTTGCCGATGTAAGCGAATTAACAAACGATATTGGTTATAGTCCAAACACGCCTCTTTCGGTAGGCATAAATTCATTTATTGATTGGTATAAAAAATTCTATTAAACTATTTAAATGCAAATCATTTTACTTCATAATAAAATATCGGCGCATAAAGTTATTTAATTACTAATCTCTTAAAAATTCACTACTAATAGCTATTGCCAGCCATTTTATATTATTTACTTTTGTTCAATAGTGAAGACAAAGGTTAGAAATATATCTATACGGTCAGCTACTTTTATATTGATAGCTATTATGGCAATGCTAATCGCCAATAAGGCTATATTTATTCATTCGCATGAATTACCAAACGGGGCAATAATTGTACATGCCCACCCCTTTGATAAAACTGACGAATCGATGCCAATCAACCCACATAACCACACAAAAGCAGAATTTCATTTTTTTCAATACCTTGAATTTGTTTGTCTGTTGGTTTTTTTATCATTGATACTATTTCTACTTCTCCATAAAAAGAAATACATCACTAACAATCCCTTAAATTATTCTCAAAATTGGTTCCTTTTTCGCAATGGAAGGGATCCTCCTTTTGCATAATATTTTTCTAATTTATATACATTCAATTTATTAATCCAAACTTTTTTATTCGTCTATCCGGTATTTTCTATTACCGGCAATTAGCATATAAAAACCAAAAATATTATGCCCAAAATATATATATTCACGTTATTACTAATTTTATTAGCACAATTTAGTATTGCCCAAAAGAAAAAAACCGATGCCAATATTATCGGCCATGTTGTGTGCCATGGCGAACACATTCCCTACGCTTCGATAATCATAAAAGGAACAACAATTGGTATTACATCCGATCAAAGTGGCCATTACCAATTAATAAATCTTCCAGTGGGTGATTTAATCATTCGGGTACAATCAATGGGTTATAAACCTATTGAAAAAGAAATTTCGATCAAAGCAGGCCAAACAAAAGAGCTAAAATTTGAACTCGAAGAAGATGTTTTAGGATTGGAAGAAGTGCGCGTTACCGGCAATCGGAATGAAACAAACCGGACCGCTTCATCAACTATTGTTAATACAATTACACCAAAACTGTTTGCTACTACTCAATCAGTTACTTTAAGCGACGGACTAAATTTTAGCCCAGGACTTCGTATGGAAAACAATTGCCAGAATTGTGGTTTTTCGCAAGTACGAATGAATGGCATGGAAGGTAATTATTCACAAATACTAATCAATAGCCGTCCCATTTTTAGTGGTTTGGCAGGTGTTTATGGTTTAGAGCTGATCCCTTCGAGTATGATTGAAAGGGTAGAAATAATCAGAGGCGGAGGGTCGGCATTGTATGGAAGTAATGCCATTGCCGGAGTTATTAACCTTATTTTAAAAGATCCCATCAATGATTCATATGAATTTGGGATAAATACCGGAGTTATTGGAGCAGGAATAGAAGAAGCAAATAAGCCAGCTTCTGATTATTCGATTAATTTTAATACATCACTTGTATCTGCCGATAATAAAATGGGAATGGCACTTTACGGCTTTTACCGCATACGAGATCCTTTTGACGCAAATGATGATGGTTTTTCGGAAATTGCCACCATTAAAAATACAACCATTGGAACTCGCCTTTATCACCGTTTTGGAACAAGAAGCAAATTAACAGGCGATTTTTTTAACATCAGGGAAGACCGGCGTGGAGGCGACAAATTTGATTACCCTGTGCATGAAGCTAACATTGCCGAACAAGTCAACCACAATTTAACAACTGGAGCACTTACTTACGAACAATTTTTCAGGGAAACCGATTTGTTTTCGATTTTCGCTTCGGGGCAAAAAATTAACAGAGACTCCTATTACGGTGCGAACAAACAATTATCAGATTATGGCAATACCAAAGATTTTTCATATACACTTGGCGTTCAATACAATGCCAATTTCGGAACCTCAAACTTAGTTGCCGGATTAGAAAATAAAGGTACCTCGCTAAAAGATAAAAAACTTGGCTATCCGGATTATGAAAATGCTATAATTACCAATAATATCCTTCAAAGCATCCCACATACCGAGAATGTATTAGTGGCCGATCAAAGCTTAAATACAACCGGTATTTTTGCCCAATATGAAATAAACCTGAATAAACTCCAAATTTCGGCGGGAGCCCGATTCGACAACTACAAAGTTATTGATAAACAACATGGTGCCTCCAACAAATCAGGAAATGTATTTAGTCCTCGATTAACTTTTAAATACAACATTCAGGAATCAATTCAGGCTCGAATAAGCTACTCACAAGGCTATAGGGCACCACAAATATTTGACGAAGATTTACACATTGAAACATCAGGTTCACGAAAAGTGATTCATAAAAATGCCCCTGATCTAAAACAGGAAACAAGCCACAGTATTATTTCATCTATCGATTTCAATAAACAATTGGGTGAAATTTATGTAGGCCTATTAGTTGAAGGGTTTTACACCAAATTAAATGATCCTTTTGCCAATGTTTACAGTGAGCCGGATGCCAACAGAACCATTATTTATACTCGTGTAAATGCTGAAAAAGGAGCTATAGTAAAAGGTTTTAATATTGAATTAAACATAATCCCTACCAATTCAACTTCGCTGAAAGCGGGATTTACTAAACAAAGCAGTACCTACGAAGAAGCACAGGAATTTAATGAAAAACGGTTTTTCAGGACACCAAAGGATTATGGCTATTTTACCTTCGATTGGCAACCAACACAAAACCTGGGTATTTCAACAACAGGAACATATACGGGTAAAATGATAATCCCTTATTTTGGGACACAGATCTCAGATCCTGATTCGGGTGAACTAAGAGAAACACCAACTTTTTTCGACCTGGGGATGAAAGTACGATACAACATAAAACTTAATGGAGCTACTTTGCAACTGTTTACAGGAGTAAAAAACATAACTAATTCTTATCAAGACGATTTTGACACTGGAATCAATCGCGATCCAAGTTATATGTATGGACCATTAAATCCACGGACTGTTTATTGTGGAATAAAAATTGGAAATTTTATAAATTAATTATTCTTTTTATAATAACCTTACGATTATTAAAAATACCAATAATAATATTCCTTTTAAAGTCAAAATAATCTCTCATTTATTATGTTCTAATTCTTTACCTTTAAAGAATTATAAAGCCATGTAAAACAATGAGGCCAGTTTATTTAATTTTTCTGATACTTATACTTTTAGGTTGTCTTGTGCCCGAAATGAAAGCACAAGACAACCCTGTTATAAGTAAAATAAGCTTTGTAGGCAATCAAACATTACGCAAAGAAACGCTTCTGAAACAAATGAATACCAAAGAGCGTGCTTTTACTGAAAAACTGGCCTTCTGGAAAAAAAATTCCGGATTTTCGAACTTTGCGCTTGATGAAGATATTCTCAGGCTAAAAAAACTATACCAGCAAAATGGCTTTCTCGATCCGGTAATTACCTATGAATTGCTTCCAAATAAAAAAAACACCAAACTTAAAATTATAATTCATATTCTTGAGGGCAATGCAGTTAATATCGGCACAATCGATTACAATATGCCTGAAAGTCTGACCTTTAAACCATTTATTGATTCACTAGATAAGGTTGTACCTATAAAACCATTCTCACGCTTCCGCGATGAAAGCATTGTTCTTACCGAAAAAATCATACACGATCATTTTAGCAGTCAGGGATTTCCATTTGTTCACACAAAAAAAATAATTTCACTCAATGAACGTTTAAAAACGGCTGACCTTGAGTTTTCTATTTCGCCAGGAAATAAAACTTATTTTGGAGAAATTAAAGTGTTAGGTGATACACTGATTCCCAGGCCGTATATTAATAAACACATTAAAATAAAACAAGGTAATTTATTTTCGCAAATAAAACTTGAAGAAACCCAGGAGGAATTATTTGGACTTGGATTGTTCAGGTATGTCACCATCAGGGCATTGATGGATAGTGTTATAAATAATAACGTCCCCATAATAATCCAGCTAAAAGAACTGCCTCGCTGGTCACTAAAAACAGGGCTTGGATACGGGACTGAAGATAAAATTAGAGTTTCGATGTTATTAACCCGGCTAAATTTTCTGGGCGGTGGGCGAACATTAAGTATTAAAGGACAACATTCCTATTTTATCCCTTTAAGTATCGAAACCAAATTTATTCAACCGGATATATGGTCCAAAAACCTTGATTTTATTGTCAACCCATTTTTTTCGCGCGAAAGGGAAGAAAGTTATACAGTTGACAGGCTGGGTACAGCAGTAACTTTCCAGAAAAACATTACAAAAACCACATCGGCATATTTATCCTATACATTTGGTAAAGATAAAGTTAAACTAACAACAATTACACCTCTGGAGGAGGCTGAAGATCCTAAAAAAAGAAATCGTAACAAATCGGGAATTACATTTGGGTTTAATGGAAATACAACCAACGACCTTTTTTCACCCACCAAGGGGTGGAAAATTGATGGAACAGCTACCTACATGGGTATTGGATTTAACACCGAGTTCCATTACTATAAATTAATGGCCGAAGTGGATTATTTCCACCCGTTATTGGAGAAGGTTATTTTTGCTTTCAAGTTTAAAAGTGGCATTATTAAATCCACTCAAGGCGATGTATCAACACCAATTGAAGACCGGTTTTTGATGGGAGGAGCTCTATCGTTGCGGGGCTGGGGACGGAACCAGATTTCGCCGGTAAACGAAGCAGGTGACAACCTTGGCGGCAACAGTATGTTTGAAAGTAGTGCCGAATTAAGGTTTCCCTTGTATGGGATCCTTTCGGCAACAGCTTTTATGGATGTTGGAAATACCTGGCAAAATTCATGGGATTTTGACCTAAATGCCTTGCACTACGATGTTGGTTTAGGCTTAAGGTTAAAAACACCCGTAGGGCCAATACGGTTCGATATAGCAACTCCGGTATTGGGGGAAAAATTCAGCGCGCAGTTTTTTGTAACCATTGGACATGCATTTTAATAGGAATAAAATTTATTAATTCCATCAAAATAAAAAATGAAACAACTACTTAAAATAGCAGGTATTTCCGGGGCAGGAATTCTTATCCTCCTGGCACTTCTATTGGTATTACTTTCATTTGGAATATTTAACCCATATATTTCCAAAACCGTTTTAAAAATCGCAAATCAACAATTAAACGACTCAATAAAAATCGGCAAAATTGATGGAAATATCCTCTCCCATTTTATTGTAAAAGACCTTCAAATTAATCAAAAAAACACGAAAGTAATTTCAATTGAGGAGATGGAAATCAATTACAATATTTGGAAGATTGCCGGGAAAAAAATTAAAGCCAATTTTATTGAATTAAAGGGAGTTCAGGTGTTTTTAAAAGAAGAAACAGATGGTTTATGGAACCTTCAAAAACTTGTTCCGGATAAAGAATTAACAACGTCCGACTCCATTTCACCTTCTTTTAACTGGAAAATTGAATTTGCTGATATACAAATCAAAAACTTTGAAGCCACAATTGCTCCAAACGACACATTACTCCTGATGCCCCGAACTGTAAAGCTGGATGCAGGATTTACTTTTTCGTATGCCGAAAATTTTATGGAAACAAACATGCTGAATTTATCATTAACCACACTTAAACCAGCACTTCAAATGACTGATTTAAAATTTCAGGCACGTTATAGCGATTCCGTTTTTAGTTGGGATAAATTTGAATTGACTCTTGAAAATTCCAATATTTTATCGAATGGCTCATTACCAATCAATCAACCCCACTTTTCCGAAATAGATTTAACTGCTTCACCTTTTGATTTTTGCGACATACAGGAATGGTTTCCATATCTACATGGTTCTCCTGAAATCAAACTTCTTGTAAAAAACGAAGGGGATAACAGCAAAATTGATTTTAAACTTTCCCACGATAGTCAATCGCTGAATATTACAGGCAACTTGTGGGATTTGAGCACTTTACCAACTTACCGCTTTGTAATTGAAACAGATAGTATAAATGGCGAATACTGGACCCACGATCCTGAATTAAAATCGAATATTAATGGAAAATTTGAGTTAGATGGGCAAGGTTTTGATTTTGTCGAAAATACGTTAAACGCCAATGCCCAATTTGTCGATATAAAATACGACGGTTATGAACTCACTGATTTTCTTTTGTCTCTCGAAAAAAACAAAAATCAGTTGGATGGGAATATCAAAACCACCACTATTTTTGGAGAATTGGAGTCGCAATTCCATATTAAAAACCTTTTTAAGTTGCCCGAATACAATGCCAATTTACAACTCAAACATTTTAATCTGGCAAAACTGACATTCAACAAAAATCTGACATCGAACATCAATGTTGAAATAAAAGCAAAAGGGCAGGGTTTTGAACCCGGGAACATGCAAACAAATATTTGGCTAAAGTCAAACAATTCAGTGTTTTTAAACCAACCAATCACCGATTTTAATACCCACATTTCCCTCAACAAAACAGAGTACCAAATTGAAGGTTTCCATTTGGAAACTCCTTATCTTCTGGCAAAAATTTCAGGAGAAGGAAATATAACAGATAACAATCGTTTGAATTTTAACCTGATAACCTCAAATATTGAAAAAACTGCCCAAGCGCTTGGTTTTGAGCCCATTTTTTTTGATGGGCAAATCGAAGGTAATCTTACGGGCCCCCTTACTGCAATTAAAATAAACTCCAATTTAACCATCCATAATTTTTCAACCGACTCGGTTGAAATAAATAACACCGAAGCTACCATACAATCACGTTTTTCAATCAGCCGTACAAGTGCAGAGACCGATTCTATGCAGGAAAATAATTCAATTTCAATAATCGATTTTAAAACTCTTTACCTCAAAACTGAGGCAAATATTGGTTTTATCACTTTTGAAGATTATTACCTGGATAATGGCACTTTTGATTTCGAAAAAAACGGAGAAAACTTAAAAGGTAAGTTAATTTCGAATACGTTATTCGGTGAATTAAATACTAAAATTAATATTGGGAATATGTTTTCAATTCCTGATTATGATTTAATAGCTACCCTAAAAAACAGCGACCTTTCAAAAATTACAGGCAATCCCACTTTCCCTTCAAATATCAACCTCGAAATTAGTGCAAAAGGAAAAGGGATTAAACTTAAAACACTAAAAACTGAAATTAAAATCCAATCGGAAAAGTCATCAATTTTTGATTTGCCAATAGAAGATTTTGAGGCGAAAATAAATTATATTCAAGGAAAATATTTACTGCATGGTTTTAGGCTTAAAACACCTTTTATGGAAGCCAGTGCTTCTGGTGAAGGCAATTGGGATAAAAACAACAAAATTAATTTCGACATAAAAATTAAGGACGATGAAAAAATCACCTCCGCTTTAGGATACAACAACCTAAAATTTAAGGGTGCTATAAACGGGCACCTTTCAGGTCCGGCCGATTCGTTACGAATTAAAGCAGGACTGGATCTTGAACAACTTAAATACGACACATTCAGCGTAAACAAACTTATCGCTGATGCTTACATACAGTATGCCGGCAGTGCCTATTTCGGATTGTTAAATATACAACTTAACGATACCCGAATCCAGGATTTTGATTTAAAAGAACTAAAACTTAAAAGCCGGTTTGATCAGGAAAAGTCAAACAATTCATTTACCTTTTTTGCTTCCGATTCCTTAAATGGAAGAATGCTGACAAAAGTACTTTTTACCGACAACCCAACCCTTTATATCCCTGACATCGAACTTAACTTATACAACAATCATTGGATTGGAGGGAGTAATTCCAGTTTTATCAAATTCAAAAATGACTCCATCGAAATAAACGAAATAAACATAACATCCGAAAAAAGTGCATTAAAAGCCCATGGAAATATTGCTTTTCATGGAACTGAAAACCTACATGTTGAATTGTTAAATCTGGATTTAATTAGTATTCCGGGTTTGCAATTGTTACCCTACCAATTATCGGGGACAGTAAATGCTTTATTCGACCTTAAAGGAACTGCAAAAAATCCAATTCTAAAAGGTTTTTTAAACATCGATCAGCCTAAAATTGAAGATATGGCTTTTAATAAATTTTACGTCAACATCGACTATTCACACGAAAATATGGAATTAAATAGTTACCTCAATGACAGTACAACACGTTTGATTAGTGCAGATTTAAACCTCCCCTTACATTTGTCTTTCACCGATAATATTTACCTCCCTCAAAAAGATAATCCCATAAATGCGAAAATAAAAATCGATCAATTAAACCTTAGTACTTATAATCGGTTTTTACCTTTAAAAGGTGCGGAAATAAAAGGGAAAATAGATTTTCAGATGGATATTGGCAATACCATCAACGATCCGGAGATAAAAGGAAGTATGGCCTTACAAAACGGCTCTTTCAGTTATAAAAAATTGGGGATTAATTACAAAAATATAGAACTAAGCAGCCACCTCAACAACAACATTTTTTTAATGGATAGCCTTATGATCTTTTCAGGAAAAGGCAATTTTAAAATGAAAGGATTGGCTGAAATTGAATCATTTGTTGATGGCAAACTAAAAAACATAAATTTTGATCTCTCCGGGCAGAACTTTAGGGCTTTCGATTCAGAACTCCTCAAAGCCGTATTTAATACAAATCTAACTGTAAAGGGAACTCCTGAAAAGCCCATTTTTAGTGGGAACCTTATGGTTTTGCGCTCCACATTCAACACCGATCTGTTTTTGAAAGAATACAACCGTGTGTACGATATCTCAGAACAACCACTTCTGCTTGTTGCCCGCGAAAATGCCAAAAAAAATGAATTTCTCCAGGTTTTAAAAATGGATACTATTGGTAAACCACCTCCAGATATTTATAAAAACCTCACCGGACAATTTGATATTGAAATCCCTCGCAACACATGGGTGAAAGGGAAAAACATGAACTTTGAGCTGTCCGGGACTATTAAAGCCATTAAAGAAGGTGAACAAATTGACTTTTTTGGGACAATGAATGTAAACAGGGGATTTTACAGAATTTATGGGCGCCGGCTTGAATTTGAAGAGGGTCAGGTAACATTTACCGGAGGACCATCACTTAATCCTACACTTAATTTTAAAATCGCCTATAAATTCCGTGACCAGGACAGCCAGTTGCGAAAACTTACCGGAAATATTACCGGCAGGGTCTCAAAACCTGAAATTGTTTTTTCTCTTGATGATATTTCTATCGAAGAAAAAGACGCTATCTCGTACTTATTATTCAACAAAAACATCAACCAACTCGACACACGGGAAGTAGCTTCGGTAAAAAGCAGCAACCTCTCAATTGCCAAAGATTTGGCTATTGGCCAATTTTCGAATGTGGTAAAAGATGCATTACAATCATCGTTGGGCCTCGATGTAATTGAAATATCGGGAAAAAGTGGCTGGACTCAAAGCAGTGTGTCCATTGGAAAATACATTACAAACGATTTGTTCTTAAGTTACGAACGTACTTTCGCCCTTGATAAAAAAGACAAAATTATTGAACCCGAAAAAATAACTTTGGAATACCAGTTTTACCGTTCATTATTTTTACAAGCCACCAACCAAAGTTCCAATTCAGGTTTCGACTTTATTCTAAAATGGACCTGGAAGTAAGAATTTAGAAGCAGTTCAAAAAAAATTATTAACTTGTATCGCGACTAAAAAAAACTAACTCATGAAGCTTAAATTACTAAATCCTAGAATGATACTCATTTTAGTTTTGATTTGCCTTTTAATAATATTCTCCATTCAGAATTCCGAAATGGTCCAACTACAAATATTCTTTTGGAAAGTGAGTATTCCCCAGGTTTTATTAATCCTTTTTAGTTTAACAATAGGAGTATTTATCGGCCTTTTATTTCCATCAAAAAAGAGGTAACTACCAATTAATTTAAATGACTATTACAATCAAAAAACATCTGATTAATATAAAAGATCTATGAAACATCTATTATTTGGCATCTGTATTATTTTACTGGCATTTACATCCTGCAATAAAAATCAGGAAAAAAAGCCACAGCGCCCCAACATTCTTTTTATCATGTCTGATGACCATGCTTATCAGGCCATCAGTGCGTACAGTAACAAGTTAATTGAAACTCCTAATATCGATAGATTAGCCCACGAAGGAATGTTGTTTACAAATGCTTGTGTAACAAACTCCATTTGTGCACCATCGCGGGCTACAATCCTTACAGGGAAACATACGCATATAAATGGTAAAATTGATAACCGAATGCCATTTGACACAACTCAGGTAACATTCCCTCAGTTGTTTCAAAAGGCTGGCTACCAAACAGCTATGTTTGGAAAATTGCATTTTGGAAACAATCCTAAAGGAGTTGATGAATTTATGATTTTGCCCGGGCAGGGAAATTACATCAATCCGGCATTTAATACAAATCACGGAGATACAACAATTGTTGGTTATGCAACTGATATTATTACAGATCTTACAATTGATTGGCTGGATAAAAAACGGGACAAAGAGAAACCATTTTTAATGATGTATTTACACAAAGCACCTCACCGCCCATGGTGGCCAAGGTCCGATAAAATGAAAGAGTTCACTCAAAAAACATTTCCTGAACCAACCTCTTTATTTGACGATTACAAAAACCGGGGGACAGCCGCTAAAACTGCCGAAATGAATTTACTGAAACATATGATGTATGGGCACGACAGTAAAATAAGGCCCGAAACACTGGAGGCGATGGGAAATGTGGAACCAGCTGTTACTGAATATAAAAACAGCTTTTATGGCCCATATGGGCGTGCTAATGAAGAACAAAAAGCCCTTTACGATCCAATTCTGGATTCCATTAATAATTATTTTCAGGAAAACTGGCCTTTAATGAATGACACTGAAAAGATGAAATGGAAATTCCAGCGTTATATGCAAGATTACCTGGCATGTATTTCGTCGGTTGATGACAATGTAGGAAGAGTGATGGATTATCTTGATGAAAGTAAATTGACTGAAAATACGATTGTTGTTTATACGTCCGACCAGGGATTTTATTTGGGCGAACATGGCTGGTTTGATAAACGTTTTATTTACGACGAATCGTTTAAAACTCCTCTGCTTGTCAGATGGCCAAATGAAATTAAACCCGGTACTACCAATGAGGAAATGGTACAGAACCTCGATTTTGCCCAGACATTCCTCGAAGCAGCACAAATTGAAGCACCCAATGATATGCAGGGCGAAAGCCTCATCCCCCTTTTAAAAGGACAAAACGATCAATGGAACCGTGAGGCTGTTTACTACCACTATTATGAGTACCCGGCTGTACATATGGTTAAAAGGCATTATGGGATTGTAACCAAAGAATTTAAACTAGTCCACTTTTATTACGATGTGGACGAATGGGAATTGTACGACCGCAAAAAAGACCCTCAGGAAATGAATAGTGTTTATGACGACCCAGCTTATTCGGATATTGTTCAGGAACTTAAAATAAAACTCGCCGATTTAAGGATAAAATACAAAGATTCGGAGGAATTGGATCAAAAATACATTGACATTTACAACTTAAAAGAATAATAACAAGCGAAGCTTTTTAGATAGAGAAGATTGTATTAAAAATACAACCTCTCTATTTAAATTGTACATCAACAAACATAATTTCAGATTTTCCGGCAGTTTTTACAGGCGGCCCCCATAAACGCAGTCCGCTTGTTACAAAAAAATGTGTTTTGTTAATTTTTTTGTACCCCCAACTCAGCTCATACATTGCCCGTGTTATAAAGTTAAAAGGGAATAACTGCCCATTATGTGTGTGCCCCGAAAACTGAACATCAACATTGGTTTGGCTAACCTCCTGCAATTGAGTAGGACGATGATCCAACTGAATAAGTGGCAAATCAGATGTAAAGTTCTCAAACAATTTGGGTAAAGTTTTGCGCTGTCGAACATGCTCGTCTAATCTTCCTGCCAAATAAAAAAAATCATTAATCTTAATTATCGAATCATTTAGCAATGTAATTCCTGAATTCTCAAAAAAGTTATATTTTTCCTGTCCCCCATAAAACTCATGATTCCCTAGAACTCCGTAACTCCCGTATTTAGTATTAATTTTACGCAGTGCAGTTTCCATATCAACTGTAAAAGTATTATTCATCCTCCCTTCAATAATATCACCACCAAAAAGGACAATGTCAGGATTTAATTCATCCACTTTACGAACAAATTTTTCAATATACTTTACTCTCATTGTTTCATCGATGTGGATATCTGCCACAAAAACAATCCGCAAATTTTTGATGGCTGATTGCCTGCATGGAACTTCAATTTGGTATTTTGAAACCGACATGGTATTCATATTAATTATACCTCCACCAACAACCACTATCGAAAACAGTATCATAGCAAAAAAAACATTTTTTCGAAATGCTAAACTATCCCTTTTTTCACGAGAAACCAGTTTTGGCAACCAGTTTACTAATAAAAATAGTTCATATAAAAGGAGCGATAAAAACATGTACAGGAAAAATGGTAAAATATGCCCTGAAACCATAGACAGAAATTCCATGATTCTACCTTCAAATCTCCCGGAAAGTTGTTGAACAACTGGATAAATAGCTGCTAATAAAAGATAAATAATACTGTACCATTTTTTATGTCCGGAGGTAATAAAAAGGCGTTTTAAACGAAAAAAAACATAAATATTGGGTATTATATAAATAAGAGTAATTATCAGTCGAAACATAAATAATAGTTAAAAAAATTAAGGCGTCAAGATATAAAATCATACTCAACTAAAAATAAAAGAAAATCCAACAAATCATAAATAATTTTAGGACACGGTTAACAAATATTATTATTGACTCTATTTATTGGTTGGGTGTAGTTTCCAATGATCACCAGAGTTGGAGTCGCCGGATTATTGCTTTCGAAAAAACGATCTAAAATACCCAATTGTGATGAATAAATCTCTTGCCCCTGCTGTGAAACGCGGCTTAGAATTTGAACAGGGACAACGGGGGAAACACCCTTCTTAATTAATTGAACCGATAATTCTACCATGTTTTTTTTACCCATGTATAATACAACCGGGGAATTATTAATTAAGGCCAAAGATATAGGCACCACATCAGTAAAATGACCATTTTCTAAATGCCCGGTACAAAACAGTACACTACTGTTTACTTTCCGTAAGGTCAATGGGATATTACATAACGAAGCCGCCGCCAAACCGGCAGTAATTCCGGGAATTACCTCAAAATTTAGTTGATTATCGGCGCAAAATTGAATCTCCTCAGCCCCCCGCCCAAAAATCATCGGGTCGCCGGTTTTTAGCCTGACAACTTTTTTACCTTGTTGAGCAAAAAACAACATTTTTTGATTGATGGTAATCTGCCGTTGTTCCTGATCCTGATTATCGCTGCACCATTTTCCAACGTAAATCTTTTTTGCTTGTGGTGCCAATTCTAAAATTTCAGCCCCTATTAACGCATCATTTAAAACAACGTCGGCTTCCGAAAGCCGGCGTGCAGCTTTTACAGTCATCAAATCGGGATCACCGGGGCCGGCACCAACTATCGATATTAAATGTTCAGTTTTTAGAATCATATTTTCCCATCTTCCACATCTTTTAAATAATCCAGCGGACTGGCATATTTAAAAGAATAATCCAACCTGCTCATTAATTTGCTGCTATCAATAATTTTATAATCTGATGATGTATTTTGAAACTCAGGAACCGGCAATCCTGAGATTTCAGATGCTTTGGTATAAAACTCTCCGCGAGCTGGATGTTCAGGGCAACACACATTAAAGGTTTCGCCCCAAATTTGCTTTTTAATTATTTGGTGAATAATTGCGATACAATCATCCAAATGAATTAGGTTAACCGGTACGGTGGCATTCAGTTTTGTTTTTGTACGTTGTAAAAACTGTGCAGGATTTCGATCTGCACCAATTAACCCCCCAAAACGTAAAACCGTTGTTTGAAAATTACCCACTGATTGTAATAAATTTTCAGCAGCCAAAACTGCTTTGCCCGATGGTTTTTCGGGAACAAACTTATCTAATTCAGAAACGGAGCCATTTGTTGAATTATAAACCGATGTGGAAGAAATAAAAACAACCTCCCGAATTTTATATTTTTTAATAAAACTGATGATATTTCCTATTTGCTGCGGGTAAACTGAATCAATTCCTTCGATTCGTTTGGGTGGAATACTGATAATCAGAATATCTGTTTCAAAAAATGATTCATCAGGTACCAAAGCCTTCTCTGGAATCAAATAAATAATAAATGGTTGAATACCTATTTTGGCCAATTCCTCCAACTCAGTTGTTTGTCGCACCGAACCTTTTACTTTAAATCCTTCGGAAGTTAAAAATTGCCCTAACGGTTTTCCTAACCATCCACATCCTAATATTGAAACTCTTTTTTTCATCCTAAATTTTAGTAATATTTATTCTTCCTTGCAAAATTAAATAGTCTACATCAAAGACGTTAATATTCCACAAAAAGCGCAAAGTATATAACATAAAACTTCGCGCCGTTGCGTAAAATTACTCTTTGCGATCTTTGCGTAAAATCTTTACCTGTTAATGCCTAAAATCGCTTCCCTTTAAAATGGCTTTTACATATTTTTTTCGAATTGTAAAATCTCCAAATCCTTCATTTTTAATGCGGTTTTTTGCATAATCTTCAATTATCGGCGTGAGCTCTTTTATTATTTCACCTTCCGTGATCGTTTCGCGGTATAAGGTATTCAGCCGTGTCCCGTTAAAATTCCCTCCAAGGTACAAATTATAATACCCCAACGATTTCCCAACAAATCCAATTTCAGCCAAATAGGGCCTTCCGCAGCCATTGGGGCAGCCTGTCATTCTTATAACAACCTCTTTTTCTTCAAGGCCATTGCTTTTAAAAATAACATCGAGTTTATCAATTAATTTAGGAAGGTACCGTTCAGCTTCGGCAAACGCCAAACCACAAGTATTTAAAGCCACACATGCCAGCGAATTTTTACGCAATCCTGATAATTTATTTTGCCCAATATTGTATTTTTTAAGAATCGCATTTACGACCGTTTTTTTGGTAGTATTAGCAATTATAAGGTTCTGGTTACCCGTCAAAATAAATTGGGCATCGGTTTTTTCAGCAACTTCGCGAAGGGCCGTTTTTAGCAATTGCCCGTCCACATCTTTTACGCGCCCACCTTCCACAAAAAGGGTTAAACTCCACTTATTATTTTCACCTTTTACCCAGCCAAACCGGTCGCCATTATAAGTAAACTTAAAAGGCCGCTCAGGCTGTAAAAAATAACCCAATTGTTTGTTTAGTTCATTTTTAAACCATTCCAATCCCAGCCTGTCGATGGTATATTTTAGCCGGGCCTGTTTTCGGTTTTTCCGGTCGCCATTTTTCTTTTGGATAAGGACAATTTTTTCGGCAACATCAATTACCTGCTCTGGTAAACAAAATCCAATTACATCAGCTAATCGGGGATAAGCTTCGGGAATAGCAAAGGTTGAACCCATTCCTCCACCGGCCGTAACATTATACCCCACAATTTTATCGTTTTCAACAATAGCGATAAATCCCAAATCCTGCGAAAAAATATCGGTATCGTTATAAGGAGGCAAAGCCACCGAAATTTTAAATTTCCGGGGCAAATAGGTTTTCCCATAAATAGGTTCAAATTCTTTTTCGGAGCTGGCAATTTTTTTCTTTTCGAGCCAGATTTCGTGGTACGCCTTCGATGCAGGTTTTAAGTGTTCTGAAAGATTATTGGCCAATTGAACCAGTTGTTTATGAATACCTGATTCTTCAGCATTGGCATTAACCATTACATTCCGGTTCACATCGCCACAAGCGGCAATGGTATCAAGCAATGCATCATTTATTCCCTGAATAGTTTTTTTAAGATTTTGTTTAAAAACACCATGAAACTGGAAAGCCTGCCGTGTTGTTAATTTTAGTGTGCCGTTGGCATAAGTATCGGCCAACGAATCGAGTTTTAACCATTGTTCTTTGGAAGTAACCCCTCCCGGAAGGCGGATACGGATCAAATATGAAAAAGCCGGCTCAAGTTTTTGCCGCTTCCGTTCTTTTTCAGTATCGCGGTCGAATTGCTGGTAAATGCCATGAAATTTCGAAATTTGTGTATCCCTGGCTGCAATAGCACCGGTTACAGGGTCAACTAAACTTTGTTCTAAGGTCCCCCTTAAATAATCGCTATCGTATTTCAATTTTTCAACCTCCGAAAAGAGGCTCCAATCTATTGAATTATCCATTTTTTGATTTTTTTTTTATTAATAAACATCGGTTTGAAAACGTTTGGCTTTTTTTAATTTTTTAAGGTATTCATTTGCTTTTTCCTCGCTCATACCACCTTGTACCTGAATAATCTTTAACAGGGTTTGTTGTACATCCTTAGCCATTTGTTTTTTATCGCCACACACATAAAAATTAGCGCCATCTTCCAGCCATTGAAAAACTTCTTTCTGGTTTTCAGCTAATCTATGTTGCACATAAACTTTTTCTTCCTGGTCGCGTGAAAATGCCAGGTCTATTTTTCCCAGCAATCCTTTTTTCAGGTATTTCTGCCATTCGGTTTGATACAAAAAATCAGAGAAAAACCGGCGTTCGCCAAAAAACAACCAACTTTTTGCGGTATTTTTCTCTGCTTCGCGCTGTTGCAAAAATGACCTGTAGGGCGCAATACCCGTTCCGGCGCCTACC
Source organism: Prolixibacteraceae bacterium (assembly GCA_963666575.2). GTDB lineage: Bacteria > Bacteroidota > Bacteroidia > Bacteroidales > Prolixibacteraceae > JABMQB01. The sequence goes on from CAXXYG010000018.1 coordinate 326,546, forward strand.
ATAATTACGGGCGTGGTAGTTTTTTCGGGCAATTTAAATGCCGGATTTTTTTCAATATAAATAGGAATTAAATCATCAACTTCAATTTTATCCGATAAATATCCCGAGGTACACCCTTTTCGGCGGCGGCCGTTGGTTTCATAATCAACCAATGAAACGGTAATATGCACTTCATTTTCAACCAAATTCTGGCTACTCGAAATGGAATACAAACGTGCAGGGAGTGGCCGCAAAATCGAAATTAACTGCTGTGGAGTTATGCCTGACTTAAACTCCTGAATTAAGTCAAGGACATCGTGGCCATATAAATAGTTATCGAGCAAAACCTCGTTGTTAAGTATTTTAGTTATTTTAGAATTGGGCCAAATAGCCACATACTTTAGTAAGGTATCGCGGGTAATAACCGTTAATTCAAATTCAGATAATAAAACCTCTTTAAAATTACTGACCCCTTTTGATGTTTCAACAATAGTACCGTCATTTGCCTTTAATGTACCAATAATTTTGTCGACTAAAACTTCCGGATTTTTAGCCACTACCCCAACCGAATCGCCGGGCAAATAGGTAATGCCTGAATCTTCGATGGATAAAACCAAATGATACACTGTTTTATCTGAATCGGTTCCTGTAATTTTTACTTTCTCAAGTACAGCTGCCAAAAACGGAGTTTGTTTCGTGTAGTCGGGTAAAATTTTAGCCGAAGTACCTGAAAAATATGAAGCCGCCTGTATTGTCCCTGATAATTTATAAATGGCTGCTTCAATCCACTTTTCAGCATCGGCATCATAATCAACATCGCACAAAACCGTTGGAACAATCTCCGTTGCACCTGCACTTTTAAGTGCATCACGAATATCAATCCCGGTTTTACAAAAAAACTTGTAACTTTTATCACCAAGGGCCAATACCGAAAATTTTAATCCAGGCAATTTTGTGCACTCTTTTCCCTGATACAAATTCATAAAAATCTTCGGCCATATCAGGCGGCTCGCCTTCGCCATGAGTACTTACAATTACCAATAGATTTGTTTCATTTTTAAGGTGGTTGGTATGGTAATCATCCATTGGAAAAACCTGGGTAACTATTCCTTTTGCTTCGGCTTTTTGTTTAACATTATTGGCCAGTTTTTCACTATGGCCTGTATGTGTGCCATATAAAACCGTTAGTTTTGCGGGTTCTGATACATCATTAGGTTTGGCAGCAACTTTTATTGATGAAACAGTATCTCTTTTAAAAGCTACTCCCTGGAAAAAACCGTTTAACCAATTTAAGGTTTCAGGAGTTGAATCGAACAACAATGCTTCAAGAGCCTGCTGCTGATTTTTATTTAATGGATTATTATTACTACTCATGATTTATTATTTTTAATTCGATGGCTTTTTGAATTTCATTTCGTACCCTGATAGACCGATGTACATCGCTGGCATTTGAACCAACAGCAACAGTCATATGGCCGAACTGATATACGGCAGGCGAAACAAACTGGCACAAATCGGGTTTATCGTGAATATTCACCAAAACTCCGGCAGCTTTAGCATCATTAACAATCTGCCGATCAAGTTCAATATTATTTGTACACGAATACAACATTAAATAACCTTTCAAATCGGAACTTTCATATGGTTTTTTACGGTATGGAATTCCTGAATTTTTTATTTCGTTGTTTACTTCTAATGCCACTACTTCGAGATGGGCATTAAACCGTTTTAGAATTTTTATTTTGTTCCATGCTGAACTTCCACCACCAATTATTAAAATCTTTGAGTTGGTAATATTAATTGATATGGGTAAAAAATATTTCTCCATCGTTTTATATGTTGTATTCAATATCGTTGTTGTTAGCTAATCCAAACTTAATTCGGCTCCAGGTCCTTTCGTGGAAATAATAAAGGACCATTTTAGTAAATAGTTCAATTCCACCAATGGTAACAGCAAAATCGAGCTGCCCAATAACCATATAAGAAATTATGATCGTATCGATGGTTCCCAGTGTCCGCCATGAAATAGTTTTAACAATACTCCTGCTTTTTTTATCTCTCATTGTATTTTATTAATTCCCAAACCCAGGGGATGGCCTTTAAAAATTCACAAAAAAAAAACCCTTCTGCTTTTTGGCAGAAGGGCTGAATTTTATCAAAAAATATTTTTATTAGTGACTAAACCTAAATTCCTCCTGCAAAATAGTATCACAACACATACACATCATACAAGTGCAAGCCCATAACATATTATTTACTGAAGAATTTTGATTAATCATTCCTGTTTTTATATAAGATTTTATACTCTTTTTATCTTTTGTCTGGGATCAAAAATAGAGACTTAAAACAAAAAAACAATGTATTCTTAATTTTTTTTACCGAACAGCACTTAAACATTACAAATACAATCCGCGTAATACGCTTAAATAAAGCAATATACAGTGTTATTTGAGAACGTTAATTTTTTGGGTATAAAATCCTGATTGAACTTTATTTGACTCAATTTACCAGGCAACTAATAAAATTGCCCATTAAAAACACCTGTTTACGTACTTATTTTGAATAGGTAAATAATTTAATAGAACTTTCGGAATAACATAAATACCCGAAAAAACATTCAAAACAAAAGACAGAATAACCAGTAAATATTATTTTTTGACCAACAACCAATAGGTAAATAAGATATATTTGTTAGGACAGTAACACTTAATTATTGAATCATTGAATAAAAAACAGCTATACATAATTGTTGTTTTGACTATTGTTTCCTGTAAAAACAGTAATCAAAGTTCGTATGATAAACCATCTTTGAATGAGCCAGTAATTCAGAACATACAATTAAATTTAGCAGGCGGTTACGTTACAAATCAATATTCAGGCGATACAATCTATCCATTAATTAACTCGCTTGGCGAAACCATAAAAACAGGAATACCAATACCTGCCGAAGGCAAAATTTTTATTCCTCACCAAAAGGCAAAACCAAAAATTATTCAGGCAGGCAAACCCAAAATAGTTACCTCTCATTTAAATATCCATAAAATTCCTCCGCATTTAACCACCATTGCAGTTAATAAAAATAAACTCTCAACCTTTACCCCCGGAACCGATACATCTTCATTTATTTTAATTAATTCAACGGGGCAGATTGTACAAACAGGAGTAGCAATCCCAGTATCGGGAAAAGTTCAGAAATGTGTACAACCAGTACCTGTGCCGGCATTACCTCCCCGAATGAAGGACAACGCCAGTAAAAATATAAAATATATGGATATTGGCCAGGGAATGAATTCATCATGTATTTTATCGTTGTTGGAAGATAAACGCGGCAACATCTGGATGGGAACCAACGGTGGTGGAGTAAGCATGTACAATGGGCAAACATTCACTCATTATACCGAAAAAGAAGGTGTAAGCAGCAACATTGTCTGGTCGATGCTGGAAGACACATCGGGCAATATTTGGTTTGGCACAAATGGCGGGGGGGTTATTAAATACGATGGAAAAACCTTTACCCACATAACCGAAAAAGAAGGTTTGGGAAATAACCGCATATTAGCAATTGGCGAAGACCACAATGGCAATTTATGGTTTGGAACAAATGGCGGTGGGGTAAGCAGGTACGATGGTTTAACACTAACAAATTTTTCTAAAAAGGAGGGTTTAAGTGATAATATTATCCGGTCGGTTGTTGAAGACCGGTATGGCAATCTCTGGTTTGGAACATATAGTTCAGGTGTTTGTAAATATGATGGAAAAACATTTACCCATTATTCCACCAAAGATGGATTAAGTAATAACAGTGTGTTGCCCATTCTCGAAGATAAAAAAGGAAACCTCTGGTTTGGAACATGGAATGGTGGCGTAACAAAATTCGATGGCCAGATAATGACTCATTATACCACCAAAGAAGGTTTAATTCACAATAATATAAATTATATTATTGAAGATAAACTTGGGAATATTTGGTTTGGAACCTGGGAAGGAGTGAGTATGTTTGATGGGAAAACATTCACCAATTATACCGAAAAGGAAGGATTAAGCTACAACGATGTTATTTGTGTGCTGGAAGATAGCCATGAAAATATATGGTTCGGGTCGTGGACAGGAGGTGTGAGTGTTTATAACCGCCAGTCTTTCACAAATTATACTGAAAATGAAGGCTTAAGTAACAACCATGTTTTTGCACTTAACAATGATCACCTTGGAAACATTTGGATTGGGTCATGGGGAGGGGTTAGTAAATATGATGGCAATTCGTTCACACATTATACCCAAAACGAAGGATTATCTTATAATTATGTTTATTCCATCATGGAAGACAGTAAATACAATTTATGGTTCGGGACAGATATTGGAGTCAGTAAATTTGATGGAAAAACATTTACCAATTTCACTAAAAAAGAAGGGCTTATCAATAATAGTGTCAAAGCAATTATTGAAGACAGGAACGGCGACATCTGGTTTGGGATCCAGGACGGTGGATTATGTAAATATGATGGAACTACTTTTACTCATTTTACTGAAAAAGAAGGTTTAAGCCACAACAATGTTAAATCAATAATTATCGATAGTCAGAATAATTTATGGATTGCCACTTTAGGAGGTGGAGTTACAAAATATGATGGAACTACTTTTACTCATTTTACTGAAAAAGAAGGTTTAAGCAGCAATTATGTAAACTCAGTTGTTGAAGATAGTGAAGGAAATATTTGGTTTGGTACTATAGGGGGTGGAGCCAACTTGTTTAATGGTACATCATTTACATATTTTGATAGTAATATTGGCTTAAACAATAATACGATTAATTCAATTCTTGAATATGATAATTCTATCTGGATAAGTACAGATAAAGGATTAAATCGTTTGTTATTTCTGAATGCCAAAAGTGGTAAAATTTTACCTGCCGACTCAAAAACAGATATTAAACCTCGTTCAGATAACATTCCTATAATCTATACTTTTGGCGAACAGGACGGAGTAAAAGGCATAAACTTTAATCCAAACGCTGTTTTACTTGATAACAAAAACCGAATTTGGTTAGGAAGTGGGCAAGGAGTCAATGTGCTGGAAATGAAATCATTTAAAACTGAAGATGCAACACCGCTTGTACAACTTAATTATCTTACCATTAACGAACAATATATCGATTTCCGAAATGTGTTGGCAAAACCTCCCCACAATATAAAATACGATGATGTAGCTCCGTTCTACAACTATCCGTTACATTTACAACTTCCACATAAACGAAATCATCTAACTTTCCATTTTTCGGCAAAAGACTGGTCTTCGCCCCATAAAATTAAATTCAGGCACAAAATGGAAGGAATAAATGAAGCCTGGAGCCTGCCAACCACTGAAGCAAAAGCCGATTACCGCAACCTCCCTTACGGCTCTTATACTTTTAACGTACAAGCAAGTGAAGATTTACAAACCTGGAGCCTGCCATTTAATTATTCATTTTCTGTTTTACCCCCCTGGTGGCAAACGCTGTATGCCAAAGGGGTGTATGCCCTGTTAGCCTGGGTACTCATTTTTAGTTTTATCCAATGGCGCACATATAAATTAAATCAAAGAAAAAAAGAATTAGAACAGATTGTAAAAGAGCGTACTTCTGAACTTAAATTGGCAAATTCAAAACTTATCGAAACAAACAAATTTAAATCAATTTTTCTGGCTAATATGAGCCATGAATTGCGTACGCCACTAAATTCAGTAATTACACTTTCAGGTATTTTATACCGCCGGTTGCTAAACAAAATACCCGATGATGAATACAGTTACCTTGAGGTCATTGAACGAAACGGGAAACACTTACTTAAACTAATTAATGATATTTTGGATATTTCGCGTATTGAAGCCGGGCGTGAAGAAATTAGGGTAACATTGTTTAATTCTGATAATTTAATTACAGATATTATAAACCTGATAAAACCCCAGGCTGAACAAAAAAACATTCAATTAAATTATGTAGCTGTTGATGGCAGTATGGCAATAAACAATGACTTTGATAAATGTTACCATATTTTACAGAACCTGATTGCCAATGCAATAAAATTTACCGAATCGGGGGAAATAAAAATTACATCATTTAAAAGCGGCAACAAAATTTCATTTTCGGTTTCCGATACCGGAATTGGAATTGCCAAAAACCAACAGTTGCATATTTTTGATGAGTTTAAGCAAGCCGATAGTCGAACATCACGAAAATATGGAGGAACGGGATTAGGATTATCTATTGCTAAAAAATATGCTACACTTTTGGGAGGTACCATTTCGGTAAATAGTACGTTAGGAAAAGGCTCCGAATTTATTTTCGAAGTCCCATTACAATACAAAAGGAATAATTAAAATAATGTATTAATCGCTTTTAATTCAAATAATTCTTTACGATATTGTAAATGGGTTAAAATTGGGGAAGGTAAATTATTATATTTTATGGATATGGGGAGAATAAAAATATTAGCCATCGATGATAATCAGGATAACTTAATCAGTTTAAATGCACTTATAAAGGAGACATTTCCTGACGCTAAAGTAATAACCTCTCTTAATGGAAAAGAAGGCATTAAACATGCTGCTGCCGAAGACCCCGATTTAATATTACTCGATATTGTAATGCCTGGAATGGATGGTTTTGAAGTGTGTGAAAAACTTAAAGCCGATAAAACATTAAACCATATCCCTGTGGTTTTTATCACTGCCCTTAAAGGTGACAAAAAAAGCCGAATTCACGCTCTTGAAATAGGCGCTGAAGGATTTCTTGCCAAACCCATCGATGAGAGTGAACTCACTGCACAAATTCGTGCCATGGTAAAAATTAAAGCAGCCAACACAAAAATTATAAACGAAAAAGAGCGGCTGGCTGCTTTGGTCGAAAACAAAACATTAGAACTTCAACAGGCACACCAAAAAACCCTTCAGCTTCTTGAAGAACTAAATAATGAAAATGAGGCGCGAAAAATAAGTGAAAAAAAGTTGGAGTTTTATACAGCTAATTCACCAATTGCAGTTATTGAATGGGATTCAAACTTTCGCATAACAAGGTGGGAAGGTTATTCAGAAAAAATATTTGGGTGGAAATCAGAAGAAGTAATTGGAAAATCAACTATGGATTTAAATATGATTTATGAACCTGACATTCCAATGGTTGAAAAAATAATAAACAAACTAACTACTTCCAAATCAGCCCACGTTATTTCAAGCAACCGTAATTATAAAAAAGACGGGAGCATCATTTTTTGTGAATGGTATAATACCATATTAAAAGATAAAAACGGAACAATGCTCTCGGCATTATCGCAAGTATTAGATGCAACTAAAAGAAAAAAGGCTGAAGAGGAATTAAAAACGCACCATGCCCACCTTGAAGAAATGGTTAAAAAACGGACAACAGAGTTAGAAGAAAAAAATAAAAAACTGGAAAGCTTTAACAAACTGTTTATTGGAAGAGAGCTGCGAATTAAAGAATTAAAAGACAAACTAAAAAACCTGGAAACTACACTTCAAAACAAAAACTAATTTTTTACACTGCTCTTCCATCAATAATCAGCCTTTGTTTTTTCCCATTGGCCAAATAATAAAATAAAAAAAACAATAGGTGTAGCCATTTCCTTTTGTTTTGCGATGGTTGATTTATAAACAAGCTGAAAAAAATAAGAGGTAGTTGGCACTTTAAAAATTAAAAAATAAATTTCAGGTAATTAAGGCAATATCTAACAAACAAAGTATATTTAGGTTAGCTGTGAATTATTATTTACCCAAAAAGAGGCACAAATGGAAAATAAAAATCAGCAAATTAACTCACCCCTGCATCAATTAGCACATAAAATAGTAGAATTAATCAAATCGGGCGCTGATTTATCACAAGCCGAATCTAAAATCCATCAATTTATTCAGGATATTGAGAGAACAGATATAAAACAAAGTCGTCAAGAAGTAATATTCAAAAACGATCAGTACAAAAACAAACTTCAGGAATTATCTGCACAAAATGAAGCGATATTGGCTTCAATTCCCGATATTATCATGCAGGTTGACAACAACAAAATATATACATGGGCTAACAAAGCCGGCTACGATTTTTTTGGGACTGATGTGATAGGCAAACCTGCATCGTATTATTTCGAAGGGGAACAAAAAACTTATAATGCCGTCAGCCCACTGTTTTCAGGGAACAAAGACCACATTTATATTGAAAGCTGGCAAAAACGTGTTGACGGAGAAAAACGATTGCTTGCCTGGCGTTGCCAGGTGCTTAAAGATAATCAAGGGAATATTACCGGTGTTTTGTCAAGTGCAAACGACATTACTGAAGAAAGAAAAAGGCAGGAAAAATTACGTGAAAGTGAAGAACGGTTTCGGATTATCGCATCCAATACTCCCGACCATATTATTGTTCACGATATGGAATTACGATATACAACGGTTATTAATCCTCAACTTGGGTTAACTGAAACCGATATGTTAGGAAAAACCGATTTTGATTTCCTGAACAAAGAGGAAGCTGGAAAACTAACTGCTGTAAAAAGAAAAGTCCTCGCCACCGGCAAACCCTATCACCTTGAGACTTCACTTAAGAACAAAAAAAACAAACCTGAGTTTTTTAATGGTTCTTTTATCCCAAAACTTGATTCTGAAGGGAAAATAAATGGATTGATAGGGTATTTCAAAAATATAACTGAACGCAGGTTTGCCGAAAACGCCCTTCAAAAAAGCAGGAGTGAATTACAGGAATATTTCGAAAATGACATTTCGGCCGACTTTACCGTTTCAGTAGATGGGAAGATCATCAGCTGCAATCGGACTTTTTTAAGACTGTTTGGTTTTGAAAATGAACTACATACAAAAAAAATTAACATCGTCAAATTATATAAGAACCCCAATGACAGAAAAAGATTGATCAAACAATTAATCAGAAATGGGAAAGTCGAAAATTATGAAATCGATTTTAAAACCATTGATGGAAAAAATATAAACACCATTATCAACGCCATTGGATTGGTAAATAACCGGAATAAACTTGTAAAAATAAGGGGTTATGTGGTTGATATCAGTGACAGGAAAAAGGTAGAACAAGAACTTGAACAAAATAAAGAGCTTTTTTCACTGTTTATGAAACATTCGCCATTTTACGCCTACATTAAAGAAGTAAACCCAACACAAAGCCGGGTGATTCAGGCCAGCGATAACTTTATAGAAATGTTAGGTTTACAATCAAAAAAAATGATTGGCAAAACAATGGAAGAACTTTTCCCCCCTGAATTCGCAAAAAAAATAACAGCCGATGACTGGTCGGTTGTTAACAATGGCCAAATTTTACAAGTTGAGGAAGAATTAAATGGCCGCTATTATACTACCATAAAATTTCCAATTATTCAGGGCGAAAAAAAACTCCTTGCAGGCTATACCATTGATATTACTGACCGGAAACAAGCTGAAGAAAAACTTAAAACAAGTCATGCCCTCCTTGATAAACTGGCAGCCCAGGTCCCGGGTGTTGTCTATAAATACCGGTTATACTCCGACGGACAATCAGCTTTTCCATATTCCAGTTCGGGCATGAATGACATATATGAAGTTACACCTGAAGAAGTTCAAACCGATGCTTCGCCTGTTTTTACACGGATTCACCCCGATGATTATAATTACATTGTTGAATCCATAAACAAATCAGCACAAAACCTTTCACTTTACCACAGCGAATTCAGGGTAATATTACCAAAACAAGGCCTACGGTGGCGGTTATGTGATGCCAAACCCGAACGAATGGAAGATGGCAGCACACTTTGGTATGGCATAATCACCGATATTACCGAACGAAAACTGGCCGAAGAAGAACTGGCAAAATACAGGAACCACCTTGAAGACCTGGTGAAAGAACGAACGTTGGACCTGGAAGAAAAAAACGAAAAACTTGAAAACTTCAACAAACTGTTTATTGGTAGAGAACTCCGCATAAAAGAATTAAAAGACAAAGTTGCTAAATTGGAAAAACAGCTTGAGGGTAAAAAATAAAAAAACGGCAGGCCTGTAAGCCGGGTCCTGTACCCCGATACATCGGGGCCTTTATCATTTATCTGCCGATACTATCACCAGTACCGTTTAGCAGCCTACCCCTTCCGGAAGCATCAATTAAGACACACAAAGCGGGCAGCTCTGTCTCTGGAATAATCCAGAATCCGAAATATATTTGGCCTTGCAACCCATGAGGCGTACGGCTGATTGTGTTGCTACAACCACCGGTGGGCTCTTACCCCACCTTTTCACCCTTTCTTCGCCGAAACGAAGTGGTTATTTTCTGTTACGCTACTATCCCTTTTCAAAGATCTTCCTGTTAAGAAACATGGTGCCCTGCGTTGCCCGGACTTTCCTCCCCCATTGTTGCCGAAACAACAACGGTAGCGATAAAGCGGCCTGCCGCCGCAAAGATATTTAAATTATTTAATTAGCTATACCCTTTAGCTTTTACTTAAAATCACCATAGTAGCACCATATCCATATTCTTTAAACGAAGCATCCTGGTGGTAATATTTTTTGTACTTCGCTTTAAGCTCTTTTACAATTTCGGCTTTGAGTGTACCTTGCCCCAAACCATGTATAAATACTATCTTTTTTACTTTATTAGTTATTGCCAAATCCAACTCCGATCGGAAATGGTCCATTTGAATATCCAAAATTTCCTTGTTACTTAATCCTTTGGTATCATCAATTAATTCCTGAATATGTAAATCAACCTCGGCTAAATCGACAGACTGTACTTTTTTAAGTTTTTTAACCGGATTTAAAACAACTTGTTTTTGTTTTTTAACCGATACAAAATCCGCATCGTTTAACTTATCCAATTCAACCTTTAATTTATTTTCAGAAACCGGAACCAGCAAAACTGTTTCATCAAAAAACTCCGATTTTGAATAGCTGCTTTCTTTATAAAACTTAACAGGATTAATTTTTATTTTTTTATTTACTGGCTGAAAAAGCTCAGTAGCAACATCTTTATAATAAACCATTTGAAACACAAAATCAGGAATATCATTTAAATCGGCCTCATACAGTTTTTCAAGCATAAAATTTGAATTTGGCTCAACAATACCTGCACCTTTCGAAAAAAAGGTTTCTCCATTTACATGCGAAAAATTAAAAACAACCGAAAAATTGCTGTCGTTGACAAAATAGGTTGTAAATCCCCCCTCCACAGGTTTTTTCTGATTTTCGGGAACAAATGCCAGGTAAAAAACAGGTTCATCTTTCCCCTTTCTTATCAAAAAAGATTTTTGTTGTTTAGGTTTAAGTTGCTGTCCAAATTCAATAACCTCTTCCGGTTCAACCTGTTCTTCAACCTCTTCCGGTTCAACCTGTTCTTCAACCTCATGAGATTCATTATCACCTCCAACTTTTATTAATTCCGCAATTAATGTTGGTATTTCAAAACCATCATCATTTTCAACGTCAACCATATTTTTACTGATAATTTTGGTAACTACTCCACCACCAACTTCATTCAAAAACTTCACTTTATCACCTACTTTTATCATTTTATATCAGAGTTTTATAAACTTTATTTGCGCGACACAGGGAATGAATTATTTTTGTGCCACATATGAATTTATTAAACAACAAAAATAGGGATACAATTAATAGCATCAAAGCCGCGGAGTTTAATTACTCTCTGCCCGATGAAAAAATTGCCAAATATCCGCTTGAAAAAAGAGACCAATCGAAGGTATTAATTTGGAAAAATAGAAATATTAGCGAAACGGTTTTTAATGATGTTGATACCCATCTTCCAGCTAATTCCATGCTGGTTTTTAATAATACAAAAGTAATTAGGGCGCGTCTAAAATTTAATAAAAGCACCGGAGCCAACATCGAAATTTTTTGCCTTGAGCCTGTTGCTCCCACCGATCATGCTTTAGCTTTTCAGCAAACACAACAGGTTGATTGGAAATGTATGGTGGGAAATGCCAAAAAGTGGAAAGAAGGAATTCTGAAAAAAAATATTATCATTCAAAATAAAACAACCGTTCTACAAGCTCAACAACTACAAAAAGAAAACGGTGATTTTATTATCCGTTTTTTTTGGGATAATAATTTTACATTTAGCGAAATTCTCGAACATTCAGGAATTATTCCTATTCCACCCTACCTCAACCGCGAAACTGAAACCTCTGATTTAACAAGGTACCAAACTGTACTTGCAAAAATTAAAGGCTCGGTGGCGGCGCCAACTGCAGGATTACATTTTACCCAAACTACTTTTGATAAACTTAAAGTCAAAAATATTTCGGTTTCTGAATTAACATTACATGTAGGTGCCGGAACTTTCCAGCCCGTAAAATCGGAGTTTATTTCGGAACATAAAATGCACGAAGAGGCAGTGGTAGTTTCAAAGCAGTTTATTAAACATTTAATCCAGCACCAGCATAAAGTTATTGCAGTGGGGACAACCTCCATTCGCTCGCTCGAAAGTTTGTATTGGCTGGGTTGCACAATCAATTCACAAAATCCAGAAGCTGTTTTAGAAGTGCCACAATGGGCGCCATATAATTCTGACTTTAAAATAAACTCAAAAGATTCTCTTCAAAATATTTTGAGTTTTATGGAAAAACACAACTTTGAAGAACTACATTTTGCCACTAAAATTATTATTGTGCCAGGATATAAATTCAGAATTATTGACGGTATGTTTACCAACTTCCACCAACCGCAAAGTACTCTGTTGCTTCTAATATCAGCTTTTTTGGGCGACGATTGGAAAACAGTATACGACTATGCACTCGCCAACAATTTCAGGTTTTTAAGCTACGGCGACAGTAATTTGTATTTAAAGTAAGCTGAGTTATTAGTCGTGAGTTGTGAGTATTATTCCACCTCCCTATTCGAATAAAACCTTTCCAGGATTGAACCATCGTTTGCTTCTTTCGAAAGTGATTCAATGGTTTTAATCGGGACATCATAAATATCAACAATAATTAATCCATCGAGGCAATTATTAAATTTTGGGTCGACATTAAAACCAATAATCTTACCGTTCAGTTTAATGTATTTTTTAAGGAGGACAGGCAGTCCGGTATTTAATTCATCAAGGTCGCCAATACATTTATCCAGTTTATTGATGTCTTTCTCGGCAGTTTCCATCAGAATATTCAGGTTCGGATTGTTTGCCCTGAATTTGTAACTATTCCGTGGCCGGATGTTATTTGCTTTTTCCCAATCGTAGTGGTTTGCCATAATAAATGCAATAATCAAATCTTTCGATATTTTCGAATAATTATTACTAATACTCACCGGCCCAATCATATAACGGTATTCCGGATTTTTTAGCATAAAATACAAAATGCCTTTCCACAAAAGAAACAGGGGCATGGGTTTGCGTTGGTATTCTTTTATCACAAACGAACGCCCCAGTTCAAGGCTTTGCTCCAGAACTTTCTTAAAATGGTCGTTAGCTCTGAACAATGTATGCGAATAAAATCCACGCCGCCCATATTGCCTGATGATGTCTTCCCCTTTACCAATTCGGTAGGCCCCAACTATCTTTTGTTCGTCTTCATCCCAAATAAACATCTGGTTGTAATACAAATCAAATTCATCGATATCAGTACTTCTGTTTGTACCTTCTCCCACATCGCGAAAAGTAATTTCGCGTAACCGCCCAATTTCATTCAAAATATTTGGAATGAGTACCGACGGTACACAATAAACACTATAATTTTTAAGTGTGAGAAGTGTAAAATCGGTTTTTACTGACTGAATTTCATTTAATAATAAACCAAGAGGAACCGGCTCTGCAATTGGCTCAGGTTTATGATTTGGTTTCAGCGAATAATTAAAAAATGGTTTTAGTTCAATTTTAGTTTTAGTTTCGAGGCCATAAGTTTTAGCCCTCAAATACCTTCCAAACTGGTATATATCGCAAAACTTTTTTTGTTCAGAAACAGTAATAGGATTTCCAATCCGTACTTTTATAGTTTTGTTCCGTTTATTTAATAATTCAGTTGGTAGTTTAATATTTTTGTAGGCGGGGTACAATTTACCAATCAGATTTACCAACCTACTATTCGATCCCTGAAAATAAATTGGTACCACCGGAACTTCGGCTTTTTTAATAAATTTAATCATGGGCAACCGCCATTGCCTGTCCGAAATATTACTGAACGTATCGTAACTACTATACCCTCCCGAAGGAAACATACTTAACACTCCTCCATCATTTAAATGATTGTAAGCGGCTTTTATACTTCCAAAATTAGAATCAGAATTATTAGAAATTTCAAAAGGATTATCAGCCAAAAAATAATCAGAAATTGGTTCGATTTTTTTTAAAAGGTAATTTGCCAAAACATGGACATCTTCACGCACTTCTGATAATAATTTAATAAGTAGTATTCCATCCAAACCACCAAAAGGGTGATTCGAAACTGTAATAAATGCACCTTCTTTTGGTATACGTTTTAACTCATTTACATCAAATACAAATTTGATTTCAAGCAGTTTTGTTATTTCATCAATAAACTCAAGGCCTTCTTTTTCGCCAACTTTACCATATATTTTATTGAGTTTATGAAAACGAAGAATAAACATTAGGAATTTAGCGACGTATTCGCCGCCAAAACTCGACAAACCAGGTGTTGCCTTTAAGATATCTTTTGGTTTTACCAGATCCATTATTAACGTAATAATGGATTAAAAATACGTATCACTTTTGATTTTACAGAATTATTACATGGTTTTTTTTAAGTTTATAAAGGCGCTTGTACATGCCACTAACTTTCATTTGAGAAATAATAAAGTAAGTTTTTTGTAGATTTTTTCATCAAAAGGCTTTTATATTTGTTATCCTTACAAATAATATAAAATGCAAACAAACAATCACAATATAAACGACTGGCTTCCAACAACAAAAAAAGAGATAAAATACAGGGGTTGGGAATCGGTTGATGTAGTACTTTTTTCGGGCGATGCTTATGTTGACCACCCTTCGTTTGGAGCTGCTGTAATAGGCAGAGTTTTAGAAGCAGAAGGGCTGAAAGTAGCTATTGTTCCACAACCCAACTGGCAGGATGACCTCCGCGATTTTAAAAAATTTGGAAAACCAAACCTGTTTTTTGCAATTACCGGAGGCTGTATGGATTCAATGGTGAACCATTATACAGCCAATAAACGCCGGAGGTCGAATGACTCTTATACTTCGGGAGGTGAATCAGGAAAAAGGCCCGATTATGCCACCATAGTATATTCTAAAATATTAAAAGAACTATTTCCTGATATTCCTATAGTTATTGGAGGTATTGAAGCTTCATTACGAAGAGTTACCCATTACGACTATTGGTCGGATAAATTGATGCCAGGCATCCTAGAAGATAGTAAAGCCGACCTGCTTTTTTATGGGATGGGCGAAAAATCAATCACCGATTTTGTAAAGCTGGTAAAAAAAGGAGCCCCAGCAAACAAACTCACAACCATACCTCAAACAGTATTTATGGTAGCTGAAGATGAAAATTATGCTACCAATAAAAAATGGGACGAACTGGAATTATCATCGCATGAAACGTGCCTCAAAGAGAAAAAATCATTTGCGCGTAATTTTATGCACATCGAAGAGGAGTCGAATAAAGTTGAAGCAAAAAAACTGATTCAAAAAGTAGGCAACCGCAAAATAGTTGTTAATCCACCCTGGCCGCCCCTTTCTGAAAAAGACATTGACCGTGTGTACGATCTACCTTATACACGTTTACCACATCCAAAATACAACAACAAAGGAGCTATTCCTGCCTATGAAATGATCAGGCATTCCATTAACATCCACCGGGGCTGTTTTGGAGGGTGTACCTTTTGTACAATTTCGGCGCATCAGGGTAAATTTATTGCCAGCCGGTCTGAAAAATCTGTGCTTAAGGAGGTTGAAAAAGTAACACAAATGCCCGATTTTAAAGGGTACATCTCCGACCTGGGGGGCCCATCGGCAAACATGTATAAAATGAAAGGCATTCATCAGGAATTGTGTGATAAATGTAAACGACCTTCGTGCATATTCCCTACAGTTTGCAAAAATCTGGATACCGACCATAAGCCAATGACCGATTTGTATAAAAAAGTCAGGCAACACCCAAAAGTTAAAAAAGCATTTATTGGAAGTGGCATCCGTTACGATATGATTCTGAACAAAACCGGAAGAGGTAATACAGATAAAAACAACAAAGAATATTTAAGGGAAGTCGTCAAAAATCATGTTTCGGGTAGACTAAAGGTGGCTCCGGAGCATACTTCAGACGAGGTACTTAAAATAATGCGCAAACCTTCGTTTGAATTGTTTAAAGAACTTAATTCGGAGTTTAACAAAATTAATGCTGAAGAAAATCTAAATCAGCAACTTATTCCATATTTTATTTCGGCGCACCCGGGAAGTAATACTGAAGATATGGCAAAACTTGCAATTGAAACCAAAAAACTGGACTTTAAACTGGAACAAGTCCAGGGATTTACGCCTACTCCAATGACTTTAGCAACTGTTGTATACTATTCAGGCTACCACCCGTATACGCTTGAGAAAATATATACAGCAAAAAACAAAAAAGAGAAAGATAAACAAAGCCAATTCTTTTTTTGGTATAAAAATGAATACCGTAAAACGATTGTACAGGAATTAAAATCGAAAAACAGGGACGATTTGACCAAAGAATTATTTAGTTCGAAAAAGTAGGTCTAATACTTCAAACAATTATGGCTGAAAGCCATACATACCATAGCATAGGGCAACGCCCTATGATTTATAATCGTGGATAATCAATTACGCCCTGTAAGGGCAAACTAATCATTAATCCCATAAATAACGTTCGTCATAATCAACACCATATTCCTTTAAAAACTTAATCAGTTCTTCTTTAAAAGTTACTTTTTGATGATGCTCCTTTTGGTTTGCTATATATTTAATAACGGTTTCTTTTTTAGAACTACTCACTGAAAATGCCCCATACCCATTCTGCCAGGCAAACTTTTGATATGCTGGATCCTTGGGTTTTATCCAACGACTACTATTCCGTTTAATTTCTTCCACAAACTTTGATAGTGATATTGTTTTTGGTAAAGTAGAAAAAACATGAACATGGTTTGATGTTCCATTAATTAAAAATGGAATACCGCCTAACCGTTTTATTGTGGATCCCATGTATGCGAATAATTCTCCTTCAATTTCAGGCTTAATGAATGGGAAATGTTTTTTAGTGCTGAATATTATATGGACAAATAGTTGAGATAAAGATTGTGCCATGATGTATTATATTGCCCTTTCAGGGCGATTAAACATTTTACATTTCATATTCACAGGGTGAAGCCCTGTGCTAAGTTAGATTAGCCTTTCAGGCTATTAAAATCCTATACAATTTAATTCAATTTAGAACAGCTTCAAAATTTAATATTTTGATTCACTTATGAATAATTTAAAAAAAAGTAAAGTGTCAAAATATAAATATTCATTATCTTCTTATCTTTTATTATCAAAAATCGTTTGATACTTATAACTAATTCAGCTTCTTTTAATGCTATATTGAAAAATTAATAAATTAAATATCCACTTTTTCAAAACTAAACTGATGATTTAGTTGTTTTCAAACCATAATCCAATAAAAATCCATGAAAAAATCAACACTATTACTGGCAACCATACTTTTCCTTTTTACCTCGTGTGCTGAATTAATGCAAGTAGCCAAAACCCTTGAATTGGATCCAAACCAACCTCTCACGCAAAACGAAATTATCGCAGGTTTAAAAGAAGCTTTGGTTGTTGGCACCGATTCATCGGCATCGAAGCTGGGAGTTTTGAATGGTTATTATGGTGATGAACTTCTGAAAATAGTATTACCACCCGAAGCTGATATATTAGTAAAAAACATTAATAAAATTCCGGGTGGCGACAAACTGGTTGAAGATGTGGTTTTAAAAATTAACCGAGCAGCCGAAGATGCCGCCAAGGAGGCAAAACCCATTTTTGTAAACAGTATCAGGCAAATGACCATTGCCGATGCAGTGAACATTTTAAAAGGCGAAAATAATGCCGCCACAAAATACCTTCACAAAACCACATACCATCAATTATCAGATTTATACAGCCCAAAAATTAAAACCTCGCTGGATAAAAAAATTGTGGGGAATATTTCAACCATCGACAGTTGGGACAAACTAACATCTGAATGGAACAAAGTTGCCTCATCGGTTATTGGGCAGATTGCCGGATTTAAACCGGTTACCATCTCGTTAGAGAAATACCTCACCGACCAGGCGTTAAATGGATTATTCTTAAAAATTGAAGAAGAAGAAAAAAGTATCAGACAAGATCCTTTAGCCCGTGTTACACCAATTTTAAAACGTGTTTTTGGGTCGTAAAAACTCCTTAAAGAACATAAAAAAAACTATTCTTATTGTAAAAAAGAATATCTAACTTTTACCTGACATTTTTATTCTCAATACGACAGACTATGCACTTGGAATTTATAAAAATTGAAGAAGCAAATGACTTGATAAACCAACTGATTGAGCATCATCCTAATGCTATTTTTGTTGCGAATCACGATTTTCAAATTGAGTATTTTAACCAATCATACAAAAAACTTGTAAAAAGGGACAAACATGAAATTCTTGGAAAAGAATTTTGTGAAACTCTCGGATGTACATACAGGGGGAACATTATTGATAATACATCTAATTTCTGCAAAAGGTGTCGTATGCGCGATTTACTCTCTGGTTCAAATGTTTCTGAAATTGATGTCATCAGAGATTTTAAGATACATAACAAGGTTAAAACAAAACATTTGTTTTTTACAACCAACAGGGTTGTAATGAACGGGAAAAAACTCAGGCTGGTAGAAATCGAAGACCGTACTTTAAAACATTAAAGAACATACAGCCTTCCTTGCCAGGTGTTTCGCTTTTTAAGGTGTTTTTCAACTTTTGCGACGAATTCAAAATTTTTCAAACCCCACTTTGGGGCAATTAGCATTTCAGCTGGCGACTGGCTGACAAAACGTTCCACAATTATTCGCGGATTTAATAACTCTAAATAATCAACAACTAAATCAATATACTCTTCGAGCGAAAGAAGATCAAATCTCTGAGGGTCGGTTTTATATTGTTTTTCCAATAATGTTCCTTTCTGAATTTGCAGTTGATGCAATTTTAAATTATCAACCTGTAATTTCGAAATTACTCTCGCCTGATTTAAAAAATCACTCTTATTTTCACCCGGTAATCCTAAAATAAAATGGGCACAATTATTAATTCCTCTCTTCCTGGTTTCAGATAACGCAAAAATAGCTTCTTCAAAATTATGCCCCCGGTTAATTAAATTAAGGGTTGTATCTAAATGTGACTCAATCCCAAATTCAACCATTACATAATATTCTTTCGAAAGATTTTCGAGGTAATCCAGTATTTCGGCCGTTAAACAATCGGGCCGTGTTGCTATAACCAATCCAATTATTTTAGGATGTGCCAGTGCTTCTTCGTACAATTGTTGTAAATTTTCGAGGGGTGCATATGTATTACTAAACGCCTGGAAGTAGGCTAAAAAACGCATGGTTGGATATTTCGGCGAAAAAAAATCAACACCCTTCGAAATTTGATTCGTAATACTATCTTTAAGATTACAATAAGTTGGCTTAAAGGTTTTATTATTACAATATACACAGCCTCCTACACCTTTAGTTCCATCACGGTTAGGGCAGGTAAATCCTGCGTCAACCGAAACTTTCTGTACCCTTCCGTTAAACTTCGCCTTAAAATAAGTAGGGAAATCATTGTATCTGCGCGTATGCCCCCAATCGAATATCACTCTAAAAATTGTTTTATTTGAGTTCGCAAAGATATAGAATTAACAGAAACCACCGATTATTCAAACTTGTTAAAAAAAAGTGAAAACTTTGAGTGTATCCAATGGTTATTAAGTATACATTCATAAAAGTTATTTCTATTTTTAATTACAAAATTAAGAGTATGTTTTCAGAAAAAGATAAAAAACAAATAGTAGGCAGGGGGAGCAATTTAGTAACAGTTGAAAATCAAATAGATAATTTTAAAAAAGGTTTTCCTTTTTTAAAAATTGAAAAAGCTGCAACTATAGGATCAGGGATTATCGAATTATCGGAAAGTGATAAAACAAAATACATTACATTTTTCGAAAACAAACTTTCTGAAGGGCTTCAACCCCTCAAATTTGTTCCCGCGTCAGGAGCAGCAAGCCGTATGTTTAAAGCCTTGTTCGAAGCAAAAAGCGAATTTGACAAAGGGCTATCTGAAAACGAAATTTTAGAAAAAAACAAAGATGTTTCTGAATTTATATCTGAAATTCAAAAATTTGCTTTTGCCGACGAATTAAAAAAGAAAATTACCGCAGCAGGTAAAACTGTTTCGGCTCAAACACTACTTAATTATTTGCTGACTGGCGAAGGATTAAATTATGGTTCACTGCCAAAAGGATTACTTGCATTTCATAAATACGCAAATAATGGGCGAACACCATTTGAAGAACATTTGGTTGAAGGCTCACTCTACAGTACCGATAAAAACAACAAAATTCATTTACATTTTACTGTTTCGAAAGAACACCAGGAAGGATTTACTACTAAATTGCAGGAAATTTTAAACACTAACGAATTAACAAAAGGCAATACATTCGATGTTCAATTCAGCCAGCAAAAACCCTCAACCGATACGATTGCGGTTGACCCAAACAATGAACCTTTTAAAAATGATGATGGTAGTTTGCTTTTTAGGCCGGGAGGGCATGGTGCATTGTTAGAGAATTTAAACGACCTCAATTCAGATATTATATTCATAAAAAACATTGATAATGTTGTTCCCGATAAACTTAAAAAACCAACCATTGATTACAAAAAAGCTTTGGCCGGAGTACTTCTGAAAACACAGGAACGTATTTTCAGGTATCAGAAAGAGTTTAATGAAAAACACTATACCGCATTTGAGAGTGCATTTTTGGCTGAGGCTGCCAATTTCCTCGAAACCCAATTAAACACAATACCTCCTGAAAACCAATATTACACCGAAAAAGAAACATTATACAATTATTTAAAGGAAAAATTCAACCGTCCAACGCGAGTTTGTGGAATGGTTAAAAATGAAGGAGAACCAGGAGGAGGTCCTTTCTGGGCGCGTAATGCCGACCATACAATCTCATTACAAATTGTTGAAAGTTCACAAATTGATTTTACAAATGCTGAACAAAATCACATTGCTAAACATGCCACACATTTTAATCCGGTTGATTTAGTTTGTGCTGTAAAAAATTATAAAGGCGAAAAATTTAACTTACTCAATTTTAGTGACCCGTTAACCGGTTTTATTTCCGAAAAATCGAAAGATGGAAAAATACTAAAAGCTCAGGAACTCCCTGGTTTATGGAATGGTGCCATGAGCAACTGGAATACTCTTTTTGTTGAAGTTCCTATTGAAACATTTAATCCTGTAAAAACAGTGAATGACTTGTTACGTCAACAACACCAACCATAAAGTTTGAAAGTGTTAAAATGTGGTTCTCTTTTTGTACATTTGCAAACTATTTTTTTTATTATATGAATAACGAAGACTGGGATAACATAGAAAATCAGGAATTTATTGAAGCTACCAAAAAATTCAAAAAATCGTTGGCAGCAGGCAAAAATCTGTATTTTGATGTAACAGCATTTGAAGGAATAATCGACTCATTATTAGAGGAAGGTGATCTTGAATCAGCCGGAATAGCTGTAAAACAAGCTATTATTATTCATCCGAATGCCATCTCATTACAAATAAAATATGCCCAGATTTTAATTAGCCAGGGCAACACAAAAGATGCACTTATTAATCTGCGGGGAGCCGAAAAAATTGAATCAAGCAATCCTGACGTTTACCTTCTTAAAGGATCGGCATTAACTATCGATGGTAAAGAAAAAGAAGCTATAGCCGCCTTTAAAAATGCGATTAAATTTGCCAAAGATGAACTTGACGATATCCTTTTTAACATAGGAAATGCGTTTATCCATTCGGGAGACCAACAATTGGGAATTAAATATTTCGAAAAAGCTATAAAGGCCAATCCTGATAATGAAATGATTCTTTACGAGTTGGGATTTTTTTACGACCAAACCGGCAATCAGGAAAAAAGTATTTATTATTATAACAGATACCTCGATTTAGACCCATTTAACTATACCGTATGGTACAATATGGGTATCGCTCAAAACAAAATTCAGGACTACGAAAAAGCACTCAGCGCTTACGACTTTGCTTTGGCTCTAAACGATAAGTTTCAGCAAGCCCTGTTTAATAAAGCAAATACGCTTGCCAACATGGGCAAGTATCAAAAAGCCATCGATTGTTACCTCGAATTTTTAAAATCCGATCCTAAAAACGATGATGCGTATTGTTACCTGGGCGAAAGTTATTTGAACCTTGAAAAGTTTATTAAATCGCTTAAGTGTTATCAAAAGGCAATAAAAATAAACAAAGACAATGACAATGCCTGGTATGGTGCTGGCTTGATAATGTGGATGGAAGGCCAGCACGAAGAGAGTATCATTTTTATGAAAAAAGCCATAAAAATTGATGGCGATATCTCAGATTATTGGTTTTCGTTAGGGAAAATTTATTTCGATTTAAAAGAAATAGCAAAAGCCGAAAAGGCAATTGTAAAAGCCTTGTTAATTGAACCCGACAATATCGAAATGTGGTTATTTTATTCTGAAATGATGAATAAAATTGGGCATAATTCAAAAGCAATTACTGCATTACGTAAGGGAAGCAGGCTTAATCCGGGTGTTGCTGAATTAAAATACAGGTTAACGGCTTATTTAATTGAAGAAGATAAGGAAACCGAAGCTTACAGGGAGTTTAAAAAGGCCCTTAAACTTAATTACCAACTTCATTCCGAACTTTTTAATTTTTTCCCCGGCGCAAAAAAAATTGAGACGATAAATACATTGATCAAAAAATACAAACCAAAGGATAAATAACCTTTTGGTTGAAAACCATCGTAAATTTCTATTCAACCGATTATAGTTACCCCAAAGAATAACAATTCTTTTTATTATTTTCACACGCAATATAAAAACAGGTTGTATGAATCGTTCAATCAAAGAGTATTTGGTTTTGGTTTTAAAAGGAATGGGAATGGGAGCTGCTGATGTAGTCCCAGGTGTTTCGGGAGGAACCATTGCTTTTATAACTGGTATTTATTCAGAACTTATCAATTCCATAAAATCAATCGATGTTAAGGCCTTCAAACTTTTACTTTCCGGGAAATTCTCAGAATTCTGGAAAAAAATTAACGGTACTTTTTTGGTTGCAGTTTTTGCCGGAATATTTATAAGTATTTTATCGTTGGCAAAACTCCTGAAATTTTTACTTGAAAATTACCCCATCCTTGTTTGGTCGTTCTTTTTTGGATTAATCGTTGCCTCTGCCATTTTTGTGGGGAAAAACATAAAAAAATGGAAGCCGGGAATTATCATTGCTGCCATTATAGGAATTATCATTGCCTACTTTATTACCGTTATCTCACCAGCCGAAGCAAACACATCGTACTGGTTTATTTTTGTATCGGGTGCTATTGCAATTTGCGCTATGATTTTACCTGGCATATCAGGTAGTTTTATCCTTGTTTTGTTGGGAATGTACAAATTTATTTTGCAGGCAGTAAGCGATTTTAATATTTCGGTGGTTCTAACTTTTATGGCCGGTGCGGCTATTGGAATTATCGCTTTTTCGAACGTTCTTTCATGGTTTCTGAAAAAATATTACGATTATACTATTGCTGTTTTGGCAGGTTTTATGATCGGATCGTTAAACAAAGTATGGCCATGGAAAAAAGTTATTGAAACATTTACCGACCGTCATGGCGAAATAAAACCACTAATCGAAGAAAACATTCTTCCCGGAACATTTGAACAAGTAACAGGAAATGATTCCATGTTACTTTGGTCCATTTTATTAGCTGTTGCTGGTATCCTTTTAATCCTCCTTTTTGAGAGATTCTCTGAACCAGTAAAAAAGTAATATTTGCATTCAGAATATTTTTACTAATTGTTATAAATAACAATACCATATGCCCCACTTAACATTGGTTATAAAACCAAGTGTTAGGTTATTTTTTATTCGCAAAAATAAACCATATTATTCCAGAAAGCAACTTCAGAAATCTACACCTTGTAAGCAAACAAAGCATATTGCAATCAATTTAATACTTAAATGTTAATTATACAGCATATTTAATATTAATCTTGTATTTTTAATTATAATTTCGTATTTTCACATTTAATGTTCGAGTTATTTATAACAGTTCCCGATGAATTAGTAAAACTAAATTCGGAATATTAGCAATCCAACTTTCATTTTCCTATTGCAATATTGAAAAGAGATTTAACTAACATATAGGGCTAACTTACTGTAAGGAAGTCTAAGTAAATTCATTCATTACTTATTATCAATTGAACGTACTATATTCTTTAAAAAGATGAAGTGTGTTCTGAATTAAAGGAGGGCCACTATGAGTTTATTTAACAGAAAAGGGATGTTGAAGTTCCCAAAACCAAAATACAGGAGCACGTTGAGAAACATTTCGACCCCTTACATAATAAAGGAATGTTTTTGTCCTAATGGACATAACCTTATAAATGACGATGTAATTTTTAATAATTCCAAGGGGATCTTAGTAGAAGTATCCAGGTTTAATGAGCGCGGAACATTAAGCTTGAGTCCCTTTTATGGGTGTAAGAATAAAATCTCTAATGGGATTTCACTCAAAATCAATGAACTATACGACATTAAATGCCCCACATGCCAAGTGCTTCTTCCAACATTTAATAATTGTCATTGTGGTGGTAAAATTGTATCGTTATTCATGAACAGAGAGGGTTCTTTCACTAGTTTTGTTGGGGTATGTAACCGAATTGGCTGTCCAGAATCCAATATTAAACTTGACGATGAATTAATTAAAGAAGTAATGATCGCTGCAATTTGAAAGTAAAACAAAGCTTTTAATTACATAACTCTTTAATTAAAACTTTTGGTAAGCAAATAATTATTCAAAGTAACCTAAAATAAGAGCTTTCGGCATTCCTCATTTTAGCTGTTTATTAATTCAAGCTAAATATTTTCCCATATCCTTCAAGGAATTGTTTTGACCTGTTATTAATTCCCTATTTTTAAAACCAATTTAAATAAAACATCCATGGCAAAATTTGGACTTATAGGATTTCCCCTCACCCATTCATTTTCGAAGAAATTTTTTACTGAAAAATTTGAAAATGAAAAAATTGATAGCAGTTACGAAAGTTTCGAAATCGAGGAAGTTGGATTTTTTGCCGAAATCATAAAAAATACCCCTGGTTTAATTGGCCTAAATGTTACCATTCCCTACAAACAGCAGGTAATTCCATTTTTAGACGAAATTGATGAAGCTGCCAAAGAGGTTGGTGCAGTAAATACCATAAAAATTTCACGCCATGGCGGAAAAATATTCTTAAAAGGCTTTAATTCTGACACTTTTGGTTTCGAAGCAACCATTTCGCCATTACTAAAAAGCCACCACACAAAAGCATTAATACTTGGTACAGGTGGAGCTTCGAAAGCCATTAAATATGTGCTCAAAAACTTGGGCATCGATTTTATTTCAGCGTCAATTGAAGAGCTACAGGAAGATGAAATCAGGTATGAAGATATAGATGCTCAAATAATGGCTGAACGAACCATCATTATAAACGCCACTCCTTTGGGAACCTACCCTAAAATTGACAATTGCCCTTCAATTCCTTATGAGGAAATTACTCCTGGCCACTTACTATTCGATTTGGTGTATAATCCAGAAGAAACAAAATTTCTACGCCTTGGCAAAGAAAAAGGGGCAGCTATAAAAAATGGCTACGATATGCTCATTCATCAGGCTTTAAAATCGTATGAGTATTGGAATCAATAAGACATTGACGAAATTTGAATAACAAATTTACACTTTTAACTTTCTGCTTTCTACTTATGGCTTAAAGCTTATTACTCCTTTCACTACCCCTAACTCCTAAAGGGCGACTCCTTCCTTTCACTAACACTTAAAAGAATATCCGGCGGTTCGTCAAATTATAAAAAACAAAATGTTAATTTTAAGATGTTAGTTGATTCAAATGTCATAGAAAAAACATACAAAAGTATTGACTCGTGTAAACTAATTAGTTAGCTCCGAAAAATTATTATTTATAAGAATCACTTCATCGACTTTTAAGAGCATTAGGATTTTTTGCTTTTTCGATCAAGGCGAATTAGTTGTTTTGACAAATTGTTTTCTCAAAAAATCACAAAAAACACCGAGAAAAGAAATTAAAATGGCTGAAAAATTAAAAAAGAGTACATGATTGAAAAATACGGAGGACAATAAAATGAAAAACACAACAGATTTTGAAGAAATTTTAAACAATAAATTCGGAGAGAAAGGATTATCTTCAAGAGACAAATATGATGCAGATTCATTAGCATTCAGACTTGGAGCAATGCTTAAAGAAGCAAGAAACGAAGCGATGATTACTCAGGATGAGTTAGCTAAAAGGACAGGTACAAAAAAAAGTTACATATCGCGCATTGAGAGAGGCCAAAGCGACATTCAAATTTCGACATACTACAGATTAATAGAAATTGGATTAGGCAAATAATTAAACATCTCAATTGGATAAAAAATCAACATTGGGTTGTATTTTAAATAAACTACCAATGGATTTTAGCCCAAAATATATTACTCATAACTAATTAATCCTTGCCGTTTTTTACCATTCATTAAAATAGTAAGTGGTTTTTCGAATCGAATATGTTTGATAAACTCTGTTTCAGCTATCAACTCCTGATTTTTAAGGATATCTATATTTAGCACCACATTTTCAGAAACATAAGGTATTGAAAAATAGCCCACATTCATTGATGTTACATTGTGGAAAAAATGAGATCCTAATGAACCGTTTAACGGATAGTCTTTTAAACCCAATTCAATAATCACTTTGGCTTTTGATATTTGTGCCCACATTACCGGAATTCCTGTAAAGTGGTCGCGCGAACCCCAACGTCCGGGGCCAATCAACACATAATCGCGCCCCAAATTCTCCATTTCTTTGTTAATTATACTTATCTCCCTGGCAATTTCTTTGGTTTTTAATCGGTCGAATTTTTCAATATCGACATATATTAAATCACAAACATCATCGATGCGTCCATTACCCATACCCATTTCGGCATACATAAATAAATTTTCGCGGCCTACTTTGTCAATGTCAATTTCTATCTGTTCTTCTTTTCGTATTAATGGTTTAATTTGGAGCAGATAAAAAGTGGGTAGATTATTATCACCCGGCTCGAGGTCAATGGAATATTCTATTTCGACAGGTGATCCCATGGCCTCCCTAAAAAGCTGAAGAAGCACTTCTAACGTATCGGCCATAGGCAGATAGTTGTATTTAATAATATTGGCAAAATCAATTACCCGTGGCCCTTTTTTATTAATTCCCGGAATAATTGTATCGTTTTCCATGTCGTATGTCGATGCACAATGCCCAAGAGTCCCATCCTGCTCGGCTTCGCGTAATCGGTACTTTTTAATGGCAGCTTCTTCGCCTCCTGTTATCAAGTCAATTTCCTGATCAACCATATCGAGTGCATAAAATTGTTTCTGAGAATCACGTACCTGGTCCTGCACGTCAGTTGGATTTATAGCCGGGTATTTAGGACAAAACCGGTAGGCTGGTTCTCCACCAACAACATAAGTCCCCAAACCAACAGCAGCCACTGCAAAACCATCATCGGGTTGCATATACGAAACCGGATAATAATTATAGGATTGAGCCACTCCCGAAATTGTTGGGTAATACTTTCCATTGTATTCGTGCCCCACAACTTCCTGAATAACCACAGCCATTTTTTCCTCTTCAATTTTATAACTCACCGCGTCAAAATAGGCTTGTGCCGAATCAGTAAAAATACTGGCATAAACCATTTTAATGGCCGTCAGCAACTGATTAAACCTGACATTCACATCAGGGTGATTATTGGGAATTAAGTAAGTGGCATACACACCTGAAAAAGGTTGCAATAAAGAATCTTCAAATAATCCTGACGACCTTACGGCCAAAGGTTTATTCACACATTTTATGTATTTAAATAACTTATGAGTGATTTTTTCTCCTAACTCTGCCTTAAGAAAAATGTTCTTGGTAAACTCATAATCTTTATTCCCATACACTTCTTCTGTCAGATTATTACTATCAAGGAAATTATCGTATTCCAAAGCTCCTATAATTACTGTGGAAGGAATTCGGATATTTATTTGAGGAATAATAGCCTTAAAATCGATGTTTTCAATAAAATTGCTGATAAATGCAATTCCTCTACCTTTTCCGCCCAATGAACCTTTAGCCATTCGCATAATAAACCGGTTCGAGTTTACCAATGAACTATCAAAATTTATTATCCGACCCCGTAATTTTTCAATTTTCTCTTTTGCAAATATTTCAAGGCAGGCTTGCCTTACATCTTCAATTGTTTTATAGTCTTCGAACCGAATCGGCAACAACTGCTGGGCCATATTAATTTCACCACGGGCCATCAACCATGTTGAAAAAGAATTCCGCCGCCCATGGTATTCTAAAACCGAATCAGGAATATTTTTGTACATCTCTTGAAATTCCTGTAGGTTCTGGGCTTCCATTACAGGGGTTTCATTCATATCTTTAAATACAAAATTACCGAAACCCAGACGCCGGTACAAAAACCGTAAAATATCGAGCGATAAACTTTCAGAATTTTTATTAATAAATTCAGCATTCACTTCCTTGGCTCGTTGAGCATTTGAAATATCGTGCGACTGGAGGACAACTGGTATAGGGTACTTAAAAGTTGAGGCGGCATATTTTAATAATTCAACACCAGCATCTTCATCTGAAACACCCTCTTTTTCAAATTTCACATCTGAAATTACACACAAAATATAATCGCGGTAAGCATTTATAATTTTAACTGCTTCTTCGTATGTACTAACCAAAATGACCTTTGGACGAGCACGCATTTTTAATATTTTATGCATTTCGTCAGCCCCTTCTTCCTGTACCAACACTTGAGTTTGAGTCATTACAGTGGTATACAACATTGGCAGATAACGTGAATAATATTGGATGCTGTCTTCAACTAAAAGAATAACACTCACATTACCGTTTTGTGTATCCTGGGCAATATTTTTTTTGTCTTCGATGTATTTAATCATTGCCAGGAAAACATTGGAATTTCCATTCCATACAAATACACGGTCGACATAATCCAATTTTTGGCCTTCAA
This sequence comes from Prolixibacteraceae bacterium, assembly GCA_963666575.2. Classification (GTDB taxonomy): domain Bacteria; phylum Bacteroidota; class Bacteroidia; order Bacteroidales; family Prolixibacteraceae; genus JABMQB01. Next base: position 355,868 of record CAXXYG010000018.1, read on the forward strand.
TTTGAAAATACCGCAGGTCGGCATTGTTATTTACCAACAACAACAATGGTAAATTTGGCCTAAGTTTCGAAATTTTACCAGCTATTTTAACCGGGATATCTTTGTCAACGCCAGCCATAACAATTGCCATATCAAAATCGCGGTGTTTTAATAACAACAGAGCTTCCTCAAATGAATTAACGCTTGTAAACCTGGGTGCTGCATATAAATTTAGTTGCAAATATTCGCCCCTGATTTTATCGCTAAATTGCCCTTCACGGACAATTGAATAGGAATCGTACAAAGTAGCTATGAGCAATACCTCTTTTACTTTTGTAGGCATTAATTCCTGAAAAATATCTCTGTCACTTTTCCGACGCTTGTATAATTCCGATATGGTGATTTTATCTAAGTTCATAAGCTTTTATGTTGATAAAATCTAAAGTGAATAATTCACTTTAAATTGTTCTCTAAATAAAGATATTTGAAAATTACTAAAATATGACGAATTAAAGTGAAATTTAAAAAATGACGAAATAAAAAAGCAGGACTTTAAAAGCCCTGCTCAATATATTATCAAAAATAAATTCTTATTATAACAACTTATTAATTGTTGCCATTTCCTTCTACCTGCCAGGTATTCCCCGAATTAAGAAGATCGTCCATACAAGTAATTTTTGTAGAGCTTTTAACAGCATCAATTTGGGCAACCATTTCCTGATTATACACAGGGGCATCAACACTTCGTATAACTCCAAGTGCAACAGGAAAATCCGGCAAGGTCATATTAATCAGAGCCAAATGCAATGTTGGATCAACCTCACTGGCATCGTGAACAAGAATATCTTTTTCAGTTATTCCATTTTCACCAATTTTTACAACTTTTAATTTTAATCCTTCAATAATTAGTCCCTTATCACGCTCTTTCCCAAAAATCATAGGTTGGCCGTGTTCCAAAATTAATTGGCGGTCGGCACGATGAGACGGGTCATTAATTTCGGCATGGACTCCATTATTATAAATCACACAATTTTGAAGTACTTCAACCATTGAAGTTCCTTTGTGTTTTGTTGCTTCAACAAAAATTTGCTGGCTTAATTTTACATTGCTATCTAATGAGCGTGCGAAAAAAGCACCTCTGGCTCCAATTACAAGTTGCCCAGGTACAAATGGGTCTTCGATGGTTCCATAAGGCGAAGTTTTAGTTTTTACTCCCCTTTCCGAAGTAGGTGAATATTGCCCTTTAGTTAAGCCATATATTTTATTGTTAAAAAGAATAACATTTACATCAATATTCCTTCGGATCAAATGAATAAAATGGTTTCCACCAATTGCCATGGCGTCTCCATCACCGGTAATAACCCAAACGCTTAAATCGGGGTTAGCCAATTTTACTCCTGAAGCTACGGCGCTTGCACGGCCGTGAATGGTATGAAAACCAAAAGTACTCATGTAATACGGAAAACGGGAAGAACATCCAATTCCGGAAATAACCGCAAATTTTTCGTGAGGAATTTCCAAATCGGCCATAGCCCTTTGTACAGAATTCATGATGGCAAAATCGCCACATCCCGGGCACCAGCGAACTTCGTTGGCGCTTTTAAAATCTTTTGCTATATATTTTATATCTGCCATTTTTTAGTCCTCCAGTAATTTGTCAACACTATCTTTTATTTCTTCTACCGTAAATGGTAATCCTTTCAGTTTATTTAACTGATGATACATATAACCCGGAACTTTATCACGTAAATATCCCGCAAACTGCCCAAGGTTCAACTCACACACAATGATCTTTTTAAACTTGCTAAATACCTCATTGGTATTTTTTGGTAAAGGTTTAATATAATTAAAATGAGCAAGGCTTACATTTTTTCCTTCTTTGCGCAATTCACTAACAGAATTAATTAAATGCCCGTAGGTTCCTCCCCATCCTACTACTAGTACATCACCTTCTTCGTCTCCAATTATTTCAAGTTCAGGAAGCATATCAACAACACGTTGAACTTTTTCTTCTCTTATTTCAGAATTTTTATGATGATTATCCGGATCATGACTTACCGTTCCGGCAATGTTTTTCTCCAATCCACCAATTCGGTGCTGGAAACCTTCCATCCCTGGTATTGCCCATTCACGAGCCAAAATATCTTTATCACGTGCATATGCTTTAAAATTCTCAGCATTTTTTGCAAAACGTGGAGTTATAACAGGTAAATCGGCCATTTTCGGAATACGCCAGGGTTCGCTTCCATTTCCAAGGAATCCATCGGTTAATAAAATAACCGGAACCATCCTTTCCAAAGCTATTTGAGCCGCCTTAAAAGCATACCAGAAACAATCAGAAGGAGTGCTGGCAGCAAGTACTACAACAGGACTTTCGCCATTCCGGCCATACAATGCTTGCATCAAGTCCGACTGTTCAGTTTTAGTTGGTAAACCAGTTGATGGGCCACCTCTCTGGACATTAACAATTACCAATGGCAATTCAGCCATAACTGCTAAACCAATTGCTTCTGATTTTAAAGCCAGCCCTGGGCCCGAAGTTGTAGTAACTGCCAAATTTCCAGCAAACGCAGCACCTATTGAGGATGCAATACCGGCAATTTCATCTTCAGCTTGAAATGTTTTTACACCCAGGTCTTTTCTGTCGCTCAAAGCCTGTAAAATATCAGTTGCTGGAGTAATAGGATACGATCCTAAAAACAACTCCAAACCCGATTTTTCAGCTGCGGCTAATAAACCCCAGGCTGTAGCATGGTTTCCATTTATCGTACGGTAAGTACCTTTTTCAATATCGGCAGGATGCACAATATAAGAAGGAGTCATGTGCTGAAGTGTTTCGCCATAATTATAACCGTCGTGAAGAACTTTTAAATTCGATTCAACAACAACAGGTTTTTTAGCAAATTTTTTGGAAAGAAAATCCTCAATATAATCAAGTGGCCTTCCAAACATCCAACACACCAAACCAAGTGCAAACATATTTTTACTCCGAAGAACACTTTTATTGTCCAATCCATATTCAGACAACCCAGCTTTTGTCAAACTGGATATAGGCACTGGAATTTTGAAATAATCATCCAGTTTACATTCTGCAAAAGGGTCATCGGTAGTAAAACCTGCCTTAGCAAGATTTTTTTCGGTAAATGAATCCTCATCGTAAATAATTGTACCACCTGGTTTGATAAACTTGGCATTGGCTTTAATAGCTGCCGGATTCATGGCTACTAATACATGGGCAAAATCGCCGGGAGTATTAACTCTTTTTTCGCCAAATTGAACCTGAAAACCTGAAACTCCACCAACAGTTCCCTGTGGTGCACGAATTTCAGACGGGTAATCAGGGAAAGTGGAAATGTCATTCCCCATAAGTGCAGTCGCATCAGAAAATAAGGTTCCAGTTAGCTGCATACCATCGCCTGAATCACCTGAAAATCGAATCGAAACTTCTTCAAGCTTTATAACTTTAGCATCCTTCATTAAAAATGGTTTTTAATTCTATAACTTGTCTTATAATTTTAAACAAAATCGACCTTAAAAGTAACAAACTGTAATTTAAGCACCGATTTTCTACATTACAATCCAATAAATGACCGTCAAAAATAACCATTATTTAATACCTCCGTCATGATACATGTAAGTATTTCTATATTTTAATATCTTTGTTTTTAATTTAAAATAAGTACAGATAATGGCACTAATAAAACCGTTAAACGGGAAGACTCCAATTATAGGCAAAGACTGCTTTTTAGCCGAAAGCGCAACCGTTATTGGAGATGTGGAAATGGGAGATAATTGTAGCATTTGGTTTGGAGCTGTTTTACGCGGCGATGTACATTATATTAAAATTGGCAACAATACCAATATTCAGGACAATGCTGTAATTCATGCCACTTATCAGAAATCAGCTACTAATATTGGCGATAATGTTACCATTGCCCACGGTGCTATTGTGCATGGTTGTACGCTTCAAAACAATGTAATGATAGGCATGAATGCCGTAATTCTTGACGATGCAATTATTGAAAGTAATTCGATTGTTGCTGCCGGATCAGTTGTTACAAAAGGGACAATTGTTAAATCAGGGTCGGTATATGCCGGAATTCCCGCCAAAAAAGTAAAAGATATCAGCCCTGAATTATTACACGGCGAAGTAAACCGCATAGCTGATGCATACCACCTTTATTCGAGTTGGTATAAAGAAGAATAAAAAAATAATTGTTACCTTTTCAGGAGCTAAATAACTCAACAATGAAAAGATTTCTTTTATTTAATCAACTCTTCACCCGGTTTTTTATACTAGTACTTTTCGGATTTTTACATTTTCCTACTTTTTCTCAGGAGATTATTTATCCTGCCTGGAAACATTTTAGCATCGACCCAATTCTTCCCGGCTCATCATGGGGAACTGGCGGCCCTGCATTGGCTGATTATGACAAAGATGGAGACCTCGATGTGGCTATCTCACGGCGGAATACCAAAACGGCTTATTGGTACGAACGAATTAACGATTCTATCTGGATTCAACATAAAATGGGATTGGCTGAAAATCTTGAAAATACACTGGGAACTACCGCAATTGATATTGACCACGATGGATGGATGGATGTTTTTTACAATGGTATCTGGTTTAAAAATCCGGGATGCCTGGCAGAAAATCCCGATGCTCTCTGGAAAACATATTTAATAAAAGGAGGGGGCCACGATGCAGTAACAGTTGATATTGATTCGAATGGACAAGATGATATACTTGTGTACGATGGCAATAAAATTGCCTGGTACAATACTTCCAATACCCTTCGCGAAACAGTAATAAGCTCAGGTCATTTTGATCATGGAGGAACGGCACCCAAGGGTTTTGGTGACATCGACGGTGATGGTGACATTGATGTAATGATTCCTGGTTTATGGTTTGCTAATCCGGGTAACGGAATCGGAGAATGGTTTCAAAACGATTGGCCATTTGAGCCGGTTTTGAATGCATCGTATGGCCCCAGCACCCGTTCATGGATAACTGATATTGATAAAGATGGGCAGAATGACATTGTATATGCACATTGCGACACCGGTGGATCACACGTATATTGGGTCAAAAACACAAACAAAGGAAAAGATTGGGAATCAATTCAACTTCCCGATCCTTCAACTCTGCCGGGCGATGTTAAGGGTACAGGTTCATTTCATTCATTGGGAGTGGCTGATTTTAACCAAGATGGATTCCCCGATATTTTTGCCGGAGAGCAGGAAGATCCTGATGTATATATGGAAAATGAAGGTAAAGTAGCAATGAAACCACGTGGATTAAAAGAACGTGGTGTTATATGGTACAACAATGGTGGTAATAAACCAGAGTTTACACCTTTTGTTATCCATGTTGATAATCCGGGTTGGCACGATGCCCAATTGGGCGATATAGATGCCGATGGGGATATTGATATTGTTACAAAAATATGGAATGCCGATGGCCTTGTATATCATATGGATTTCTGGCGTAATGAATTAAAGTAAAATTAACTTTTCGAAAAAAGGTCCTAAAAACAATAAACTTTTTAAAAAAATTAAAAAAGAACCGATCTTTTATCTTTTCTGTTTTTTTTCAGAATTAATAATTTGTACTTTGCTGCTCATAATTAAAAAACTAAACTATGGAAAGCGTTTCAACTACAGCAAAAAAGAATAAAAACTCCTACATCTTACCAATGGTTATAATCAGTGCCCTGTTTTTTATTTTCGGATTTGTAACATGGCTGAATGGCATACTTATACCTTATTTAAAAATTGCCTGTCAACTTACTGATTTTCAAGCACTTTTTGTAGCTTTTGCTTTTTATATCTCCTATACAATAATGGCTTTACCCTCGGCCTGGGTACTGAAAAAAACAGGATTAAAAAACGGGATGATGGTTGGCCTTTGGGTAATGGCAATTGGTACACTCATATTTATTCCAGCAGCATTAACACGTACCTATTTTTCATTCCTGTTTGGATTATTTGTGATGGGAACCGGGTTGGCAATTCTTCAATCAGCCTCTAATCCTTATGTAACAATTATGGGGCCTATCGAAAGTGCTGCTAAGCGTATTAGTATTCTGGGAATTTGTAATAAGTTGGCCGGTGTGGTAGCACCTTTGATATTAGCATATTACATTTTAAATGATGGAGATGCTTTTTTAGCAAATCTGGCAACTCTTGATGCAGAGGCAAAAACAGCAGCACTTGATTCCTTGGCACGAAGGGTCATCAATCCATACATTATAATGACTGTTGCATTGTTCCTAATGGGCATTTTTGTCCGTTTATCAGGCTTGCCTGAATTGGATGCTGAATCAGAAGACGATATTGAAGAAGGAGCTAAAACAACTCATAAAACCATTTTTGGTTTCCCTCACCTCATTTTAGGCGTATTAGCCTTATTTTTCTACGTTGGTGCCGAAGTGATTGCCGGAGATACCATTATCCGTTACGGGCAATCATTAGGAATTGAACTAAGCAAGGCCAAAGCTTTTACATCCTACACGATGGTTTCAATGGTAGTAGGTTATATTATTGGTATTTTATTGATTCCGAAAGTAATCAGTCAAAGTTTTGCGCTAAAAGTTTCAGCGGTACTTGGAATCTTATTTTCAATAGGTGTATTGTTAACGTCAGGGTTTACTTCTGTATTATTTGTAGCCTTATTTGGTTTATCAAACGCTTTAGTTTGGCCAGCCATTTGGCCACTGGCAATACACAGCCTTGGAAAGTTTATTAAAACCGGGTCAGCTATGCTGATAATGGCTATTTCGGGTGGGGCATTATTGCCACTTGTTTGGGGGCAACTTTCTGATACATTTGGATCGCAACAAGCATACTGGGTTATGATTCCATGCTACCTGTTTATTTTATTTTACGCTACAAAAGGGCATAAATTAAAAAGCTGGAAATAACACATATATGAAAGAATACATTTAGGAAAGCTCAAAATTACAGTTGAATTATAGCTTCAAAGTCATAACTTTGAGGCTATAATTTTTAAAAACATTAAATTTAATATAGAATGGAACCAACCCTCTTTATATTAGCGGCAGGCATGGGTAGCCGTTTTGGCGGATTAAAACAGGTAACACCTGTAGGCCCTTCGGACGAAACAATTATTGATTATTCAATTTACGATGCCATTAAAGCCGGTTTTGGCAAAGTGGTTTTTGTCATCCGCGAAAGTTTTGCCGATGCTTTTAAAGAAAAATTCGATATTCTTCTGAAAGGAAAAATTGAAGTGGCATATGTTTTTCAGGAATTGGAAAATTTACCTAAAGGATATTCTGTCCCTGAAGGGCGTGAAAAACCATGGGGTACAGGGCACGCCATTTTAATGGGTAAACAGGCAATCCATGAACCCTTTGCTGTTATAAATGCCGATGATTTTTATGGTTTCCCGGCACTAAAAGCCATGGCCGATTTTTTATTTTCATCAAAAAAAGAAAACGAATATGCCATGGTAGGTTACAACATTGGAAATACCCTTTCCGAAAACGGTACCGTTTCCCGTGGAATTTGTGAAACAGATGCCAATAACCTTCTCACTCAAATTACCGAAACACACCAAATCGAAAAAAAAGGCGGCAATACCATTTGTGTGGATAAAAATGGAAAACCCATAATTTTAAAGGGTGACGAAGTGGTTTCCATGAATATATGGGGGGCTAACCCTAATATTTTTGATTACCTGGAAAAAGCATTTATCAAATTCCTTGATGAAAACATTGCTGTTCCAAAATCGGAATTTTATATTCCTTCGGTAGTTTTTGATTTAATAAACGCCGGCAAAATAAAAGTAAAAGTGTTGGAAGCCAATTCACCGTGGTTTGGTGTAACTTATAAAGAAGACCACCCTTTTGTAACTGAGCAAGTCAAAAAAATGGTAGATAATGGTGATTACCCATCCAACCTCTGGGGATAAAATTATTGTATGGAGAACAATCTTAAAAATATTACCGCAAAATTTCGGATAGTTGGAACCACTAACACCATTTTACCTTTTGGAAACGGGCACATCAACGATACTTACCTGGTAACCACAGTCGGTGAAAAAAATCCCAATTATATTTTGCAACGTAAAAATCATAATATTTTTAAAGATATTCCGGCAATGGTTCAAAACATTGTACGTGTAACCGACCATATTCGAAACAAACTTGAAGATCAAACTATTTCAAATCCTGAAAATAAGGTCATTACCCATATTAAAACAACCGATGATTTATACTATTACAGGGATAAACAAGGCAATTATTGGGTATTGTTTTTATTTATTGCTGGTTGCAAGAGTTACGAAAAAATTGAAAATCCCAGCCAGGCATTTATGGCAGGAAAAGCATTTGGAATTTTTCAAAATCAATTGGCCGACCTCCCGGGAGAGCCTCTCACTGAAACCATTAAAGATTTTCATAATATCCAATTTAGGCTGGCAAATTTTGAAAAAGCAATAATGGTTAATTTCCAAAACAGGATTTTAAAAGCCAAAAACGAAATCCAATATGCCCAATCACTGGCAGATGAGATGAATACTTTGTTAAATGCTCAAAAAGATGGCTTAATTCCTGAACGGATTACCCACAACGACACCAAAATTAACAACATCCTTTTTGACAAGGACGATAATATTTTATGTGTCATTGACCTCGATACGGTAATGCCTGGACTGGTGCATTACGATTTTGGCGATGCCATCCGAACCGCAGCCTGCACCACCGAAGAAGATGAAACAAACCTTTCATTAATATCTTTAAACACGGCTATTTTTGATGCATTTGCCAAAGGTTTCCTTGGCGAAACAAAAAACACCCTCTCCAAGGATGAAATAAAATTACTCCCCCACTCTGCCAAATTTATGGCTTATATTATGGGTTTACGTTTTCTGACCGACTACATTGAAGGTGATGTGTACTATAAAATTAAACACCCCGAACATAACCTCGAACGGGCAAAAGCACAATTTAAATTAGTGCAGGAAATCGAAAATAAAATGGCGGAATTGAATGCGATAATATCCAGATATTTGAATTAAAATTTCCAAAATGTAAAATTTCTTTAGAAAAATCAATTCTAATAGAAAAGCAAAATGCAAAAATTTAGAACCTAACAATATGTTATTTCGGCATATTTTTTGTTAAATTTACCCTAAACCATTAACAACCCATACCTTATGGATTCCAATTCCCGAATAAATCCAATAAAAGACTGTAAACAACGGTTTTTACTCATTTATACTTTATTCATTTTTATTTTGGTTATTTCATGCAATAACACTACCAATAAACCATCTGGCGAAAAAGTTTCTCTTCCTGAAGAAAAAAATCAGGTGACTGTAATTGTACTGGAAGAAGCTCCATTTAATAAAGAAATAATTAGTAACGGCAAACTTTCGGCCGCGCAAAAAGCCGGATTGTATTTTAAAACTCAGGGAATTATTAAAACAATTAATTATCAAAATGGAATACTCATAAATCATGGAGATATAATAGCTACACTCGAAACAGAGGAATTGGAACATCAAATTCAGGAAGCAACCCTGGCTTTTCAAAAAGCTGCCATCGACCGGACTGACAAACTACTGAGTATGGGTTATACCGAAGGTAATCAGGAAAAAGCCCCGGAAGAACACGTTAAAATTGCCAACATTCGTTCAGGGTACAACCAAGCAAAACTAACACTTGAAAAAGCAAAATACCAATTACAAAATGCCAAACTGGTAGCCCCTTTTACAGGAATTACCGAAGGTATTACCCAAAAACCATTTGAAAAAACCAACACGGCCGAACCTTTTTGTACACTCATAAATAATGAGTGGTTTTACATCCGTTTTCCACTATTAGAAACAGAGATAGGGCAGGTAAAAACCGGGCAGGAAGTTTTAATCCTTCCTGTATCAGAATTAACAACTTCAATTGGAAACATCAGTGAAATTAATCCGCGAATTGAAAAAAACGGGCTTGCCTGGTTAAAAGCCAAAGTCAAAAACCCGGGTGGTTACCTCGAAGGAATGAATGTAAAAGTTCACATTAACAAAACCATAAAAGGGCAATTGGTAGTGCCAAAACAAGCTGTAGTATTACGCCAAAACCGCGAGGTGCTTTTCCGTTTTACTGAAGGAACTGCCTATTGGACGTATATTAACATCCTCGATGAAAATGAAAGTTCCTATTCGGTAGAAGCTGCCGAAGGAGCCACTTTAAACGCAGGCGACACGGTAATTATCAGCAACAACTTAAATTTGGCGCACGAGTCGGCTGTGGAGGTTCAGTAGTAATATTTGGAAACCCAAAATAAATTGCCCGAACAACAAAAAACTAGACTATGAAAAAGTTTTTCCTTTTTTGTTCCACAATAATAATAGTTACAAATTTAATTTCATTACAATCATTTTGCCAGCCTAAGTACCTGATAAATCTTGCCGAAAACCTAACAAATAAAGGTCAAATAAACCTTAGCACAATAGCTGAATCGATTGAATATATTCCTCTTGAAACTTATCCTGATTGTATTCTTGATCAGGATTATACCATTAAACTTACCGACGAATATATTTTTGTTGATGATTTTAAAAATATATACCGTTTTACAAGGAATGGAAAATTCTTAAATAAAATAGGAAAACAAGGTAAAGGACCCGGAGAATATGTCAGATTAGTAGGTTTCGAAATTGATGATTCTAAAAAAGAAGTATTTTTGTTGGACCTTATCGAACATAAAGTTTTGGTTTATAACTACGATGGAGCCTATTTAAGGAAATTAAAATTTCAGTTCTCAGGGTTATTTATGTCTTCCATAAATGGGAAATACCTCATCCATAACAACATGTTTTACAACCATTTTACTGAGAACAAACCCACCTATGATTTAGAAGTAGTAGACTTTGATGGGAAAAAAATCCATCAATTTGAATCAACTTTAGACCGTAGTAAAAAGTACGGATTAACTTTAATTTTCCCTCATTTTTACAACTTTAATAAACAAACCTACCTTAAATTCCCATTAAACGATACCCTGTTTTGTTTTCCAATACCATGGGAAAAAAATGCCTATGCTGTTTTGAATAGCGTAAAATATAAAAGGGATGAAAAACATGCCGATTTCAGGGATGGAGAATTCCTTGAAGATAATAGCTCAATTGTGGTCACAGCAGTCGAAGAATCTGAGCATTATATGTTTATCTCATATACAAAAAAGGATGTGTACCGTTTGGTTTTTGATAAAAACTCAAAAAAAAGCCTGAATGTTTTTACAGGATTATCAAATTTAATAGAAACCAAAAAAGAAGCAAACTATACCAAAGGCCTAGTAAATGACATTGACGGAGGTTTCCCGTTTTGGCCACAAAAAATACAAGATTCCATTATGATCGATTTCCGGTATGCCTATGAATTTAAATACCTTAATGATAATTGGTTTCGCAAGAGCAACATTTCAGATAGAGAGCAAATGAAAAAGCTCAAAGAAATAGCAGGAACAATCAATTAAATGGATAATCCTGTAATTATACTAGCAAAACTAAAAGAATAAAAAATTATATATTCACTAACAATCAAAATAAAACCCTAAAAAGTCTTATTTTACAAAACAATTAGCTGTCAACCACATACCAAAAAACACATCGATTTCAGCCACTTTTACTTTATTATTTTTTTTGAAAAACCGTCCTAATACAGCATAAATTGTATGTTAAATATTAAAATAGTCAACTATTTGGATAATTATGGGTTTATTTGACCTTATGTAAGAAACATAATATTACTTATCAAATTTCATAAAACAACAATAAATGAGCATCTACTATCAATTCTATTTAAAATAATGCTTTAAAACCACAAATCGTAAACAAAGCACAAACTACTGCTTTCAATTCTTCACTTTAACTTAACAAACAGATTCATTTTATTGGGGCCTTTCATCATTAGATTTGCCTCAATTTTTTTCTGATTTTTAGTAAACAAAATATATGGGACAATCAATAAACGAAGCGGTGAAACTTATGTTAACCGGCATGAGTACGGTTTTTTTGATTTTAGTAATCGTTGTAATTCTGGGAAATTTAATCATCCTGCTTACTAACAAATTTTCAGTTAAAATAGTTTCTCAACCAGAACAAAAAAACGACAAACAAACAATTGATCCACAAAAACTGGCCGTAATCATTTCGGCAGTTGAAACGGTAACAGGAGGCAAAGGACAAGTGACTTCAATACAGAAGTCGGAATAATAAATACCTAATATAAAAACCAATGAATAGAGAGATAAAATTTAGTTTGCTTTACAGGGATATGTGGCAGTCATCGGGAAAATACGTTCCCAAAGTTAGTCAGTTGGAGAAAGTAGCTCCAGCCATCATCGACATGGGTTGTTTTGCCCGAGTTGAAACCAATGGTGGCGGTTTTGAACAAATCAATTTACTTTTTGGCGAAAACCCCAACGTTGCTAACCGCCGCTGGACACAACCATTTAACGATGCCGGTATTCAAACACACATGTTGGAGCGTGCATTAAACGCCATCCGAATGAGCCCTGTACCAGCCGATGTACGGAAACTGATGTTTAAAGTAAAAAAACTACAGGGAACCGATATTGCACGTTCGTTTTGTGGTTTAAATGACCCACGTAACCTCGAAAACTCCATCAAATTTGCCAAAGAAGGTGGAATGATTGCACAGGCAGCTCTTAGCCTTACAGTTTCGAAAGTACACACGGTTGAATATTACACCAACCTTGCCAACACCCTCATTAAGATGGGTGCCGACGAAATTTGTGTTAAAGACATGGCAGGAATTGGCCGCCCGGCATTTATTGGTAAAATCATTAAAAATATCAAAACGGAACACCCCAACATTCCTGTTCAGTATCACGGACATTCAGGACCCGGTTTTTCAATGGCCAGCATTTTAGAGGCTGCCCGTGCAGGTGTTGATTATGTGGATGTTGCCATGGAACCACTTTCGTGGGGAACCGGCCACGCCGATGTACTGGCAGTGCAGGGAATGTTAAAGGACGCCGGTTTTAAAGTGCCCGAAATTAACATGAAAGCCTACATGGAAGTCAGGAAATTAACACAAAGTTTTATGGACGATTTCCTGGGATTATATATCAATCCAAAAAACAGGCACATGAATTCTCTGTTAATTGGTTCAGGATTACCTGGTGGAATGATGGGCAGTTTAATGTCGGACCTCGAAGACAACCTGGCTGGCCTCAACAAATGGCTCATAAAACGCAACAAACCTGAATTAACACAGGATGATTTATTGATCAAATTATTTGAAGAAGTAGAATACATTTGGCCTATTTTAGGTTACCCTCCATTGGTAACACCATTCAGCCAATATGTTAAAAATTTGGCATTGATGAATGTGCTTCAAATGATTAAAGGCAAAGAACGCTGGAGTATGGTGGCTGACAATATATGGGACATGATTTCAGGAAAAACGGGCCAAGTACCCGGAAAACTGGGCGATGAAATTGTTCAATTGGCTAAAGAAAAAGGCAAAGAATTTTATACAGGTATCCCTCAGGATTTGTACCCCGATAATCTGGATCTTTTCCGGAAAGAGATGAAAGAAAACAACTGGGATTTTGGGCAGGACGACGAAGAGCTGCTGGAATTAGCCATGCACCCTGAACAATACCGGGCTTACAAATCGGGCAAAGCAAAAGCCGATTTTGAAGCCGACCTGGCTCAAAAACGGGCTCCTAAAAAGGTTGTTTCAGAAGAAAAACCAGCTACTAAAAATTGTGAACCTAAAAAAATGTTCATCGATATAAACGGTGAAACGTTTGCTGTTGGTATTTCATACGACGATATCAAAACCGGCGGAGCCAATGGTTCAAACGGAAATGGAAACGGGAATGGTTCTTCACAAAAACAAACCGAAGCTCCAACCAACGGTAAAACTCAGGATATTCTTGCTCCTTTGGAAGGGAAATTTATGTTGACCAAAGATACTTCTGAAAAAGGGTTAAAACCAGGCGATTTGGTTAAAGAAGGTGATTTGATTTGTTACATCGAATCGATGAAAACCTACAATGCTATTGTTGCCGATAAATCAGGAAAAGTGGTGGAAATTGCCCTCAACAACGGCGATTCGGTAGATGAAGATGATGTATTGGTAAAACTGGTTTAAAACGTATCTATGGACATATTATCAGAACTGTTTAACATGACAGCGTTGGGTGACATAACTTACCAAACGCTGATCATGTGGGTGATCTCATTTGTATTGCTTTATCTGGGCATCAAAAAAGGGTACGAGCCATTATTGCTTGTTCCCATCGCTTTTGGTGTATTACTCGCCAATTTCCCCGGAGCCGGCATGGGTATTGTAGCTCCCGAAAAAATCCAACTCGATGGCGATAGGTATATGAATCTATTTGAAATAGCCCACGAATTTGGCATCATGAATTACCTCTATTATTCATTAATAAAAACCGGTTTGCTTCCTCCAATCATTTTTATGGGCGTTGGTGCATTAACCGATTTTGGCCCCATGTTACGGAATTTAAAACTGGCCATGTTTGGAGCCGCAGCACAAATTGGTATTTTCTCCATTTTATTAGTGGCAATTTGGTTTGGATTTACTCCTCAGGAAGCGGCTTCGCTGGGAATTATTGGTGGCGCCGATGGCCCAACAGCCATTTACACCACCATAAAACTGGCGCCCCACTTATTGGGGCCAATTGCCATCGCAGCTTATTCGTACATGGCACTGGTACCGATCATTGTCCCCTTGGTTTCAAAATTATTGATTTCTGAAAAAGAATTTAAAATCAATATGAAGGAAATGGAGAAAAAATTTCCGGCAAAACGGGAAATCAAAAACATAAAAACAGCTAAAATTATTTTCCCAATAGCATTGGGGTCGGTGGTTGCCATTCTGGTGCCTTCATCGGTGCCTCTGCTGGGCATGTTGCTATTTGGTAACCTGATTAAAGAAATTGGCTCATCAACCAAACGATTGGCGGATACGGCTCAGGGACCCATTATGAACACCGCCACCATCTTCCTTGGATTAACGGTTGGAGCTACCATGACATCGGAAGTATTCCTATCGTCGAAAACAATTGGAATTATTGTGGGTGGATTTATTGCTTTTGCTATTTCTATTGCGGGTGGAATTGTAGCAGTAAAAATTTATAACCTGTTTAGTAAAAAGAAAATTAATCCGCTTATTGGTGCAACAGGGCTGAGCGCTGTACCAATGGCGTCGCGTGTAGCCAACGAATTGGCTTTAAAGTACGACCCTAAAAACCACATACTGCAATATTGTATGGCAAGTAACATCTCGGGTGTTGTTGGTTCGGCAGTGGCGGCAGGGGTGCTTATTTCGTTCCTGTCTTAAGCAGAAAAACACCAAAATTAATATATTCGTACTTAAGCATTGTAGCATTCTGGGGCTGCAATGCTTTTTTTGTTTTTAGAACTAGTCACCCGCTCACTTTGAGTGAGCGGGCGACTAAAATTTACATAGAATCTTGATTTTCAAATTCCAATACTTTATCTTACATAAGATTTTTATAATTAGCTCAATTGTTAAATGTTCAACCAAATAAACATTTATCTTATGAAACCAATTTTCCTTTTTATAATTCTACTTTCTATTTTTAATATTTCGGTTTTTAGCCAAACCCCCGAACGAATTACAATTGGGCAAAACATCACTAAAATAGAGCAGAAAAACATAAGCCTTTTTGTAAAAAACATTCAATACATCCCACTTGAAACAACTCCTGAGTGCCTGCTAGATCAGGATATTTCACAAATTGAATTGTTTAACAACGAACTGTTTGTAAGCGACTACAAATACATTTTCCGATTTGATAAAAATGGAAAATTCATAAAAAAAATTGGCGTCATGGGCCAAGGCCCCGGCGAATATACTCAGGGATTCCAAAATTTTATCATCGATAACAAAAACAATCACCTGATTATATTCGATATGATATCGCAACGGATGATCACCTATGATTTTAATGGCCAATTTGTTTATGAAAAAAAAACTGACTTTTTGCCCGGCCGATTTGACTGGATTAACGACAACCATTTTGCTACATATAACATGGGATTTACCTATGAAAAAACACCGTGGTCCGATTTTTATGTTATAGACAGAGAAGCCAACACCATTCATAAAAACAAATTCAAAAAAGAAGCTGATAAAAAATACGGGCTGACTGTATTCCCTCCTGTTTTTTACCACTTTCAGGGAAAACTCCGGTACAAAAATCCACATGAAAATATAATTTATGAGATAACAGAAAACGGTAAAACAAAACCAATTTATTACCTCGATTTTGGTGTATATGAAAGTAAAAATGAGGTGGATGAATTTGAAATAAGAGGTAAAAAAGGGAATTTATCAATACGGGCAAATCCCAAAAGTTATGAGAAAATTGGAATTACTGAAATGAGCGAGTCGGCTGAATTTTTGTTTATAAATTTTGCCCATAAAAATGAAAAACAGTTTGGTGTTTATGACAAAGTAGCCAAAACATTTTATACTGTTTACGATTCAAAAAATAAACTATATGGATTTACCGATGACATTTTAGAAGGCATTCCCGTATATCCCAAATTGGTTATTTACAACAACAATCTGTATAGTTATTTTGATGCGTATTACCTCATCGTTAAACTAAAAGGAAAAACAAAAAATCCTGATTTACAAAAAATTATCAATTCTCTAGATATCGGTGATAATCCGGTTGTAATTATTGGAGAATTAAAAGAAGCAATTGATTAATATTTTTCTTTTTTTTGATTAAGCGCAAAGTACATCACCTTTTAAAACACTAAATATGAACAAATTAATATTACTTCTAAATATTATTGGTTTATTCCTAATTTTAAATTCGTGTAAAAAAACCTCCACAAATGTTTTAGACTTTAACCAGGAAACCTTTGTATCAGCAAATAAATTAACAATAGAAGGTTTACAATTAATGGATCCAATTCAATTACTGATAAAAGATTCAATTCTAATAATTCTTGAAAATTCAAGTGAAAACTTAATTAAGATAATTGACCTTAAAAGATTAACTATAATTAATCAATTCGGAAAAATTGGAGGAGGCCCGGAAGAGTATGGATCAATTGGAAATGCATGGTTTGATGTAAATGATTCAAATACACTTGAAGTCCTGGATGTACAAAAACAAAAAATTTATATTTATAACCTAAACGATATAATTAATAATTCATTTTCTCCTATTAAAACAATTCTTATCAATAAAGGAACTAATAAAAGAATTATTTTTTTAGATATGATAAAAACTTCAAAAAGTTATTTAGGCACTGGTATTTTTGATGAAGGAAAATTTTCAATTTTGAACCATAATGGGCAATTTGAAGAATCCTTTCAGAATTATAAAAATATTGATGATTTTAACTTAAATAATTATAATCTTGGAACAATTTATCAAGGAAGACTTACTCATAATAGTAAACTCAGGAAATTTGCTTTTGCAGTAAGTGCAGCTCCTCAATTGGAGTTATATAAGTATGACCAAAATACAATTACAAGTGTAAAAATAATAAATCACAAGGAACCCCTGATTCAAAAAAATGGCCATATAGTTGCATTAAAAGCAAATAATCCATTCGCCTTTATTGATATTACTTCTGATAATAAAAATATATATGTTAGTTATTCGGGGAAAACTTTTCTGGAAGACGATGTAAAAGCCGATTGGTGCAATCATTTGCTTATATATGATTGGAATGGAAATCCAGAAATTCAAATTGATTTGGATTGTAACATTAAAAATATCTGTTGTGACACTATTTGGAATAAAGTACTCTGTATCAGCTATAATCCTTTTCCTCAATTAGTCTCAATTGAAATTCCTGAATTCTAAAACCACTGAATATTCGACTTTTATTAATAAGACTTAGAACAGAAAAATCTGTATCAGATTAATTAGTAATTTAATGAAAAATAAATTAATTATTATCATATTATTATTCACTTCTTGCCAAAATATTCAATACAGATTAATATTCTTTAAATGGCATAATAAAAAAATAATCATCCCAAATGACTTTAATAATAATATTTTTAATTCAATCGATTCGTTAACCAGTATTAATTATCGTTTAATTAACATAATAGATGGAAGTTGCTCCTTTTGTGTTGGGGAATTAAAATCTTGGGAGAATATTGCGAATGAGCTGCCTGCACATATTAAGGTTATCATTGTAATACATTCTGCAAATTACTATTATTTAGATGATTATTTAAATAATATTCCGATGCTGTTTTATATTGACGATGAGAACTTTTTTTTAACGAAAAACAAATTGCCAGAGAATATTTTTTTCCATACGCTACTTATTAATAATGAAAATAAAGTAAAACTAATTGGAAATCCAATTAAGTCTAAAGAAATAAAGGAATTATTATTTGAGATCGCACAACAATAAATGTAAATAGAGGCACATTTTTTGTTAAATTAGTCCAAAGCCAAAACTAAACTACATGGTCAAATTCCTCATCCACCGGCCTATTGCCGTTATTATGGTTTTTCTGGCGCTTTTGCTGATTGGCCTGGCAACTACTACCAGTATCCCGGTTTCGTTAATGCCCGACATCGACATTCCGGTTATTTCGGTGCGAATTTCCTCTACCGACATGCCAACCCGGCAGTTGGAAAATACCATTGTTAAACCCATTCGTAACCTGCTAAAACAGGTGAACCATGTGGAAGAAATGAAAAGCGAAACCCGCGATGGCTCCGCCTGGGCTGAATTACGTTTTGTCCACGGCACCCCCATCGACCTGGCTTCAATCGAAGTAAACGAAAAGGTGGATAAAGCCATGAATTTCCTGCCACGCGGTTTAAACCGCCCCGAAGTGGTGCGTGCCAGTGCTTCCGACATCCCGGTGTTTTACCTGATGGTTTCTGAAAAAGGAGAAAACAAAAACGAAACAAATTACCTTGAACTGAGCAATTTTACCAGCCAGGTTATCCGCAAACGGCTGGAGCAGCTTCCCGAAGTTGCATTAATTGATATGAGTGGGTTACAATTCCCCGAAATAAAAATTACACCCCACAAAGCCTACCTTCAAAGTGGCGCGTTTTCGGTGAGCCGCCTCGAACAAGTCTTAAACGAAAACAACATCGACCTGGGTAACCTGCTTATCCGCGATGGGCAATACCAGTACAATATCCGGTTTAATACACGACTACGCGATTTAACCGATATTTCAAATATTCCGGTGAACCTAAACGGTATAGTTGTCCCACTCAAACAAGTAGCCGATGTAACACTTTTGCCTATCAAACCACAGGGCAACATAAAATTTAACACAGTGCCGGCAATCAGTTTGGCCGTTATAAAACAGTCGGACGCTAAAATGGCCGGCCTTAAAAAAGAACTGGAAGAGTTGGTAGTCCATTTTGAGACCGACTACCCTACCCTTCAATTTGCCATTACCCGCGATCAAAGCAAATTACTTCACTATTCCATCAACAACCTGGCACAAAGTTTACTTATTGGTGGCCTTATGGCTTTCCTGATTTTATTCCTGTTCCTCCGCGAACGTAAAGCGCCGTGGTTAATAGGCATCAGCATACCGCTTTCATTAATTATTGCCCTGTTTTTTTTCTACTTGTCGGGGCTTTCCATAAACATCATATCGTTATCGGGATTGGTGCTTGGTATTGGAATGATGATCGACAATTCGATTATTGTCATCGACAACATCACACAGCACCGCCAGCGGCATTATAACCTCGACTTTTCGTGCATAAACGGCACCAACGAAATTATTCGCCCGCTTATCAGTTCGGTTTTAACTACCTGCGCGGTTTTTATCCCGCTTGTTTTTATGAAAGGAATGGCTGGTGCGCTTTTTTTCGACCAGGCTGTAGCAATATCAATCGGACTATCAGTTTCATTGATTGTTTCCATTACCATATTACCGGTTCTGTACCGCCTATTCTATAAAAACAGCACAAAAAAAACAATAAAATCAACTACTCCAAAATATTATGAATGGTACGAAACAGGATTAAAATTTGTGCTTCGTAACCAGCGATTCACATTAGCCATTGTTGTATTAATATTGGTATCCTCTGTTTTTATCTTAAAATTTATGACTGTTTCACGTTTCCCTGAAGTCAGTCAAACCGAGGCTATTTTAAAGATCGACTGGAACGAACCGGTTACCTTATCTGAAAATAATATTAGGTTGTCCAATTTAATTTCGGAAATTAAAACACCTACAGAATACATTATTGAAGAAGCCGGAAGGCAACAATACATTTTAAATAATGGCGAAGAAGCCGGTACTTCCGAAAATAAATTATTTATAAAAACTGGCACTCCTGAAAACCTTAACCAGCTAAAAACTGAAATTTCGACGTATTTAAACAATCATTTTCCTGCTTCAGAATTTACTTTTTCAGAATCGGAAAACCTGTTTAACCTGGCTTTCGGGAAAGAGACTGCACCATTGATTGCCAAATTTTCGCATTTTAATCCCGGTGATCAAAACTACATTGATGAATTAAACGTCCTTCAAAATTTGATGAAACAAACTTTCCCAAAAGAAATAACGTCAAAACTTATTACCCGCAACCTGATTTTGCTGGAAACCGACCCTGAAAAACTGCTATTTTATGAAGTAAACAGTGAAGACCTGTACCGCGAAATAAAAAGTGCTTTTAATGTAAATACTATTTTTAACATCAACGACAACAACGTTTTTATCCCGGTGAGTATTTCCAATTCGTATGAATCGGTTTATGAAATTATTCAAAACCTATCCATTCAAAATAAAAACAACGAACAAGTTCCTCTTTCAGGATTGGTAAAAATAAGTTCAGGGACCGGGCTCAAAACCATTATTGCCGGAAAAGAAAATGAATATTTCCCGGTTAACCTTTACATAAAACCTTCGGAGTTTAACAAAACAACCAACCAAATAAAAGCCATTTCTTCTGAAAACAAAAGTTTTGAAGTGAATTTTGGTGGTTCCATCCTGTCGAATAAAAAAATGTTTCAGGGATTAATGATCATTATTTTGGTAAGTCTGTTGTTGCTATATTTTATTCTGGCTGCCCAGTTCGAATCGTTTTGGTTGCCGGTTATTGTCCTCCTTGAAGTGCCCATCGATGTTTTTGGCTCTTTTCTGCTCCTCAAATTATTTGGGGAAGGGATCAATATTATGTCAGCCATTGGTATCATTGTAATGACAGGAATTATTATTAACGATTCCATTTTAAAAATTGATACCATCAACAAATTAATGGTAGAGGGGAATTCCTTAATACGTTCCATTATTGTAGCTGGGCAGCGAAGATTAAAGCCGATTATTATGACCAGCATCACCACAATTCTGGCATTGGTGCCATTTTTATTTCAGAAAGGAATGGGTGCCGAATTACAAAAACCGCTGGCACTGGCTATTATTGGAGGTATGTTTATTGGAACACTGGTGAGTATCTATTTTATCCCGCTAATGTTTTATGTGATAAAAAAAAGTAGTAAGTCGTAAGTATTGAGTAGTAAGTTAACATGTGCTAAAAGAGCAAAATGAATTAATCAGGATTGTAGACGTACACAGCAACACAGGGAAATACATGAACAAACCAATCAAACATACTAAAGCTTTTTCACCCTTTTCGGTCATTGTGGTTTTTATGGCTCTGATGATTATTGGTGTGGCTTTTATTCCAGTTTTGGATATAAGGTTTAAACCCAGCCGCAATTTGCCCGAAATAACAATTCGCTACAGCTGGCCAAATGCTTCACCCAAAGTAATTGAAGAAGAAACCTCGAAACTTGAAGGTATCCTTGGTAAAATAAGCGAAGTCAAATCCATCGAATCCACATCGTCGGTTGGAGGTGGTTCCATTACTTTAAGTTTTAACAAATCGGCTAACATCGATCAAAAAAGGTACGAAGTATCAACCCTCATTCGCCAGGTACGCGGCAACCTACCCGACGAAATGAGTTACCCCGAAATTACTTCGAACGTCGAAGCTGAAGAGGGAGAAGCCGCTCTGATGGTTCTTACATTAAACGCCAACGCATCGACCCATTATATAAAAGATGTAGCCGAACGGTTAGTGATCCCTAAACTTTCAAAAATTGAAGGTATTGCCGACATTTCGTTGTATGGTGCAACTCCCAACCAATGGGAAATCCGTTTCGACCCGCAATTGCTGAATACTTTTTCGGTAACACCATCCAAAATCAGTTCAGCCATCAACCAACTGGGCGAAAATTTTTTCCTGGGAAACCAAAAAGACGCGTCAGGAGCTTCCATCCCGGTATTATTTTCAACCCAATTTACATCGCCCGAACATTGGGGTAATCTGGTTATTGCCAACAACAACGGGCGTATTATCCGCCTTGCCGATGTAGCCAACATAAAACTACGCGACAAACCTCCTACCTCCTACTACCGCATCAACGGGCAAAATACCATCAATTTGGTTATCAATTCTTCTTCAGGAGTTAACCAAATAAAACTATCGGGAGAGATCAACAAAACACTGGCAGAC
The DNA here is from genome assembly GCA_963666575.2 of Prolixibacteraceae bacterium. Lineage (GTDB taxonomy): Bacteria > Bacteroidota > Bacteroidia > Bacteroidales > Prolixibacteraceae > JABMQB01. The sequence continues at coordinate 378,380 of CAXXYG010000018.1, forward strand.
ATTCAGGAATCGTTGCCAAACGGTTATTGGGTAAAAGTTGTTTCCGACAGCACCACTTTTATAAAAGAAGAATTAACAAAAATTGGCTTACGTACTTTTTTTTCACTCCTTATTTTATTGCTGTTTGTATTGATTGTCAGCCGGTCGTTACGAATATTATGGGTGCTGTTTATTTCACTTGTAGCCAACATACTAATCACGGTGGTGTTTTATTATTTGTTTGGTGTCGAAATACATATTTATTCGTTGGCCGGAATAACAGTATCGTTTGGTATCATCATCGACAATAGCATTATTATGGTGAGCCACCTTCAAAAACAAAAAGGATTACGTGTTTTTATTTCGTTGCTGGCAGCCACATTAACTACTTTAGGAGCTTTATCGGTGGTGTTTTTCCTGAAAGAAAACCAAAAACTACTGCTCATCGATTTTACGTATGTGATGCTCATTAATTTATCGGTTTCGCTGTTGGTTTCATTGTTTCTTGTACCGGCACTGATGGCTCAAATATACCACCGACAACCCAAACCAACCCCGGTTAAAATCAGAAAATCAATTGTAAAAATAACACGTGTATATGGCTCTTTTATCGGTTTTGAAAAACGGTGGAAATGGGCATTTTTTATTCTGGTAATTTTAGGGTTTGGACTACCAATTTCGCTACTACCCGATGAAATTCAAAAAGAAACAACTTTTGCAAAAACCTATAATAAAACCCTTGGCAGCGAAACTTTTAAAACTGAAATAAAACCTGTATTAAGCAAAATAACGGGCGGTTCGTTAAGGCTGTTTGCCGAGCATGTTTTTGAAAGTAAATTTTATTCCGACCCCGGACGGACAACGTTATATATTAGGGGCAGTATGCCTGAAGGATGTACCATTCATCAGCTAAACGAAGCCATGAGGAAAATGGAACAATTTATTAGCCAGTTTGACGAGGTGGAACAATTTGAAACCCGCATTGCCAATTACCGAAATTCATCTATTACCATCCATTTTACAAAAGAACATGAAAAAACTTCATTTCCTTTTCTATTAAAAAGCCAGGTGGAACAAAAAGCCATTTCGTTGGGAGGAATGGATTGGACGGTTTATGGAGTAGGCCGTGGATTTTCAAACGCACTGAACATGGATTTTAAGAATAGCCACATCCTACTTACCGGCTACAATTACAACCAGTTACACCAATATGCTGAAGGACTGGAAAACGAATTACTTACCAATCCCCGGATTGACAATACCGAAATTACCAGTTCCCAATCATGGTACTCATCTACCCGATACGAATACAATCTGGAAGTCGATAAAACAAACCTGGCTTATTTCGATTTAAATTATTTGGGGTACACACACTCGTTGTTTACGCAGTTGTATGAGCGGAACCTCAACCCTGTGTATAATCAAACAAGACAACAAGAAGTTGTTTTGGTTTCGGCCGATAATACTACATACAATAAATGGGATTTCTACAATTTACCGGTTTCTACAAAAAAAGGATCAAAAAAATTGTCGCAAGCTGGAGTCATCACTAAATTATTGACAGGGAAATCGATTTACAAAAAAGACCAGGTGTATCAGGTTTATCTAAATTACAACTTTATTGGACCAGGTCCATTGGCAAAAATGGTGCAGGAACGCGCTATCGATGAGGTGAATAAAATTCTACCATTGGGTTATAAAGCCCAGAAAACTGAATCGTATTATTTTTGGGACAACAAGGAAAAAAAACAGTACTGGCTTTTGTTACTTATTGTTGTTCTTATCTATTTTATTACCGCTATTTTGTTCGAATCGTTATTAAAACCTCTGGCCGTTATTGGCCTGATTCCCATATCATTTATCGGCGTTTTCCTCACATTTTACCTGTTCGATTTTAATTTCGATCAGGGAGGTTTTGCATCGTTTATCCTGCTGAGCGGTTTGGTTGTTAACGCCGCTATCTATATTATTAACGATTTTAACAACCTTGTTTCGAATACTAACAAACCGGTTAACCTACAAACTTATTTAAAAGCCTTTAACCAAAAAATTGTGGCGATAATGCTCACCATTCTTTCAACAGTGTTGGGATTAATACCATTTGTATGGGGAGGACAAACCGAAGTATTCTGGTTTGCCTTTGCAGCAGGAGCAATGGGAGGATTAATTTTTTCGCTGTTGGCGATACTACTTTTTTTGCCTTTATTCCTGAAAACTAACCAATCACACTAATCAACTAAATCTTTAGGTATAGTTTTTGTTAGTCTATCTACAACTAAAATAACTTACCATGCAAATCAACAAATCAACCCTATTCCTAAAATGCCTGATTCTTGTTTTTGTTCTTATAAGTAATGGTTGCCAATCGAAAAGCAATAATCCAAACCTCGATAACCCATTGGAGAAACAGGTTGTTCAAAAAGATGAGTTTTTCTCAATCGACGTACCCGAATTACTAAAACACAAACAGAAAGTTAATGTTTCAGAAATTGCCACCAGCATTGAGTACATTCCATTGGAAACAACGCCAAATTCTTTACTTGGAAGAATATCTGATGCGGTTATTACTAAAGATTATATTTTTATTAAACACCGTGGATCGCCTCTACTTACGCAGTTTTCGCGCGATGGAAAGTACATTCGTAAAATAGGTATTGAAGGGCGCGGCCCCAAGGAATATGCCCGAATGCGGAAATTCAGTATTGATGAACAAAATGAACTCATTTATATTCATACTAACTGGACACGAAAAATTCTGACTTTCACGTTTGATGGTGACTATGTAAAATCCATCGACCTAAAAGGGAATGATATATTTTGTTGTACCTGGAGCCATGATAGTGCTTTAGTGAGCTTTCAGGAACCAAATATTGGAAACGAAAAATATGTTTTCTTAGAAACTTCTTTTAATGGAGATACAATACAAGGAATTTCCAATCATATTTTTTGGCCCAGTGATGAAAGTTCTCAACGTATGATTGACTATAGTAGCCGAAATTCATCGTACCGGGCAAATAATAAATTACATTTAAAAGGGTGGTACAACGATACCGTTTATACATATAATTCTGAAAATAAAATCGTTCCAAAGTATATTGTTGATTTAAAAAATTACAAAATTCCTGACACCCAAATTCCTACACGAAAATCATCAAAGCCACTTCCTGAAAAATGTTATTGGACCGGCGTAAATGAATCGGCTAATTATATTTTTATCAATTACGGGGAACACCTTTCATACCCCGACAGCGAAGAAAAAGGGCATGGCCTCATTTTATTCGATAAAAAAACACGAATAGGAACAGCACTAATTAACAAGAATAAAAACGAATATGGGTTTAAAAATAATCTGGATGCCGGACCTGAATTTATTCCGACCTTTTCAAACCACAACATTGCCTATTGTTTTATTACGGCATTGGATTTTAAAGAACACTTTAATTCAGGCAAATTCGACAAAAATGCAGCTTCAAACCAGAGCAAAAAGGAGGAACTCAAACAACTCAACAACACTTTAAAATACGATGACAACCATATATTAATGGTCATAAATTTAAAACCATGAGAACACTAATAACCGTTTTTTTAATACTCTTCCTTTTGTATTCCTGCGGTTCAAAACAACTGGAAAAAAGCAAACCAGAACCAGTTACAACCAACGTTCCAGTTGAAATACAAACGACACCAAAATTCCCTGACCTTGTTCCCGGCGAATTTCAACTTAAAGAAAATTGTTTTGGCGAAGTTATTGAACTTAGTGGCCACCAAATAATAACCAATCAGATTCTTCAAATAAAAGAAACACAAATGGTTGTGAAGGATAGTTTTTTGATTGTTCAAAATTTGGATTACAACAATTTGTTTAAGGTGTTTTTGCTACCCGATTACCAACATGTAAAATCATTTGGGAAAATTGGCGGCGGGCCGGGCGAATTTCAGAGGACAAGCCTTGTTAAAACCGAAAGCCCCCATTTGTTGTGTTACATTTATGAAAATGCCTACCGCTCAATATTCTCTTTAAACAAAGATTTAACCTTCACCAAAGCCCCTTTCCGGTTTTCGGAAGGAGCCACCAAAAGGCAGTTTAACGACAAGCAAATTCAAAGTTTCTCGGCTACCGAATTTGTATATGTTGAATCCATCAAAAACGGGAAAGGCATTTACCATTTTTTGGTAAAAAATGATTCAATCCGTAATCAATTAATTTACAACCTGTCGTTTTCCGCTGAACACAAAAACTGGGCAGCATACATTGGCGATTTTGCCGCTAACAAGGAAAAAGGACGAATGGTATTTGCCTATAAATATTTTAAGCGGTTGGTATTTATGGATTCCGAAGGTAAAACTACAAGGACACTTATTTTTGGGAAGGACAAAGCAAAAAAAGGAGATGAACTGGCAATTATGAGTCCTGAAAACACCACACACTATTGGGGAATTTCGCCCCAAAATAACTATGTATATTTATTGTACAGTGGCCGATCTCCATTTGAAGTAACACGCGAATGGGGCAAAAAGAACTACTATATTTATGTAGAACAATACGATTGGAATGGTAATCCCATCCACAAATACAAACTCGATAACTGGGGATATTTTACTGTGGATGAACAACGCAAAAAAATAATTTTGGCTTCAGTGAACGATGCCGAACCATTTTTTGAATACGATTTAATTCAAGAGTAAGCCTTGGGATTTTATTTAAAAATGTACCTGTTCAGCATTGAGAGTTTCTCCCCAGAAAATACTCCCTTTCTGTTCAAATACTCCAGCCGATTCGGTAGTCAGGAATTTAATGGAACCTCCCATTGAACACTTATTCTTTATTTCAGGATGGCGAAGTAGGTATTCCTCCAGTTTTTGAGCTACTATTTTTCCTTGTTCCAGAATTGTAATTTCAGGAAGTAGGAATTTTCTTATTGTATCGATCAATAAAGGATAATGAGTACAAGCTAAAATCAGAGTATCGATTATTGGATCTTTCTGCAAAACAGACTTAAGATTCTTTTCCACAAAATAATCGGTGCCGGGAGTATTAATTTCGTTATTTTCTACCAAAGGCACCCACATAGGGCAAGCTTCCTGAACGGTACTTTTTACTTTTCCATGCGCCCATTTTTGCAATTCAACCGGGTACGACTCAGAAACAACAGTACCAGCTGTACCTAATACGCCAACATGCCCGTTTTTTGTTATTTCAGACACCTGCTCAACACTTGGCCTTATAACACCTAGAACCCGCTTATTCGGGCCAATATAAGGTAAGTCTAGTTGTTGAATATTTCGCAAGGCTTTTGCCGATGCTGTATTACAAGCCAAAACCACCAATTCACAACCCTGTTCGAAAAGAAATTTAACAGCCTCAAGTGTATATTGATAAACTACTTCAAACGAACGATTACCATAAGGTGTGCGGGCATTATCGCCCAAATAGATAAAATCGTTCGTTGGTAACTGTTTCGACAATTCCTTTAAAATGGTTAATCCACCATAACCCGAATCAAAAACACCTATTGGAGAGTAGCTTTTTGGCATAATATCAAGAATATCTGCTAAAATAAAACAAAAAAGCCATTGGTAACTAAACCAATGGCTTTAAATAGTATATTTTGTTTTTCTATTGAATTCCCAATTTTGTTTTCACAAGAGGAAGAACATCAACACTATCGTTTGATTTATAAATAACAACACCGCTACTTATATCAAAAACATATAGTAATCCCATCTCTTTTCCAACTTCGCCAATAGCAGTTTGAGCTTTTTCGAAAATTGGTTGTAACAACTCATTACGTTTTTGTTGTAATTGTTGCTGAGCCTGTTGGTTAAAACTTTGAACACGCTGCTGCAAGTCCTGAATTTCAGTTGCTTTGGCATTTTTAACCAAGTCGGAAGCATCAGTTCCTAATTTTTCAAATTCTTCGAATTTACTTTGTAATTCAGCTTGCATATCACCGTAAAGGCCTTCCATATCTTTGGTTTCTTTTTCCAAAGTAGTCGCAGCTACAGCTCTCTCAGGCATAATCTGAATTAAAGCCTGAATATCAATGTGCCCAAATTTAGGGCTTTGTGCATTTGCAAAACCTACTGTTAAGATAAATAGTGCAACAAAAAATGTTCTTATTAAATTTTTCATAATATTACGTTACTTTTTAATTTTTGGTCACAAATATAATTATTAATTTTTATATCCAAGCTTTTGTAAAACCTTATCGCTAAGGTCGTATTTTGGATCGGTGTACATCATTGAAGTTCCGCTAGATTTATCAAAAATTACTGCGTAACTTCCTTCTCTGGCAAGATCTTGAACAGCATTAAAAACATCATCCTGAATAGGCTTTACCAGGCCTTGCCGTTTTTTATATAAATCGCCATCGGGGCCATAATATTTTCGTTGTAATTGTTTGTATTCCTTCTCTTTTGTAATAATCACATCTTCCCGCTTGCGTTTCATATCATCCGAAAGTAAAACACTTTCTGATTGAAAATCATTATACATTTGTTCTACTTCGGCATGCATGGATTCTAGTTCTTTTTGGTACTGTTTCGAAGTTTGGTCGAGCTGTCCCTGAGCTGCTTTAAATGCTGGAATATTATCTAAAATATATTCAGAATCAATAAAAGCATATTTCTGCGCAAAACCAGCTATCATAAAAACAGCAATAAATCCTAACGTTAATAGTATCTTTTTCATCTTTTTATAATTTTAAATTTTCAACGGCATTCGATGTAATTCGCATAAAACAATTCTTCATGGTGAAAAGCCATTTATTTGCTCGTTTCATCTTTTTTATATTTTAATTATTAAAAGGTATTTAATTAACTCATTTAAATTGATGCATCAGATTTTATAAGTCATTTCCCTTTTGGTTTATCAAATACTAAGCCAAATTACGTAACTACTAGAACTGCTGGCCAATAACAAAGTGGAATTGTCCTTTGTTTGCATCTGGCGACCAAGGGATTTCATCAAATCCATACCCCCAATCGATACCCATCAAACCAAACATTGGCAAATAAATACGTACACCTAAACCGGCAGACCTGTATAATTTAAACGGATTATAATTCTGGAATGAATCTTCAGCATTACCTGCTTCTAAAAATGCCAATGCATAAATTGTAGCACTTGGTTTTAAAGTAACAGGATAACGCAATTCCATAGTAAATTTGGAATAAATACTTGATCCATTCCTACTTTGACTCAGGCTATAATCTTTATATCCGCGCAAGGCTACATAATCAGTTCCGTAAATATTGTAACCCGACATTCCTGATCCTCCAACAATAAACCCTTCGAAAGGCGAACGGCGATTTGGATCGTAGTATCCTAAAAATCCAAGTTCATAGGCAGTACGTAATACAAGGTTCCTGTTTTTCGAAAGTGTATTATAATGGTTTCCTTTTAATAACCATTTATGGTATTCAATCCATTTATATCTTTTATGATTCGAAACATCAGGATTGCTGTAATCTACATTTTCAAATGCTGAATATGGAGGTGTAATTTTTAACGCCAATGAAATCTGAGATCCAGTACGTGAGTACAATGGATTATCGACAGAATTACGCCCAATGGTTGTTTTAAAACTAAGGTTGTTAAATGTGCCATTTACCTGCCCGTTTTCGTCGGCAAGGAAATAAAAATAACTGCCCATGTTCCTTAGGTTATAATGCTCCATCGACAATTCATGGTAAACAGTAAAGAAATCATCGGGCCATGACAGGCGGTAACCGTAACCCAGCGCTAAAGCGGTTGTTTCCCATATCTGGCTGTCTTCTGAACTAGCATCTTCCGAATCGTAATTATACGTTTGCTGTGGATAGCCATAACCGTAGCTTGAGCCATAAGGCGAATAACCATAACCACCGCCGCCGTACGGAGAATAACCACCGCCGTAGCCACCGTAGCTACTACCATAAGGGGAATATCCACCATATCCACTACCACCGTATCCCGAAGAATAATTGTTATAATATTTATTGGCAGAATAATTTATACGGGAATGTGACAATGACAACGAGAAACTATTGGGTTTTTTCCCTCCCAACCATGGTTCGATAAATGAAAGGCTAACAGTACGGTAATACTTTCCACTTGTTTGATAACGTAAACTAAGAGTTTGCCCATCGCCTGTAGGTAATGGCCTCCAGGCTTCTTTGTTAAATATGTTACGCATCGAGAAGTTGGCAAACTTTAAACCAACAGAACCAACAAACATACCGGCTCCCCAACCTCCTGAGAGTTCAATCTGGTCGTTTGCTTTTTCCTGCAACATATAATTTATATCAACGGTCCCATCTTCAGGATGAGGAATTACATCGGGATTAATTGCTTCAGGGTCGAAGTGCCCCAATTGGGCCAATTCCCTGTATGAACGCATAATCTGGGATTTACTAAATAAATCACCGGGGTATGTACGTAATTCCCTGCGGGCAACGTGTTCGTGGGTTTTGGTATTCCCGGTAATCATTACCTTATTTATGGTTGCTTGTTTCCCTTCATAAATCCGCATTTCCATATCAATTGAATCTTGTTCAATATTGGTTTCAACAGGAGTTAAATTAAAAAACAAGTAACCTTTGTCGAGGTACTGATTACTAACAGCAGTCCCTTCCTCTTCAGTTAATCTTTTTGATAATAATTTTTGATCAAATACGTCGCCCTTTTTAATACCTAAAACTGTGCCAAGGTATTCACTTGGGTAAACAGTATTTCCAACCCATTTTATATCGCGGAAATAATACTTCTGCCCTTCATCAACCCAAATCTCTAATTTTACACGGTCTTCACCCGGAATTTTTATAATGGTGTCCCGCACAACAATAGCATCGCGATATCCTTTTTCGTTGTATTTTTTTATAAGGTTAAATTTATCCTCGGTTATATTTTTCTTTTAAGAATTTTTTTGAGCTGAAAAAGTTTTTTATTTTTTTTGCTTTTGTTTTTTTCATGGACTTCTCTAATGTCCCTGTTTTTAAATTTTCGTTTCCATGAAAAACAATATCATCAATTTTAACTTTTTCCTTTTTTATCGATAATAATATCAAGAATAATACTGTTATTTTTTTGTAGTGTCATCCTTCTGAATAATATTTACATCGGTATTTAGAAATCCTTTTTCCAGAAAAATATCCTTAATTATACGTTCAGCGTTATTGACCTGGTTATCGGTAACCTGGCTACCAACAAGTAATAATACTTTTGAGGTGATATCGTCTTTTTCAGATTTTGAAACGCCAATAAAATTAACGCCTCCTAATTTTGGACGTTCCTGCAAAAATATTTCGATCCATACTTTGCCATTAATTATTTTAGTTGCTTCAATTTTAACATCCGAAAAAAGGCCCTGGTTCCATAATTTACGGATGGCACTTGTAACACCGTCGCCAGGCACATCAATTTCGTCGCCCACTTTAAGCCCCGAAAGCTGAATAAGCACTTCCTTATCAAGGTAACGGATTCCGGTAATTTTAATTTCAGCAATTTCCAGCTTCTTCTGGCTGTCGTAATAAATAGAAAAATTGGTACTGTCTTTATCCTGGGCTTTTAAATTCATAAAACCCACTAGTACTAAAAACAATAGAAAAAATGATTTCTGTATCCTCATTCTGAATTATTTATCTCTCAATTTGTTCACTCGTTTTACCAAACCTTCTTTCTCTTGATTGAAAATCGACTATTGCTTCGAATAGATCCTTTTTTCTAAAATCGGGCCATAATTTATCAATAAAATATAACTCGGAATAGGCAATTTGCCATAATAAAAAGTTGCTAATTCGGTATTCGCCACTGGTACGAATCAAAAGTTCCGGGTCGGGAATTCCTTTGGTTGACAAGTAGTTATCAATCAGGTCATTGTTTATATCGTCGGGATTTAATACACCTTTTGTTACTTCAGATGCAATTTTTTTAACAGCTTCAACAATTTTCCCATTTTGAACTGTAGCTGAGGGCTAAAATCAATGTTAAACCAGTATTCGAACTTAAATTATCAATACACCGGTAAAGTTTTTCTCTTACTTCAACAGGCAATTGTTCTGTATTACCAATTACGCCAAGCCTAACATTATTCTTATTTAAGTTTTTCAGTTTCAATTTCGATGGCATGTACTAACAATGCCATAAGTGCATTCACTTCCTGCGTAGGCCTCGACCAGTTTTCAGTTGAGAATGCATACAACGTAAGGTACTTAATACCTATTTCGGCAGCTCCTTCAACTGTTGACTTAACAGCCTCAACACCACGTTCATGCCCAAATATCCGAGGATTTCCGTGCTTGGCAGCCCACCTACCATTCCCATCCATAATGATGGCTACATGGCTTGGTATTTTAGTATTGTTTATTTTCTCTTTTACTGACACTCTTATTTAATCTTTGCTTTCGTATGCAGGGCAATCGCTTTTACCCAGGTAAAGTTTATAAGTTAGGTGTAACCCTAAATATGCTGTATAATCATTGTTATGAAGATAATCGGTATATATAACATCTCCCAAAGGATTTGTATGTGCAAAAGGATCGTCCAAATTATCTAATTTATCATCGGCTAATTTTCTGAACAGTAATTCAACACCAACTCCCAGCCTTTTACCAATGCTTGCTTTAATTCCCATACCAAAAGGTACAGTGATAGCCATTACAGGTTCATCTATTTCAATAATTCCTTTATTATTTAAGGCATTTATATCAAAAAGAGCTACCGGATCGAGTTGGTAATTGTAATATGCAACTCCTAAACCAACCAGGACATATGGTGTAAATGGCGTTTTTTTAACGCCTAAAATATACTTTAGGTAGTTTATTTCAGCCTGGACCGAAACATCGTGTACCTGTTTACCAAATGACCAATCTATATTCTGTATAGTACCCTGGGCTCCAATATTGCCGGTTAAATACATTACACGTAATCCAACCCTGGCATTAAAATTATACCTAAAATACGCTCCAAAATTTGGTTTTATCGACTGCCCAATATCCATTTGTTCTAAATCGCCAAAATATGTTGCAGCTCCTCCCCAAATTCCAACATCAGCCGTTTTTTGTGCTCTGCCTAAAACAGAAAATAAAATTAAAGTAAACACCAAAAAAATCTTCTTCATCAGGTATTAAAATTTCGTTTTTATTTTACTTGTTACAGGCATGTTTTAATTTGTACTTTTTTTACTAAAAATTGAAGGGTGAGACCCAAAGGTTTTGCCCACTTCAACACAACAAATTCTAGGTCGTTTTTAAACAAAACAAATGGTTTATTTACTCCAAATTCTCTTGTAAACTCCTATCTATCAATGAACATACATCTTTCGTCTTTTGAACATAACCGCTTTCAAAAGCTACAAAAAGTAATATAATTCCTAATAACTACATACCTGTTAGTTATTATAAAACCCCAACAGAGGTTAAAAATTGTTAAGCATGTAAATTTTAATTACGCTTATCAATTCCCCACATCAGTTTATTCCTGAGAGTATTATAAAATGAATGATCCTTCAGAACAAACCGTTTTTAATTTCGAATTGGCCTTTTTTATTACTACGGAAGTTGAAAATTCAACATTTGTAGAATTAGAATCGAGTGAAGCAAGATAATGAGAACCACGTCCTTCGACATGCAATTTTATAATGCTACTATCGGGTACAACTAATGGCCTGACAGTAAGGTTATGTGGAGCTATTGGAGTTATTACAAAATTTTCGGAATTAGGAGATAATATGGGGCCACCAACACTTAATGAATAAGCAGTCGATCCGGTTGGAGTTGCAATTATTAATCCATCGGCCCAATAATTATTCAGAAATTCACCGTTAATAAACGCCTTAATATTTATCATCGAAGATGTATCGGTTTTTAAAACAGTCATTTCATTCAAGGCCATATTATAATTCATAGCTATTGATGAATCAAAATCAACCTGAAGCATCGTACGTTCCAATACGTCGTATTTTTCATCAAAAATTTCAGACAATACATTAATCATTTCTTCCTGTGAAATTTCAGCTAAAAAGCCTAACCTTCCAATGTTTATACCAACTGTTGGGATGGCATAATTTTGTATTTTCTGGGCTGACTGCAAAAAGGTACCATCACCGCCAATGCTGAATATTAATTTATTGGCTGGATTAAAATCAATTGATGATTCAAAATAACCAGAACAATATGGCGAATAGTGCTGGTCGTTTGTTAAATGGTCGTAAAAAGGTTTATAAATCTGAACATTAATATTCCAGCTTTTACAGATATTAAAAAAAACTATCGAGAACAGAAATGGCATTTGTACTAACTACATTTCCAAATACGGCAATATCCATAAAAATTGAATTATTTAAAGGTTCATGTATTTCATGAATTGATCATACCTGTCTTCATACAAATCATTCAAAATTGAACTATCCATAAAAACAGATTTTACATCTATATCGTACCGGGCAAAGGTTTGAATTATTGCTGTCAGCTCTACAACATTAAGTTTCATTGTGAGCAACAAATTATTCCCTCCCGGCAACCGGTTCACAAATAAGCTTAAAATTTTAGCATCGTTACTCTCAACAATCTGGGCAATTTGCGACAATGAATAATCGTATAAATTCATTTCTAAAATGATTACCCCACCCGGTTCGTGTACTGCATATAAATTTGAGAATTTTCGTGCCAGATCGTACAAAATGATAACTCCCAAATAAACATGTTTTGAATCGAGAACCGGAACAACACTTAACTTTAATTTGTACATGATTGCGGCCACCTCAAAAATATGCTGATCGACATGCACATGTGGCGTTGGCAACTTCCCTATTTGTTTTTCAAAACTTAACATCTGTTAAATCAAGGTCGTATATCATTTTATCACCCACAAGCCCCAAATAGTTTTTCACCATCAACAACAGGCAAATGCGAAACCCTGAATACATCCATCCAGTTAAGGGCTTTTTGGCCATCATCCGAAATTCGCAATGCAGGAACTACTTCTGATATTAATTTCTCGGCTATCAACTCTTTTCCTTTAAATTTTATGTTTTCAAATCTTAGTCGTAACTTGCCATTCCAAATGTAGAACTATGACCAGATTAAGTGTAAATATAAATAAAATAGCAACACTAAGAAACTCCCGCGGAGGAATTATACCAAGTGTTACAGACGCTACCATCAATTGTCAAAAATTTGGTGCACAAGGAATTACTATCCATCCTCGCCCCCGACGAAAGGCATATAACACGGCAAGATGTTTTTGACATTAAACCTTTAGTAACTACCGAATTTAATATTGAAGGTTATCCAAGTGAGGATTTTATCAAAATGGTTATCGATATTAAAGCCGATCAGGTAACCCTTGTTCCCGACAAACACAACCAACTAACAAGCGATCATGGCTGGGATACAATAAAACATTATCACTTCTTAAAAGAAGTTATTTTAAGGCTTCAGGATAATGGAATCCGTACATCTATTTTTGTTGACCCTGATAATGAAGCCATTGAAGGAGCAGCGAAAATTGGGACAAACCGTATTGAATTGTACACCGAATCGTATGCATTAAATTTCTCTAAAAATCCAGAAGAAGCCATTGCCCCATTTGTTGAAGCTAGTAAAACTTGTAAAGAATTAGGAATTGAAGTAAATGCCGGACATGATTTAAACCTAATAAATCTCAATTATTTTTATAAAAACATACCTAATCTTTTAGAAGTTTCAATAGGCCATGCGTTGGTTGCCGATGCGTTGTATTTAGGCCTTGAATCAACCATAAAAAAATACCTCGATTGCCTTAAATAAATGACACAACTTTTTTTTAGAAAAACAGGCTCGGGCCAACCATTGGTTATTGTGCATGGTTTATATGGCTCATCGGATAACTGGATGGCTATTGCCAAAAGGCTATCGGCTAAATTTACGGTGTACCTTGTGGATCAACGAAACCATGGTTTATCACCCCATGTCGACACCAATTCGTACAACGATATGCGTAACGACCTGGCTGATTTTATGGACAGGCAAAATATCGATAAAACAATTCTTCTCGGCCACAGTATGGGTGGAAAGACAGCTATGCACTATGCTGCTGATTATCCTGAAAGAATTAAAAAAATAATTGTTGCCGACATTGCACCAAAAAACTACCTGGAGAGTGATAAAAACAGCAGGTATTATTTACACCACAATATTTTATTGGCAATGATGGAAATTGATTTTTCAGTCATTAAATCACGTGAAGACATTGCGGATTACCTGGCTGAAAAAATTGATAACGCCCGAATCAGGCAATTTTTATTAAAAAATGTTGCCATTGATAAAACAAAAAAAGGGTACAAATGGAAAATTAATCCTGAGGTTTTGTATAACTACCTTGATGAAATAGTGAGTGGTGTTAATCCTTCGTGGTTTTCCGACAGAATTCCCATTACAAATTATCCGGTACTGTTTATCAGAGGAGTAAAATCGGATTATATTTTACCTGAAGACGAGAAACTTATCCATGGCATTTATCCCGAGGCACAAATAGTTGATATTCCAGAAGCCGGTCATTGGCTTCATGCCGAACAACCCGAATTATTTGAGAAAGCTATCCTTCAGTTCTAAAAACCTGTTATTAACGACTCTACCTATTATACTTCTGGCTTAACTCCTTTAAAAACCGGGCATGTTTTGATTTTTAATTGATTTTGCCTGAATCTCCATCCCCAGTTGCCAGTGGCGGTTCCTGGAATATTCATGCGTGCTTCGGCTCCCAATTCAAAAAGGTCTTGCAACGGAATCACTGCCATTTTTGCGGTGGATGACCAGGCCATTTTAATCATTCTTTGCACCACCGAACCTGGTCCCGAAGGCAGGTATTTTTTTAATTGCACTTTTTCTTCTTTTTTAGCCGATCGATACCAGGCCCATAAAGTATCATTATCGTGTGTTCCCGTATATACAGCAAAATTTGAATCGTAATTAAAAGGCAGGTTTTGATTTTTTTTGTCAGAAGAAAAAGCAAACTGCAGAACTTTCATTCCGGGCAATCTAAAATCGTCACGCAATTTTTCAACTTCCTCAGTAATAACTCCCAGGTCTTCGGCTATTAGCTGTATGCCATCGTTTTGTTTTCCGAAAGCTTCAAGTAATTCATATCCTAAGGCAGGTTCCCAGGTACCATTTTCGGCTGTCTTTTCACCGGCTTTCACCGACCAGTATGACTCCAATCCTCTAAAATGATCGATTCGGACAAGGTCATACATTTTCAGATTAAAAGTAAGCCTGGCTAACCACCAATCAAAATTACGTTCTTTCAGGCGTTGCCAATTAAAAACAGGGTTGCCCCAAAGTTGTCCTGTCTCACTAAAATAATCGGGAGGTACACCGCCAACAAAAGTTGGTTCTAAATCTTCATCGAGCTGGAAAATATCAGTATTTGCCCACACATCAGCACTGTCGGCTGAAACATAAAGAGGAATATCACCAACAATCTTAACACCTAATGAATTGGCATAACTTTTTAACTTGTTCCATTGCCTAAAAAATATAAATTGTAAAAACTTCTGAAACTCAACCTCGTCCTTATAATCAGTCCCATATTTGCTAAGGGCTTTATTCTCGCGGAATTTAAGGCCTTTGTCCCATTTATTCCAGGCAATATTATCACTGTTTTTTTTGGTAGCCATAAACATGGCATAATCATTTAACCACCATGCATGTTCTGCAATAAATTTAAGGTATTCCTCCTTTAAATGATTTTTTTCATCGGACTCAAAACAATTAAAAGCTTTCAGTAATAAAGGAATTTTCCAACCATTCACCTTTTCAAACAGGACCTTCCTAACATCAAATTTTGGTGCTTTCCTGAGATCGGAATGTTCAAGCAGATTATCATTAATTAATTCGGAAAGACTTATCAGCGATGGATTTCCGGCAAAAGCTGAATAACATTGATAAGGAGAACCGCCATAACCAGCAGGCCCTAAAGGAAGTATTTGCCACAACTTTTGTCCGGCATCATGTAAAAAATCCACAAAATCATATGCTTCTTTCCCAAAACTTCCAATACCTTCCTTTCCAGGAAGAGAAGTAATATGTAATAAAATTCCACTGCTACGTTCAGTCTTCATAATTTTTATTTCTGAATTCCTGTAAATGAGAAGCTGTTTCACGAACAATTCGCTGAACTGCTAATCCGTGTTTTAAATCGGGCACAAAAGCCTGAGGGTCATCTCCTGACAAAAATATATAATGAGCATGAACCATAGCCCTTAACCAACCGGGAGATACGTGCCCCGATGGAAAACCTGTGATTGAAAAATAGTTGCTTCCAACTACCTTTTTAATCCATTGTTTTGATTCTTCCATATAATATTCAAAATAATCAGCCGTATGTGAGGAATACCTCAAGGCTCCTTTTTTGCCATAAATTTCGAGATGAACCAAATCGCCGGTGCCGGAACTAATACGGCTGGCCGATAGTTGCCCGGCCATTTTTGTACGTGGGTCAAATAATGAAATGCTGCTAAATAAATCCGATCCAATTGGCACATCTTCAAAACAGCCACTTTGATACGCACTTGTTATCTGAAGTTTTTTTCCCAAAAAAGGCAACCAGAAGACTTATTCCATGCGATCCTAAATCGGCCATCGCACCACCATCGGGGGCGGGTGTTAATCGCGTTTGTCGTTTATTTCGGTACGACGATTGTAAATAATCGCCATGGTAATATTTTAAATCAAAATGAATGGGGTCACCCAATTTACCACTCCGCCAAAAATTAAAAGCCTCGCGTACAGCTGGTGTTTGCAAATATTGAAATCCTACCTGAATAGTTACTTTCCCTGCATATTCGTTCACCAAATTTGCCATTTGTTTTTCTTCCTCTTCCGAAGCACAGACGGGTTTTTCGAGGTAAATATATTTCACTTCGGGCATACTTAAAGCCAACAATAAATGTTCGTAATGCGAATTATTAGGACCTAAAACAAACACAGTATTTATGTTTGTATTTTTTTCAAATTCAGCTAAATCCTGAGCCTTATTAAAGCCATAACTTTTAGCAAATTTATTTCGGCTATCGTTTCTGGCCGACGTTACTGATTCAAAAATAATTTCGGGAACTTTATCGTAATAATATTTTAACGAATTAAGTGAATAAGCGTGAGCTCTGGCTATTCCGCCAGCCCCTATAAAACCAACTTTAATTATCTGCATGTTTATTATTTTCAATTGTTGTTTCGAAATTACGTAAATATTCCTTTTGTTCAAGGGATATTACCAAACAACTCAGGTATTCGACAAATAAGTATCTATTTGGTTTAAACTTGATACAACAAAACCTACATTAATATTAAAAATATATCCCACCAAAATTCTACAAAATTCAGACTTGCCATCAAATAAGTTATATTTGGCTCTGTGAAACAAAAAATAGAATTACTTGCACCAGGAGGAGATATTGATTCCATAAAAGCTGCTATTAGTGCCGGTGCTGATGCAGTATACTGTGGGCTCAATAAATTTAATGCCCGAAACCGCGCTACCAATATTACTTTCGATGTTTTACAAGGCATTTTACGATTGGCACATAAAAACAATTGCCAGGTATTCTTAACACTAAACATTCTAATTGTTGATAGCGAAATCCCTGACCTTATAAATCTTTTAAACAAATTAATTAATACAAGTATTGATGGAGTAATTGTTCAGGACATGGGACTGTTTTACTTGCTAACAAAATATTTTAAAAGCCTTAAAATACATGCATCTACACAACTCACCACTCATAACAAGGGGCAGATTCAGTTTTTACATAAATTGGGTGCCAGCCGTGTAAATCTGTCGCGAGAACTTTCAATTAATGAGATAAAAACCTTAACTGAAACAGGCAAAAAAAACAATGTGTTAACCGAAGTATTTGTCCACGGTTCATACTGTATTTCTTTTTCAGGAATATGTTACATGAGTTCTGTACATGGCGGAAATTCAGGAAACCGGGGGCGCTGCAGTCAACCTTGCAGAGACAGGTATAAAACTACTCAAGCCGGAAAAAATTTTCCACTTAACCTAAAAGACAATTCAGCCTATTCTGACCTGAAAGATTTGTATGATGCAGGAGTTTATTCATTCAAGATTGAAGGAAGAATAAAAGAGTTTGAATATGTTTATACAGTTGTTAATACATGGAAAAAACAAATCGAAAGTATTGATAATAAAAATGGGTTAATCAACGATAACAGGGATTTGTATAAAGTTTTTAACCGTGATTTTACTAATTCGTTTTTAAAAGGTGATATTAACAAAGAGATGTTTATTGATAATCCCATGAGCCATTCTACAAAACATTTTTCGGGGATTAGCAATATAGAAACAAACAATAAAACTACTAAAAGTCAACAGGAATTATACGACGGAAAAGAAAGAAGCAGGGCTTTTATCAGAAATAAAATCGAACAACTAAGCATAGAAAAAGCCCCTGTAACAATATTTGTTTCTGGAGAATGTGGAGCACCTTTAAATATAAATATTAAAACTCCTGAAAGTTCATTTGTGGCCAATTCAGAAGTAAATCTTACAAATACCGGCACTGAGGCCCTTACCTCCAAAATGGTTTTAAAAAGGCTAAAAGCAATAAATGAAACTGAATTTTACATTAAAAGTATGGAATTCAACATCGCTGGCAACCTATATGTTCCATTTAAGGAACTCTCAGCTCTTAAAAAAAAGGTGTTGTTTATTTTAAATGATTCAAAAGATAATTATGCTCCCATTGCTATTCCAACTTTTGAAAAACAACCAAAAGTAAAAATCAAACCTACTCTTTCGGTTTTAATTTCTTCGCCAACCGATGTTCATCTTTGTACCCATAAAAGTGCCGATATCTATTATCAATTGCCAAATGGTTTTAAAAGTGAATATTCTGAACTTATTGAACTTTTTAAAAAGAACAAAAAATTAATCGCCTGGTTCCCTGCTATTTTAATAGGCGATAATTACAGTGCTGCAGAAAAATTTCTTGAAGAAATCAACCCAAAACTTATTGTAACAAATAATACAGGGATTGCTTTTCAAGCGAAAGAAAAAGGAATCGACTGGATTGCAGGGCCACATTTAAACACTGTAAATTCGTTTAGCCTAAGTTGTTTAAAAGAAAAATTTAACTGCTCGGGGGCATTTATTTCAAACGAAATAAATAAATTACAAATACAACGTATTAATAAACCCCACGATTTTAAATTATACTACAGCATCTATCATCCAATAGCACTAATGACCAGCAGAGTATGTTTGTTTCATCAGGTTACGGGGTGTAAAACCAATACCGTTATAAATAGTTGCACTCAAATGTGTTCCAAATCGGCAACAATTACAAACTTAAAAAATGAAACATTTATTATTTATAAATCAAAAGGGAACTATCACAATATCTACAATGCGGCAAATTTTTTAAATACAGAGATTATCACCGATATGCCACATCTTTTTTCGGGTTTTATGATTGATTTAAGAAATATAAAAACTAAAACAATAGTCAAAATAGATAAATTACAGATGGTGACACAATTTGTAAAAATTCTGGATGGAAATTGCGATTTACAAAAAGGACTAAATCAAACAATTCATCCTACTACAAATTCCCAATATATAAAAGGAATTTAATTTTTAAACCTCTTACCTAAATCTATTGTTAATTATAATCTTCCACCATCAATTTTCAGAATTTAAGTGCTCCAGAGTTTTCTTATTCCTGAAAAAATGATCAATTTTATCACCAATTACAGGCACGCATTTGTCAAACAAAATTATTTGGATGTTTGAAAAGAAACACTACAACTGGATTTTTATTTTTGTGATTTTACTGGCATTGGCTGGTTATTTTTCGGGATTTTTTATTGATGTAACACGCGACAATGGGAAATACGCCACTGTTGCCAAAGAAATCTTTGAGAACGGCAATTTTATAAACCTGACTATTCATGGCGATGCGTATGACCAAAAGCCTCCTTTGCTTTTTTGGACAGGTGCTGTAGGTTTTTATGTTGGAGGTGTCTCTAATTTCTGGTTTAAGTTTCCGGTATTTATAATTATTTTATTGGGAATGTACTCCACTTTCCGGTTGGGTAAATCGTTGTATAATAAACAAATCGGGCTCATTGCCGCAAGTTTGCTGTTTTTTTCATTTTATTATTCAATGTACAGTTTCGACATTCACACCGATACCCCCCTGCAGGCATTTTCGGCATTTGCCATGTGGCAATTGTTTGATTTTATAAAAACACGCCGGAATATTAATTGGATTTTTGGTTTTATTGGAGTTGGATTGGCAATGTTAAGCAAAGGCCCGATTGGGGCTGTTATCCCTGCTTTGGCAATTGTTGGCCATTTAATTCTTACAAAAAACTTCAAATCATTTATAGATTTCCGGTGGTACCTTGGGATTATTCTCTCATTTGTAGTGGTTAGCCCTGCCCTCATCGGATTGTTTAACCAATTTGGATGGGAAGGTATTCAGTTCTTTTTCTGGAAAAATAATGTTGGCCGTATTACAGGTAGTTATACGGGCGCCAATACCGATTATAGTTTTTACATTCACACACTTCTTTATCTGTTTATTCCGTGGTCGGTACTATTGTTCAGCTCGGCTTTCCTCGAATTTAAAAGCCTGGCAAAAAACAAACTACGTGCAGCCGAATATGTAACAGTTACCGGTATTTGGATATTTTTTACCATCCTAAGCGTGGCTAAAAGTAAATTGCCTAATTATGTTTTTATCCTTTTGCCATTAATGGCTATACTAACAGCCAAATGGATCTCAACTGCTATTCATGAAAAAGGGAAATTATACAGTGTTTTTTCTGGAATTCAAACCACGGTGGTAATTATTGTCTGGCTCCTAATTTTTGGAATAGCTTTATATATATTCCCTGTTGCCTCACTTTATACCTGGATAATTTTTGCACTTCTATTAGTTCTGACCATTTACATTTTTAAAACTGCAAAACCGGGAATAACAAGGTTATTATTACCTTCGATTATTGTTATTGTGGCTTTTAACTTTTTTATGAATTCACAGGTGTTCCCTTATATTTTCAGTTTTCAGGCACCACCAAAAGCAGCCCGTATTTTTAACAAAACTGCCGAAAAAAACGACCGCCTGTATAATTACAATTATGGGCAGTATGAGTTATTTTTCTACAGTAATCCACAAGCCAGCCAAATCCACAATCAAGAGGAATTAAGGAAGGCTATTAACTCACCTCAATCGTGGATATTTACAAATCCGGCAGGATTGGATACTATTCAATCATTTAATGGAGCAGTTGATACTATCTACCAATTTAAACATTTGTATTTAAACCGCCCCGCAAAATTTATATTACCAGCAAAACGCGAAGAGGCTTTAAAGCCAATGTACCTGGTGAAATTTAAATAATCAATCTGTGAAATATATTTTATCTTTGTAACAACACATAATTTCTTCAATCAACCGATTAATAATTTATGTTTCTAATAAAAAATCTGCAAAAACAACATTTTATATTATTGGGAGTTTGGTTCCTGATAAATTTAATTCAATCAGTTTTCACCGGCCTACACTACGATGAAGCTTACTATTGGATGTATTCCCAAAACCTCGATTGGGGATTTTTCGACCACCCTCCGCTAACGGCATTTCTGATTCACTTTGGGTATTCTTTTTTTGGCAATGAATTGGGTGTTCGGTTATTTATGATTCTTTTATCGACGGTCACAATGGCATTAATTTTAAATGAAATTGATGAAAAAAAAGACCTTTTTTTTGCAGGAGTATTTATTCTCTCCTTTCCATTGGTACATACGCACATTGGAGGTTTTTTAGCCCTACCCGACCTTCCGCTGGTATTTTTTACGGTGCTGTTTTTTATGGTTTACAAACAATTTTTACAAAAACAAAACTTACAACTTGCCCTTGTTTTATCGGTTATTGTAGCGGCAATGGTATATAGCAAATACCACTCATTCCTGGTGATCTTTTTTGTACTTTTATCAAACTTAAAACTTCTGAAAAATAAATATTTCTGGGTAATTGTTATAGGAACATTTATCCTGTTACTTCCTCATATATGGTGGCAATTCGATAACAACTTCCCAACATTCAGATACCATTTACACGATCGCACCAAACCGTTCCAATTAAAATATGTCCATTCAAATATACTCAATCAGATACTGGTTGCCGGGCCTTTATCAGGAATAGTTTTGTTTTGGAGCCTTCGAAAATTTAAAGCAGATAATCTGTTCAAAAAAGCAACCATTTTTACAATAATTGGTTTTTTTGGCACCTTTTTTATCCTAAGTTTCTGGAACCGCATTGAACCGCACTGGACCGCATCAATCACACCTTTGTTAATGTTTGCAGCCTATCCACTTATTTCACAAAACCAGAAACTCAAAAGGCTTTTCAAAAACCTGGCTCTCCCGTTAGTAGTTCTATTTTTCTTTTTCAGAATGTATCTGGCAATGGATTTTATTCCTAATGTAGGATATGCCAAATTAGCTTTTTACAAACACAAAGAGTTAGCTGCCGAAATCAAAAAAATGGCCGGAGGTAAAATTGTAGGTACATTTAATAATTACGCACTTACGAGTACTTATACTTTCTATTCGGGCGATAAAGCAGTACACCTGGCTTCTCCTGAATACCGGTTTTGTCAATACGATTTATGGAACGAAGAGCAAGCAGCTGAAGGAGATTCATTGTTTGCCATTTACCATGAGCGCGCCAATCCTCCTGAATTAATACCGTTATGCAATGGGCAAAAAATTGGAGTTACCATTGTGCCACAATTCCAATCTCTTAAATCGGTTTTAATAAAAATTGAAGAATCAAATATTCATAATAAAACATTAAAACTAACACTATCAATAAACAATAATTCCGACCGAACTATTCAATTAGCACATTCTTCAGAACCGGTTTTAGGACTAATGCAAAATAAAAAAGAGATGGTTATTTATCCACTGGAGGAGTTGTGCCAATTAAAACAATTGGAGCCTAATAAAATGTGTACTTTCAATATAACCTTTGATTCTGAGAAATTTGAAAAAGACATACCTCTTATAATTTATACTCGAACACTGGAAAAAAACAGAGGTGAATTAATCTCTCTCGACCTTAAAAAACTGTTCGCTAAAAAATAATTATCTATTTTTTAGGAACACGGACATTCAGGTATTTATTTAAAATAGTAATGGATGCCGGTAATTCCAATGTTGCAGCTTCTCCATCAAAATGAAAATTGTTGGCTGAGCTATTGAGCAAATTTATTTCAGATGTTTTGTGAGTTTCAACAAAACTAAATTTATTTATCTTCTTCAGGAACAAGGAAATTCCCAAAAATGGATACAATAATTTCCTAAACGGGTTAATGATAACAACTTCAAACAAACCATCATTAAGTTGGGCACCGGGTGCTATATATGCATTATTTCCAAATTGAGATGTATTGGCAAAATTTATCAGGAATATCTTTTGATCAACGGTTTTTCCATTCATATTAAACTTCACCTCAAAAGGCTCAAATAAAAAACATTCGCGAATTACCAGCCAAATATATTTCCATTTTCCACGGCCTTTGGTTTTACTCATTAAATAAGCGATATGCGAATCAAATCCTATTCCGCAGGTGCAAAAAAAGTGTTGATTATTAATTTTACCACAATCAATGGTAGTAGAACTTCCTTCAATTAATGTATTTAAAGCCTTTTTTAGATTCATCGGAATTTTAAGGTCGCGTGCCAAGCCATTTCCTGAGCCGAACGGAATAACACCCAGTGAAACATTAGTGCCAATTAAACTTCCTCCAATTTCATTTATAGTCCCATCTCCTCCGACAGCTACTACAACTGTATATCCATCATCAACGGCTTTTTTTGCCAGTTGTGCAGCATGCCCCTGTTTTTGAGTAAATGAAAAATCAAATTCACATTTTTTTTCAGAAAAAAAACGTTGGATATATGCAACGATTTTTTCTCCTTTCCGATGTCCGGCCATCGGATTTATTATAAAAAAGAATCTATCGGATTGAGTGTTATTCATCGGTTTATAAAATCGTCGTGTAATACTTGCAAATAAGCCTTCGCAAAATCAAAGTCAGGATTACTGTTTTGTTCTTCCGTGAAAGGGATAAAATCGCGGCTATCTTTATTATAATAATATTGCCCTGCCGGCGAAATAAATCCCCATCCCGATTCCAGCATATAAAATGCATATTGGCCTTGAGAAAAAATATCAGTACCAAATTTAGGATTATCGATTTGCCACCCCATTTGATGAACCAACGTAGGAAGTAAATCGGGTTGCATACAAATTGAATCTATTACCATGGTATCATTAATAACACCCCCAGACCAAACCATGGGGATTTTATAAGTCGATGGATGGTTAACTTCGGTTGGACCTGGTTCTAAAGTACCATGGTCAGATGTTACAATCAGTAACGTATTCTCCCAAACGTCGGAAAGTCTTAATTCATCAATAAATACACCCAGGCAACTGTCGGTATATGCCACCGAATTTAAATACTTGGCTTCGTTAGAGTTTCCTTTTATTTTAGTAAAAGGCACATCGTATGGTGTATGGCTGCTAAGTGTATATATTATATTTAAGAACGGTTGATTGCTGGTTTTGATATCTTTCGAAGCTTTTTCAAACAAAAACTCATCGGGTGCCCCCCAACTTGATGCATAACCAATTTCCTCAGGGAAATCTTTTTGCGAAGTAATTTGATCCATTCCTGATTGTAGAATAAATGCTTTTAGGTTATAAAAATTTATATCTCCACCATAATAAAACGAAGTTTGATACCCATTCCTCTTAAAATACTGTGGCAATTTGGTAATACTTTTCGATTTATCGGCAAAACGCATTATCGATGTATGGAGTAACGAAGGATACCCGGCAAATATCGACGATATCCCTTTATCTGAACGATTGCCTGTGGCATAAAAATTCGAAAATACAATTCCTTCGGAACATAACCTCTCCAAATTAGGTGAAATATTTTGCATGCCCCCAAGTGAACTAACAATTTTATTTGAGAAACTTTCAAGTATTACCACCACAACATTAACCGGTTTTCCATTTTTTGATTCTATTAATTGAATCCTGTTTTCCGAAATCAAATCTGTTTTAGAATCAAATATAGCCTGACTTTTATTTTGTTCCATATAAATACAAGGATTGGAAAGCACTTTCCTGTTTTCGATGGTATTTATAAAGTTCCACAAATAATTTGCCGCAGCATGGTTCGCGTATAACTTTTTACTAAAT
Organism: Prolixibacteraceae bacterium; assembly: GCA_963666575.2. Lineage (GTDB taxonomy): Bacteria > Bacteroidota > Bacteroidia > Bacteroidales > Prolixibacteraceae > JABMQB01. The sequence goes on from CAXXYG010000018.1 coordinate 403,624, forward strand.
GAAACGGTACTTAAATTCATGGGAGAAGTTCCTAATCCTCCACGGATAGGAATAATAAGCGAAACGGCCAATAGAAGCAGAATAAAAAACAGGTACCACTGTTTTAAGGGTATTTTTATGCTTATTGATTTAAATAACCAACGGTATAGCAGAAAAAAGCCTACACATAATACTATAATACCCGAAATACCTGAAATAAACTCAACCAGCGAAATAGTGTCAAACATACTCTTTGGATCACCAATATAATTAAATGATGAAATACCAACCCGTATTCCCCAATGCGGATACATACCTAAATCAACAACACTTAAAAAAGAAATCGGTATAAGTAATATTAAGGTGTATGCTTTAAGGAATCCTTTTATGAATCTTCCGGGTAATAAAAATGAAAAGGCCAATAAGAGCATGGGGATGGCTAAAAACACACAAACCACAGAAACATCCATTTTTATTCCGTGTAAAAATACACCGGTAACCTCAGAAAAGGATAAACTGCCTGTGAGTTTATAATTAAGTGCCAAAAATAAAACTTTGGCTAATTCGAAATAAATCAACCAAAATATAAAATAGCCAAATAAAAGTTTTACAATTTTTTTCATTCTAAAAAGAATCGGATACAATAAACAATTTCATAAAAAAAACCGTATTCCAGATTTTATAACTACAAATATACTTTTTTCAAAATAGTATGAATTTATTAAACAAAATATACTTTTTCAGCAATTTCCATTTATTATAATTTTAAAACAAATTAATCTGAGCTATAAATAATTTTAATAAAACACACACATTTTTAAAAAAAACTATAAAATTTTTACAAATGTTAACAACAATGCACAATATGACACTTTTGCCGTATTGTGGCTTATTTATTTACTTTTTTCTATTTTGCTTGTAGTTACTCTGTATTTATGATACTTAGTGCAACTTTTTGTACTCATTATGACACATCGGACTTCTGTTTTTATAAAATCAGGACTTATTTTAAAATATTGTTATTTTTCAACCCACTATCCCAATTTTTTAGGGGTCCTTCTCATTTTTTATGTATTCTTGTGAAGAATTTATACAAATACATGGGGTATTGCTTAAAATTTACACATTTTTATTAAATACAAAATCAATCAATAAAAATTATATTTAAAACAAACATTAAAATTTTAGTTATGAAAAAAGCACTACTTATTACCGCAAGTTTTTTGATGTTGATCGTTTTCAACATGGATCTAAAAGCACAGGAAAGTTCGTGGGATACAGGAACCGACCTCGTAAGCAGTTATGTTTGGCGTGGAGCAAAATTTGGATCGGGCCCTGCCTTACAGCCCTGGGTTGAATTTAGCACTGGTGGATTTGCAGTTGGAGCATGGGGTTCATATTGTATTTCGGTTGATGAAGCCATGGAAGCAGATTTATACATGAGTTACTCCACCGATTTTGGACTATCATTAACAGTAACTGATTACTATTTTCCTCCATCAGAATTTTTTGATGGCGATTCACACTTTTTTGAGCCAATGGCCAGCATCGGATTAGGAAGTTTTACTTTCACAGGTGCCTATATGATGGGAAAAGATGTTAGCGACCTTTATGTTGAAGCGGCATTATCGGCCGGACCGGTTGATTTAACCATTGGAGCAGGCGATGGAGCTTACACAGTTGATGGCGACTTTAGCGTTTGTAATATCGGTATTGGAACTTCCAAAGAAATCAAATTTTCTGAATCCTTTAGCTTACCTGTATCAGGAGCTGTTATTCTGAATCCTTCATCAGAACAATTTCATATTGTAGTAGGTATTTCATTATAATCTTTAAAATCTTACGAAATGAAAAAAATAGAAGCCATTATCCGCAAGACCAAATTTGACGATGTCAAAGAGGCTCTAAACGAGGCTGGAATTGAGTTCTTCTCATTCTGGGATGTTAGAGGTGTTGGACAAGCAAGGCAGGGGCGCGTATACCGCGGTGTTGCATACGATACCAGTAGTATTGAACGAACAAAACTCTCAATCATTGTCCGCGACAAAAATGTAGACAAAACGGTGAATGCTATTTTAAGTTCTGCCCGTTCGGGCGAAATTGGAGATGGTAAGGTATTTATTATTCCTATTGAAGAATCATATAGGATTAGAACCGGTGAAAAGGGAGATGAGTCACTTTATATTAAAGGAAAAGAAGAATAATAACCATAAAAAGATAAATTATCATGGAAGAAAGTATACAAGGCCTACAAATAGGTATTGACAACATGTGGTTATTAATCGCCGGATTTTTAGTCATGTTTATGCAACCAGGGTTTGCGATGGTTGAAGCGGGATTTACCCGCTCGAAGAACACGGCAAACATTTTAATGAAAAACTTAATGGACTTCTCAATTGGTTCGCTGTTATACTGGATTATTGGTTTTACAATAATGTATGGCGAATCGATAGGAGGAATAATAGGAACACCGGACCTATTTTTTATGAGCGATGGTTTTGGTGACAATTATTCGGACTACGCTGATTTATTTTTCCAGACAGTATTTGCTGCAACAGCTGCAACCATTGTATCGGGAGCTATGGCAGAACGTACTGAATTTAAATCGTACCTTATTTTTAGTATTGTAATTACGGTACTCATATATCCCATCTCGGGACACTGGACCTGGGGTGGTGGATGGTTAAGCCAACTTGGATTTCATGACTTTGCCGGCTCATCAATTGTTCACTCAGTTGGAGCTTGGGTTGGATTAGCTGGTGCTGCAATCATTGGGCCACGTATTGGAAAATACAATAAAGATGGTAAACCAAATGCAATACCAGGGCACAATCTGGCAATGGGAGCTTTAGGTGTATTTATCTTGTGGTTTGGATGGTTTGGATTTAACCCCGGATCACAGCTAGCTGCTGCCGGAACAGATAATGCTGTGGCATTAGGGCATATTGCTGTTACTACCAATTTAGCTGCTGCTGGCGGTGCTATTACAGCAATGATTGTTTCTTGGATGAGATACAAACGCCCTGCCCTGTCTATTTCGCTTAACGGTGCTTTGGCTGGACTGGTAGCCATAACTGCAGGATGTGATGCTGTTGATCCTATGGGTGCTGTAGCCATCGGCATTATGGCAGGTTTCATTTTACCATTTGCTGTTGAGTTCTTCGACAAAGTCTTAAAAATTGACGATCCTGTTGGAGCAATCTCTGTCCATGGCGTTAGTGGTGCTTTTGGCACATTAGCAGTTGGATTATTTTCAACTTCAGAAGGATTATTTTATGGATTCGGAGCCAAATTATTAGGTATCCAGGCAATCGGTGTTATAGTATTTTTTGTATGGGCCGCAGGTGCCGGTTTTATACTATTTACAATCCTGAAAAAATTAAACATACTACGTGTATCCAAAGTCATCGAGGAAGAAGGGCTGGATATTTACGAACACGGCGAAGGTGCCTACAACTAATTTCTTCTTCAGCCTATAAGTCTGTAGCTGTCTGTAGAAGCCTGCCCAGAGGGGCAGGCTTTTTTTATGCTTTTATTTTATTTACGGTTTTTCCATACCAGGCTTATGGTTCTTGACTTATCACGTTTTAAACTATTAATAAACAACACATTCCGAAATCGTAAAGCTGACCAATCATTATCAATTGCCTCCATCCTGACTCCTTCAAATACGATGTCTCCAAGGGGTTGCCATCCATTTTCACGCGAAATATCAGAAGTATACTTTTTAGATGATTTTTTAGGATAAGCTACCCACAAGGTCACATCCTCTGAAACAACACCCTTTATTAATTTTATTGAATCAAATATCTCCTGTTTGGATTTTACAAAAACCAAAACAAAGTCATATTCTGCCTGAGGATTATAATCAATTTGTACATTAATTAGTTTTAACTCTTCCAAAAATCCGTTAAATTCTCCCGGATGATTCATCAAAAGAATTCGATTCTGCCCTTTATAATTTAATTTACTGGATAAGGTTGCCATTTTAAAATGCTTATTGGCAAATACATGTGATTCAGTCAATCTATAAAAAATAGTACAATTTCATTAAAGCACCCATTCATAAGCTGTTCATTAAGAATTATTGAACCTAGTGATATATGTCAGAATAACGTTAATAACTATTTACCGGTTCTCGGCAAAAATACTTTTCAATCAGTTATTTTTGCCAAAAAATATTTTTAAAGTTATGATGCAAACCTGGTTTGAATGTAAAGTAAAATATCAGAAAGTAGATGAAAATGGCAAAGAGAGGAATGTCTCAGAAAATTTTCTTTTAGATGCCGTTTCGTTTACCGATGCCGAGGCCCGTATTACAAAACAAATGGTGGAAATTGTAAGTGGGGAATTTACGGTAATGGACATAAAAAAATCGAAAATTGCCGAAGTTTTTCCTTTTGAAGATGGTGAATGGTGGTTTAAAGCAACAATAAATATTGTTACTATCGATGAGGAACAAGGACGCGAAAAAAAGATCAGGACGTATTATATTGTTATGGCCGACGATATTCAGGAAGCCGTTACACGCCTGGATGAGAGCCTTTCGTTTCTGATTGTTCCATACGTAGTTACATCGATGGCAGTAAGTACAATCGTCGATGTTTTCCCTTATGATCCATCGGAAGCTAAAATACCAGAGAATCTGGTGCCGCTTGAAAGTGTTACCTCAACACCACCGGCTGATGGAATTCCTGATTCATTTAAAACACCCGGATTAAAAACCAACACCACGGTTTCTGATGTTGAGGAGAATAAAACCGAATCTGAAGAAGAAATAAAAACAGAAGAGGGCATTAACTTAGATTCAAATTCAGAAACAGAGTAACTTTTTTGATTTGAAGAAAAAACCAATCGTCACAAAATATAAAGCCCGCCTAAAGTTAAAAAAGCGGGCTTTACAATTTTAGTAGTAGATTGATTACAGATTCCTTAAAACTCTGTAAAAGTTAAATTTGTCCCGGTTTACCGGATCATACTGGTAATAAGCAATTGATATCCGGCAAATATCCTTAATAGTACCGTATATCTCTTCCACCTCCTTTTTACCATATGTATTGACGCCATAATTACTTTCCATCAATTCAAAACAATCCTTATATGCATTAATTTCTTTTGCATATTCAAGGATTCGCTCCAATAAGGGTTCGTTTACTCCTTTTTTTAATATTTTAATTTTTGTTTCTTCATTTAAGTTATTGGAAAATGTTTTGAGCAGGTTATACATACTCAGATGGTCGCCATTTTTTGCATCGCTGAAAAAATCAGAATACCCATGTTTTTTTAAAAAATCCTTTAAAAACACTTTGTCTTCTTTAAAATCAACTTTCATCGATGCCCTAAGGATTCCCAGGCACTTTAAAGCTCCAATCATTAATTCATGCCAACTCCTAAACTTGGGATCATTCAACTGTTCTTTACAATCCTCATAATACTTTTCGATTGTATCATCGACCCAGATTTTTAGGGAAGTTGCAAATTCCGGGTCCCACTCATTACGAATTCGAGACAATTCATAAATATTCTCCTTAAACGACCTGGCGATGTTTTGGCAAGCCAGAATTGTTGCAGTGTTTGTTGAACAGATAGATTTGCTTTCCATAAAAATTTCTTTAATTACATTCTTGAAAAAATAATAATTCTTAGAATTTCCATGAAATTAGTAACAAATCAGAACATATAAAACCTTATGGCACTTGAATTTACAATGTTATATAATTATGTTTTGTAACTATGTTGTAGAGTTATGTTCTATACCATAATAATGAAATAAAAACATATTAAATAACATTTTCTTTATTGAACTGTTTTAGAAAAAATCAATACTATTTTAACCGAAGAAAGACTTTCAGAAGCACAATAAAGGTATCAACAAAACGCTTAAGACTCCTGTCAGAGCAATGGAATTTGTTGTTATTATGCTTATACGGGGAAATCACTATTATTAATTTAAGAATGCCGTTTCTGTAATTCGGCAACTACATCTTCTATTCGGTAGCCTTTATGAGTTAATAATACAATTAGGTGGTATAGTAAATCGGAGGCTTCATAAATAAAATTTTCATCGTCATTAGCCATTGCACCAATAATTGTTTCAACAGCTTCTTCACCCACTTTTTGAGTAATTTTACGAGTACCTTCATTAAATAGCGAAGTTGTATACGACCCTTCGGGCATTTCCTGCTTCCTTTTGTCAATAAAATCTTGCAGGTAACTTAAAAACTGAATATTATTTTGATTTTCTTTCATCTTATTATTCTTTTTATCTACCAATTACAATCTTACACTTATTCCTTGTTTATCTAAATAACTTTTTAATTCTGGAATGGGTATTTCTTTGTAATGAAAAATACTTGCTGCCAATCCTGCATCGGCTTTCCCCTCAGTAAATACATCCACAAAATGTTGTTTTGTACCAGCACCCCCCGAAGCTATTATCGGTATTTTTAAGCTATCTGACATTTGCGCCAATTGGACATTTGCAAATCCATTTTTTGTTCCATCGTGATTCATCGATGTAAATAATATTTCGCCGGCACCACGGTCTTCGGCCTCCTTGGCCCACGAAAAAAGTTCTTTGTCGGTTGGAATCCGTCCACCGTTCACAGTAACCGTCCAATGGTTATTTTCATCGCCACGGGCATCAATAGCAACCACTACAAACTGGGTTCCAAAATTCAACGCCAAATCGTTTATCAATTGTGGATTTTTTACTGCTGAAGAGTTAATAGATATTTTATCGGCGCCAGCACTTAACAAGGCATCGGCATCTTTTAATTCGCTGATTCCGCCACCTACAGTAAAGGGGATATTAATTTCGCGGGCGATACGTTTCACCAATTCAACAAAAGTTTTGCGCCCTTCGTGGGTTGCTGTAATATCTAAAAAAACAAGTTCATCAGCACCCTCTTCAGCATATAAGGCACCCAATTCAACCGGATCGCCAACTTCTTTTATATCGATAAAATTAATGCCTTTAACGGTTTGCCCGTTACGGATATCTAAACACGGTATTATTCGTTTTGCTAACATTCTATTTTTTAATATAATTTTCTATTTCCTGCAAGCTAATTCTATTCTCATAAATAGCTTTTCCGGTAATAACTCCCGGAACGCCCATTTCAGCTAATTTATAGATATCATCCATCAAAGCTATACCTCCACTGGCAATCAATTCCATCTCAGGGAATTTTTCCATAATTTTCTGGTACAAATCAAGGCTTGGGCCAGTTAGCATTCCATCGCGTGAAATATCAGTTGAAATAACCTTTTGAATACCCTTTTCAACATAGCCATTTATAAAATCAAGAATTGAAAGCTCAGTAGCTTCCTGCCAACCATTCACTGCAATTTTTTCATCTTTTGCATCGGCACCCAAAATTATTTTTTCAGAACCATATGTCTCCAACCAATTTAAAAACACCTCACGCTCTTTAACCGCAATGCTTCCTCCGGTAACCATTGTTGCCCCACTTTCAAATGCAATACGCAAATCGTCATCACTTTTTAATCCGCCGCCAAAATCAATAATTAGATTAGTTTTTGAGGACAGTTTTTCAAGTACCTTATGGTTAACTATATGTTTTGCTTTTGCCCCGTCAAGATCGACTAAATGAAGCCTGGTAATTCCAGCCCCTTCAAACATTTTAGCCACCTCTAGGGGGTGTTCATTATATATAATTTTCTGGTTATAATCGCCTTGTGATAACCTGACACATTTTCCTTCAATAAGGTCGATGGCAGGAATTATTTCAATTTTTTTCATTCTCAATTTGATAACAATATATTTTTAGCCCCGATTGATTTTTAACAAACGTAAATCAAAAATCAGTAACAGCCTTACACTTTGTTACAATTTCGGAACAATACCATAAAAAAATAAACTTCAATGAAACAGTTTATAATTTTTCAAGAATCATTTTTAACACAGCCTGAGCTGTTACTTCGCGGTTAGCAGCCTGCTGAACAACAATCGAAGCTTCGCTGTCGATTACTTCATCAGCAACCACCACATTCCTCCTAACAGGTAAACAATGCATAAATTTAGCGTTGTTTGTTACCGCCATTTTTTCGGCATTCACTGTCCAGTTTAAATCTTTCGATAAAATTTTTCCGTATTCAGAATACGATGCCCAGTTTTTAGCATAAATAAAATCAGCACCTTCAAACGCTTTCTTCTGGTCGTATTCAACTTTTACATCTCCCAAAAATTCAGGAGCCAACTCATATCCTATGGGGTGAGTTACCACTAAATCGTAATCGGTTTTTTGCATCCATTCAACAAATGAGTTGGCCACAGCCTGGGGTAATGCTTTTGGATGCGGTGCCCATGTAAGGACTACCTTAGGCTTTTTAACAGTTTTAAATTCTTCGATGGTTACCAAATCGGCAAAACTCTGCAAAGGGTGGCGTGTAGCGCCTTCCATACTCACAACCGGAACACCTGCATATTGCACAAACTGGCTGATTATTTTTTCACTGTAATCATCTTCCCTGTTTTCGAATCGGGCAAATGCCCTTACACCAATAATATCGCAATAGGCACCAATAACAGGAATGGCTTCGCGCAAGTGTTCTGGTTTATCGCCGTCCATTACAACTCCCAACTCCGACTCAAGTTGCCAGCCATCTTCACTTACATTCAATACCATTGTATTCATACCCATACTCATGGCTGCTTTTTGTGTGCTTAACCGTGTACGTAGGCTGGAATTAAAAAATATAAGCACCATGGTTTTGTTTTTGCCCAGGTGGCTGTAGGCATAAGGATTTGCCTTCACATCAAAAGCAGTTTCTAAAGCTATTTTAAAATCAGGAATATCGTTTACGGAAATAAAATGTCGCATGTTATTTACTAAAGTTTTTGTTTAAGTTATTTATTATGAACGAATGTGTCCATCGCCTTCAACGATCCATTTATAACTGGTAAGCTCGTCGAGCGCCATAGGGCCGCGGGCATGTAATTTTTGAGTACTAATGCCTATCTCAGCCCCAAGTCCAAACTGAGCACCATCGGTAAAAGCTGTTGATGTATTAACAAATACAGCTGCCGCATCAATCATTTTTTTGTATTTTTCAATAACCGATTTATCTTCAGCAATAATAGCCTCACTGTGTTTTGAACTGTACCTGATAATATGTTTGATTGCCTCATCAAAATTATCAACCGTTTTTATGGACATTTTAAGTGAAAGAAACTCTGTCCCAAATGAATCAGCATTTGCTTTATTTAATAGCGTTTTGGGATAAATCCCTTGCAATACTTCATCAGCAGCTTCATCAGCAAATATTTCAACATTTCCTTCAGCTAATTTCTCAGCAATAGCAGGTAATTTTGTCAAATTTTGTTTATGGATTACCAAACAATCGAGTGCATTACAAACCGAAACTCTGCGTGTTTTGGCATTAAAAATAATCTCTTTGGCTTTCATTTCATCACCTGAAGCATCAAAGTAAGTATGGCAAATTCCAGCACCTGTTTCAATAACCGGTATGGTAGCATTTTCGCGCACAAAATTTATTAATCCCTGGCTTCCGCGTGGAATAATTAAATCGATATATCCATGGGCATGCATCATTTGCATGGCTTCTTCCCTTCCGGCAGGAAGCAAACTGAGGCAATTTTTGTCGATACCATGTTTTTCAAGAACAGACTGAATTATAGATACTATTGCAGTATTGGAATAAATGGCATCGCTTCCCCCTTTTAAAACACACGCATTACCCGATTTAATGCACAAAGCAAAAACATCAAACGTAACATTTGGACGCGATTCGTAAATAATACCAATCACTCCAAAAGGCACAGTCACTTTACTTATTTTTAATCCATTGGGGCGCACTTCACTCATTAATATTTTCCCAATCGGGCTTTTTAATCCGGCAACATTACGAATATCACCAGCAATATCTTTTATGCGCTGAACAGTTAATTTTAGTCGGTCATATTTAGGATCAGAAGTATCCATCCGGTCTAAATCCTTTTGATTTTCAGCGAGAATAAAATCAGTTTGTGTTTCTGCTTCTATCGCCAGATCCAATAAAACTTCCTGAATGTTTTTACCTTCAACTAAATTTAATTTTCGGCTGGCATCCAGTACTTCTTGCAATTGTTGTGTAATATCCATTTTCTTTAATTTTTTAAAATACCCCCTCCAGGGGAGGAGGGGGTAAAACTCAGAACTCATCTTTAATCTAAGGCATCAAAAAAAAGGGGATGAGATAAGGAAGTATATCTATTCTGAGTCAATTTTAATATCTTCTAAATACAAATAATCATAATGAATTATCGGCCTTTGTTTTAGTACTAATTTTTCCTTTTCTAGTTTGTTTGAATCAAACCGGGCTTTCCCCAAACCCAAAAATTTATTTTTATCATTAACTATTTTTACTAAATCTCCTTTCTGAAAAGTTCCATTCACTTTAATTACTCCTACAGGTAATAAACTCACAGCTTTATCCGAGAATAAGGCCTTGCAGGCTCCTTCGTTAATTACAAGATTGCTTTTTGCAAAACTATCGGAATAAGCAATCCAGCTTTTTATATCTGATGTTGTTTTTTCTTCGGGAACAAAATAGGTGTGATGCACATGTTTTTCAAGGTCCATTAAATCAATTAAAATATTGTGCCTGATTCCGTTGGCAATGTGGACACCAATTCCACTTTTAGCTACCTTCCTGGCAATCCTGAATTTTGTTACCATTCCTCCCCTACCAAAACCTGAAATTTCAGTTGAAATGGCTTCTTCCGGATTAAAACCATTATTCGAAATTATTTCAACCAACTTAGCATCTTTTTCTTTTGGATGGCCATCATAAACTCCATCGATGTTACTCAATATTATTAATGCCTCCGATTTGGCCATGGTTGCCATTAATCCCGACAATTCATCATTATCAGTAAACATCAGCTCATTGATAGAAATTGTATCATTTTCGTTTACAATCGGAATCACATCATTTTCGAGCATTGTACTGATACTGTTTTTCATGTTCAGGTAATGCATACGGCTCGAAAAATTGTCTTTGGTCGTTAAAACCTGAGCACACAGAAGGCCGTGTTTGCTGAAAAAATCGGAATACCGACTAATTAACTTTACCTGCCCCAAAGCCGACCATAATTGCCTGGTAGAAACAGCATCGTTCTTTTTTAGGGTTTTAACTATGGATTTGCCGGCAGCTACCGCACCCGATGAAACCAAAATAATTTCGACACCATGTTTGTGCAGAAAAACAATCTGATCAACCAAATGGGCAATTAATGTATCGTTTAACGTACCATCAGGTTTTGTTAATACATTACTTCCAACTTTTACTGTTATTTTTTTATACCTTAAATCCATAAAATCGTTAATGAACGCCTAATGTTCAATTTTTTTAAATGAAGCTAATAAACCCTGGATGACTGAAGAGCTAAATCCTTTGTGCTCCATTTCATTTAAACCTGTTATTGTCACACCCCGTGGTGTTGTTACTTTATCAATTTCGCGTTCGGGGTGGTTGCCCGACTGTAATACCAATTCAGTGGCACCTTTTAATGTTTGAGCTGTAATATACTGGGCCATTTCGGCACCAAAACCTATTTCAATGCCACCCTGCATAGCAGCCCGCATGTACCTTAAAGCAAAAGCTATTCCACATGACGAAAGCACAGTTGCTGCAGCCATTAGGTCTTCGGTTATCAAAACCGTTTTACCTAATTGGTCGAACAATTCAACCACCTGGTTTTTACAATGTTTAGTATTTCCATTTGCCGAAATACACGTCATCGATTCCTGCAACGAGATAGCCGTATTAGGCATCACCCTAAATATTGGTAAAGGCAATCCAATCAATTTCTCAAGATCTTCGATGCCAACGCCGGCAATTATTGAAATAACAATTTTATCTATAGTTAATTCTGGTTTAATTTCATTGATAACACTTTCGGTATGATATGGTTTTACAGCCAGAATAATAACATCAGCATTTTTTACTGCGTCCCGATTATTTTCAAAACCTGCAACACCCTGCTCCTTCATTTTCTGAAGAATACTAACTTTCCGATCGGCTACTGAAATATTTTCGGCAGGAATAAATCCGGATTTAATCATTCCATTCACTATAGCTCCCCCCATATTTCCTGCACCAACTATGGTTATCTTTTTATTCCTCATCTTATCAAGCTTATATTATCTATAACTGATTATTATTTTTACTCTTTTACTACTTCCATTTTTTCTTCTGCTACTACTTTTTTAAATGCAGAAAGAAAAACATCGGCTTGTTTTTTGGTCAAACTTAACGGCGGCAACAACCTAATCATATTGGTTCCGGCTACGCCAGTAAAAATTTTGTGTTGTTTTAGTAATGTTTCACGCATTGTTTTTACCGGTGATAAAAACTCCAAACCAATCATTAATCCTTTTCCCCTAACCGTAAACTCTCCCTTAATTTTTTTCAATTCTGTCATTAAATACTCACCAACAGAAAATGCATTTTCAACAAGCGATTCATTTTTGAGAACATCGAGTACCGCAATTGAAGCAGTACAAGCCAGGTGGTTTCCTCCAAAAGTTGTGCCTAACATACCAAACCAGGGTTTAATCTCGGGGGCAATAAGGACACCACCAACGGGAAATCCATTACCCATACCTTTCGCAACCGTTATGATATCGGGTTTGATATCAGCATACTGGTGCGCAAAAAATCGGCCACAACGCCCGTAACCCGATTGAATTTCATCGAGAATTAACAGACATTTATTTTTATTGCATAATTCTTCCAATTGAACTAAAAACTCAGGATCGGGAATATTTATTCCGCCAATTCCCTGAATTCCCTCAACAATAACAGCTGCAATTTCACCGGTTTGAATCTGTTTTTTTACGCTTTCAATATCGTTAAAAGGTAATATAACCGCATTATCCGATTCGTTAACAGGGGCAATTATTTTAGGATTATCAGTTAAGGCAACAGCTGCCGATGTTCGGCCATGGAAACTTTTATTAAAACTTATAAATTTCTTTTTCCCGGTTACAAACGACGCCAATTTAATAGCATTTTCATTTGCCTCAGCTCCTGAATTGCATAAAAACAGTTGATAATCTGAATAACCTGAAACATCGCCAAGTTTTTGAGCTAATTCTACTTGCAGTGGATTTTGAACCGAATTGGAATAAAAACCTATTTTACGGACTTGTTCCGAAAGTATTTCGACATAATACGGATGGCTATGGCCAATTGAAATAACTGCATGGCCTCCATACAAATCGAGGTAACGCGTTCCGTTATCATCCCAAACATAACAACCCGAAGCTTTAACCGGAGTTATATCAAAAAGTGGATATACATTAAATAACTCCATACCTAAAATGCTACTGGTTTTAAGTTTAATCCTGTTTTTTCATCCAATCCAAACATCAGATTCATATTTTGAACAGCTTGCCCTGAAGCACCTTTTAAAAGATTATCGGTGATGCTGATTATTATCAATTTTGTATTGTGCTTCTCGAGGTACAAAACGGCTTTATTTGTATTTACGACTTGTTTTAATCCCGGATTTTTTCTGGTTACAAAAACAAAAGGGTGGCTTTCATAGAAATTTTCAAAAAGCGTATATGCCGAATCAAGCGAACCTTCATATTCAGTATAAGCAGTAACTAAAATACCACGGGTATTATTACCCCGCAGCGGAATAAAATTAAACGCTTTATCCATGTTTGGTTGTAGTTGACTTAAGCTTTGCACAATTTCTGCCTGGTGCTGATGTTCAAATATTTTGTATGCCGATAAATTATTGTTCCGCCAGCTAAAATGTGTTGTCGGCCCGGGAGCCTGGCCAGCGCCTGTTGAACCGGTAATGGCATTCACATGAATTTCGCCGGTTATTTTTTTCTGATTGGCCAATGGTAACAAGGCCAACTGGATTCCAGTGGCAAAACACCCCGGATTAGCAATATTCTGAGCTGTTTTAATTTGTTCCCTATTTAATTCAGGCAAACCATAAACAAAATTATGGGCACTGTTTTTAATACGAAAATCATGGCTTAAATCAATAATCTTCATACCTTCAGGAATAGAATTATTACCGACATACTCTTTTGACTTTCCATGCCCCATACACAAAAACAGGACATCGGCTTTCTCAAAATCGGCTTTCTCCGTAAATTTTAATTCTGAATCACCCAACAAATCAATATGCACATCAGAAATAAAATTCCCTGCATTGCTTGTGCTCTGGACAAAAGTTATGTCTACTTCGGGATGAAACAGTAAAATTCGTAACAACTCACCAGCTGTATAACCCGCTCCACCTATAATTCCTATTCTAATTTTTCTTTTCTCCAAACTACTTTTTATTTACTGAGTGAAATATTTTTAATGATGTTGCCAATATATTGGTAAATCCTTTTACATCGTCGCCAGTAAATGCTTTACTCATTTCGCCATAATCGCCAAAATCAGAATTCATTAAATCATGATCTGATTCAATTCCAACCAATTCAAAATGGTATGGTTTTAATTTTACACTTACTTTCCCTGAAACATTCTCCTGGCTGTTTTCCAAAAACACTTCAATGTTCCGCATTACCGGATCGATGTATTGCGATTCATGCAAAAACATTCCATACCAGTTCGAAAGCTGTTCTTTCCAATACATTTGCCACTTTGTAAGTGTATGTTTTTCGAGTAAATGATGCGCCTTAATCAAAATTAATGGAGCAGCAGCTTCAAAACCAACACGACCTTTAATCCCAATGATGGTATCGCCAACATGTGTGTCGCGGCCAATTGCGTATGGTGCAGCTATTTCTTCCAATTCCTGGATTGCTTTAACTTTATTTTTAAACGTTTTACCATTTATTGAATTAATCTCACCTTTTTCAAAACCCAACTCAATTACTTTTGGATCGGTTTCCAACAGTTGTTTTGGATAAGCCTCTTCAGGGATTGATTTATTTGAAGTCAGTGTTTCTTTTCCACCAATACTAGTACCCCATAATCCCTGATTAATTGAATACTGCATTTTCTCAAAATCATCTTTTACACCGTTTTTTTTCAGGTAATCAATTTCCTGCTCGCGGCTTAACTGAAGGTCACGAATTGGCGTAATAATTTTTATATCGGGTGCAAGAACCTGAAAAGTAAGGTCAAAACGCACCTGGTCGTTCCCGGCACCGGTACTGCCATGAGCTACATATTCGGCCCCAATTTTTTTAGCATATTCAATAATGGCTATAGCCTGAAATACCCTTTCAGAACTCACTGAAATTGGGTATGTATTATTACGCAGGACATTCCCATATACCATATAACGAATACATTTTTCGTAATATTCGTCGGTAATATCAAGCGTTTTATGTTTTACAGAACCCAATACATACGCATTTTTTTCGATGTGGCCTAACTCTTCGGGTCCAAAACCACCGGTATTAGCAATGGCTGTATATACATCATACCCCTTATCTATTGAAAGGTACTTCACACAAAACGATGTGTCTAATCCTCCACTATATGCTAAAACAACTTTTTTCTTCATTATAAAACCTTTCTTTTCAAACTTTCTTTTTATTAAAAAATCCGGATACTGCCATTAGGAACAAGGAAGAGTCTTTGTTTTTATCCGGATTATTCTTCCCATTTTTTGGTTTAAACTTGTTAATGATATCCAACAAAGTATTCTTTGATACTTTAGGTGCCAATTTTTTCTCAACTTCCCATTTAGGATCAAATAACATACCGGTACATAGGCATTTCGACCTTTCTGTCCGCATAAGAATATCATAATTTACACATCCCGAACATCCTTTCCAGAACAAATCATCATCGGTTAATTCCGAAAATGTTACTGGCCTGTAACCTAAACCATGGTTAATTTTCATAACAGCTAAACCAGTTGTTAAACCAAAAATCTTAGCATCAGGAAACTTTGTCCGTGACAACTTAAAAGCATTCTTTTTAATTTCATTCGCTAAGCCAATTCCACGATATGCAGGCGTTACAATCAATCCGGAGTTTGCAACATAACGGTTATGCCCCCAGGTTTCGATGTAACAAAAACCGGCAAAAACATCTCCATCAAAAGCTATTATTGCTTTTCCTTCATTCATTTTCGATTCAAGGTATTCGTCGGTTCTCCGCGCGATACCTGTACCCCGTTCTTTCGAAGCCTCGTCAATTGCCGAATTTATCGTTTCGATATATTCAATGTGCTTTGGCCCGGCAATCAGAATCTTTATATTTTTTAAATCTTTTTTTTCTGTGTTCATTTTAACCAATCTTGTCCTCTAAATTTGGCATAATCAGTATCAAACTATTTATTAAATCATTGTTTGATATCCCCTCTCTTTTAACAATTAATATTGTATCATCTCCTGCAATCGTCCCTAAAATCTCAAATGGATTTTCCTTATCAATTATTGAAGCAATACTACTGGCATATCCTGGAAATGTTTTAGCTACTGCCAAATTGCCCGAAAAGTCAATTCCTAAAAATCCATCAGCCAAGTAATTTATTCTATTTCTCTCAGTATGCTGTTCAGTAATATTTTCTTCAGAAATAACATATTTATACCCTCCTTGCTTATTGGGCACTTTTACAACCCGAAGAATTTTTAAATCCCTCGACAAGGTAGCCTGAGTTAAATCAAACCCTTCCTTCTTCAATTTATGTAATAACTCCTCCTGACTTCCTACTCCTTCATTGGAAATAATCTTTCGGATGGCCAATTGACGCTTAATGCGATTTTTCATTTTCTGAATAAATATTCATAACAAATGCAAAAATATTCATTTTTTATAAACGACAAACATTTTTCTCGAAAAATTTTATAATTTTGCAGTGTACATGTACAATGAAATAACATTAAACAGATAACTTGTTTAAAGATTGGAAACGAAAAAGTATAACCACGATAACTAATTATGCGTTTGATCTACAAAAGTAGGCTAAACGCATTTTTTTTAATAGAATAATAACATAAGTATGTTGAATGTCAGAAATGCAAAATTAATTTTAGAAGATGGCACTGTTTTTACGGGTAAATCTTTCGGATATGAAAAGTCAGTAGCAGGCGAGGTAGTATTTTATACTGCCATGACTGGTTATCCTGAAAGTTTAACCGATCCTTCATACACGGGGCAAATCCTTGTATCGACTTATCCCATGATTGGCAACTATGGTGTGCCTTCAGATGAATCAACAAATGGAATATTTAAATTTTTTGAATCGAACAAAGTTCATATTTCAGGATTAATTATTTCAGACTATTCATTTGAATATAGCCATTGGAATGCCATTATGAGTTTAAGCGATTGGCTTAAAAAATGGAAAGTCCCGGGGCTTTTTGACATCGACACCAGGGCTTTAACAAAAATACTCAGGGAAAAGGGGTCACTTCTTGGAAAAATTGAGTTCGATGATGATGTAATTGAATTTAAAGACCCAAATAAAAATAACCTGGTTGATATTGTCAGTACAAAAACCAAAGAGGTATACGGCGAAGGTGACCACCGTGTAGTGCTAATCGATTGTGGTGTTAAACACAATATTTTGCGATGCCTGCTTAAACGAAATACAACAGTAATAAGAGTTCCCTGGGATTATGATTTTACCGGTGAAGATTACGACGGTGTATTCTTATCAAATGGGCCAGGCGATCCAGTCATGTGTTCTGAAACCGTTGCCAATCTTAAAAAAGCAATGAAAACTGAAAAACCTGTTATGGGAATTTGCCTGGGTAATCAATTATTGGCTCGTGCAGCCGGTGCCGATACTTATAAATTAAAATACGGCCACCGAAGTCATAACCAGCCGGTTTTATTAAAAGGAACCAACAAGTGTTATATTACATCGCAAAATCATGGTTATGCCGTTGAGCCATCAACTTTACCAAACGATTGGGAACCACTGTTCACCAATGTAAACGACAACACAAATGAAGGAATAAGGCATAAGACTAAACCTTATTTTTCAACTCAATTTCACCCTGAGGCATCGAGTGGCCCTACTGACACTGAGTTTCTGTTTGATGATTTTATTGCAAACATCGTAAAATACAAATCGGGATTATAATATTTAAACAGGCTACAAAATGATTGATACACATATAAAAAAGGCATTAATCCTCGGCTCAGGAGCCCTAAAAATTGGAGAAGCCGGAGAATTTGATTATTCAGGTTCACAAGCACTTAAAGCCCTTAAAGAAGAAGGCGTTGAAACTATCCTTATAAACCCCAATATTGCTACTATCCAAACATCGGAAGATATTGCCGATAAAATTTATTTCTTGCCAATTACCCCTTATTTTGTTGAAGAAATTATAAAAAAGGAAAATCCACAAGGAATACTTTTGGCATTTGGTGGGCAAACCGCATTAAATTGTGGCGTTGAATTATTCAAATCAGGGGTTCTTGAGAAATACAATCTTGAAGTTGTAGGAACACCCGTTCAATCAATCATAGATACCGAAGACAGGGATATCTTTTCGAAAATGCTTGATGAAATTGATGTTCGGACTCCAAAAAGCATTGCCGCCAAAACCATGGAAGAAGCATGGCACGCTGCCGACGAACTTGGTTTTCCACTAATTATCAGGGCAGCCTACACTCTTGGTGGCCTGGGAAGTGGTTTTTGCGAAAATCAGGAAGAACTTAAAACCTTAGCGGCCAAAGCATTTTCATACTCCCCTCAGATATTGGTTGAAGAATCAATAAAAGGGTGGAAAGAGGTTGAATACGAAGTTGTTAGAGACAAATACGACAACTGTATTACGGTATGTAATATGGAGAATTTCGATCCACTGGGAATCCACACGGGCGAAAGTATTGTTGTTGCTCCATCGCAAACTTTAACCAATGCCGAATACCACAAATTAAGGGCTATATCAATAAAAATTATTCGTAGAGTAGGCGTAATTGGAGAATGTAATGTTCAATTTGCTTTGGACCCTAATTCAGAAGATTACCGTGTAATAGAAGTAAACGCGAGGCTTTCTCGATCATCGGCACTAGCTTCAAAAGCAACTGGTTATCCGTTGGCATTTGTTGCTGCCAAATTAGGCTTAGGGTATGGTTTACATGAACTAAAAAATTCGGTTACAAAAGTAACCACTGCTTGTTTTGAGCCATCGCTCGATTACATTGTGGTTAAAATACCTCGTTGGGACCTGACAAAATTTACAGGAGTTTCAAAAAACATTGGTAGCTCAATGAAAAGTGTTGGCGAAATTATGGCTATAGGCCGTTCTTTTGAAGAAGCTATTCAAAAAGGAATCAGGATGGTAGGTATAGGCATGCATGGATTTGTTGCCAATACGGGAGAAATAGAATTGAAAGAAGTTGAAAGCGAACTCAGTGAGCCAACCGACCGAAGAATATTTGCCATTGCCGAAGCATTTAACAGAAATTACACTGTTGATGAATTATTTGAAAAAACGAAAATCGACAGGTGGTTCTTATACAAACTGAAAAATATTCATGATATAAAAAACCTGCTATCTGAAAACAATACTTTAAATGCACTTCATAATGATCTTTTTTTAAAAGCTAAAAAAGCCGGATTTTCTGATTTTCAATTAGCTCGTTTAGTATTAAAAAGTAACAATACTAATATTCACCAAGACCTTTTAACAGTAAGGTCGGAAAGGAAAAAAAGAGGTATTGTCCCGGTGGTGAAACAAATTGATACACTTGCTGGAGAATACCCGGCTCAAACTAACTATTTGTACTTAACATACAACGGAACTGAAAACGACGTTGACTATGTTAACGACCACCAATCAGTTATTGTGCTTGGTTCGGGTGCTTATAGAATTGGGAGCTCAGTTGAATTTGACTGGTGTAGTGTGAATGCCATAAACAGTATTCACAAGGAGGGTTACCGGTCGGTAATGATCAATTATAATCCTGAAACGGTAAGTACCGATTACGACAGTTGCGACAGGCTCTATTTCGATGAATTAACATTTGAAAGGGTGATGGACATTATCGACCTTGAAAATCCTCATGGTGTTATTGTTTCGATGGGTGGCCAAATTCCGAATAACCTGGCTATGAAACTTCACAATCAGGAAGTCCCTGTATTGGGAACATCGCCAGTTAAAATTGACAATGCCGAGGACCGTGAGAAATTTTCATCGTTGCTTGACACATTAAATGTTGACCAACCAAGATGGGCTAAGTTGTCAACATTCGAAGAAATAGATAAATTTATTGACGAAGTTGGATTTCCTGTGTTAATTCGCCCGTCATATGTTTTATCGGGGGCTGCAATGAATGTTGTTTCAAATCCTGACCAACTCAGGCATTTTTTAACTATGGCTGCCAATGTTTCAAAAGAACATCCGGTTGTAGTATCTGAATTTATTGAGCAAGCCAAAGAAATTGAAATAGATGCAGTTGCCAAAAATGGTGAAATAATTGCTTATGCCATATCGGAACATGTTGAATTTGCAGGAGTTCATTCGGGTGATGCAACCATTGTTTTCCCACCTCAGAAATTATATATTGAAACAATCAGGAGGGTTAAAAAGATTAGCCGTGAAATAGCTAAAGGACTTGAAATATCAGGGCCGTTTAACATGCAATTATTAGCAAAAGACAACGATATTAAAGTAATTGAATGTAACCTAAGGGCATCGCGTAGTTTCCCATTTGTTTCGAAAGTGATGAAATTGAACCTGATTGACATTGCTACACAAGTTATGTTGGGTAAAGATGTTCAGAAACCTGATAAATCAGCCTTCGAACTGGATTACGTAGGTGTAAAGGCACCTCAATTTTCGTTTGCAAGGCTCCTAAATGCCGATCCGGTATTAGGTGTTGACATGTCATCGACAGGAGAAGTTGGTTGTATTGGTGAAAATTACTACGAAGCAATCCTGAAAGCGATGCTTTCGGTTGGTTATACTTTTCCAAAGAAAAACATATTATTTTCATCAGGCCCTTCACGTTCAAAAGTAGAACTTTTGGCTAGCGCTAAAATGTTAAAAGAAAAGGGCTATAATTTGTTTGCAACAGAAGGCACGCACCGTTTTTTCAGCGACAATGGGATTGAAAATACGTTACTGCATTGGCCCGACGAAGAAGACAGGCAGCCAAACATTACCAATTATATTAAAGAGAAAAAGATAGACCTTGTGGTTAATATTCCTAAAAACCATACAACCCGTGAACTTAATAATGGCTATAAAATCAGAAGGAATTCCATTGATTTTAACATCCCATTGATTACTAACGCACGTGTTGCAAGTGCCTTTATCTACGCCATTTGCAAATACAAACAAGAAGATGTTTCAGTTACCTCGTGGGATAAATATTAAATTAAAAAGCCGGCAAATAGCCGGCTTTTTAATTATACAGTATATATTATAAAATAAAATGATTTCTATTAATTCATTAATAATTTAATCACCCATTCTACTTTCTCAGTTTTTACTACCATCGACTTCTTAGTCAACTCTCTCGGAATTTCGATTTTTACTAACCAAACTTTTGTTTTCAACTTTTCCATCTTGCCGCCAATTTTCGGTAATTGTTTGTTGTTTTCTGCTTTCATGTCTTATTTTACAAATATCATACCACAAATGCTAAATCATGCATTATGAGTTTAATAATATAGATGAAAAATTAGCTAAAAGGTTGCTCGCATAAAACAAAAAAGGTGATAATTTATAAACTACCACCTCTTAATAAACCAAAATTAATCAAACCTAATCACTCCCCTTTACTATATATCCTCTCTTTTTGATCTGATTGACTATATCTTCCCTACTTGTTTTGTTAATATCGAAGGCAACAACAGCTGTTGAGTCGGCAAAACTTGCTGCAACCGTTTTTATTCCTTCCAATTCATTCACTCCTTTTACGATTGAATTTTCGCAATTGGTACACGTCATTCCTTCAACCTGAAATGTTACTTCCACAAATTCAGCTTGAGTAGTTTGTTTTGCTTCTTTTTTAGTATTTGCCGATTGACAAGAAACCGCAAACAAAAAAACAGCCAGTATTAAAATTCGATTCATACAATTAGTTTTTAATTATTGGACTTAATATTTGCTCATTTTCAATTGCCACTTCACCCATTATACCTTTAACTTTTTTGCCCATAAATTTTGAAAACAAACCGGCATTTAACCTCGAGATATATGTTTTTCCATTTTTCCTTTCATATACAGCAACCCTGCATGGCATCAAAGCCGAAACAAGCCTCTCTTCATTACTCCCTAAAATTTTGCTGGCATGTTGTGCCTGGCACATCGAAAATACTTTTACCGGCATGACATCAAAACCATTCTTTTTCATGGTTGCCTGTAAATCGTATTGATGAGGCATACTCCATTTGTTCTCAGCTGTTAATTCAACAAGCTTTTCAGTAGTTTCATTAAAACTTAATTTACTTTCATTTTCAAGAAACATTTGTCGGGGTAGAATAACCGCAACCGCAATTGCGGTTAATATTATTCCTGATATTAAACCAATTATAAACATTACCATTTTATTTTTCATGATTATTAATTTATCAAAGATACAACAATTCGAAGTATATAGATATAACAATATGAACTAAAATAAGTTTATTAAAATTCGAAAAATGAGATACAAAAGTTATAGGTTTTTTGGTAGAGTTATATTTTATCAGCCAAGTAGCTGAATAACTTCCTTTTTATACATACGTCCAATAGGAATCTTTTTCTTCCCAACTTCAACAAATCCGGCGCCAATCGATTTTATTTTATTAATAGACACAATAAAACTACGGTGCACACGAATAAATTTATCCTCAGGAAGCAAATCGGCAACAGCACTTATCCTTTCTTTGGTTGTAATTTTACCGACTTCAGTATAAACCAAAATATAATCACCAAAACTTTCAATAAAAACTATTTCATCGAGGATTAATTTGTGATGTTTTTTATCAGCTTTGAGGAAAATAAAATTTTGCTTTTTAGCTGGATCTTCAATATTTGGCTCAGAAGGCTCAACGGCTGAAGAATTATTTTCGAGGAATTTATTAATTGTTTTTGCAAACCGCTCAAACGAAATGGGTTTTAAGAGGTAATCCATTACGTTTAACTCAAATGCATCGACTGCATAATCACGGTATGCAGTGGTAAAAATAACTATTGGGGGATGTACCAATGACCGTATAAAATCGACACCGGTAATTTGTGGCATCTGAATATCGCAAAACAAAAGGTCGATACGTTTTTTCGAAAGGACCTGCATTGCTTCCAAAGCATTTGCACATTCAGCTTCTACTATAAAACCTTCGAACGCCGAAAGGTGGTTTCGTATTATCCTCCTGGCAATCGGCTCGTCATCAACAATTACACATTTATACATTTTAATCCTCCAGTTCGATAGTTAAAAATACTGAATAGATTTCGTTTTTATCATCAATTGCCAAATTGAATTTGTCATTATACAACAACTCAAGTCTTTTTCTGACATTCGAAAGCCCGATCCCTTTTGATTCAACAGGCTGTTTTACCATAGGCTTTGAATTTGCAATAGCAAAATCGAGCGTTTTATTGGCCAATTTAATATCAATTGAAACCTCCCCATTTTCGGGTTGATTACTTACTCCGTGCTTAAAGGCATTCTCAACAAATGGCAAGAGTAAAAGTGGGGCAATTTTTAATCCCTCAGTAATTTCCGGAAATAAAAAACTCAATTTTAATTTTTCAGAATACCGAATTTTTTCAATCTCAACATAGTTTTTCAGGTTTTTTATCTCTTCTGAAAGAGGCACTTTTGTTTCGTCGCAACGGTATAAAATATAGTCAAGAATTTCAGAGAAACGAAGTACCAAATCAGGCGCACCATCCGATTTTTCGAGGGTTAATCCATATATATTGTTAAGTGTATTAAACAAAAAATGTGGATGGATTTGAGCTTTGAGAAGTTTTAATTCAGCTTCTTTTAATTTAAGTTCAGTTTTGTACCTTATTTTATGAAGGCTGGCATTTTTCTTTTGTATTTCGAATGAATTACGAGCGAGCAAAATGGCGGTTGCAATAATTATAATAAAGTACATTCCCACAATTAAAAGTACCGCATCAAACGAAGCCGGGTCCATTTTATACATTTCGTAATTACTGATAATAACAAAAACAAACAAAGTGATCATCAGTTCCAACCAAACCGAATAGACCATTGCATAAAATAAAAACAAAATAAATTTTCCATATTTTTTAGCAAATAAATACCTGGGAATCAGAAAATAATTGATAAAATAAGTGATGCCTATTGAAAGGGGAAATAACAATGTGGCAAAAATAATGGTAATGGTGTAATCACGGTTGGCCCTTCCAAAAAAAATTATAAAAAAAACATAAGCCAGAATCCAAAAAAGGATATGGGAAACAACTGTGTAAAACTTATGTCCGAAATATCTCATTTAACTATTCTAAGAATAATTATGCATATTACATTTTCTGCAACTGGTATACAATTTTAATCGATAAACTTCAAAACTAAAGGTATTTCAACCATAACTGATGCAATTTCGTCGAAAACTTTGTATTTTGGTTGTATCAATTCATAATTATACCGTTAAACGATAAAATTTCAATTACAAAAATTTCATTCATAAAATTGTTGCTATTATTAATTAAAATTAAAAAATCATGAATGTAATTGAATTATTTAAAATGGGCGGAATGTTGTTTATGGTTACGATCACCATTTTAGCTGTGGCAATGATTTACATATCTGTAAAAAGTTGTATCAATGTATTTGTTAAAAAGGACTATAGTGGCGCTGGAGTAAACTACATTTTATTATTCGGTAGCTTAGCCGTAACCATAGGTTTTTTAGCACAGGCAATAGGTTTGTTTCAGGCATTTTCGGCCATTCAGAGAGCAGCAGATATATCTCCGGCAATTGTTGCAGGTGGAATAAAGGTAAGTATGATTACTCCATTATTTGGATCGTTTATTTTTATTATTTCGCTACCAATTTGGTTTGTTCTGAGAGAAAAAATAAAAATGACTAAAAATGACTAATTCCCTTGCCGCTTACTCATTTAATTTCTATCAAAAAACCACGAAATATTATTACAACTCGAACTATTAAAGGTATAAAAACAATTAAATATTCAAATAAAAAAAGGCCGGTTGAAATACCGGCCTTATATAATTAACTAATTTTTACGGCATCATCCACTTTAGCTTTTAACAAAGCGACATCCAACACATCCATAATTGTTTTCACAAAATGAAAAGTTAATCCTTTGATGTACTCTTTTTTGATCTCTTCAAGATCTTTTTTATTTTGTTCCGAAATAATAATTTCTTTAATTCCGGCACGTTTGGCAGCCAGTATTTTTTCTTTTATTCCACCCACAGGCAATACCCTTCCACGTAAAGTAATTTCGCCGGTCATAGCAAGGTTCTTTTTACTTTCCGTTGAGTAAATGCCGAAGCCAACGATGTAACCATGGTAATACCTGCCGAAGGCCCGTCTTTAGGGATTGCACCTTCGGGGACATGAACATGTACGTTCCATTTTTCAAATACTTCGGGAGTCAATTCAAGTTGCTCAGCGTGCGATTTGAGGTACTCATGCGCGAGCATAGCCGACTCTTTCATTACATCGCCCAGGTTGCCGGTTAATGTAAGTGCCCCCTTACCTTTGCTAAGGCTTGTTTCAACGTATAATATTTGGCCACCAACTGCGGTCCAGGCCAAGCCTGTTACCACACCGGCAAATTCATTACCCTGATAAATTTCTTTTGTAAATTCATATACACCCAGGTATTCTTTTATATCAGCCTTTGTTAATTTTTTATTGTATGAATCTTCAAAGGCAATTTTTTTGGTGATCCGGCGGATTACTTTTGCAATTTTTTTATTTAATTCCCTAACACCCGATTCACGCGTATAATGCTCTACGATTAACTCTATAACATCTTTCGAGAAAGTAACATCCTCTTTTTTCAATCCATGGTTATCAAGTTGTTTTGGAATAAGGTG